>NZ_FCOK02000007.1 GCF_001544555.2 Caballeronia udeis | reverse complement strand
CAAGCTCATAACGTTTTATTCTGGCCTGCTGCGAAGCCGGTCTTTAACGCCTTGCACACAAAAATACTGACAGTTCCCGTGCCGCCACGCACATTGGCTAATAGTGATAAAGAAAACAGCTCACTCAGGCAGACCGCTAACCTCAAAAGCAGCAACCCGGCACTGACTCAGAACCGCTAACGCTGGAACCTGGCAACCCGGCATTAACTCCGACCGCTAACCCCAGAACCTGGCACCGCGGCATACACCCCGACCACTAACCTAAGTCCGCCAAAAACCCCAACCCCGTCCACCGGCGCGAGCGAACCCCCAATTGGTGAGCGAAAAACCAATTGAAAACGCCCGCTTGCGCGGGCGTCGAAAACACTGGCAGCCTAACTGGCTATCTCATCTCACAACAAGCAAAACATCTCCCCCCAGAAATCCCTCAATGCTGGACATCGGCAGTCAGCGGATCGCTCGTATATGTATAGGCGTAGGCATAATCATAAGTGCCCTTACGTCCACCGCTCCTGGCTGGCATCGCATTCAACACCCCACCCACAACCCTCGCATGAGCTCGCTTGAGTTTCTTCAGCGAATCAGCAATATTCTTTTCCGAGTGAGCACCCGAACGCATGACCAGCACAGTAGATCCAGCCAAACTGGCAATGACAGCCGCATCCGGCACAGCAAGCAATGGCGGTGTATCAACAATAACCAGGTCAAACTGCTTCTCAAAAGCCTGCAGCAGCGAAGCAAACCGTGCCGACGTCAGAATCTCCGACGGGTTAGGCGGATGAGCACCCGAACCAATAAAGTGCAACCCATGCACGCCCGTTTCACGAGCAGCCATCTCGAAGTCGGTCTGCCCGGTAAGCAGCTCAGTAAGCCCGCCGTGCGATGACCGCCCCAGATACTGAGCCAGTCGTCCACGACGCAAATCCGCATCGATAAGAAGTACCCGCTTGCCGGACTCAGCCAACAGCGCAGCAAGATTGGCAGACAAGAAGCTCTTGCCATCCGACGGCGCCGGACTCGTAATCGCAATCACCCGATTAGGCGCATCAACAAGCGCGAACTGCAACGTCGCCCGAAGCCCGCGAAGCCCCTCAATTGATGTATCAAACGGATGTGTCGTCGAAAGCAAAGGCTGCGTGGCACTGCGTGAAGCCGGCAATACAGTCGCGTTCTGCATCGCCATTGCCACCTGCTTCTTCGCAGTAAGGGCCGGCGTCAAATTCACTCCGTCGCCCACCGACTGCGTGCCCAAACGCCTGGCGCCATTCGCCGTCCCCTTCGCTGCGGGCAACGCAACCGGACGATCAAGCCGCACACGGTCCAGCCGGGCTTGCTCGGCACTGAACGGAATGGCGCCGAAGATCGGCAGGTTGAAGCGGCGTTCAACCAGATCCGGATCATCCACACCGGCAAAAAACGCGCGTCGCACAAAAGCAAACACAACACCCGCGATCACACCAAGCAAACCACCCGCGGCAATGATCAACGCTGCCTTGGGCTTGACCGGCTGCGAGGGCACGAGCGCCATATCGATGATATGCACATTGCCCACCGTCCCCGCGCGGCTGATCGACAATTCCTGTGTCTTGTTCAGCAAGGCAACATAGATTTCGGAGTTGACCTTCGCCTCACGTTGCAGCGAAACAGCCTGACGCTCCGAGCCCGGCAACGTCTTGAACTGATTCTCGAAGCGCGACTTCTCTACATTGAGCGCGGCAAGTTGCGCATCGATTGCACGAACTTCGTCGGCGCCATCGGTAAAGCGCTGCAGCAGTTGAACACGCTGCATCCGCAGTGCCGCGATCTGGCGTTCATAGTCAAGTCCACCGGACAAATACGTCTGCGCTTCCTGCGTAGGCTGGAACGAACCGGCAGCGGTCTGGTATTGCGCCAACGCGGTTTCACTGGCACGCAACTCGCCGCGCACTCGCGGCAGTTCGTTGTTCAGGAAGGTCAGCATGCGGTTCGCTTCTTCCTGTGCCCGCTCCGTACGTTGCTTCAAATAGGAAGCGGCTACCGCATTTGCCACTTCCGTAATGAAGATCGGCTGCGCGCCGCTATACGAAATCTGCACAATGCCCGTGTCCTTGCCTTTCTCACCGACCTGCAGGCCGGCGCCAAAAGCCTGCACGGCTTCGAGCTGCGAGGCACGCGTGACGTAGAACTCCGTGCCGGGTCGCGCAACCAGCTGGCTCACCATCAGCGTGACACCGCTACCCGTCGCGAGGGAACCGGCGTGGCCCTGGAGCAGTTCGTGATTCTCCGCATCGAGCAACTCGAAGCGGCCTTCACCCAGCGCACGCAACGTAAGGCGCTGATCCTGCAAGATGGTCGGCACGTCCACCGAGTCCACCTTGAACTCTTCTCCACCCCAGGCATACGAATCGAAACCGAACAGGGCAGGCAGGGGACGGCCCTTATGCGCGAACAGCGACGTTACCCGGCCAATCACCGGCATGACATTCGAGGACGTGCCGAAGTTCAGCTTGAACTGCTCAACCACCGGGTCGATCACCGCACGGCTCTTGATGATCTCGATCTCGGCGTCCGCATGCAGTGAACCAGCACTCGGCATCAGCGCCGCGGCAAGCGATGCCTGCGCGCTGTTTGGCGCATTGGGGCTGGGCGTTTCGACCTGCACCAGCGCGTCTGCGGAATAGACCGGCGTTGACAGCTTCGCATACAGGATGGCAGCCAGCAGGATACTGAGCGAGATGCCCAGCACCCACCAGATCTGGTCGACAATCATCCGCACCAGATCACGCAGGACGAACTCTTCGTCCTTGGACGGTGTAGGCGAATGCTCCAGCATTTCATAAGTACTCATGTCGCACTCCAGGCGTAACAAGTGACACTCGTGTCAGCGGGTGGTTTGTATGGTGTAGAACAGGGTCTGGATGGTCGGCGAGATCTGCTCGAGCACGCGATTGAAACGAGCGGCGCTGGCAACCTGCACATAGATCACGTCGCGCGGATGCAAGTCGAATTGCGTCATCAGCATCAACGCATCCACCTGCGTCATGTCCAGTTTGTACACGTTCAGATCAAGCGGCCTTGCCGCCGCCGCCACGCTTCCATCTGCAGAGGTAATGGCCGACGTCTTGAGCATGCCGCCCTTCGCGAACTGCTGGTCCGAGCCACGGATCACGTAGATCATGCGCGGATCGGCAGAGTGAGGATCAATGCTGTTCGCATTGGCGAGCGCGTCGGCCAGCGTCAGATGACCACGGTTCATCGGCACGGTCTGCGGTTTGGTCACTTCGCCAAGCACGAACACACGGCTCTTGGTGCGATCCGGTATATCGATGATGTCGTCATCCTGCAGCAACACGTTCTGCTGGATGTCGCCGCGATCGAGCAGGGCGGCGACATCGACTGCGTAGCGATGACCATCGCGCGTGATGCCGACGTTCTGCAGGTCGGCATCAGCATTCGCGCCACCCGAGCGGTTGATCGCGTCGATGATGGACAACGGCACGTCGGTGATCGGCTGCGACGAAGGCTGCTTCAAGTCACCGGTGACCTGGACCTGCTTGCTGTAGAAGCCGGTTATGCGCACGTCGAGCTGTGGATTGCGAATGGTCTTCGAAAGACTCTTGGTCAGGGTTTCCTGCAGTTCCTGTGCGGTCTTGCCAACTGCCTGTACACGGCCTACGCGCGGAAAGAAGATCGTGCCGTCGTTAGCTACGCGCACGGTCACACCGCCGGCTTCCGGAGCGTTCGTGCCACCCGTGCCGCCTGCTGCGCCAACGGCCGCGCCGCCGCTCGCTGCTGTGCCGCCGAGGGTTGCCGCGGGCAACGGCGGGATACCCGCTGCGCCCGTGCTCGCCGAGATGCCGGAGGAGCTGAATTCGGGGTGGTCCCATACCGTAACGCTGATCTGGTCATTCACACCAATGTGATACGCGTACAGCTTGCGTGTGTCCTTGGTGAGGCAGGTCAGCGGACATACGCTCGCAAGCGTTGCTTCGCTCATGCGCGGATGGGTCTCGAAGTACATGACGTCGATAGGCTGGACGTGATACTTCACGTTGGCCTGGGCGACGCTTTCCGGTGATGGTGTCTGGTCCAGCCGGTCGGTATCGAGAAACGGTCCGGGTGCAATAGCGCAACCGGTAAGCGATGCTGTGAAGGTCGCGCCAACCAGCAGTGATACGAGTAGTTTGATGTTCATATTAGTGGTCCTCGCGTTACGGATACGCCGAAATTCCCTCAGCGCAAAGTCTCCTGCCCGTCACCGCGCAGTGCGCGTAAAGGGTGCTTCCCGTGCATGACATGAGCGCCTTTGCAGCTCCGTCCCGGTTTTGCTCGCGACTGGGTTTCTTCCCCGGTCCACCCATCGCGGCAACCACTCGAGACAACAGCTAACGCTCCCCGCCTGACTATCGGGCGGGTGTTCACACAGGAAGAACCACAGGTTGAAAGGCCCGCGGCAGGAGAACCACGTACCTTCGAAAAAAATCTGTATTGACTATGTTTCTCTACAGCTCGGCTTTATTTCTGCTTACCACTTATATCGTCCGGGCTACTCGGACTTGCCTTCCGTGAAGGTCAAGGCAGAGGCGCATCTGGCTGTTCGATATGACATCGTGGCGTTTTCGGCAGGGTCGGTAAGTGCGCTTGCGCACGTCCGGGTCTTACTTCACACAAATACTTCTTGCATGGGACCAGGTGCCCAGCTCTTCAATTCAAATGTTCTTCAATTCAAATGCTCTTCGGATAATCGGCAATTCAGCATGCGCGACTTGGAAGAAGAAATATTTAAAACGTCTGCAACGAATGCGGACGTGCTACTACAGGTCGATGCAAAGTCGAACGCTCACGATTGCAGGAAGGGGCGGGTACGCGGTCGGCCGGGATGGAGGTGAACAGTTGCCGGAGAATCCGTTGCGCGGGCTTTTGCGATACGGGAAATTCCACCCTGCCTGATGTCCATCCAGACGCTCCAGCTACTCCGAACCACGAGGCCGATTCGCCAATAGCGCCCAAGGGTCGCATCGAGACAAAGCGCCGCACGCTTGAGGCCATGGCCTGGCTCCTTCACTGCACCATGTCCCGCGTTCAGTGAACCGCTTCAGCCTGATGCAGACGCGGCAGCAGCCGGTCGAATTCGCGCTTGACGATGCCGTAGCATTCGCATGCACGCGACTCGAGGCCTTCGCGATCCAGGACCTTGATACAGCCCCGGCTGTGATGGATCAGGCCGGCGTCGTGAAGCTTGCCTGCGGCTTCCGTCACGCCTTCACGACGCACGCCGAGCATGTCCGCAATCAACTGCTGCGTGACTTGCAACTGGTTCGACGTGGTGCGATCTATTTCGATGAGGAGCCAGCGGCACAGTTGCTTGTTGAGCGAGTGGTGGCGATTGCATGCTGCCGTTTGCGCAACTTGCGTGAGGAGGGCTTGCATGTACAGCAGCATCAGGCGGCGCAGAAAGTCCGAGCGGCCAAACTGTTCACGCAGTGCGGAGGCGCTCATGCGATAAGCGAAACCCGGGCATTGCACCTGGACACGCGTCGGCATGGTTTCGCCGCCAGTCAGTACCGGCACCCCGGTCATGCCTTCGCGGCCGACTGCTGCGATCTCTACCGAACCGCCGTCTTCCATCGTGTGCAGCAGGGAGATGATGGCGGTGGTGGGGAAATACACGTGATGAATGCGTTGTCCCGAATCGCACAGCAACTGGTCGGTGCGAAGTTGAACCAGTTCAAGATGCGGGGTAAGTGCTTGCCATTCGTGCGCGGGAAGCGCACCCAACAGATGATTGCCGTGCAGGTCGGACTGAAGGGTCAGCATGATGTTCTTCTCTCGTAACTTTGCGCATTGCGCCTTACTTGTTATTTACCGGTCAGCGATTCGTATCGTGGATGCATCTGACGGCATCCATCGAAACGTGTCGCGACCAGCCCCGTAAGCAACCCGGCATCGTCGTTTAGTTGAATTTGTTTTTCGACGGTGCCGGTGCTGCGAGACTCATTTAGCGAGGACCGTGCCAGCAATGCGTTTTCTCAATGCCATCATGGCGTCGTGCTTCAAGCGCGATGAGCGCGAATCAGCAGATGGATATTTTTGTTTCACTCTTGAACATGGCGTTAGTGGACAGGCTCTAATGATGCGATTGATGCAGCGCACGCTTTCGTCTGCGCAATGCCTTGCTGGTGGCCCATGCGAGTTTTTTTCGGCATGTGCAAAGCGACCCCGGCGATTGATGCATCGAGGGGTTGAGTGACCATTCGTCGGTTGTTTTAAAATTGATTCAGAACTGTTCCATCAACTTCGTGTGCTAGCGAACGCAGTTGCTTCGCAGGACCGCTTGACAAGCTTGTACAGCCTGATGGAACACATGCCGCCTTGCTCAGCGTGGCCCGTTAGGTACGCTAGTATTGAATTGAAAACGTTGCGTTGAGTGCACGAACCTCGCCTTTTGGCGGATGAGAAGTGTTGCACCGGCGAGCAATCAGCGCGATATGACGCTCGCGGCCGGGTGGAAGATGGAACCAGTCGAGCGTTGCGCGATAGTGCGGATCGACGATATGAACCCAGCGTGCCAAACGTTTGGCGCTCACTACCAGCGTCCAGTTCTCGTCGCTGGTTTGCTCCACGCGAACCTCGAGTCCGAGATCGTGGTGCTGCGTGCAGGCACGTTCGGGGAAGTGGAATGCTTCGGACAACACGGCACCGCTGGACTTGTCACGCAAGGTAATCACGGTGGCGTCGTGGGCGCGCGGACCGAATCTATACGCGTAGGTGAAGTCGAAGAACTGGCCGAGCAGGTCTGAAGCCGCGACGCGCGCCGTGCTGCGCGCGGCGAGTGTTACGTCTTTCGACGCGCTGGCCACTTTCGTTACGCCGTCACGAAGACACACGAGTTCGAGATGAGCTTCGATAGCTACCGCGGTTTCGTTGATCAAATGCACATCGAGGCCGTCAAGGCCCTCGTCGGTGATGATGGCTGCTACGGGGCGCAAAACCTGCGCGAGACCGTGCCAGGCGCTTTTGGGCGCTCCCAGGGCATCAATTACGCCCCAGCCAGCGCCCGGACGCAGGTCCTGCAACTGCCAGACAATTCCTCCAGCGCACGACGAGCCATGACGGCGCCATTCCGAGAAGACCTCGGTCATGACCTCGGCCACGACCGCGCGCGACAAGTCGAGATAACGCTCGGGGTCTTCGTATCGAAGGCGGGCGGGATCGACCTGGTAGAGCGTACGCAGGTAGTACTCGCGCACGTCGTCGAAGTCCCAGCCGGCGCCGGGGTCTCGCGGCACGGCGGCTTTCCAGCGCGGCTCATGCGGCTTCGATGCAAGCGGCACGGCGTTGAGGGCGACATCGTCGGGGACGTTGGCGAACGCCAGGCATTCGCTGGCGAACCGGACACTCGCACGACGCGCGTCTTCGAGCGGCCGCTGGTAAGCGCCCACGCCGTAGTAATGCGTGACGCCCGCGCGCGCGGCGAACGGCCACGCGGTGGCGCCGGCCTCACTTGTGGGCACGCTCGGCGAGTTCATCACGTAAGGGACATCAGGACGCAACGCGGCCACGATCGACGGCAACTGATGCGTGAATAACGTTTGCGCGCGCAACTCGGGCGGCAGGCCAAGCATGGCCCCTTGCTGGTCGGCTTCACTGCCGCCGCATAGAACGCCAAGCGATGCGAAGCGCCGCGTGCGCGACAGGAATTGTTCGGCTTCCAGCTGGACACTGGCCGTGAAGGCTGCATCCGTCGGATAGTCGAAATTCGCAAATGCAAAATCTTGCCAGATCAAAACACCGTATTCATCCGCCAATCCATAGAACGCATCGGACTCGTAGAGCATCGTGCCGCCCACTCGCAAGAGGTTCATGCCGGCGTCGCGGGCGAGCTGGAAAAACGTTTGCGCCTGTTCACGCGACCCGCTGAGCGACACGAGATCCGCCTGCGTCCAGCATGCGCCGCGCGCAAATATTGGCACGCCGTTTACCACCAACTGGAAGCCGTCGCCCTCCGGGCCGCGGTCTACGCGCAGTTCCCTGAAGCCGATCCGCCCAAGCTCGATCACTTCATGGCCGGCAAATTCGAGCGCGACGCGATGCAACGCCGGCTCACCGTGCGTATGCGGCCACCAGCGCGGCGCATCCGGAACCCGCAACGTGCCCGCAAGCGTTTGCGCATCGCGCCATTGCAGCGTTATCGACGCATTGTTGCAAACAAGCCGCCCGGTCTGTTCGTGTTGCGGATGGACAAACCGGAGCGTCAGGTGAATCAGGCCGTCGTCGCCATCGAGGCTCGAATACAGCTCCACGCGATCGATCGACGTGGCCGATTCCCCGAGTAATTCGACCGGCCGCCATGGGCCTGCCGCCTGGATCGGCGGGCACCAGCCGGGCATGTGGCCAAGCAGGGTTGTGCGCACGTTGCGCAGCGTGGCCGGCTGCGCAAGCCTCGGCCGCCAGCGCGCGCGGGTACGTTTGGCGCCAAGCGCGGCGCTCAGCGAGCGGAAGCAGAGATAGAGCGTGGCGTTGCCATTGAGATGCAGGTCGAGATCGTGCGCGACGAACATCGAATCGGAATCGAGCAGTTTTGTATCGTCGAGCCAGACTTCCGAAAGTGTTGCAAGTCCGTGCATGCGCAGCCGGCGCAGCCCTTTTTCGGATAGGACCAGTCGATACCAGTGGTCATCAAAAGCGAATGCCGGCGGATTTTCCAGATCGAGCTTGCCGGCTTCTCGCCACGCCGATGCAACCGTGCCGGGCACGGGTGCGGCAAGCCATCCTTCAGCACTAAGCGCCGCGGGCGTGGCATAGGCGCCGGCACGCGTGGTGACGCATTCCCAGCCCTCCGACAACAGGCGCGGAAAGTAAGCGGATGGCGAAACACCGGGCGCGGGCGACGGGACGCTCATGGCGGTTTCCTCGAATGGCGTTGTAACGTGGCGTCGAGGCGACCCACTCTTATAGCGTGTAGCCGGCGCGCGGCTCTGGACGCGTCGCTGCTACCTTGTTTTCGGCCGGCCGGGCTAAAACTTTAAGTCCGGCCGAACGGGACGGGGCCAGTGATCGGCGACCGTTCCAACCATTCCCTAGCGGATCAGTGCGGCAAGCGGCTCCACGATTTTGTCGTAGGACTCTTCCAGCACATCGAAACACTCATGACAGGGATCGCGCCGTCCACGTGCAATCGCCCGCACCAGCCGGAACTGCATCACCATCGACTCGGTCGCGATGCGTTGCGCGGCGGTCGGCATCTCGTCGGGGATGGCGAATCCACGCTCGCGCATCCAGACGAGGTATCTCGACAGGAACTCGAAGTTCGAGCCGAGTTGCCGCATGAGGTTGAAGGTGTACAGGTGGAAATGGTCCGAACCGCGCTCGAACAGCATTTCCAGGTGCTCGGGGAAAGCCGCCCGCCATTGCGAGATCGGATTGCGCGCCGGACGCCGCTGCAAATGCGCCACGAGCAGATCCGCCGATGCTTCCGCCAGTGCCGTGCCGCTCAGCGGCGGCCGTGCGCGCTTGCAGAACTCCACGTACGGAAACAGGAGCTCGGGGCGGCCATCAAGTTCCGGCAGCCGGCGAAACACGCCCTCATAGTCCTCGCCGTCCAGCACGAAGTAACCTGTGTTGTGGAAATAGCCAAGCCTGCGCGAGCGCGGATCGATGTAATCCACGCCGATGGTCGTCTTCGTGTGGTCGCGCCGGTACGACGTTGCGCGCGTGTCGGGCAGGTAGAACGCATCGACTTCAGCCAGCACCGTATGGCCGCGCTGGGTCTGCGTGCGCACACGGTCTTCCAGTGAATCGTAGATGGCCAGTTCCTGGACCTGCAGACCGTAGAGCTTGTCGAGGTCTTCCAGCGGAAACTTGAAGAAGGTGAACTGGTCGCCCTCGAAGTCCTGCGTGACCGTAAACGCAAGCGCTGCGCGCGGGTCGAGTCCATAGCCGTGCAACAACTCGATCCACAGATCCACGTAGCAATTGGTTTCCGCCCAGACCCGTTCGCCCTGATGCAGCGAGTGCGACTGGTGCTTGCGCACGCGCATGTTGGACGGGTGCAGTTGCACGACTCGGGCGCGCTCGCGGCTGGAATCCGTTGCGCCGCTGCTATGGACGGCGGTCATGAGAGTGCCTCGAGCCCGGCGCTGATACGCGACTGCGTATCCCCCCAGAGGAACTCGCGCACGTCGGCCGGCCACGCTTTGACATCGAGGCCATGATGGCGGAAGAGGGCAAGCGTCGTGCGTTCCATGCCGAAACCGACGCAGGCGGTATGCGCCAGTTCACCGTTCGCCTGGGCGATCTTCCAGATCTCGCCGAAGTGTTCCATGTGATAGTTGAACGACAGGCAGGCGGTCGGCCGGTCAGGCGTTGCAACTGGAATCAGCAGTTCGAATTTCAGTTGCTGGGCGCGCTGGCTGTCGGCCACGATCTTGCCGCCGCGGCCGAAGAACGGATCGTTGGCGAGATCGATCTCGAACGGCAGGCCGAGCATTTTCACGAGCAGCGAACCCCGCTCGATCCATTTCTGACGGAAGTCCATGACTTGCTGCGGGCTGCCGAGGCGTACGTATTCCCGCATCCGGAACATCTGCATGCGGCCCGGATCAATGGACGGTTCATGGCGAAAGCAATACGCAAACACGTCGACAGTCGCACCGTCCTCAGCCAATGCGCCACGCTTGGCGACGGTCGGGTAGATGGGGTAGCAGGCAGCCGGTGTCAGGACCAGGCGGGTCGGTTTCTGCTGGTCCATCCATTCGTCGGTGCGTTCTTCCTCGCCTACGGACACGGTCTTTTCGAGCGCTTCCAGCAACCGGTGGTGACCCCGGTCATTGCCCTGGAACGAGTGGATCGTGCCGGCGAGATCGGGAAAGCTCTTCAGGTATTCGCTGTCCTCGAAGTCGTGGCGGCGCATGGCGGGCGGGAAGCGCAGCACTTCAGCTTCCTGGTCGGCGCCGAGCAAGGTGATCGCGTTGTTGAGGCGGTCGATGATGTCCTCGAATACCTGGCTGCGGCCATACAAGCCGTCTTCGCCCGTGTCGATCAGGATCCCTGCTTCAATCAAACGATCCCGCAACGTGATATCCGAAGCGTTGTAGGCGGATGCTTGTTGGGCATCGGCGGCTGCGATGGCCGCGTGTTCCGTTACCGTGTTCATGTCCTAGATTCTCCCCGTAGCCGGCGTGCGCTGCGCAAGCAGCAGGTTCGCCGTGTTTAATTGGATGCGGTCGTTGCTGATCATCAGCGGTGCTGAGAAAAGATCGCGCAGATGACGCCCGACGCTGTAATCGGTGTTGTTCTTGTAGCCCGCCATGCCACAGATCATCAGTGTCTCCTGCACGACCTGCAGCGCAGTGGACGAGATGCTCAGCTTGAGCGTGTTCATGTCCGAAGCAAGGCTCAGGGACGCGCCCAGGGGCGTATCGAAATCGCAAGCCTCCTGTGCATCGCGCGCAATGCGCTCTGACGAGGCTTCGGTTGCGGCATCGAGTGCGACCTTCAGGCGTGCCTGCATCATGCGCAACTGCGCGACCGCGTCAGCGAGCCGTCCCGCCGAAGGAGGCAAGGCACCGGGCTTGCCACGCGCCTGCGCACGGAAGAACTGGTGTGCGCGGTTCACGGCGTCGGCGGTAATGCCGATCCATACCGACGCCCACAATGTATGCGAGACCGGCAGCATGGACTGGTCGGCGATCTGCGCGAACGGCACGGGCAGGATCTGCTCGGCGTGGCCCACGGCGACGAGCCGGAAGCTTTCGCTGCAGGTGCCGCGCATGCCGAGCGAGTCCCAGCCGCCGCGCTTTTCCAGCACGAGCGAGTCGCGCGGGGCAACGATCAGGACCTGGTCCGAGGCGCTGGCCTCCGGGCTGCGGCGCGCGGTGACCAGGATGCAGTCAGCGTGCTCGCCATACGAGATGGTCGGCGCGAGCTTCTCGATCCTGAACGCGCCATCGACCAGTTCGACCGCACAGGCGCTGGTGCGCATGTTGCCGCCAATGGTCTCTTCGGACGTTGCAGAGGCGAGCAGCCATTGCTCGTCCACCAGGCGCGCGATCATCTCGCGTTGCCACGGGACCGCGTTGCCCTGGTCGACGATGCAGGCCACCTGGCTTTGATGCATCGCATACACCATTGCAGTCGATGAACACGCACGGCCCAGCGTTTCACAAATGCGCGCGACTTCGGCAAGCGTCAGGCCGGCGCCGCCGAGTGAAGCGGGGATCATGGCGGACAACAGGCGCTCGCGGCGCAAGGCCTCGAAGGCTTCGACCGGGAAACGCGCGTCGCGATCGACCGCGGCGGCATGGAGTGCAGCGACTTGCGCCACGCGGCGGGTGGCGGCGAGCCATACGGGCTCAGCCGACGCTTGCCGGACGTCTTCCACGATCTGTGCTGCCGCGACCGCGGCTTCTTCGGCCTTCACTGTTGCAAGGACGGCGACATCCGTGGAGGCGTTCATGCTGCGGCCTGCGCCTGTTGCAGCTCGGTCACCGCGGCGGCGAGCGAGTCGATCGACGAAAACAGGCGGCGCGTGAGCATGCGGTCGGGGATCTCGATACCGAACTCGTCTTCAACGGCGAGCATCAGATGAACGGTGGCAAGCGACGACAGGCCGGCGGCGTAGAGGTCGGCGTCATCGGCGAGCGAGTCAGCGGGAACGTCAAGCCGGGCAGATTCGGTAAGGATGCGGCGCAGTGCGGATTTCATGTAATAGCCCCCCAAAGAAGCGTCACTAAAGGTGTTTCACCTAGGACCGGCCGCAGCCGCTTGATATCGGCTTGGTCGCGTGACCGGAACCGAACTGGTCATGCAATCGGCGAGCTGGCGCACGTTTGTTTTGAAGCCTGGAGTCTTGTCCCGTGTGGGCGGGTTTCTGGCTCTTGGTTCCAGGCTCTTTCTCGCGGCAGTTCGTCATTCGCCGATTGCGGTTCGGTTGACCGTATTTAACGGATTAGCAAGGGGTTGCGTCGGTGCGATGCCGCACGGAAGTTAAGTGGTCAACGACTTAAGGTATGAACATCGAACAAGCCGGTGTTGCCGGCGTTATCTGGAGCAGGACCGGCACATGAACTGGAAAGCACTCGACTTCGAGCAAATCACCGCACGGGAGCTGTATTTGATCCTGCGGGCGCGAAGCGCTGTGTTCGTTGTCGAACAGTCCCATGTGCATCTGGACCCGGACGGGCGCGATGAAACGTCCGTCCACGTATTTGCAGTCGATGACATCTCGCGGCCGATGCCTGTCATGGCCTACGCGCGGTTGCACGAGGGCAGCGCGGGGCCGGCGGAGGCCGGCGTGGTCATGGTGGACAAGATCCTCACGAGCCCGCTACGGCGCGGTGACGGCACGGCTGCGGCGCTGATTGCACGGGTGCTTGCGGCAGCGGGCGAGCGGTGGCCCGGGCGCGGTGTCCGCTTGCTGGCGCCGGTGAGCTTGCGCGGTTTCTACGAAGCATTCGGATTTCGCAAGGATCAGGGGCCGTTTGTCGAGCGCGGGGTTCGCTTGATCGGGCTGATACGCAAGAGCCGTCATAACGGCCGGACGAGCCCACATGCCGGCGAAGCGGATTTCGTCGACACGGTCGAAGAAGTTTGAAGTTGTTCAGAAATACTTAGTTTGCAGGTGCCTAACGTCGGCATTAGACGTTTCCAAATGACACAGAGGACGCGAGTGGCGTGCATTGCACGAACACGACGCCGACCTCTCCTTCACAGGATTTAACGATGTCGAGTGTTTCGATCACGAATGGGCGAGACAAGCCAAAGGACGGGCGCGTCGAGACCTGGAAGACGCCGCGGATGGCGCAGCGCGAGAAGAGGGCGTCCAAGCCTGCATCGTCGCCGGCAGCAAAAGCGGCTCGCGCGGCGAAGCTCGCGGCCGATGCCGCGGAGTTGAAGCAGCGTGAGGAATTGAGCCGCCGGCGCCGCATGATGATCGCGCCGCTGGCTTTTGCCGCGCTCACGGGGTTGTTGCTCGTACTGCATCAGAGCCGCGTGCTGGAACTGTTCTATCCGGCGGGCGCTGTCGTGGTCGCCGCGATTCTCTACAAACGTTCGCCCGCGCACTATCTTTCATTCGTCGTGTGGCTGTTCTTCCTCACGCCGGAAGTGCGGCGCCTGTCCGACTACTTCAACGGCACGTTCAGCGACCGCAGCCTCATCATGCTCGCGCCGGTGATAGCGGCCGCGCTGTGCGGCATGAACCTGCTGACCCATTTCCGCGTGCTGATGCAGCGACGTGCGATCCCGCTCACGCTCATCGTGCTCGGCATCTTCTATGGCTATGTGATCGGTATGGTGGGCGCCGGGATTGCGGCTGCATCCTATACGCTGATCTCGTGGCTGTTCCCGGTGCTGATCGCGTTCCACATCCTGGTGACATGGCGGCAGTACCCCGAGTATCACCGCACGATGCTCAAGACCTTCGTGTTCGGGGGCTTCGTGATTGCGGCGTACGGCGTGTACCAGTACGTCAGCCCGCCGCCCTGGGACGCGTTCTGGCTGGTGCAGTCAGGCATGATCTCCGAGGGCGTGCCGCTGCCGTTCGGCATGCGGGTCTCCAGCACGATGAATTCGTCGGGTCCGTTCGCCATCGCGATGATGGCGTGCCTGCTGATGACGCTCGCCGCGCGCAACAAGATGGCCTTCCTCGCGGGCGGCCTCGCCGTGCCCGCGCTGATCGGCACCATGTCCCGCAGCGTAGTCGGCGGACTCGCTATCGGGCTCGTGTACCTGTTCGTCATGCTCGACGGCCGTAGCCGCTTGCGCCTGGTTGGCGGTGTCGCGGTGATCGTGCTGCTGTGTTCGCCGGTCGCCATGATCGATGAAATCTCGGACAAGGCGATGGCGCGCTTCTCCACGGTGACCCAGCTCGACAACGACTACAGCTATCAGGTTCGCACCGAGATCTACGACCACTTCCTCTCCGAGATGACCACCAATATCGCGGGGCAGGGTCTTGGCATGACCGGTCTCGGCTCGAAGCTCTCGGGCGATGGTTCGTCGAATAACGTCGATTTTGACAGCGGCCTGATGGAGGTGCCGTACGTGCTCGGATGGCCCGGTACGCTGCTCTATACGGCCGGGCTGCTGATGCTGATACTGCGCGCGTTCGTTGCCAGCTTCGCCAGGAAAAGCGACCGCTTTGCCGTGGCCGGCGCGGCTGCGGCGTTCGGCGTGCTGGCCATGATGGTGTTCGTCAACACGCTGATCGGGTCGGGCGGCATGTTCTTTTTCATCGGCGTGATGTTGCCGGTTACCGGCTGGCGTTATGCACGCGAGATTCAACAGCCGGCGGCACGCGCGGCCGCCGTTCGTCCGGACGCCGCGGCTACGCCAGACCAGGCAACGACAGGAACCGTGGCGCAGCGGAATATCGCACTGCCCTCCAAGCTGAAGCTGCGCACATGAGCGCCGTCGCCGATCGGCCCAATCCGCATAGCCCGCACAGCCCGCACAGTCAGCCTGCGGGGCCCGGCCAGGCACCGGACAGCACGGCAGAAGACTCCGTATCCAACGAGGACCGCATGAATTTGCTTATCGTTACCCATACCGTCGGCCGTAACGACGGGCAAGGGCGCGTCAACTACGAGGTCGTCCGGGCGGCGCTTGCCGCGGGCCATTCGGTCACGCTGCTCAGCACCAAGGTCGACGAAACGTTGAGCCGGCATCCGCGCATCACCGTTGTCCGCGTGCCCGCCAGCCGGGTGCCGACGCGTTTGCTCCAGTATCAGGTGTTCGCGTTGCGTGCCGCTGCGTGGATCCGTGCGCATCGTGATGAATTCGACGTGGTGCAGGTCAATGGTTTTATCGCGTGGACGGGTTCGGACGTGAACGCCATCCACTTCGTCCACACCGGCTGGTATGAGAGCGGCTATTACCCGTTTCGCCTGACCGGCGGTTTGTATGCCGCGTATCAATTGTTGTTCACGCGGCTCAATGCGTGGTGCGAACGCTGGGCGTTCAGGCGCGCACGCGTGCTGGTGCCGGTGTCGGAGAAAGTGAGTTCGGAACTGGTATCGCTCGGCATGTCGCGCGACAAGATCCACGTCATCCATAACGGCGTGGACAACGTGGAGTTTTCGCCGGACCTGTCGCAGACATCGCAGCGCGAGCGGTTCAAGTTGCCCGAAGACCCGTTCATGCTGCTGTTCGCCGGAGACCTGCGCACCGCGCGCAAGAACCTCGACACGGTGCTGCGCGCGCTCGTGAAGTGTCCGTCCAACGTGCACCTGGCGGTGGCCGGGGGCGTGGAGAACAGTCCGTATCCGGCAATGGCGGCCGCGCTCGGTGTTGCCGATCGCGTGCATTTCGTCGGGATGATCCGCGATATGCCCACGCTGATGCGTTGCGCCGATGCGTTCGTGTTCCCCTCGCGTTACGAGGCCATGAGCCTTGTGCTGCTGGAGGCGCTTGCGTCCGCGTTGCCGGTGATTACCGTGCACACGACCGGCGGTGCGGAGGTGGTCACACAAGAGTGCGGCATTGTCCTCGACGATCCCGACGATGAAATTCCGCTTGCCAAAGCCATCTCGCTGATTGCATCCGACCCGCTGCGAGCCCGCGAAATGGGACAGGCGGCTCAGGCACTGGCCGCGACGTTGTCCTGGCAGACCATGGCGGCGCGCTATCTCGCGCTGTTCGAAGATATTGCAGGAACACGCAAGGCCGCTCGCCGAAACCCGCGTGCTGCCCAAGAGACTGTATCGGTGAAAACATGAATACCGCCATCAAATCAATGACCACGCGCGCAAGCACGACCACTTCCACTACGGACCGCGCGCTCAGGCCGACCGGGGTGAACAAACCATTGAATCAGGCTTCGGGCAATACTGCGAGCGCTGCGTCAAGCCCGACGCCAAAGCCGCGGACCATCGACTCGCTGCAGATCGGCATGAACTGGTTCGACGAGCGTCCTGGTGGCCTCGACCGGATGGTCGCCTCGTTGATCGAGTCGCTGCCTGCTCAGGGCGTCACGGTGCGAGGCCTCGTCGCGGGAAGCGAAAACGTGCGGACATCGACTCACGGCGTGGTGACGCCGTTTGCCGCACCCGATGCACCGTTGGCGAAGCGCGTAATCGGCTTGCGGCGTGCCGCGGTCGAACTGCGTAACGCCCGTATGCCCGACGTGGTTGCCGCGCACTTTGCGCTGTATGCCGCGCCTGTGCTCGGCAAGTTCTCGCGCGTGCCGAAGGTGATTCACTTTCATGGCCCCTGGGGCGATGAGTCGGCACATGGCGCACGCGGTCAGGCGAATGTGATGGTAAGGCGTGCGGTTGAACGGCACGTGTATCAGCGCGGCAAACTGCACATTGTGTTGTCGCAGGCTTTTGGCGACGTATTGCACAAGCAGTATGGCGTGAAGCCGCGGACCATTCGCATTGTGCCGGGCTGTGTCGATGTCGATCATTTCAGCTCTGACATTGACCGGCGTGCCGCACGAACGGCGCTGGGGCTTCCGCAAGACCGGCCCATGCTGTTCTGCGTGCGCCGCCTTGTCTCGCGTATGGGCATCGAGGACCTGATCGACGCCATGTTCATCGTGCGCCAGAAAGTGCCTGACGTACTCCTGACCATTGCCGGAAAGGGGCCGCTGATGGCGGCATTGCAGGCGCGTATTGACTATCGCGGCTTGTCGCAGCATGTGCGTCTCGCGGGTTTTGTCGCCGACGAAGCGCTGCCGCTCTGGTATCGCTCGGCTGACGTGTCGGTGGTGCCGACAACGGCGCTGGAGGGCTTCGGCCTGACCACCATCGAATCGCTCGCAAGCGGCACGCCGGTGATAGTGACGCCTGTGGGCGGATTGCCTGAAGCGGTCGCTCCGCTCAGCGCGGAACTGGTGCTGGAGTCGGGCGGTTTTCAGGCGCTGGGGGCCGGGCTCGCCGGCGCGCTGCTCGGCAAGCGGGTCCTTCCCAGTGAAGCCGAATGTCGTGCGTATGCGCGCTCGAACTTCGACCTGCCTGTGATCGCGGCGCAGACGGCTGCGGTGTATCGCGAAGCCATCGACTCTTAATGAATGAGAGAGCAGTAACCGGTAGTCACCAGCAAGAAGAAAGAAGGGCTCCGGCGCCCCAGGCGCCGCTCAACCTCGAACCAGACCTAGTCATGAAAATCGTTCACCTGGCCACGCATGCGCAATGCATCGGCAACGGCACCGTCAACGCGATGGTCGATCTGGCGTGCATGCAGGCACGCGCTGGACACGACGTCGCAGTTGCTTCTTCGGGCGGCGCCTTCGAACCGTTGCTGAGGCGTCATGGCGTTACGCATGCGCTGCTGCAGCAGTCGCGCCAGCCCTGGCGCGTGCCGGCCATGATCGCGGGGTTTGGCAGGTTGATCGAGCGCTTCAATCCCGACGTGGTGCACGCACACATGATGACCGGCGCGTTGATCTCGCGCTTCGGCAGCATGCGTCGCCGCTTCGCGCTGGTGACCACCGTCCATCACGATATCCAGAAAAGTGCTTCGCTGATGCGTTTCGGCGACCGCGTGATCGTGGTGAGCCACGCCGTAGGCGACGCAATGCTCGAACGAGGCGTGATGGCCGACACCTTAAGTGTTGTGATGAGCGGAACGATGGGTTCACCGCGTTTTACCGGACGGCAGATGCCGCGTCCATTGCACTTGCAGCATCCGAATGTGGTGTGCGTATCAGCTATGTTCGAGCGCAACGGCATTGCCGACCTGCTGCTCGCGTTCGCGCATGTGCTGAAGACGCAGGATGCGCAGCTTTATCTGGTGGGAGATGGCCCTGATCGCGGATTGATGGAAGGGCGGGTCGAACAACTTGGCATTGCGAAGCATGTCCAGTTCACGGGATTCGTCGCCTATCCCCGTGCGTATCTGGCTGAAGCCGATGTCTTTGTATTTGCGGCGCATCAGGCGCCCGGGCCGCTGGTGATCAGCGAAGCGCGGGAGGCGGGTTGCGCCATTGTCGCGACGAAGGTGGGCGGCGTTCCCGAGATGCTGGAAAACGGCACTGCCGGTGTGCTCGTTGCGCCCCAGGAGCCGATGCAACTGGCAGCCAAGGTGGGATGGCTGCTGATGGATTCACCCGTGCGTGCGCAATATGCCGCGCGTGCGAAGCGGGATCTCGAGCGTTTTTCGGTGCAGCGCGTGTGCGCTGAACATCTTGCGGTGTATGAGCAAGCAATTTCGCAGCGTGAAGAACGGCAGAGCCGGCCGTCGACACGGGGAGCGCCGGTAGCGTGACGGGGTTGCCCGATCGGGCATTTTTCGTGGCCGTTGCTGTAGATGAAAAAACGGCGACCAGGATGACCTGATCGCCGTTTTTTTGATGGCGCTGCCTACTGCCTAAGTCCGCTTGCGTCCGGCAGTTTCAATCACCCCGCGAATTCGCTTGCCACTCTGTCCAGCCGCCGCTGTGCGTGATCGCGCTTGGCCAGTGCTGCGCCGCTGCGCGCTGCGCGCCAACGCTGCAATGCGCTCGCCTCGCGATGGATGAAGCGGGAACGCGCGAGATTGACCCAGCCCAGGCATGCACCGTGTCCCACCACGGTGAGCCACAGCAAGGCGATGCCCCGGCCCGCACCGCGATACTCGTCACGCACGATCAGATGCAGGTTATACGACTCGTTTTCGATCGCGACCCAACTCCGGCTGCCGCGCACGGCGCGCGCATCTTCATCGAAACGTTGCGCCGGATAGTGATCCACCTCCACGGCCGGATCGTAGACAAGACGCCAGCCTGCACGCCGTACCGCCGACGCAAACGCCATGTCGTTGTTGACCTGTGCACCGGTTCCGCGCAGACGGGTATCGAAGCGAATGGCATTGCCGCGGATTGCGCTCACGCGGTAGCTCATGTTCGCGCCCTTGAGGAAGTCGACATCGCGTGCGGCTCCCACGCCCAGATGATGATTGCCGATCGCGCGGCCCGGGAACTGCCAGCGGCCGACGTCCGGCTCCGAAGCATCGAGCGTCGTGCCATGCTCATGCACCCAGTCGCGCCCGCCAACCCCGCCCACGTCCGGCGAGTTCGCGAAATGGCATTCAATGCGTTCGAGCCACGTCGGGCGCGGCGCGGCGTCGTCGTCGGTGATCGCGACAATGTCGCCGGTGACAGCGTCGAGACCCGCGTTCAACGCGGCAACCTGGCCACCCTGGGCAACTTCGACCTTGACCAGCGGCAGGCGCGCGCGCGATTTCTCGATCACGAGCCATGCTTGCGTTTCTTCGTCGGCGCCGCGGCACACCACCAGCACTTCGTCCGGTGCACGCCGTTGCCGCGAGAGCGCGTCAAGGCAGCGAGCGAGATCCGAGGTCCGACGATAAGTGGGTACGAGTACGGTGATCTTCATGTTGTAGGGCGAGTCCTTCGGGGGTGTATCGGCGAATGTAGGCGATCGCGCGCGAAACCGTGCGAGCGCTGAGTGCAAGCCCTTTGGGTCCATGTGCCCGCAGGTTGTGCAGCAGGTTGTGTCCAACGGCAAGCGTGAGGAACAGCGCGGCTTTCGGGCGGTTGCGTTCGAACCAGCGGTAGCGTTTATGCGTCACGTAGATACGTGAGGCTTCGAGGAACGCCGCATAGTAGTCGCGATTCACCGTCGACGGAAAATGCGAGTTGAATACTTCCGGCAGAAGCCGGACCACGCATTTTCCCTGCAGCGTGGCGCGCATGACGATGTCCACCTCGTCATAACCGTAGACCAGATGCTCGTCGAAGCGAATCATCTTGAAGAGCCACGCAGGGAAAACCGCGCTGTTGATGACCACGGTGCCGTGATGGTCGCCGGCCTGGTAAGGCCGCGACTGGAAACCGAGGAACGTGGTCGCGTTGGCATAAACGCGTTCACCGCGATTCAGTTCGTAACCCGTAACAATCAGCTTCTCCGGATGTTGCCCGCCGTGCTTGAGGGACTCGGCCATATGAGCAAGGAAGTCCGTGCTGAGCGTGGCGTCGTCGTCGATGAACGCCACGTGCGTGCCGGTCACCGCGTCAAGCGCGCAGTTGCGATTTGCGCCAAGTCCGCGGCGCGGTCCCTCCAGGAAGACGACGCGCGGAAAGTCTGCGGCAATCATTTCGCGTGTGAGCGTATCGGTGCTGTCGTCCGACACCACGACCTGGTGCGCCGGATACGTGGAGGCTTCAACCGAACGTAAGGCACGCGCGAGGTCCCCCGGGCGATTACGCGTGCAGATACATACCGAGAAGCGCGGCGCATCAGACGGACTGGGTTGGTGAACAGCGGTGACCATGTGTTTTCCCCGGCATTTTCTTGTTCTGTGCCGCGCATGCACGACACGGCGTGATGCGCTATTTGACTGGGCAATGAAAAAGCCGTCTGTTGGACATCGAACATCGGGGGAACAACGGTGGCGGACCAGGCCGCTCAATGGCGGAAATATCAGGGTGCGCGTGTGCAGTGTGTGCGGGCGCACTGAATCATCAGCGTAGTGAAAGTGTAATGCGCAGACAACTTAATAACGACACTCTAACGGGGTGCAACTTCGAGATGACGCCTGTAATTTTCGACCACTGCTTTGGCTGGCTGCACGAGGGGAAGCCTGCCGCCACGCACGGCGTGGTGCTCTGCCAGCCGTTCGGCCGCGAGGCGATGTGGGTCCACAAGGGCTGGCGCGTCTTCGCCGAAGCGCTTGCGGACTCGGGTGCGCCGACACTTCGCTTCGACTACGCCGGCACCGGCGACTCGGCTGGGGAGTCGGAAGACGGCGAGCAGATGGGGCGCTGGTTGCGAAGCATTCGTTCGGCGATCGCCTATTTGAAAGAGTCGACCGGGGTCACGCAAGTGGTCCTGTGCGGCTTGCGTCTGGGCGCCACGCTCGCAGCGCTGGTGGCAGCCGAGGAGGAGGTCGATCAACTGGTGCTGCTCGCCCCCGTGTTGTCGGGCAGGCAATATCTGCGTGAACTGCGTCTGCTGCAACAGAACTGGCTTGAAACAGGAGGTATTCATGTCGACCCTCCGCCCGCCGATGCCGACTATGCGGAGGCGGTAGGGCATCGCCTGATCGCATCGAGCGTCGCGATGCTGAGCAAGTTCGAGCTGCTGCGGGACACGCGGCTGGCGGAGCGAGCGCCGCGACGCTTGCTCGTGCTCGATTCTTACGATCCCTCACGCTCGAAGAAACTCGTCGACGCTTGCAGCGCCGCAGGAGCGGACGCGCAATTCGAAGCCTTCGACGAATGTGCCGCATTCATGCAGGAATCCGGCGTGACCGAGACCCCGCGACAGGCAATTGCCCGCATCGTCGACTGGTTGGGTGTGACCGGGCAGGCTGACTCGACGGTTGCCGAGTCGATTGGCAAGCCATCTGAAAGTCCCGTGCTCATTGCTGATGGCGTGCGCGAAACGCCCGTGGTCTTCGACGATGGCCGCCTGTTCGGCATTCTGTGCGAGCCGGAAGAGGGCGCGCTGTCGCGCCGCTCGGTCGTGTTTGTCAACCCGGGCGCGACTCATCGGATAGGCGATGCGCGCATCTCGGTGACGCTGGCCCGCCGGCTTGCGCGCCAGGGTTTTGCGTCGCTGCGATTCGACGTCGGCACGCTCGGAGACAGCGCCGCCCCCGTCGACAAACGCCCGCTCTCGTTGCTGTTTTCACGCGCCGGCTGCGACGATGTGGTGAGCGCAGCGGCATTCCTGGCCGAGCGCGGTTTCGGCGAGGTCTCGTGTTTCGCGGTTTGCTCGGGCGCTTACGTTTGTCTGCACGCGGCGCCGGTGAGTCCCCACATTCGCTCGCTGGTGCTCGTGAACGCGCCCAAGTTTGGCTTCCCGGAAGACCCGATGTCGTTCGCTGTGAACGACAACCGACCAAGGACGGCGACCAGCACTTTCATGCGCTCCTTCAAGACGGTGGGCAAATGGAAGCGCGTGTTGCGTGGCCAACGGCGGCTCGCGCCTATCGTGAAGGAGCTGGCGCGGCACCTGGGTGCACGCCTTAAAGCCAGCGTGGCGTATTTCGCCGAGCGGACGATTGGCGCTGATTCCGCGGGTTCGCGAGTGCGCGCGATGGTTCGCGGGCTGAGTGAGCGCGACGTGAAGGTTCGCTTCGTCTACGGCGCGGGAGATCCGGGCATGGACGAGTTCGCCGTGTTTTTCGGTGCGGGCGGACGGCGGATGCGCAAGTGGCGCAACGTGGAAACCATTCATCGCGACACGCTCGATCACGCGTGCTTTTCGTACTCGGCGCGTGAGGAAATGATGTCGTCGTTTGTTCAATTCGTGCAGGGCGAGCCGCCGCAAGCTGCACGGGGCGGCCTTGGCTGGGCACGCTTGCGTGCGTTGCTGCCGAGCTTCACGGCCCGTGCCGGCCGGCCCGTCGAGACGCGCACCGACATGCCAAGGCGCTCGAATCGCGATGAACCTGAAGAATGTAAAGAATTGCAAGAGATCGAAGGCCGCAGCGCAATGCGTTCGTCTGCGTACATACCCTGATGTGGCACGCCTTTACTCTGGCGTGTAATTCGTCTGACCTTCGGGCAGGCACCTGCTGCGTGCACTTGAACGTGCATCACCCGTGTGCTGCAACGTGCCTGCATTCACCGCAAGCTGTGACGCGGTGCCTTGATTCCTCCTGTGTGAGTTTGTTGTAATCGGCCCGTTGCTCAATGGAAAAAAGTCTTCTCAAGAACATAGCGATCAATTTCGCCGGGCTCATCCTGCCCGTGTTCGTCTCACTTGCGACGGTACCCGCCTACATTCATGGCATGGGGATCGAACGCTATGGTGTCATCAACCTGGTGTGGGCGTTGATCGGTTATTTCAGCGTGCTTGATCTCGGTATTTCGATGGCGACGGAAAACCATATCGCCAAGGCGCGCCAGTCCAACGACGGCACTATCGAGCGCATCTTCTGGAGCGCATTTTTTCTCAATCTCGCCACTGGCTTTGTTGGCGCGGTGCTGATCTGGTTCGGCGCGTACGTGTATGTCGTGCATATCGCGACCATCGAACCGGTGTTCCAGGCCGAAGTGCTGCATGCACTGCCGTGGATTGCGCTGGCCGTGCCTATTGCCAATATCTCGTGGGTGTTCAGCGGCGCGATCGGCGGGATGGAAAAGTTTGCCCTGTTCAACACCAACCAGACTATCGGCACGTTCCTGTTCCAGTTGCTGCCGCTTGCCGCGCTGTACCT
Organism: Caballeronia udeis; assembly: GCF_001544555.2. Classification (GTDB taxonomy): domain Bacteria; phylum Pseudomonadota; class Gammaproteobacteria; order Burkholderiales; family Burkholderiaceae; genus Caballeronia; species Caballeronia udeis. The sequence goes on along the minus strand of NZ_FCOK02000007.1, from coordinate 177,545 downwards.
GATCTCGCCGTCGCTGGCAGTGGTTGTGCCGGCCGCCGTCATTGCGCGGTTCCTGGCGGCCCTGCTGCTTGGCTACGGCACGTTTCGTGCGATAGGTATCAAGCGCATCTCGAAGCCGGAATGGCCGCTGATTCGCGAACTCTTTAATTATGGCCGCTGGCTGTTGCTGTTCTCGGGCGCGAACATGATCGCGACCACGCTTGACCGGGTCGTGATCGGTTCCATGCTGGGCGCTAAATACGTCGCGTATTACGCGACGCCGCAAAACCTCGTGACGCGCTTGAACCTGCTGCCTAGCGCCATGTTGCGCACGCTGTTCCCGCGCTTTTCAGCTTCCGCGAGCGATCACGCCGACGAACTCTCGCACCAGGCGCTCGCGTTCCTGAACTGTGCATTCACGCCGTGCGTGGTGGTCGCGTTGTTCGCGCTGGCGCCGTTCCTGAACGTCTGGCTCGGCCATGAAATGGCAGTGCAGTCGGCGCCTGTCGGGCGCATCCTTGTAATTGGCGTGTGGCTTGCCGGGCAGTCGAGCATCATCGGAGTGCTGATCCAGGCCAAGGCAAATCCGGCGCAGGTCGCGCGGGTCGGCTGGATTGGCTTGCCGGTCTTCGCGCTTGTGCTATGGCTGAGCATCCGCTGGTACGGCCTGCTGGGCGCCGGCGTGGCGGTGGTCGCGAAGGCTTTCTTCGACTACGCGGCGTTCCTTTATTTCTCGAAGCTCAAGCCACGGCCGATTGTCCGGAACATGGCCGGACATCTGGTTTTCCTGGTGATCGCGACCGTATGCGCCGACTCCATGGACTCGCTCAGCGGCATGGCCGCGATAGCCGTCGCGCTGACTGCCGGCAACCTCGCATGGTCGTTCTGCGAATCGAGCGAACTACGTGAAGTGGCCTCGCGCCTCCGGCAAAGATTGCTGCCCAACCGCCGGGTGAGGGTGAATAAAGTGCCTTGAACGGCAGGTTGACCGAATAGCGTGCGGGCGTTCGCACGCGCACACAACAAATTAGATTTGCCTGCTTAAATAGCGCATCAGTCGATGCGTGTGTTTCACGCGTCCGCACCTGTCAGACGCGTTCGGCCCTCAATCAGCTTCAACGCTTCAGGAGTCACCGTGGACGTGTCCCACTATCCGCTTACCGGCGCTGCCAAGACGGGCGCCGAGAGTGTTCGCGTGCAACCGGTCATTCTCGCCGGCGGGTCCGGCACGCGTCTGTGGCCTCTGTCACGCCAGCAGTTCCCCAAGCAACTCATCGAACTCATGGGCGCGGAATCGCTGCTCGAAGCCACGTTACGCCGTCTTGACGGTCTCGACGCGGCAACGGCTGGCCGTGACACGGTGCACCTCGCGAGCGCTGATGAACTGATCGTGATCTGCGGCACGGAGCACAAGTTGCTGACTGCGCAGCAGATCGAGCGTAACGGCCGCCGGGCGCGCATCGTGCTCGAACCCTGCGCTCGAAACACTGCACCGGCGCTCACGCTTGCCGCGTTGGCAGCACTGGCTGCTGCATCCGGCGATGATCCCGTGATGGTCGCCATGCCGGCCGATCACGCCGTGTCCGACCTTGACGCGTTCCGGCGCACGATCGCGAAAGCGATCGAACATGCCGCGAGTGGCGCGCTCGTTACGCTTGGCATCGTGCCGGACAAGATCGAAACAGGCTACGGTTATATCAAGGCCGGCGCGGCCCTGGGAACCGCCGGTGACGGTATCCCTCAGGCACGGGTGCTTGAGCGGTTCGTCGAAAAACCGCGGCGGGAGATTGCCGAGCAGTATCTTGCTTCCGGCGAATATTGGTGGAACAGCGGCATCTTCGTGTGCCGCGCGTCGGTGTGGCTTGCAGCCATCGAGCACTTCCAGCCCGCCATTCACGCCGCGTGCATGATCGCGTTCGAACGGGGCCTGCATCAGGACGGCTTTACGCAACTCGATGTCGAGGCGTTCGAAGCATGTCCTTCCGATTCAATCGATTTCGCCGTCATGGAGCGCATCGAGCAGGAGCCGCGGTTTCCGGGCGTGGTGGTGCCGCTGGCCGCCGGCTGGTCCGATGTCGGCGCGTGGGACGCCGTATGGGACATGTCGGACAAGGACGATGACGGCAACGTTGCTCGCGGCCGCGTGATCTTCGAAGGCTCGGCGGACAGCTTCGCGCATTCGGACGGGCGCCTGGTGGCGTGCGTCGGTGTGACGGGTGTCGTGGTCGTGGAAACCGCGGATGCGATCCTGGTGGCGTCGAAGGATCGAGTGCAGGAAGTGAAAGCAATGGTAGGGCGTCTGAAGGCCGCCAAGGGTGCAGAGGCGCAGGATCATCGCAAGGTGCAGAGGCCCTGGGGGTTCTATGACTCCATCGATCACGGCGAGCGTTTTCAAGTAAAGCGTATTGTGGTGAAACCGGGGGCGCGGCTCTCGCTGCAGATGCACCATCATCGCGCCGAACATTGGGTCGTCGTGCGCGGCACGGCACTCGTGACGCGCGGTGAAGAAACCTTCCTGGTGAGCGAGAACCAGTCCACGTTCATTCCCCTCGGTACCACGCACAGGCTCGAAAACCCCGGTAAAACACCGCTCGAAATGATCGAGGTGCAGTCGGGGACGTATCTGGGCGAGGACGACATCGTGCGCTTCGACGATCAGTACGGACGCGTGACCGAGAAGAAGACAACAGGCTGAACACCGGCGAAGACAGGGCGCTTCGGCGGACAATGAGCATGGCAACAAGCATGAAGAAAGGGCATTACGAAGCACTTAAATCAAAAGCATCAAGAACTACTTAATACAGCGATTGCCGAAGCAGTACCGCGAGATGCGAAGGTAAAGGGATAACCCTTGAGAGGGACATTCCGACTGGCGTCAGCAGTAATGAACACGCAATTTATCGTGCACGGCGCAGGGCTGCTGATTGATCTGATCGATTCAATTGGTCTGATGAATAAGCAGTGCTCACCGGGCCTTTCGGCGAGCTTGGGGAAGCGCGCCGGATGTGCAGGGACACAATGTTGGGCGCAAGGGGAGAGGGGTGATGGACGAAAACAAGGAGCGATCACTGGTGGCCAAGGTGATGGACGGGCTCGTATCGGGCATCGTCGAACAGAAGTACGGCGCGATCCTGCCACCGCAGGACGTCTTGTCGAAGGAGTTCGACGTGAGTCGGACCGTGATGCGAGAGGCATTGAGCATGTTGCTCGCGCGTCATATGCTGGATGTGCGCCCGAAGACGGGCACGCGGATCCGGCCGATGAGCGACTGGCGGCTGATCGATGAGGATGTGGTGAGCTGGCGCTTCCGGGCAACTCCGGACCAGGCGTTCCTGCGCGACGTGATCGAGTTCCGGATGTTGATCGAGCCGCGTGCGGCCGCGTTGGCGGCGGTCCGTGCAACGCCGGACGAAGTGAGCGGGATTCGCGATGCGTTCGACGCGCTGGCGTCGCTCAACGGCAGCGAGCCCGAGTACCAGGCCGCTGACGTCGCGCTGCATACGCGCATTGTGGCCGCAAGCGGTAACCAGTTCTTCCAGCAGATGACGGCTATCGTGCGGGGTGCGCTGATAACGGTCTATCCGATCGTGGCGGGCATTGCTACCATGCGCGACGCGACGCTCGAAGCGCAGCGCCGCGTGGTGGAGGCGATCGAGGCACACGACGCCGCTGTGGCCGAGCGCGCGATGAGCACGCTGATCGATGTCACCGCGGAGGAAGTCGGGCGAGCTTTTTCGCTTGAACGCCGCGAGGACAGTTCGTCGCCACCAGTTGGTGAGTCCGAATCGGCCGGCGCCTGATACGCGCTCGAAGCTTCGCGTTCCGGGACGGTTCCGGCGTGGCGAGGCTGGCCCGAGGTTTCTGGTCACGTTCATCGTGGCCGGGCGCGAACAGCGCCCTATTCGGGTTTTCACTAGCGCAAACGTTACACTTCAAAATCCTGCCCGGTAGCGACGTCTGATGGTTCCCTGATGGCTTGAGCGCCGAACGACAATCTGTGCAGCCCTTTCCCCCTTGGCTTTGTGATCGGAACGCGACGCCCGTGTGATGGGAACGCGATGCGTTGTGGACGGTCGTTCACGCATTGTCCACGCTTCACGCAGACCGCCTCCGTAGTGGACAATGTGGCCATCGCCGGCCTTGGCCGACCATTCACCATGCTTGGGGCAAGGGAGCAGGACAGATGAACGTACAGAGCACGATCCGTTGGGGCATCGTTGGTGCGGGGCATATTGCGCGCAGGTTCGCCGAAGGGCTGGCCTTTGTGCCGGGCGCGACGCTTGGCGGCGTCTGGTCGCGGCGGCCCGAGTCGGCATCCGCATTCGCCGGGCAGTTTCATACCAAGGCTTATGAGAGCTTCGATGCACTGCTCGACAACATCGACGCGTTGTACATTGCGACGATGCAGGACAGCCACCCTCAGTACACGCTGCGTGCTTTCCAGGCCGGCCGTGCCGTGCTCTGCGAGAAACCGGCGGCCGTCAACGCGCGGGCGTTGCAGGAGATGATCGACGTGGCGCGTTCATCGAAGCTGCTGTTCATGGAGGCGATGAAACCGCCGTTCTATCCGCTCTACCGGCGCTTGCGCGATCATCTTGCTGCCGATCCCATTGGTGAAATCGGCCTCGTTCGCGCGGGCTGTTCGATCGCGAATGTGCCTCTTTCGCATCCCTCGTACTCCATGGAAATGGGCGGCGGCGCGTTGCTCGATATTGGTATCTACGAAGCGTTTCTCGCGGTGGACTGGCTGGGTGAGCCGCTGGAGGTGCAGACCTTCGGGCGCATCGGGCAGACGGGCGTGGACACCTTCGCGAGCTTGAACGTGCGCCATGAACGCGGCGTCGCGCAGTTGTTTTGCGGGTTGGATCTGCAAGGCAAGGGCGATGCGTTGCTTGCCGCGACCGGCGGCACGGTGACGATTCACGAGAACTGGTGGAACCCCGCGCGCGCGACCGTCCGCTACGTGGATGGCCGGACCGTGGAACTGGATGCGTCGTTCGAGGGCGGTGGCCTGAACTACGAGACTGCGCACTTTTGCGAGCTGCTGCGCGATGGCGCCATCGAGAGCCCGATCATGCGGCATGCCGTATCCATGCAGATGATTTCCATCACCGATGCCGCTCGCCGCGACCTTGGCGTGCGGTTCCCTTTCGAAGCCGAATAAGGAAACCGAACAAGCCCGGGCCGGCCTGGCGAGTTGATTTAAGCTTCATTTCAGCTTTCGACGTTAAGCTGCGTCGTCCTCATACGCCGGCATTCCACACCATGCGACTGTTACCCCGACTCTGGCGCGAAAATCGGAACCTGATTGCGTTCCTGGTGCTGATGGCGCTGTTCCGCAGCGCCATCGCCGACTGGAATGTGGTGCCAAGCGGCTCCATGCTGCCGACCATTCGCGAGGGCGACAGGATCGTCGTCGACAAGATGGCGTACGACCTGCGTGTTCCGTTCACGCACATTGCGATTGCGCATCTGCATGATCCGCAGCGTGGCGATATCGTGACGGTGGACTCGTCGGCGGCACATGAGCTGATCGTCAAGCGTTTGATCGGGCTTCCCGGCGATGTAGTTGCCATGCGTGACAACGTGCTTTATATCAACGGCAAGCGGGCGGGTTATCAGCCGGTGGATATCACGGGAGTGGAGGGCGATGCGTCTTCGCCTGGCGAGTATCTGGACGAGAAGCTTGGGCACGTTACGCATGTGGTGCGCTTGTCCGTGCTGGCGCCCAGTCCGCGGCGCTCGTTTGGGCCGGTGACCGTGCCCAAGGGCGAGTACCTGATGCTCGGAGATAACCGCGATGACAGCGCGGACTCGCGGTATTTTGGGTTTTTCCCACGCAATGAGTTGATGGGACGGGCTACACGGGTAGCGTATTCGCTGGATCCGGACCGGCATCATATGCCGCGGCTGGACAGGTTTGGGGCAAGGCTGGACGAGGATGCGGCGGCCGCGCCGGCGGACAGGTCTTGAGTTAAGGGCGCACCGGCTTGCCGGGCACGAAGCCCCTTTCTCAATGCCTCCCCGGCAACGCCAACCGGCGTTCAAACAGCCGTTGCACGAACTCCAGCACGCTGCACAGCACCCAATACACGACGGCGGCAGCGAGATACAACGGCAATGGCTGATACGTAGCGGCAATCACTTCCTGCGCACTCCGTAGCAATTCGGTAACCGTGATCACCGACACCAGCGACGTATCCTTGATCAAACTGATCAGGCTATTCGACAGGCTGGGCACGGCAATCCGCAGCGCTTGCGGACCAATCACATACCGCAGCGTCTGCATTCTCGACAAGCCCAGGCTATAAGCCGCCAGCCACTGCCCGCTCTGAATCCCGAGAATGGCGCCGCGCATGCTTTCGGAAAGATAAGCCGCCACATTCGCCGACAAGGCGATCACCCCCGCCGGCGTCGGATCAAGCGAAATACCCAGGCTCGGCAACCCATAATAGATCACGAAAATCTGCACCAGCAGCGGCGTGCCGCGCATCACGCTCACATAAGCGCGCGCTATGCCGACCAGCGTGCGGCTTCGGCTGATGCCCATCATCGCGAGTACGGTGCCCGCGATCAGGCCGAAGAACATCGAATAGACCGCGAACTTGATCGTCAGGACAGCGCCTTGTGCAAGGGCCGGTATGGATTGAACGAGCAGGGATGTCGTGGACATGAAGGAATAAAGTAGGCGTAACGTCGGAGGCGGGCATCAAATGCAAAGGGCGGCATCCTTAAGAAGCCGCCCCGATGCCGAACGCTTGAGGGTCCGGATTGACTGTGCAGGCTTACTTCGCCGGCTTCGTTACGTCGATACCGAACCACTTGTCCGAAATCTTCGTGAACGTGCCATCAGCTTCGAGTTGGGTCATCGCGTCATCAATGGCTTTCTCGAACTTCGGATTGCCCTTCTTGAACGGAATCCCCGACGGATTGCCCGGGCCCACATTCGCGCCCGTGCGCAGCGGCAACTGCGAATTCTTCATCAGGTACGCAAGCATCAGGCGGTCGTTCAACGCAGCGTCCAGACGGTTTGACGCCAGATCACGCAAGTACTCGGGCGCACCCGGATACGTCTTTACGTCGATACCCGGAACGGCCTTCGCCATGTCCATGTAGTTCGTGCCGAGACCCACGCCAAGCTTCTTGCCCTTCAGGTCTTCAAGCGTCTTGAAGTCCCGCGTGTCGTCCTTGCGCTGAATCAGTTGCGCATTCGAATAGGTATAGGCCGGCGAGAAATCGAGCGTTTGCTTGCGGGCATCGGTAATGCCGACCTGATTCACGATCACATCGAACTTGTCTGCCTGCAAGCCCGCAATGATCCCGCTCCATTCGGTCGTCACGAACTCGGGCTTCACGCCGAGCTTCGCTGCAACCGCCTTGGCGATATCCACGTCGAAGCCGACGAGCTCACCTTGCGGTGTCTTCGAGTTGAACGGGGGGAACGTGCCTTCCAGGCCAATGCGCAACGTGCCGCGTTGCTTGACCGAATCCAGAAGGTCTTCAGCGTGGGCAACAGCCGAGAGCGATGCGCCGATCAAGCTTGCCACGAGCACTTTCTTGAAGAGAGATAGTTTCATGAGTTATTTGCCTTTGTCCTGGTTTTTATCAATGATCTGAAGTGCGGCGATGATAGCTAAAACGCAGTGCCGTCTTCAGATCGTTTGCTCATGTGGATATGAGCCAAGCGTGGTGAAAAGGGAAGACCCGGAAAGGCCCGGTCATGCAGCGGCGCTCGTCCGCGCCAGCGCTTCGACGCATTCTGTCACGAGCGCCGGGCCTCGATAGATCAGGCCGGTGTAGATCTGCACGAGCGATGCGCCCGCCGCGAGTTTCTCACGCGCGTCCTCGCCCGACATGATGCCGCCCACGCCGATGATCGGCACCTCGCTGCCCAGCTCCGCGCGCAACTTGCGGATCACCGCATTCGACGCTTCGAACACCGGCTTGCCCGACAGCCCGCCGGCTTCATCGCCGTGTTTCATGCCCGTTACAGCCGTGCGCGACAGCGTGGTGTTGGTCGCAATCACACCATCAATCTTGTGACGCAGCAAGGTGGCGGCAATCTCCTTGACCTGCTCGTCGTCGAGATCAGGGGCGATCTTCAGCGCGAGGGGCACGAGCTTGCCGTGCATGTCGGAGAGCCGTTGTTGCTTGTCCTTCAGCGCGCCGAGCAGCGCGTCGAGTTCGCCGGCGCCTTGCAACTGGCGCAGGTTTTTCGTATTCGGCGACGAGATGTTGATCGTCACATAGCTTGCGAACGGGTACACCCGCTCGAGGCAGTACAAATAATCTTCAGCAGCGCGGTCTATGGGGGTATCAGCATTCTTGCCAATGTTCAACCCCAGTACGCCGCGATACCGCGCCGCCTTCACGTTCTCGACGAACTGATCGACCCCGCGGTTGTTGAACCCAAGCCGGTTGATCAGCGCCTGTGCATCGGGCAGGCGAAACATGCGCGGGCGCGGATTGCCGGGCTGTGCGCGTGGCGTGACCGTCCCCACTTCGATGAATCCAAACCCGAGCGACGCCAGCCCGTCAATACATGCCCCGTCTTTGTCCAGCCCCGCTGCGAGCCCGACCGGGTTGCGAAAGCTCAGGCCCATGACGGTGCGCGGCGAATCGGAGGCGCGCTCGGCGAGCATGCCGGACAGGCCGGTGCGGCCGGCGGCGCCGAGCATGCGCAGCGTCAGGTGATGGGCGTCTTCCGCATCCATGCGAAAAAGTTGCGCGCGGGCGAGCGGGTAGAGAGAGCTGAACACGAGGAGGAAAGGCCGGAGCGGCGTAAATTGAGACGCGCCATTTTAACGGCTTTGCGAAGCCGTACCGAAAAGCAGTGACACACGGATGAAAACGACTGCAAAAAAGGCCGTTACAGAGCTGGCGCGGCCCTAGCGCCGTGGTCTGTCCGGGGGCATCTTGCCGGGCATGGGAGGCGTTCCGGCGGAGTGCATGGTGGTGGGGTCGAGCAAGTCCCAACGGCCGTCGATCAAGCCCTCCAGCGGCCGGAAATTCGCCTTGTACGCCATTTTGTCGCTCTCACGAATCCAGTAACCGAGATAGACGTGAGGCAAATCCAGGCTGCGCGCCTGCTCGATCTGCCAGAGGATGTTGTAAGTGCCGAAACTGGTGTGCGGCAGGCCGGGCTCGAAAAATGTGTAAACCGACGAAAGCCCGTCGCCGAGGATGTCGATCATGCTGATCATGCGCAAGGTCCCGGGCGCGGGGGAGTCTTCGGCAAGACTGCCAATGGGGTTCGCTCCGGGCTCCCCGGGATTGCCGGCGGGTATGGGCCGTGCGGGCTCGCGGAATTCAACCAGGCGCGAGTTGATCCGGCTTTGCAGCAGGAATTGCTCATACTGGTCGCGGCTGTCGCGATCCATGCCGCCGCCCGCGTGCCGCGCCGACTGGTAGCGCATATACAGCGCGTAATGCTCCTCGTCGTAGTGGAGCGGGGCCACGCTCGCAACCAGATCGCCATGCTGTTTCCAGACGCGCCGCTGGGTGCGGTTCGGCGTGAAACGGTCGATAGGCACGCGCACCGGCACGCACGCGCGGCAGCCATCGCAATACGGGCGATAGGTGAAGACCCCGGAGCGCCGGAAACCTGCCTTGACGAGTTCGGTGTAGACGTCTGAGTTGATCAGGTGGCTGGGAGTGGCCACCTGGGAGCGCGCGATGCGCCCGTCCAGATAGCTGCACGGATACGGCGCCGTTGCATAAAATTGCAACGCCGAAAGCGGAGAAAGCGGCAGCTCATTGGGGTGAGTCACGTTGGCAGCTCTCGTTCTAAGCGTCTATCTTGCTCACCACCCCAACCGTGCCGCAGCGGTTCGATGGAGGGCGGAAAACCTCGGTCGTGTCGCTATCTTGCCTGCTATACATCACGTTCGATGGTGCTGGATTTATTCGAGAATATCAAAGGTGGAAACACCGGTCCCCGGCTGCGCTTCATGCGCTGCGTTGGCTGGCGTTCTTCGCCCGAACCGGCCTCGCTCATTCAGGCGGCAGCAGCGGTGGCCGAAGTGTCTCCAGCAGCGCGTATTTGTCGAACTGCCAGGGGATCGGCGGCTGACCGACCGCCCCGCGCAGATGTCTCACAAATACCTTGCGGGAGATCTCCCGGCCGCCCAGCGACGCCAGGTGCGACGTATTCTGCTGGCAGTCTATCATCTCTATTTTATGGTGGCGCAAGTGTCCGATGAGCGCCGCGAGCGCAATTTTCGAGGCGTCGGTGCGGTGCGCGAACATCGATTCGCCGAAGAACATGCGCCCGAACGAGACGCCATAAAGACCGCCCACGCGCTTGCCCTCGAACCAGGTTTCAATGCTGTGCGCGCGGCCTTCGCGATGCAGCGACGAATACGCTTCCACAATATCCGCCGTGATCCATGTGCCGCGCTGACCTTCCCGCGGCGTCTGGGCGCACGCCCGCATCACGGCGGCGAAATCATCGTCCACGCGAATCTCCCACGATGCCTCGCGCAACACGCGCCGCAGCGTTTTACGCAGCGAATCAGAGACTTTGAATTCGTCGGGTATCAGCACCATGCGCGGGTCGGGACTCCACCAGAGCACCGGCTGGCCGTCGGAATACCACGGAAAAATGCCGCGCTGATATGCATCCACAAGACGGCTGCCTTGCAATTCCGCGCTGGCGGCGAGCAATCCGGGCGCGCCGCTTGCCTCGCCGAGCGCGCGCTCGACAGGGGGGAACGGATCGTCGGAGGCGAGCCACGGAACCATGATTCGGAGGGGCGCTCAGCCTTCGCGCAGTGAGCGGAAGATGTCGCCGGTATGCAGCGCGTAGTTGCCGGCAGCGCGGTCGGCGAAAAAGAAGCGCAGCGTCTGCCCGACCGTCGGGAAGGCGATTTCGTCCCAGGGGATGTCGCTCTCGTCGAAGAGCTTCACTTCGAGACTTTCCTCGCCTGCATCGATGTCGAGATCCAGCAGCCTGGCAAGGTAGAAGAGGTGCACCTGATGCACGTGCGGCACGTTCAGCAGCGTGAACAGGCTCTGGATTTCGACGCGCGCGCCGGCTTCCTCGAGCGTTTCGCGCGCGGCACCTTCGCTGGTGGTTTCGTCCATCTCCATGAAACCCGCCGGCAGGGTCCAGTAGCCGTAGCGCGGTTCGATTGCGCGCCGGCACAGCAGCACCTTGTCGTCCCAGACGGGCACGGTCCCGACCACGTTGCGCGGATTCTGATAATGCACCGTGCCGCAATTACCGCAAACGTAGCGCTGTCGGTTGTCGCCGGGCGGAATGCTCAGGCTGACCTCGTGGCCGCAGACGGAACAGAATTTCATAGGGGAGAAGTCTGAAAGTGTCGTGCGAGTGTATCACCGAGCTTGGGGCGAGCGGCAGCGCGGACGCCACGCGAAAAAGAGGTCGCGAAGCCAGGGTGCACGGTTGCGGTGCACGTCCGGGGGGCATGTTTGTCCTGCACTTGTCCGGATGGCCGATAAGCCCGGATCAGGCGTCGCCGGGCGGCCGCCTGGCCGGCGATTCTTGCTACCCTGGTTCTCGCTCCCCCGGTTCTCGCTCCCCGGTTCTCGCTGCCCCGGTTCTCGCTACAATAAGTGCTTCGGTTGCCGCGCTTTTCAGCGCTGACCATTTCACATTTCACGGCCAACACAAATCCCCCGACGATGTCCACCACGCCCGCCGCTTCACGCCCTCCAATGCTGTCGACCGCCGACGCACTCGCCACTTTGCTGGCGGCAGCGCGCCGGGTGGACGGCACACAAGCGGTTAATACCTTCGATGCGCTCGGGCGCGTGCTGGCCGCGGCGGTCGTGTCGCCGCTCGACGTACCGCCCATGCGCACCAGCTCCATGGACGGGTACGCGGTGCGAGCTGAAGATCTAGCCGGGGCGTCGGAATCGAACACTGTGACGCTACCTGTGTCGCAGCGCGTGCCGGCCGGCCAGACGGCCGAGCCGCTGGCCGCCGGCACGGTCGCGCGGATCTTCACCGGCGCCACCGTGCCGCCGGGCGCGGACACTATCGTGATGCAGGAAATGGTTCGCGCCGACAACGCCGGTGCGACCTTCTCGCACGTGCCGGCAGAGGGCGAATGGATCACGCAGCAAGGTGCCGATATCCGTCGCGGCTCGGTGATTCTGCCCGCCGGCGCGCGGCTTACGCCGCAGGCGCTGGGGCTCGCGGCATCGGTGGGAAGCGCTGCGTTTGAAGTAGTGCGCAAAGTGCGCGTAGCGGTGTTTTTTACCGGTGACGAACTGACCATGCCCGGTGAGCCGTTGCGCCCCGGCGCGATCTACAACTCGAACCGTTTCACGCTGTGTGCGTTGCTCGCCAAGCTCGGTTGCGACGTGACGGACCTCGGTATCGTGCCTGACCGGCTGGACGCAACCCGCGAAACCCTCCGGAGCGCGGCGCGCGAGCACGACCTGATCCTCACGTGCGGCGGTGTATCGGTCGGCGAGGAGGATCACGTGAAGCCGGCCGTGGAAGCGGAAGGGCGTATTTCCATGTGGCAGATCGCGATGAAACCCGGCAAGCCGCTCGCATTCGGCGCGGTGCGGCGCGAGGCGGCGGAGCCAAACGGCAGCGAGGCGTTTTTTATCGGATTGCCGGGAAATCCGGTGTCCAGCTTCTGCACGTTCCTTCTGTTCGTGCGTCCCTTCATCCTGCGGTTGGCGGGCGTGGAGGCAGTCGAGCCGCGCGTGTATGCCATGCGCGCCGATTTCACGCAGAAAAAGGGCGACCGGCGCAACGAATTCCTGCGCGCCCGCGTGAACGAAGCGGGTGGGCTCGACGTGTTCGGGAATCAAAGCTCGGCTGTGTTGACGTCCACGGTCTGGGGCGACGGTCTGATCGATAACCCGCCGGATCACGCCATCCAGGCCGGCGAGACCGTGCGTTTCATCCCGTTTTCAGAACTGATGCGTTGAAGGCAATCATGAAAGTCGAATTGAGATTTTTTGCGGGTGTGCGCGAAGCGCTCGGCGTGGCGAACGAGAGCGTGGACGTGCCGGACGGCGTATCCAGCGTCGGCGACGTAAGGGCGTGGTTGCGCATGCGCGGCGGGGCATGGGCGGAAACCCTCGCCGAGGGCCGCTCGTTGCGCATGGCGTGCAACCACGAAATGACAGACCCGGCGCGACGCATCACGGAAGGCTGCGAAGTCGCGTTTTTCCCGCCCGTCACGGGGGGCTGAAATGACCCGAGTCCGCGTGCAGGAAGCCGATTTCGATATCAGCACGGAAGTTGCCGCTCTACGCGCCGACAATCCCAAGGTGGGCGCTGTGGCGTGTTTTGTCGGCACGGTGCGGGACCTGAACGAGGGCCAAACCGTCCAGGCAATGGAGCTGGAACATTATCCTGGCATGACCGAAAAGGCCCTGGAGGCAATCGCGGCGCAGGCGCGGGAACGTTGGCCGGGTTCGGACGTGCTGATCGTGCATCGCGTGGGAAAGCTTTTGCCGCTCGACCAGATCGTGCTGGTTGTGACAACCGCCATGCACCGGGCGCAGGCGTTCGAATCGTGTGCGTTCGTGATGGATTACCTGAAGACGCAGGCGCCGTTCTGGAAGAAGGAAAAGACCGAACACGGCGAGAAATGGGTCGACGCCCGTGAATCCGACGACGCCGCGCTCGCGCGGTGGGACCCGGAGCCGGGAAAGTAATAGAAGCGGCGCTCAAGCTCGGGCGGGTTGCAGGCGGGCCCGGGAACGTCCGCTTATGCGTGGCTCATGCGTCGCTTGATTGGTTGCCTGAGCGGTTACTGGATTCGTCGCGCAGATCGGTGGCTTCCGCGCCCGACAGCCTGACCGAAAATGGCTGGCCGTGGCTCCGGTCGGGCAACTCCGTCTCCATAGCGGATTCATTCTCGCTGCTCCCCGTGCGCAGGCGTTTGAGCGACGCCATCAAAGCGCGTTGCGCGTCAGGAATCGCATAGTCCCAGCCGAATTTGCTCAGTTGCAGGCTTTGCGCAATACGCAGCGCCGGCTCCATGAACTGCACGGCCGCGGCGGGCTCGTAACGGGTGTTGACGGTATCGAGGAAAAGCGTGAGCCAGCGGGCGAAGTGCTGGGGTTCGATATCGCCGAGAGGCCGGTGCGCCTCTTGAACGTTGCCCCTATATCCCTTCGTGCCGAGCACGAGGCTCGACCAGAACGTTGTCATCTTCGCCAGATGCGCATCCCAGCGGCCGGCGAGTTCGCGGGCGAAGATCGGGCCGAGCAGCAGGTCGTCGTCGACACGCCGGTAGAATGCCTCGACCAGCTCCCGGATATTGGCTTCGTCGGGTTCCGCGGCGCGGACGAATGGCGTCGACGGTGTGTTCGGCTTGCTTGAAGGCTCAATCAGGGGTTGGGTCATGGGATTAGGGGATGACGGATTTCCGGGATTCGATGACACGGCTCAGTGGGGTATTCAGTCTCGCTGGCAAAACGCAGATCGTGGCCGCTAAATGTTAAATCGCTAAACGAGATGGCCAAAACGGGGCGTCAACCGGCCGGATATTAGTAAAATGCCCCGTAGGCTGGGCATTTGACGGAAACGGAAGAAACAACGAATCTATTGCAGGCCAGTGCCTATAAAACCAGCGCAATTAAATGGGCTGTCGTTAATAGGGCCAGTAGTGTGCCAAATGACGTTTTATTGACATCTGGCGGACTGCTTCTCATGATAATCGACGTTTTAATCGGGAAGCAGGGCTGCGCCAAGCGGCCGCTTGCCGCAGCGGTAGCCGGTGTTGGCCGGCAATTGGGCATACGGGTCGGGCCGGACATACACGGATCTGGCTCAGGTCGAGCGTGTACCTGGCGATCTGCGCCGTCTGCGGCCGTACTTTGTATCCGTGCGATTGAAGCTTTTACCAAGCACCGGACCGACGTGACCAGGCGATCGGCTCATGCGACTGATTACGCGAACTACGCGACCCACTCATGCGACTGACCGATTACACCGACTATTCGTTGCGCGTCATGCTCTATCTGGCCGTCCGGCCCGAGGGGCTGTCGACCATCCAGGAGATTTCCGACGCCTACGGGATCTCCAAGAACCATCTGATGAAGGTGGTGCAGCGGCTTGGGGAGTTGGGCTGGGTGGAAACCGTGCGCGGCCGTAACGGCGGCCTGAGGCTCGATCCGCGTACGCCGTTGCTGACCATCGGCGAGGTGGTGCGCAAGACGGAGAACGATTTTTCGATAGTCGGTTGTTTCGCCGATGAAAACGAGGCCCACCGGCATTGCGTGATCCAGTCCCACTGCCGGCTGCGGGGCGTATTCGCCGCCGCGCGCGATGCGTTCCTCGCGGAACTCGACCAGCACACCGTCGGGGACCTCGCGTCGCCGGCCGACGAACTGGCGGGCGTGCTCGGTATCGTGCGATTCATGCCGGCAGCGGCAGGCATAAATCGAATCGCCGGACATAGCTGACGGAGCTGCCCGATCTGCCTGGCCTGATTGATGCGCGTCGGTATCCAACGTCGCCAGCGCCGCCAGCGTCAGTTCTTCGATGCAGGTCAATCCCCGCCGCCGCGATCCGTTCACAATGACCCTGCGACGCCTGCGCGCGACGGACGCCAACCGGACGCCAACCGTTCGCCAACATGCCCAAGTGCTTCCGGCCGGCTGTTTTTGCGCATCACGAACCGCTCGACGGTATCAAGCGCGTCAATCCTTGTTCGAGCGTCATTTCGCAGAAAAGTGCGGTTTTTGGGTCGCTGAACGCTTGAAAGTGCCGGATCGCGCCTCATTTTGAACACATCCCGATTTGGAGGTCTCAATATGAGAATCGACAAGCTAACTACGAAGTTCCAGGAAGCACTGGCCGACGCGCAAAGTCTCGCCGTCGGCAATGACAACCAATACATAGAACCGGTTCACCTGCTTTCCGCGCTGATCGCGCAGCAGGACGGGTCGGCGCGCTCGCTGCTGTCGCAGGCTGGCGTGCAGGTCCAGGCGCTGCAAGCCGCGCTCAAGGACGCCATGGCGCGTCTGCCGCAAGTCCAGGGCACGGACGGCAACGTCCAGGTCAGCCGCGACCTCGCCGGCTTGCTGAACAGCGCCGACAAAGAGGCGCAAAAACTCAACGACACATTCATCGCAAGCGAGATGTACCTGCTCGCCATCGCCGATGACAAAGGCGAAGCCGGCCGTATCGCCAAGCAGCATGGTTTGACGCGCAAGGCGCTCGAAGCCGCGATCAATTCGGTTCGCGGCGGTGCCCAGGTGAATAGCCAGGACGCCGAAAGCCAGCGCGGCGCGCTGAAGAAATACACGGTCGACCTGACCGAGCGCGCGCGCGCCGGCAAGCTCGACCCGGTGATTGGCCGTGACGACGAAATCCGTCGCTCAATCCAGATCCTGCAACGCCGCACGAAGAACAATCCGGTGCTGATTGGTGAGCCGGGCGTGGGCAAGACCGCGATTGTGGAAGGTCTCGCGCAGCGGATCGTGAACGGCGAAGTGCCGGAATCGCTGAAGAGCAAGCGCGTGCTGTCGCTCGACATGGCCGCGTTGCTGGCCGGTGCCAAGTATCGCGGAGAATTCGAGGAGCGGCTCAAATCCGTGCTCAGCGATATTGCCAAGGACGAAGGCCAGACCATCGTTTTCATCGATGAAATCCACACCATGGTGGGTGCCGGCAAAGCCGAAGGCGCCATGGACGCGGGCAACATGCTGAAGCCGGCGCTTTCGCGCGGCGAGCTGCATTGCATCGGCGCAACGACGCTCGACGAGTACCGGAAATACATCGAAAAGGACGCGGCGCTCGAACGCCGGTTCCAGAAGGTGCTGGTCGACGAACCGTCGGTGGAAGCGACCATCGCGATCCTGCGCGGCCTGCAGGAAAAGTACGAACTGCATCACGGCGTGGAAATCACCGATCCGGCTATTGTCGCGGCGGCGGAATTGTCGCATCGCTATATCACGGACCGTTTTCTCCCCGATAAGGCCATCGACCTGATCGACGAAGCTGCGTCCAAGATCAAGATGGAAATTGATTCGAAGCCCGAAGAGATGGACCGGCTCGATCGCCGGTTGATCCAGTTGAAGATCGAGCGCGAAGCCGTCAAGAAGGAAAAGGACGAGGCATCGCAGAAGCGCCTGCAGTTGATCGAGGAGGAAATCGAGCGGCTGGATCGCGAGTATTCCGATCTCGAGGAAATCTGGATGGCGGAGAAAGCCGCCGTGCAGGGCAGTGCGACGCTGAAGGAAGAGATCGAGAAGGTGCGCGCGGACATCGTGCGTCTGCAGCGTGAAGGCAAGCTCGAGAAGGTCGCCGAATTGCAGTACGGCAAGCTGCCCGAACTCGAGACGCAACTGAAGCAGGTCACGCAGGCCGAGACCGCGGAACAAAGCAATCCTACGCGGCCGCGCTTGCTGCGCACGCAAGTGGGCGCCGAGGAAATCGCGGAAGTGGTGTCGCGGTCCACCGGCATTCCCGTGTCGCGGATGATGCAGGGCGAGCGCGAGAAGCTGTTGCAGATCGAAGGCAAGCTGCACGACCGCGTGGTGGGTCAGGATGAAGCGATCGGTGCGGTCGCCGATGCTATTCGCCGCTCGCGCGCCGGGTTGTCGGACCCGAACCGTCCGTACGGTTCGTTCCTGTTCCTTGGGCCGACGGGTGTGGGCAAGACCGAGTTGTGCAAGGCGCTCGCCGCGTTCCTGTTCGATTCGGAGGATCACCTGATCCGTATCGACATGAGCGAGTTCATGGAGAAGCACAGCGTCGCGCGGCTGATCGGTGCGCCGCCGGGTTATGTCGGTTATGAGGAAGGCGGTTACCTGACCGAACTGGTGCGTCGCAAGCCCTACAGCGTGATCCTGCTCGATGAAATCGAGAAGGCGCATCCGGATGTGTTCAACGTGCTGCTGCAGGTGCTCGACGACGGCCGCATGACCGACGGGCAGGGCCGCACCGTGGACTTCAAGAACACGGTGATCGTGATGACGTCGAATCTTGGCTCGCACGTGATCCAGTCGATGGTCGGAGAGCCGCACGAAGCAGTGAAGGAGGCCGTCTGGGAAGAGGTCAAGCTGCACTTCCGGCCGGAGTTCCTGAACCGGATTGACGACGTCGTGGTGTTCCATTCGCTCGACCGGAACAACATCCAGTCGATCGCGAAGATCCAGTTGCAGCGGCTGCATGATCGGCTCGCGAAGTTGGAGATGCAACTCGACGTGTCGGAGGCCGCGCTGGAACATATCGGCAAGGTGGGTTACGACCCGGTGTTCGGCGCACGGCCGTTAAAGCGCGCGATCCAGCAGCAGATCGAGAACCCGGTCGCGAAGCTGATCCTGGCCGGCAAGTTCGGACCGAAGGACGTGATCCCCGTCGATATGCGGGATGGCGAGCTGGTGTTCGATCGCGTCGTGCATTAAGAGGTGCATTGACGGCGCCCGACGAAGCAGGCCGGGCGTTGTTCTTCGCAGCAAAAAGGGGCAACGGAGTGATCCGTTGCCCCTTTTTTAATACAGGAGACCAGGCCGGGAACCCTTAGGCCTTCGGTTCTTCGCCCTTGCCGAACAGGCCCGCCAGACCGCCGAGACCACCGAGCGAACCCAGCAGGCTGCCCACGTCCAGCTGGCCGTTCGCCGGCACCTGGCCGTCCGGCGTTGCGTGGTTCACGAGATGCGGCAGCACCGTAGCCAACATGCCCGACACCTGGTCGCCGGACAGACCGGCTTTCTGTGCGATCTGGCTGACCGCGTCAGAGCCGAGCACGTTGGTCACGGTGTCCGGGCTGATCGGCTTGTTTTCGCCGTTGCCGACCCAGGACGAGACGATGTCGCCCGCGCCGTTTTCATGAAAACGCTGAATCAAGCCGTTCAGGCCGCCGGGCTGATTGTTGACGAACTCCATCGCCGCGGCGATCAGGCCGGACTGTGCGCCGCCGCCTTGAGGCGAATTGCCGAAGGAGGAGGCGAGGGTATCGAGTAGGCTCATGGCTGTCTCACTTGAAAACGATGCTGGTTAAATGCCGTCCGGCGTCATGCTGGTTGGCCTCTGCCGGGCGGAAAACGTGCCGTCCGTTAAGGAACGGCCAGAGTGTTTCTGCTGCAAGGCGACCTCGCTGGCCTGAATCCTGAATCCGAGCTGCGCGTTGATGGCCGTTCCACGCTCGGGATCCAGTGCCGAAATGCGTCGCCGTCCTCAGTTTGCCGCCGCGTCGCTCGCGGCTTTCTTTTTCTTGGACTTCTTAGACGCCTTGGCGCCGCTCGCGCCCGAGGCAGCATCGGCCGTCGCCGTTGTTGTTGTGGCCGTGCTCGAGCTGGCTGCTGCGCTGGCCTTGGCTTTTTTGCCCTTCTTGCCCTTGGTCGTGGAAGCCGCGTCTGCCGTTGTTGCCGGCGTCACCGCGGGTGTTGTGGCCGTGGTTGCGGCCGGCGACGTGGCGGCGGTCGCGGCCGTGGACGGCTTCACTGTCGATTTTGCGGGAGCCGCTGCCCCGGCGCTGGTGGCCGCCGGTGTCTTTTCCTTCGTACCGGTCGGCGGCGCTGACGAACCGCCAATGGTCAGCCCGGCCTGCTCCAGGTTCGTCACGGACTTCGTGCCGAGGCCTTTCACGCGGTTGGCGAGATCGTCGGCGTCCTTGAACGGGCCATTCTTCGTCCGTTCGTCGATGATCGCCTTCGACTTCACCGGCCCAAGCCCCTTTACGCCTTCAAGCGAGGTTTGGTCCGCCGTATTCACGTCGACGGCCGCAAACGCGACACCCATCGACAACGCAAGGGCCAGAAACAGCATCAACAGCTTCTTAAGCATGACAAGTGCTCCAGGTTGAAAAACAAAAGGAGGAATCGATGTCGGCCTTACTGGAAGCCTGGCCAGAAAGCCCAACAAGCATAGGACAAAATGCGGGTCAGGATAATGGCAGCGACATTCGTCTGGCGTGGACGGGATTATTTTTTACAACAATGCCGGCTATTATTTTGCCGGTTGCACCCAATCCGCTGTCCGGTTTCGATTTCATTTAGCGATTATCACCAGACTCATGGCGGATGGGGCGGATCAGATCAGATTTAACGTTCTCCGGATATAGGCTTGGCGGAATGGACGCTATCGCGGATTTGATTCTCGCTTTGATTCCTGCTTTGATTCCTGCTTTGAGTCCTATCAACCTTTTGCCTTGATTTTGGCAAACGCGCCGCGTACTTCGAATTTCACGGAATCGACCACCACGCCCTGGCGGTCGACCAGTTCCAGCGTATGATGCCCGGGCCACGGCAGCCACGCCATTCGTGCCATTTGGGCGGAAGGTCCGGCCGCTTTGCCGTCCAGCCGCCACACACTGCCCGCTGGCGCACCTTGCGCGCTCTCGAACCAGACCCGCTGGCGTGTGGCCGGAATGTCGGGATCGAGTGCGAAAATAGTGCCGTCGGTGGGAGAGGCGATCCGGGCGGTGCCGTTGCGTACGGCCGCGCCTTCCGCATTCGCCGACAACGCGATCCGCGACATTTGCGTGCCGCTCAGGAACCAGTCGTCGCGCGCCGGTTCGATGTCGTTTTGATAAACGATATTCGCGCGCACCACGCCCGGCGGCACGACCGGCGGCCGGCTGGGCGTGCGCCGGTGCAGGTAGTTGACCAGCGCGGCCCATACGGGCGCGGCGCCCGTGACGCCGGAGACATCCCACATGGGCGCGCCATCCGCGTTGCCGACCCACACGCCCACCGTATAACGGGACGTGTAGCCGACTGCCCAGTTGTCGCGCATGTCCTTGCTCGTGCCGGTTTTCACAGCGCTGAAAAAGCGCGTGGCAAGCACGCTGTCGAAGCCGAAGGTGCGCGTGCGCGCGTTGTTATCGGCGAGGATGTTCGTCACGATAAAGCTGGCTTGCGGGCTGAAAACGCGTGTGCCGGGAGGCGTCGGAGCACGAGCCGGCAGGTCGGACATTGGCCCGGTGAGACCGCCGTTTGCGAGCGTCCGGTAAGCGTTCGTGAGTGTCGCCAGCGTCACGTCGGCGCTGCCGAGCGCGAGGCTGAAGCCGTAGTAATCACCGGCTTGTGTGAGCGGAAGACCGAGCGAGACCAGTGTTTTCGCGAACCGGTGCGGCGTGACCATCACCAGCGTGCGTACGGCCGGCACATTCAGCGACGACCCCAGCGCCGTGCGCATGCTTACCCAGCCCTTGAAATCGTGATCGTAGTTTTGCGGGATATACAACCCGCCGCCGGTGGCAAGATCGAGCGGGGCGTCGTCGAGTAAAGACGCGGGCGTGAGGCGCTTTTCGTCGATAGCCTGAGCGTACAGGAACGGCTTCAGCGTCGAGCCGGCCTGGCGCAGCGCGACGACTGCATCAACCTCCGGTGCGTTCGACAATCCTCCCGCCGAGCCGACCCACGCCAGAATCTCGCCGCTGCGGTTGTCGATGACGATCGCAGCGCCGTCGTGCACATTGCGCTGATGAGCACGCGAGTTGAGTTCGACCAAGGTGCGAGCGAGGGAATCGCGAGCGAAGCGTTGCAGTGAGGCGTCGAGCGTCGACCGGACGCGCGCGCCCGCTGCCGGATGCACTTCGCCAGCCACACGGCGCGCAAAGTGCGGGGCGAGCGCGTCGTAATCCAGGGACCGCGGCGAGGCGGACGCGGTGCGCGTGAGCGTCAATTGCACGTAGCTGTCGAGGTTCGCGCAAGGGTCCATATTCGATGGCCGCGCCCGGCTCATGTCCCGCAAAATCCCGCACGCCCGCGCCGATACCTTCGCATAATTCGCATTCGGCGCACGCACCAGTGCGGCCGTGAGCGCGGCTTCGCGCTCGTTCAGCCCGGACGGAAGTTTGCCGAACAAGGTCTGCGACAACGCCGACAAACCCACGATCTCGCCGCGAAACGGCACGAGATTGAGATAGGCCTCGAGAATCTGGTCCTTGCGCCAGGCATGATCGAGCCACAACGCGCCGACCGTCTGGGTCGCTTTCTCGCCTATTGAACGGCGTCCCGGCCGGTGATCTTCATCGATCAGGCCGGTCAGTTGCATGGTCACCGTCGACGCTCCGCGCGTACGCGTGTTCCACAGGTTCGCCCAGGCCGCCGCCGCCGCGCCGCGCCAATCCACGCCGCTGTGCTCGTAAAACCGCTTGTCCTCCGACACGACAATTGCCTCGCGCAATGCCGGCGACACATCCTGCAACGCGACCCAGTCGCCGCGCCGTTCGGTTGTGTCGATACGCGTGCGCTGCAGCGGTTCACCATCGCGGGCGAGCAGCACCCAGTCGGAACTGCGCCAACTCGCGCGTACTTCGTCGAAGCTCGGCAGTGCGTAAGCCGAGCTTGCAAGCACGCAACCGATCAGGGCGAGGGCGGCGCGTTTCATTGCGTTACTTGGCGGCGGCCAGGGGTGCAACGACCATCGCTGCGTTTGGAATCGCGCCGAACACCGAGGGTGCATAGAGCGCCTCCACACGCGTGGGCGGCAGCCCAAATGTCCCGGCGCTGTTCAGCCGGACCGTGTACTCCACCTGCAATTTCCCCTTCGGCAGATAGTCGTAATACGCGCGATAGCCGTCAAAACCACGCTCGACAAACGCCGGCCACGCACCTTGCGGGCTCTTTTCACCCTCGGTAGCCACTTCCGAATCGCGGCCGAGGCCCGAGCCGAGGATCGTTGCGCCGGCCGGGATCGGATCGTTGATGACCACCCATGTCATATCGCTTTGGGCGTCGATGTCGAGATGCACACGCACGATGTCACCACGCGAGAGCGTGCCTTTGACTGCCGGATCGATCGGCGTGATGGTTTTCGTGATCCGATACCCCGCCGCGAACGGCGCTTTCAACGCGACCGCCGCGAGGCTCTCGATGGTCGCCCACGGTTTGCCGCTGCCTTCCCGCGTCAGGTTGAGCGTACCGGAGGCCCAAGGCAGCGTAACGCTGCGCGGATTCGCAGGCGAGGCGGGCGCGTTCCACGCTACGGCTTTCTCCGTCGCACCAAGCGCCACGCGCGTCTGGCCGCTTACCGGCGTGTTTTCGAACACGCGGGAAAAGCGCTGCACCGCGAGCTTGCCCCACAGGTTCGACGTCGTGGTCTGCCATGCGCCGTTCGTCTGCAACGCGAGCAAACCGCCGATCAGGCGCGGCATCTCGTCTTTCCACGCGGGGTTATCGGCGAAGATCAATGCCGTGCGTGCCGCATTCGATTCGGTGCCGGTCATGAGCCAGTAGAGATCGTCGTCGGCGGCGGTGGAGAAGGTCAGGCGCGTGCCCGAATACGTCAGGCGTGCCCGCAGGATCTGCTCCACCTGAGCGCGCTGGTCGTCGCGTTGCGCAATGCCGTCGACACGCGAAAGGATCGAGTAGTAGTCGAGCAGGGCGGACGTCGGCCATTGATTCGGCGCGATCGTGATCGAACCGAGCATGCGCGGCGCGGCCAGCCCGTACCGCGACAATGCTTCAATCGCGGAGAGTTTCACGAAGTCCAGGTCCTGGCGCGGCGACCAGAACTTCCGCTCGATCTTGCCTTCCACGAAGTTCGTCAACGCAGCCGCGAGCTTGTCGCGCAGGTCGTCGGGCAGCGCGAAGCGGGGATCGGCTTTTGACGCTTCATCGCTGACGGCGAGCAGATAGGCCGACAACGCCGGACTGCCGTAAGGCCTTGAATCGTCTGAGGGCGGGAAGTAGTTGGCGAGCCCGTCGCTGTCCAGATACGACGGCATCCGCGCGATCACCGTCTGCCATTGCGTGAGGTCGTCGAGACCCAGCGCACGTGACGTTTGCTGCTCGAGGCAGCTATACGGATAACGCTCGAACCAGCGTCGCACACCCGGCAGGCCATTGGCGAGTTTGGGCTGCAACGTCACGGCAATGCCGCCGCGAATCTGTCCATCAGCCGATGCCACCGCGGTCTCCGGCGGCGCTATGGGCAACGCGAACGTGCCGTCGACCTGGGTGATCGTTGCTTGCTGCACGGTCACGGGAATCGCAGCCACCACGCGCTGCGTGAGTTTGACGGCGTCTGCGGCCTTCGGGCCGCCTTGTTCCGCGGCGCTCACTACCCAGTTCAACGCGCCCGTTGCAGCCATGCCAACAGCATCCGGCGTCTTCACGTCCCACATGATTTCCTGCGATGAATCCGGCGCCAGCGTCACGTTCTGCGCGGGGAGATCGAGCGAAGGAACCTGCGGCGTGACGACGACCTGCATCGTGCGTGCGGTCGTATTGCGCAGCGTGAACAGCGCGCGGAACTGGTCACCCACGCGCACGAGCGGCGGCAGGCCCGAGATCAACTGCAGGTCCTGCGTGCTGCGTATCGATGCACTGCCGGTGCCGAATTGACCCGCGCCCACGGCTCCGATCGCGACAATACGGAAGCTCGTCAACGCGTCGTTGAGCGGCACGTCGACTGTTGCTTCGCCGTTAGCATCGAGCGTCACGCGTGGGTTCCACAGCAAGAGCGTGTCGAACAGTTCGCGGGTCGCGCTGTGTCCGCCGCCACCGCCCGCCGGCACGGCTTTGCGCCCGAAGTGACGGCGTCCGATGATCTCCATTTGCGCCGTCGATGTCTCCACGCCATACGCGCGCCGCTGCAGCATGGCGTCGAGCACGTTCCAGCTTTGATTCGGCATCAGTTCGAGCAGGGCTTCATCCACAGCGGCGAGCGCGATCTGCGTGCCAGCCGGAGCAGGCTTGCCGCCCGGCAGCGTCACGCGGACTTTCACATGCGCCTTCGAGCGCACGGCATACGTATTCGCATCCGGCGTTACCGTCACGCCAAGCTTGTGCGCCGCTGTTCCCACCTTGATCTCGCCTAGCCCGTAACGGAACGCAGGCTTCGACAAATCGACCAGCGCGGTAGGCGCTTCATACTGCCGCCCTTCGTACCAGAACGCGTGCACCCAATCGAGTGGCGCTTTCCAGCCCCACGTGAAGAACGAATACCACGGTACTTCGTGAATCCGCCCGCGTATCGCGAGCACGGAGACGTACACGTTCGGCCCCCACGTGTCCTGCACTTTCAATTCGATGGTCGGGTTCTTGCCGTCCAGTTCCACGACCTTCGTTTCCACGATCCCCTCGCGCTCCACCGCCACCAGCGCGGTCGCGAAGCGGAACGGCATGCGCACCTGGAAGCGGGCGGTTTCACCGGGTTCATAGCTTGTCTTTTCAGGCAGCACGTCGATCCGGTCGGTGTTTTCGCCGCCGAACCAGAGCTGATCTTCGCGCGTGACCCAGATCGAGGTGGTCGCGTTTGCTACACGGCCATCCCCGTCCTTGGCGATGGCGATCAGGTCGACATTGCCTGCCTCCTTGAGTTTTGCATCGCAGGAAAGCAGGCCGTGATCGTCGCTCTTGCCGCTGCATAGCGTGCCGAGGTCCTTGGTCTCCGTGTGGTTGTCGTATGCGTAGAAACCGCCGACCATCCGTTTGCGGGAGCTCGTCATGGTGCGCGCAACGCCACGGATTTCCAGCGCCACACCTGCTCGCGGCTTGCCTTGCAAGTCGACGGCGAGCGCCTGCACCGGCACCGCATTGCCAACCGATACCCAGTCGCCCGCCTTGATGCCGGCGGCAACCGCCGCGGGCCAGAGCGTGGCGTTGCCGCGCAGCGTCTGGATCTCGCCGTTGGGGTCCGCGAAGGTCGCCTCCAGCGCCAGTTGTTTCGGCGCTTCCACTATGGGCAGCGATTTTAGCGTGAGGGTTCCTGCGCCGTTGCGATCGAGCGTAAGCGCGGTTTTATCGGCGATGAGCTTGGCTGTGGACGTATCTTCCTGCGCGTTGCTGTTGTCATCGTCCCCCTCGGTTGCGGGCGCGCTGGCGCCGTCATCGGTGGGCTTCTTGTACGGCGCGAAGCTGAACGATTCGAACTGCGAAGCAAAAGAGGGTGACGTGTCTTTCATCAATGCAGACACCTGCACCGGCAGGTTCGATGCCGGTCCACCAGACACATATTCAATCTGCACCGCCAGCGGCGCAGTTGTCGCGGCCACCAGCGCGCCGGTCTTTTGATCGCGAATACCGATTGATCCCTTGAACACCGGCAGGCGGAATTCCTCCACGCGGAAATTGCCTGTTTCGATGCTCATGTGCCCGGCAGAATTCTGATCGCCACCGCTGTTATCGCTATCGTCGTCCGAGTTCGTCGAGCCGTCATCGAGCGTCACGCTGTATTCGCCGAGCTTCGCGGCGGCCGGAATCGGGAAGGTTGAATCCGCGCTCCGGTCGGCCGCCCATTTGAGCGGCAGATGATAGGTCTGGCCGCTGCCCTCATGACGGATCGTCACGCGCAATGGCAGATGCGAGGGGAACGCAAAACCAGTGAGCGTCTCCTCGCGCATCAAGTGTTTCATCGATACCGTTTCGCCCGCGCGCAGCAGCGTCCGGTCGAACACGGTCGTGGCGCGTGTGGTTTGATCGCGGCTCATGTCGGTAGGCACATTGAAGCGCCACGATTCAATCCCGCGATTCCAGTCCGAACGCACGAACGCCATGTCCGGGCCAGTCTTCGGATCATCGACGCGTGCGGAGACGAAGAAGCCCGAGTAGTCGAGGCTGTTTTCATCGCAAGTGCTTACCGACGCCAGCGGTTTGCCGATCGTGGCAATGCCATGCGCATCGGTTTTCGCGGCGGCGAGCTGTTCGCCGTTGCAATCCGTCACGCGCACTTGCGCGTTCGGCACGGGTTTGCCGCTATCGAGGGCAGTCACCCAGACAATGCTGTTTTCGCGGCCCTGCTTGAAGTGCACGCCAAGGTTGGTGACAAGTACGGCAGTGCGCACATACATGTCCTGCTGTTTGCCGAGCAACGATGCACCCAGCGCCGGCGACGCCAGTTCGACCACGTAAAAACCCGGTTTCGGCAGCGGAATGCCGACCACTTCAAAAGGGCGCAGCGCCTTCGGATCGGCTTGCGGCACGCTCAGGGTTTCAACGCCCGGTTGCTTCGCAAGCAGGGACAGCGAACGAATATCGATCTGAGGATCTTTGGCCGTGCTGCCCGGCGCGTAGACCGGTTTGATGCCGTTGCTTAGCGCCTGCGGCATTTCCTCCTTGATCTGCGAGACGGACATGGAGAAGCCATCGAAACGATCGACGGTTTTCATCCATCGACGGATATCGGTATCCGCATCGACGCGCAGTTTCGTCACGCTAGATGAGCCCGCATTGAGCCCGTTCACCTTCAGGTCGGCTTCCACATGGCGCAGCGTGACGGGCAACATGGCGGGCATGTTCGGCTCGGCGAAACGCTCGATGATCCCGAATGTCGACGATGAAAACTTGGCGAGCGGCGGCATGGGCGCCGTCGATGTCTTCAGCGGAAAAAGGTCCGCGTTCGAGAGCGGGCGGCCGCTTGAATCCTTGAGTCCCGCCGGCAGTTCTATCGATAAATCCGCGTGTTCGGGCAAGGGCGCCGCGAACTGGACGGTCGTGATGTCGTTGTCCTTTTCATCGGGATCAAATTGCGGCGCCGTTGTGCCGCCCGGTCCGTGCAACGTGATCTTTTGGGCGTCCGCACGCGGCACGGGAGAGCTGAAGCGGATGCGCAGCGGGCGCAACGGCGTGCAGGGCGCTTTGGCGTTTTCGCGTTCGCACGAGAAGCTGGCGGTGAAGGGTTCGCGGACATCGAAGTCGAAGCGCTTCTCGACGTCGTTCGCGAGGCCGCCCGGGCCGGCGACGCCCACGCCGTACACGAGTTGCATCTTGGTCGCGGACGGCAGGGTTTGCTGACAGGCGAGCGTGAGCACGCGTGCGCTATCTTTTTCGAGGCGGAAGTGTTTGAGGAGGGCGGTGCGAGAGGTGGCGTCGACTGTCTTCACGGGAATCCGGTTGCCCAATCCATTCGATTCGCACCAGATGTTTTGCAACGCGGATGCTTCTGTCGCGGGGCCGTTCAGGCGCAGGACGAAGATCTGGTTTTCTTCTATCTCGCCGCCATCGGGCATGACCCGCGTGACAAACGGGCCACCGGTTTCGAAGCCGAACTGCCGTGGACCGGTGAGCGCGTTGCCCGCGGTGGACTTGAGTCCGTCGACCAGCGCGACCGAGCAGCGCATACCGGGCGTGAGGTCTTGGGTGAAATCGAAGGCCCAGGTTTTATCGTCGATCCAGTGGCCGGAACCTGTTGATGCTCCGCCGCTGCAGTGGACCTGGGCGGGAGCCTTGGCCGCGGGGTCGCCGAACGCGATCATGGCTTCGTCGAATTTGACGACCACCTCGCGGACCTGCGTGACCTTGCCTTGCGGCGACACGCTCAGCGTGCGGGCCGCGTCGGCGCGGTGTGTGGCGCCTGCCAAGCCAATGGTGAGCAAGGAGACGGCGGCGAGCGCCGCCAGCGGCCAGCGTTGTTCTTTTGTGACGCGCATCATCGCACTCGCTCCAGGATGGCCAAAACGCTGGCGATTCTACCGGAGTGTTACGTCATGCTTGCTAACTCTTTTCATCATTTGACAACGTGTTGCAAACCGATTGCATCGAATGCGCGGTTGTAACGGTCGAATCTAAACCGGCTCCGCCCCGGCGCGGACGCGGTCGTCCGGAATATCCCGCGTGCTGATGCGCCGCCAGTAGAGGAACAGTCCTATCCCGGCCACGCCGAGGCTCACCGAGTTCGCTACCCAGAACCCGCGTGCGCCTTGCAGCCACGCGGGCGCATAACCGCCTACGTCGAACCCGAGCAGATATCCGCCGCCCAGGCCAATGCCCCACAGCGCGACCGCGTAGATCACCGTGGGCACGACCGCCACCTTGTAGGCGCGCAGCACGAACGCGGTAGTGATCTGGAGGGCATCGAAGAAATGATAGAACACGACAATGGCCAGCAACGGCATGGCTGCCGCGATCACCTGGCTGTCGGGCGTGTACGCCTGAAGCAAGTACGGGCGCAGTGCAAACAGCGCGGCGCCGTACACGCACGCAATACCGCACGACAACGCAATGCCGTGGCGGGCGAGCGACCGGGCGGCATCGAAACGTTCTGCGCCGAGTGCTTGCGAGACCAGCGTGGCGGACGCCACGCCAATGGACAGCGGCGTCATGTAGAGCACCGCGCCAATGTTGCCGGTGATCTGGTGCCCGGCGAGCGTCGTCGTGCCGAAATGCGAAATGAACAGCGCCATGAACGTGTATGACGTCACTTCAATCAGGTAGGACAGCCCCATCGGAACGCCGAGTTTGAGCAGTGCTTTCTGACGGCGCCAGACAGGCCAGCAAAATCGCGAGAACACGCCGAACGGCCGGAAGAACTCGACACGCACTAGCACCGTTATTCCGACAATGGCTATCAGCCAGTTGATCATCGTGCTGGCGATGGCGCAGCCCGGACCACCGAGCGCCGGCACGCCAAACCCGCCGAAGATGAACCACAGGTTGAGCGGGATCTTCAGCATCAGCGCGCCGACTTGCAGGAACATGACGAGGCGCGGTTTGCCGACCGCGTTCGTGAGCGAGCTATAGACACGAAACGCGAGACTCGCGGGCAGTCCAAGCGACAGGATGCGCAAATACGCGAGGGTGCGGTCGTGCAGGGCAGGAGGCGCATCGGCGATGCTCAGGAGAGGCTGCGGGAAGTACAGGCAGACAAAGCCAATCACCGACAACACCGCCGCCAGCCATAGCGCCTGCCGGACTTCCTCGCCAATCTCGGCTTCGCGCCGCGCCCCGAACAACTGTCCGGCGATAGGCTGCAATGCCGTCAGGATGCCCGTCAAGCCGATATAGACGGAGATGTAGATCGACGAACCGAGGCCGAGCGCCGCGAGATCCGTGGCGGAAAAACGGCCGACCATGGCCGTATCGATCACGCCGAACGCGATGATCGCCAACTGGCCGATCAGTACCGGCCACGCCAGGGCCACGATCTTGCGGACATCAGGCCACATGGTCAGTCGCCGCGATGCAGTGACTTGGGCCGCAGCCGCTTGACCGGCGCCACCGGCCGTTCGATGCGTACATACAGCCGGAACCGCTCGTCCCGGTCGGCCACGCGCCGGCCTTCCCACACCAGCTTCCACTCGAACGGCGAGATTGACGACGGCTCGCCGTAGTCCTGCGTGTCCTGGCGCAGGATCACGTCGCAGTCTTCATCGAAGGCGAAATGCATGCCGCCGAAATACGCGAAGGTCGCAATCTGGGCATCGCCCAGACGCACCGGGGAAATACAGGTGTAGTCAGGCGGCAGGTGATCGGCGATCTGCTCCGCCACATCGCGATACGTCCGGCTGTAGTTCACCACCGGCAGCCACAGCGTCATCAGCAGCACCCACATCAGCGTGGTGCCGGCACTCGACAACACCACGCTGCGCCACAACACCTTCGGATGACGCGCAAGACGCCAGCGCGCGAGCGAGAACCAGCACAGCGTCACGGCGACTGCGCAGACGAACGACATGACCTTGAATTCGGGCTGGAAACCGGGCGCCAGACGCGCGAGATTACGGGCGAGCGGCGCGGGGAACCCAAACAGGCCCGCGCTCCACACCAGCCAGACGAACGTGGCGAGCAGCGTGAAACTCAACATCGCGAACCAGTCGATGGCGTTGATCGCCCCGCGCTTGAGCGTGGGCAGCGCGAACGTGGCGAGTATGGACAGCGGCGGCAGCAACAGCATGAAAAGGCGGTTCGACTGATGACTTTGCAGGATCACCAGCACGAGCAGTGGCCCGATCACCGATATCGGCACCGCCACATGCGGCGAGCGCCGCAGGCCGCTCCAGCTCACATAGGTCCAGATGGCGAGCGGCCACGCCGGCCAGGTGAAGAGCGGCAGATTCCTGAAGGCGTAAGAGAGGGCCTGGATAGGCGAGCCGGAGAAAGCGTCGAAACTGTTACTCCACCATTGACGCAGCCACCATTCGCCGTCGTCAGGGTAGACGTGCAATACTGGCCATACCCACGCGCCGATCATGACCGCCGCAACGGGCACGCCGAGCACGAGCAGATGATACGACCGTACTTCCCGCACGATCACGGTCATTGCCAGCGTGCAGATCAGTAGCGCGAGCACCAGCACCGGCGTGCTCGACAAACCCACGAAACCGATTGCCGCACCCCAGATGAGCGCACCCTGGATCGGTTTGTCGCAGCTCCGCACCAGGCCGTAGAGCAACATGGCGGTACCGGCGAACTGGGCAAGCTGGGGTGTGGTTTCATGGCCGCGTATGGCCAGGCCAAAACAGGCGAGCAGGATCAGCAGCGCGCCGTCGGCGAGGGTGCGGCCGTAGTCGCGCGGTTCGGGCTCGCCGCCAAATGCGTATTTGAACGGTTGCGCTTCGTCGCGCCGGCCGAGCAGATAGGCCGTATACCAGACAAACGCGCAGGCGATACAAAACAACAATCCGGTTACCACACGCGACGCATTGCTTGCATCGACCCACGGGCTCAGCAAGCGGATGAAACCCGCGCCGAACCAGTACACGAATGGGCCGTCCGAGGTGAGCGCCTTGCCCACCAGATTGGGCAGCAGCCAGTCCTTCACGCCGCCGTTGGCCATCGTCCACATCACGCCGAAGCCCGTTGCGTCCTCGTTTTTCCACGGGTCGCGGCCGAACAGTCCAAACGAAGCGTAGATGATACAAATGGCGAGCAGCAGCCAGCGCGGCAGGGCGCTGGTGGCGGAGGCGGTCAGACGGACGACATTTCGCATGCGTTTGGGCGAGGGAACAAAACTGATGGAGCAATGCGGCGGCGCGTGGGTCTTGCAAGGCACGCGAATCTCGTGCCTTGACAGATCGTGCGATTTTTACCGAATCCGGCATTGTAGACGGGCGGCGTCGCGCGCGTCATTGCGGTGCTTCTCGGCGTGGCTGTTTGACCGGAAGAGTTCGCCCGGTGTACGCCTGATTGGCTTCGCGACGCCTCGAAACATGGGACACAGACGAAAAAAAGGCAGCTTTCGCTGCCTTTTTCGATTCCAGCCTTGGCGGCCTTCCCGGTTAATTACTTCTTTGCCGAAAATGCTGCGAACTTCTTGTTGAACTTCTCGACGCGGCCGGCCGTGTCCATGATCTTTTGCTGACCGGTGTAGAACGGATGCGATTCCGACGACACTTCGATCTTTGCCAGCGGGTACGTCTTGCCTTCGAACTCGCCGGTTTCGCGCGTGTTGATGGTCGAGCGTGTGATGAACTTGAAGTCATTCGACATGTCGACGAACAGCACTTCGCGGTAATTCGGGTGAATGCCTTCTTTCATGGTCTTTCCTTGGTATCTGTTGGTAGCCAGCCCACCCGGGTTGCGGGTTTTGCGCGTGCTTGAATTGATCTGTAAGCCGATCCTGCGAGCGCGAGCCACTTGCCCGAGGTCGAAAAACGGCGATTATGCCAGAAAATCAGCCGTTTGGCATGTTTTCAGGGTGCCTGGACGCGACTTGCGGAGTTCATTCCTGCCCGGGTGAGTTCGGTACCCCCGGCGCTCCCACGCCCGCGGGGTCCTGTCGGTAATACCGCGCGAGCAAGCGATACAACTCCGGATATTCCCGCTCGAACGCCACCGGTTGCACGAACAGCGCCTCGCTGCAGACCGCGAAAAACTCCGACGGATGGTCGGCGGCGTAGGGGTCGATCAGCGATTCGCGCTCAAACCGGCCCCAGCGGCGCGGCGGAACGGCATCGACCTGAGCGCAGAAATGGTCGTAGGCGTGATCGAAAACGTCGTTCCACGCGTTGGAATCGAGCGGCGCGTGCCAGCGGCGAAAGAGCGGCGGATGGCCGTCCGCCTCGCCGTTCAGCATGTCGATCTTGTGCGCAAATTCGTGGATGACGACGTTGTAGGCGTCCTCGCCGTCGGTCATCTGCGCGTCTTCCCACGACAACACAACCGGCCCGCCTTCCCACGCTTCGCCGCTCGCATCGTGCTCGATCTCGTGCACCACGCCGGCTTCGTCCTCCACGGTCTTGCGGATCACGAATTCGCCCGGATACACGATCACGCCGACCCAGCCGCGGTACAAGTCCAGGCTCAGATTCAGCACGGGCAGGCAGGCCTGCGCCGCGATGGCGACGATCATCGCGTCCGTGAGCGTCAGGTCGTGAGCGGTAGAAAACTCCTTTTCCGCGATAAAAAGCGTAGTGCATTCGCGCAGGCGGGCGCGTCCGTCGTCGTTCAGGTAGCCGAAAAACGGCAGGCGATCGAGTGTGTTTTGCCAGAGCGTGTCGTCGATGGCGTGCTTGCGCAGCGCGCGTTCACGACGATTTCCGCTGATCAGCCGGGTCAGGAAATTGGCCATGAGGTCTGCCTCGTTCTCTCGACGTTCTCTCGAACTCAATCGATCTGTTTTTGCCAGAGGGCGAACGCACCGCCGCAAATCGCCACGCCCATCAGGAAATAAAAGCCGTCGAGCGAAGCCAGGAAACTTGCTTGTTGCGCGACCGTGCGAGCGATGGTTGCTATAGCGAGCGCATGCGCATCGACGGCTGAATGGCCCGCTGCCGCGAAGCCATTCGTCAGCGCATTCGCGGCGTTCTGAAACTCCGGATTGTACGGATTCACGGCTTCGGCGAGGCGCGACTGATGCAGCGCTTCCCGATGCTGCTCGACAATGATCACGGCCGCCGTGGCAAACGAGAGCGTCAACTGCCGCACGATATTCTTCAGCCGGTAGCCGTGCGTAAACTCCTCTATCTCGAAAATCTTGAACGTCAGGTTTGCCACTGGCAGCACGATGAACAGCAGCAACAGGCCCCGCAGCAGCATTGGCAGGATCAGGTCGCTTTGGGCCACGCCCGGCGACATGCGTGTCATCAGCCACCCGACCAGCGCCGCAATCGCGAAACCCGGCACGATGATCCATTTCTTGCGCTTCACGTACTTCGTATATCTGAAGTACAGGAACAGCGCGGAACCCGATATCAGCGACGTAATGCCAACCAGCCGGCCCGTGTTTTCGACCGGATAGCCGAGACCCTGTTCAAGGAATCGTGAGATCAGGTAACTGAATCCTGTCGACTCGAAGTAATAGAACATATAGAGCAGGAGACCGACCTGGAACGAGCGCTCGCGCAGCGCGTGAAGGCGCACGAGCGGTGCGGGGTGATGCCATTGATGCCATGCGAACCAGGAGAGGGCGCTCATACCCGCGACGGTCAGCAGCACGAGCGCGGGCGACGTGCTGAAGTGCACGAAGCGCACTTGCTGCATCACGATCTGCAGTGCTCCCTGGGCAAACGCGAACAACAGATAGGGCCAGAAACTCGTCGCACTGCTTTCTTCCCGCACCACATTGCCAGAATCAGGCAGCGCGAGCATTGCCAGCACGGCAAATGCGAGTCCTGCGGGCGCGGTGCAGGCAAACAATGCTCGCCAGTCGAAATGCGATACCAGCCAGCCGCCAAGCAAGGGCGCAACCGCGCTGCTGCCCACAATCAGGATCAGGAACGCTCGCGTCGCGCCGGCGCGTTTTTGCGGCGTAAAGCTGACCTGGATCAGGATCCGGCATGCGCCCATCATCGGACCGATGAAGTAGCCTTGCAGACCGCGCGTGAACATCAGTTGCAGCGAGGTTTCGGTGAGCGCCGACATCGTCGCGCCGCATGCGTAAAGCAGCATGCAGCCGGCGACATAACGCCGGTGCCCGAGACGGTCCACCCACCATTGCTGCTGCAAAATGCCGAGCACGGCGGCGACCGCGTACGCACTCGACGACCACACGAGTTCATCCGGCGATGCATTGATGCCGCCGGCAATGTAGCTGGCGAAAAACGAAAAGATGGCGTTGTCGAAGTAATCCAGCCCGGTCACGAGCGCGAGCACCCACGGGAAAAAATCGCCGCGCAATCGCTCGACGGTGAACACCGGCGCCCGCGCACTCATTACTTCTTGCTCCCGGCCTTGGCGCTTGCTTTGGATCTTTGTTCGAGCAGCGCGTCGGCAGGCTGACCGGCGAGCCGCGCTTCCACGTAGTCCAGGTCGAGACGCAGTTCGGCGCGCACGGCTTGCGCTTCTTTCAGCTCGCGGCGCACGGACTCAATGCGAGTATCAATGGCGTCAAGCTGCTGCTGCAGGCCTTGGCGGATGTCCGCCAGCGATTCCGGCGAGTAGCGGTTCTGGCCCGCGGCGGTTTTCTCGAGCGGCCGCTTGAGCATTTCGATAACGCCGTGCAGCGAAAATCCCAGTGATCGCAGCCGCAAGATCCGCCCGAAGCGCTCCAGATCGTTTTCGTCATAGAGCCGATACCGCCCCTCGCTCCGGCTTGGCATAACAAGACCGCGTTCTTCGTAGTATTTCAGCGTGCGGGGGGTGACGCCGAGTCGTTCTGCGGCGTCGCGTACGGTGAGCAGTTCGCTGGACATGGCGCTGGCCAATGGTTTTATCGGCGGATGATGATGTCCCGAAATTATAAATCAACATGAACGTGAACGTACACGTTACCAATCACGCTGGTCGTTTCGGCAGACGAAAAAAAGCCGCCCGCAAAGGCGGGCGGCTTTCATGTTTCGAACCAGCGCGTTGGATTAACTATGTTGGATCAGCTACCGCCGCGGCGCATCAGGTCGAAGAATTCAGCGTTGTTCTTGGTCTGGCGAATCTTGTCGAGCAGGAATTCCATGGACTCGACTTCGTCCATGTCGTGAATGAACTTGCGCAGTACCCAGACTTTTTGCAGCAGGTCAGGCTTGATGAGCAATTCTTCGCGACGCGTGCCGGACTTGTTCAGGTTGATCGACGGATACACGCGCTTTTCTGCAAGGCGGCGTTCCAGGTGCACTTCCATGTTGCCGGTGCCCTTGAACTCTTCGTAGATCACGTCGTCCATCCGGCTGCCGGTTTCGATCAGCGCGGTGCCAATGATGGTCAGCGATCCGCCTTCCTCAATGTTACGAGCCGCGCCGAAGAAGCGCTTCGGTCGTTGCAGCGCGTTTGCATCCACACCGCCGGTGAGCACCTTGCCCGAGGCCGGCACAACCGTGTTGTAGGCGCGTGCCAGACGCGTGATGGAGTCCAGCAGAATCACGACGTCGTGCTTCATTTCGACCAGACGCTTGGCCTTTTCGATCACCATTTCGGCGACTTGCACGTGGCGCGCGGCGGGTTCGTCGAAGGTGGAGGCGATCACTTCGCCGACCACCGAGCGCTGCATTTCCGTCACTTCTTCCGGCCGTTCGTCGATCAGCAGCACGAACAGCACGATGTCGGGGTGGTTCGATTTGATGGCATGCGCGATGTGCTGCAGCATCACGGTCTTGCCTGATTTCGGCGATGCCACCAGCAACCCGCGCTGACCCTTGCCGATAGGCGAGATCATGTCGATGATCCGGCCCGTCACGTTCTCTTCTCCGCGCATTTCGCGCTCGAGCGGCATCGGCTTGTTCGGATGCAGAGGCGTCAGGTTCTCGAACATGATCTTGTGCTTCGAGGCTTCCGGCGCCTGGCCGTTGACCTTGTCCACCTTGACGAGAGCAAAGTAACGCTCGCCGTCTTTTGGCGTACGCACTTCGCCTTCAATGGTGTCGCCGGTATGCAGATTGAAGCGGCGAATCTGCGACGGACTGATGTAGATGTCGTCTGTGCTGGCGAGATACGAGGTCTCGGGAGACCGGAGGAAGCCGAAGCCGTCCGGTAATACTTCGAGCGTGCCGTCGCCGAAAATCGTGTCGCCGGTCTTGGCGCGTTTTTTAAGAATCGCGAACATCAATTCCTGCTTGCGCAGTCGATTGGCGTTTTCGATCTCCAGGCCATTGGCCATTTCGATCAATGCGGAGACGTGCTGAGACTTGAGCTCGGATAAATGCATACGGATTTCCCGCCAGGGAGAAGAGGTACAACAGAGAATTTGGGAGGAGAAGTGAGCTGAACGCTCAAGGACCTAAACGTCTTGCCGTCTTACGAAACGTCTTGAACTCTTAGGATTCTAGCATAGCACATGCCGACAGGGCCTCGGGTGGCCGTGGCGGCAGTGTCGTTCGTTCATGTTG
Organism: Caballeronia udeis; assembly: GCF_001544555.2. Lineage (GTDB taxonomy): Bacteria > Pseudomonadota > Gammaproteobacteria > Burkholderiales > Burkholderiaceae > Caballeronia > Caballeronia udeis. Next base: position 140,757 of record NZ_FCOK02000007.1, on the reverse strand, counting down.
TGGTCTCACAACATTTTACCGGAATCTCACGTGCTGCTTCACATGCTGCTAATTGCTTTTGCCAACTTTACTTGTATTGCCTGGTGCGATTCCATGCGGCGCTTCCGTGCGATCCGATGACGCCTGTATACGACCGGGTCAAACTCGGACACCGGTCGTGCCGCTGAAAGGCAACTGTTCCATGAGCCGGAAATACCGTTGCGGGTTTTCCGGCTTCAGCAACAGCCTCACGCTACAACTTCAAATCACAGGTTGCTGTCCAGGAACGCGGTCAGTTGCGACTTGGACAATGCGCCGACCTTCTGCGCGGCGACTGCACCATTCTTGAACAGGATCAGTGTGGGGATACCGCGCACGCCGAACTTGACCGGTGTCGATTGATGCTCGTCCACATTGATCTTCGCGATCTGCAGGCGGTCGCCGTAGTCCTTGGCCACTTCGTCGAGGATCGGAGCAATCATCTTGCAGGGACCGCACCATTCCGCCCAGAAATCGAGCAGGACGGGTTTATCCGATTTCGTGACGTCCTGGTCAAAGGATGCGTCGCTGATATGTTTGATCGATTCGCTCATTATGTGAATACCTCTATGAATTCGAGGCCCGCGTTTGAATGCTCGCCACGATACACCAAAACAGGAAATAGTTCGCCGCGCTGCGGGGTGTAGAGCCGCTCGCTTGGATGGGCGCGTACCGTTGCCGGAAAAGCCGCGTTCTGCCCTTCACACGGTATTTAACCGGTGCTTCAAATTGTCATCTTAGCTTACTTTGCTATCTGTTGCCGGGTACCGATAGGCCCCGTCTGGACGAACCTCCAGCGTGCGACATTGCGGCGTATTCATATAGCGGGCATGCGCAAACGCTGCCGGTCCACGCCATGAATATTGCGATTGCGTGCCTGAATTGCAATAGCGCTCAGCTTGGGTAGTGGGCGTGGCGATCCTTCTCTGATATGATTGTCTGTGACGGGCCTCCTCGCATGGTGGCGCGGTCAACCTGGTCAGGTCGGGAACGAAGCAGCCACAGCCGTTTTCTACCAGTGCCGAGGGTCGGGCTCGTCACCTTCGCTTTTTCTTTCTAGTATTTTCTTCTTTGTGTTTGTCCGGTTGTTTCCAGCCTTTCGTCATACCCCCGTAGTTTCCCCAGGCCGCATTGCAAGCGCGCCATCGTTTTGTCCCTCGTTTCCAACCTCTTGTGTTTTCCGGGTTCATGGCGTTCTCATGGAGTCCTGTTAACGTTCGCGTGTTTCATGCGCGCACCTCCCGCGTTTTTCGCTCCTGGAGAACCCATCTTGCCTGTGCGCGGGGCAGGTTCCGGCGCGCCGCTTCCATCGGCGTGCGCGGCGGGGGAAACGCTTTTGCCTCTTGACGTTGCTGATACAATTTCGGCATGACCTATCAAGTTCTCGCACGCAAGTGGCGGCCCAAATCTTTCGCTTCGCTCGTTGGCCAGGAGCACGTGGTACGCGCGCTCACGCACGCGCTCGACGGCGGCCGTCTGCACCATGCGTATTTGTTCACCGGCACGCGCGGTGTCGGCAAGACAACGCTGTCGCGGATCTTCGCCAAGGCGCTCAACTGCGAGACAGGCGTGACATCCACGCCTTGCGGCGTATGCCGGGCGTGCAAGGAGATCGACGAGGGACGGTTTGTCGATTATGTGGAGATGGACGCGGCCAGTAACCGTGGCGTGGACGAAATGGCCGCGCTGCTGGAACGCGCGGTGTATGCCCCGGTCGACGCGCGTTTCAAGGTCTACATGATCGACGAAGTGCACATGCTCACGAACCACGCGTTCAACGCCATGTTGAAGACGCTGGAAGAGCCGCCTGCACACGTCAAGTTCATACTGGCTACCACCGATCCCCAGAAGATTCCGGTCACCGTGCTGTCGCGCTGCCTGCAGTTCAATTTGAAGCAGATGCCGGCAGGGCAGATCGTCGGGCATCTGGAACATGTGCTTGGTGAAGAGCAGATTCCTTTCGAGCAGCAGGCGTTGCGGCTGTTGTCGCGTGCCGCTGACGGCAGCATGCGCGACGCGCTCTCGCTCACCGACCAGGCCATCGCGTATTCGGCGAACCAGGTGACTGAGGAAGCCGTGCGCGGCATGCTCGGCGCGCTCGACCAAAGTTATCTGATCCGTTTGCTGGATACCCTCGCGGCCGGCGACGGGCAGGGTGTGCTTGGTATCGCGGACGAGATGGCGTTGCGCAGTTTGTCGTTTTCCACGGCGCTGCAGGATTTGGCCGGCTTGTTGCACCGGATCGCGTGGGCGCAATTTGCACCGGCTTCGGTGCTGGACGAATGGCCGGAGGCAACCGATATCCGCCGTTTCGCCGACTTGCTCAGCGCCGAGCACGTGCAACTGTTCTATCAGATCGCGACGATCGGGCGCGGCGAGATGGGCCTTGCGCCCGATGAATACGCCGGTTTCACCATGACCTTGTTGCGCATGCTTGCGTTCGAACCCGCCGGTGGACCGGGCGGAGGAGGCGGGGGCAGCGCTCGGGTAAGAGCGGCGGTGATGGGCGCGTCGAGTACCGGCACGCGCGAATCGGCGCCGAGCGGTGTCGCGGCCGGCGGGTCGGGCGGGTCGGATATCGCGGCCGCGGGAACCGCGAAGCCAGTGGCGAATCGCGCAGCCGATGCCGCTTCGACGCAAGTCACCGCACCGGGTTCGGATCGCGCAAAAGCGCCACAGTCGCAAGGTGCCGTGTCCGAGCGCAGCGCGGCTGCGAATGGTAGCGATTCTGCGTCGGCGGCGGTATCGGCCGTGGCCTCGCATGAGGGTCACGCCGCGAGCGGTGCTGACAGCGCGGTGCAAAGCGTTGCTGTTGAGCCGAAGCCGGCTGCGAAGACTCGCGTGATGGCGGAGCCCGATCAAACGGCTGCGGTTATCGATACCCCTGCCGTCTCCCTGGCCGGTGACAACGCCCCAAAAGATACAGCCGAAGGGAAGGTTGAAACGCCGAGCGGCAAGCCGGAGGGTGCGGAAGCTGGCGCGGCGGATGCACAAAGCGCTTCGACGGCCATTTCTGCTGGGCCAGGCGCGCCCGAAGTCATCGCGCCACCTGTCGATCCTTCAGATCCGCTGCTCTCCCCCGCCACGCCTTCGTCAGGGGACCGCACCGGTGCATCTCCGGATGAGGTATCGGCTGCGCCTGAGTTCGAAGCCGATTCCAACCCGGCATCGCTTGCTGCTGCAGCCCAAGAACTTGTCGATCGCGCGGCTGCCGGTAGGGCGGAAAACCGGGCAGAAAACCAGACCACGCAGTCAGCTGAAAAAATGACCTCGCCTCGTGGAGCGGGCGGTGCTAGCGCTGCGCTCGATGTGTTGCGCAGTGCAGGCATGCGGGTATCGTCGGATCGCGTGGCACGTGCCCCAGAACCCGTGCGCAAACCCGTCGCCCCGAAGGCGGCACCCACCGTACAGGTTCCGGTGCCACGCAGACCCGCTGCTTCGCCCGATAGAAGCGTCGCGCCCGCAGCAGGCGACTCGCGGCTCAGCGGAGCGCGGCAGGATGCGAACGGCACTAACGCAAATGCGGGATCCCAGAGCGGCGCCGGCCCGGGCAAGAGCATCAGCGGCGCAACCCCTCCGTGGGAAGAAATGCCGCTGGACGACTATCAACCGGTGTCGTCGGACGATGGTTATTTCATGCCGCCTGACGACGGTTTTATGCCCGCGTTCGACAGCGGTCCCGACGACCTGCGTTTTAACGATGCATCTGCTGCCAAGCCAGCGCCCAAAGTCGATGCACGCCCGCTGCCGCCCGCCGTTCCGCTCGACGCCATTGGCGTGAGCGGTGACTGGCCAACGCTGGCCGTGGATTTACCGCTGAAGGGGATCGCTTACCAACTGGCGTTCAACAGCGAACTGACCGCGTGCGACGACACATCCATCACCCTTGCGGTGCCGGTCCCGCAATACGCCGAAAGCGCACAGGTCGCGAAGCTGAAGGCCGCGTTAACCGATAAGCTCGGCCGGCCGATCGACGTGAACGTGAGTGTTGGCCCGGCGCGCCGCACGGCCGCTGCAGTCGATACCGCCGCTCGCGCGCAGCGCCAGCAGGAGGCGGAGCAGGAGATTACGCAGAACCCGTTCGTGCAGTCGCTGATCCGCGATTTTGGCGCGAGTATCGTGCAGGGTTCGATCAAGCCGATCGCATCGGGTAACGCGCAGGGCGGCGGCCAGAACGCGGCATCGACGAACTGAGATTTGCACGAAGGCGAGGAAGAAGGCGAGGAACCCTCCTCAATCCGACGGCTCGAACGAACACCGAAACACCGCTGTAAAGTACCTAAAGCACGCAAGGCACAACCATCACCCCTTCACAGCCAGCGCGGCCCCGAGCTGATTCCGAACCGCGCGGCACGCATTCATTCTCTTTACCCCGTTTCCAGCAAGGAGCCCGACCATGATGAAGAACCAACTAGCCGGCTTGATGAAGCAAGCTCAGCAGATGCAGGACAACATGAAGAAGATGCAGGACGAACTCGCCCTGGTCGAAGTGGAAGGACAATCCGGCGCCGGTCTCGTGAAGGTGACCATGACGTGCAAGAACGATGTCCGCCGCGTGTCGATCGACCCGAGCCTGCTTGCCGACGACAAGGACATGCTGGAAGACCTCGTCGCCGCTGCGTTCAACGACGCCGTGCGCAAAGCCGAAGCCACCACGCAAGAAAAGATGAGCGGCATGACGGCCGGCATGCCTATGCCGCCGGGTTTCAAGCTGCCGTTCTAAACACCTCAACCCTCAGAGCATAGGGTCCCCAAGCGCATGAAACAACCTTCCGCCTTGTCGGCGCTCGTCGAAGCGCTGCGCGCGCTGCCGGGCGTGGGTCCCAAGTCGGCGCAGCGCATGGCCTATCACCTGATGCAGCATGACCGGCCTGGCGCCGAAAAGCTCGGCCGCTCCCTGATGTTTGCGACCGAGCATCTGCAACACTGCGAGAAGTGCAACACGTTCACCGAGGCGGCGATCTGTGAAGTCTGCAGCGACTCTGAACGCGATCCTGAACTGCTCTGCGTGGTCGAAACGCCTGCCGACCAGATCATGCTCGAACAGACCTTGACGTATCGCGGACTGTATTTCGTGCTGATGGGACGGTTGAGTCCGCTAGACGGTATCGGACCGAAAGAGATCCATTTCGATCGCCTGATCCAGCGCGCCACCGACGGGCTCGTAAAGGAAATCGTGCTCGCCACGAACTTCACAAACGAGGGCGAGGCGACCGCGCACTACCTCGCGCAGACGCTCAAGTCGAAGGGCCTGAAGGTCACCCGCCTCGCGCGCGGCGTGCCGGTAGGCGGCGAACTCGAATACGTCGATGCCGGCACGATCGCGCGCGCAATGCTCGACCGGCGCTCAGTGTAGTCATCAGTTACACCGCAACAAGGCAATGACATGACCGAAGCAGAAGCATTGGCGCTCGCCACGCACCGGCATTACAAGGGCGGTTTATATCGCGTGATCGGTGTGGCGCGGCATTCAGAGACCGAAGAGTCGATGATCGTCTATGAACATCTCTGGCCGCACGATCATGGCCTGTGGGTGCGTCCGGCGGAATTGTTCAACGGCACGCTCGCAGACGGTTCGCCGCGCTTCAAGGCGCTCGATATTCCGCTGTAAAGGCTGTCCGGCGTTTCAGCCCATCAAGCTAATTCAGGCCGCTGTGAAAACCCTAACGAAGGAGACAGCATGAGCGTTTCTACGGGACCGCTCGCCGGCGTCAAGGTGCTCGAACTCGGTACGCTGATCGCCGGGCCGTTCGCCGCGCGCTTCATGGGCGAGTTCGGCGCCGACGTGATCAAGATCGAAGATCCGAACGGCGGCGATCCGCTGCGCAAATGGCGCAAGCTCTATCCGGAAGTGGGCGGAACATCGCTATGGTGGGCCGTCCAGGCACGCAATAAAAAGTCGGTAACGGTTAATCTCAAGTCTCCCGAAGGCAAGGAAATCGTACGGCGGCTGGCGAAGCAGGCTGATATTGTCGTCGAGAATTTCCGGCCGGGCTTGCTCGAGAAACTCGGGCTTGGCTATGAAGTGCTATCCGCCGAGAACCCCGGCCTTGTGATGGTGCGTCTGTCGGGCTACGGGCAGACCGGGCCGTATCGTGACCGGCCGGGATTCGGCGCTATCGCCGAATCGATGGGCGGATTGCGTCACATAACCGGTTATCCGGACTTGCCGCCGCCGCGCATCGGCATTTCCATCGGCGACTCCATTGCCGCACTGCATGGTGTGATCGGCGCGTTGATGGCGCTGCACCATCGGCAAGCGAATGGCGGCAAGGGACAAATAGTCGATGTCGCACTGTACGAAGCCGTTTTCAACATGATGGAAAGCGTCGTTCCCGAATATGGCGTGTACGGAATGGTGCGAGAGCGCACGGGGGCGTCGCTGCCGGGCATTGTGCCGTCGAATACGTATCCGTGCCGCGACGGCAGCATCGTGATTGGCGGCAACAGCGATCCGATCTTCAAACGGCTGATGCTCGCTATCGACCGTGAAGACCTGGCTAACGATCCCACGCTGGCATCGAATGACGGACGCGTGCCGCGCACCCGGGAAATCGACGACGCAATCCGCGTGTGGCTTTGCACCCGCTCTATAGACGAAGCGCTCGCCGTCCTGAACGTCGCGGATGTGCCTGCAGGCCGCATTTACAGCGTCGCCGATATGTTCACCGATCCGCAATACATCGCGCGGCAGATGATCCAGCATTTTCCCTGGCAGGACGGCCGGGAGATCGCGCTGCCGAACGTTACGCCAAAGTTGTCGGAGACGCCCGGCGAGACACGCTGGCTTGGCCCGCAACTTGGTGAACACACCGATGAAGTCCTGCAATCGCTCGGCTATGACGTTGATGAGATTGCGCGGCTGCACGCAAACAACGCGATTTAATCCTGTGCGCCTTGGCAATCCGCCAAATATGGAACTCGGCGCGCGGGGGCAGCCACCTGATCCTGCAAGCTGAATCTACCTTCGATATCGACACCGTGCTCGCCGGCACTCTGGCGCCTGGCGGGATTGCGTGATGTTCGTTGGGCGCCGCCAGATGAAATGGCAGCCGGGCACCGGCGATATCGAAAAGATGCGAAGGGCGGCTGGAAGCTTGAGAAGCATTGTTCGTCCGCAGCCGTCCTTTACCGCCTTACAGCCTATCAAGGTTCGATTACGATTTTCCCGGACACGCGCCGGCTCGCCATGTCGTTCAATGCCGCGGCGGTCTCTTCAAGAGCGTAGCGCTTCGTGACGTGTGGCCGTACCCGGCCGTCCTTGATCCAGCCGAAAATCTGCTGCAACGCGGCGCTCGCCAGATCGGGTTCGCGCTGGATATGCTGCCCCCAGAACACGCCGACCATACTCGCGCCTTTCAGCAGCGCGAGGTTGAGCGGCAGCTTTGGAATTTCGCCATTCGCAAACCCGACCACAAGATACCGGCCGCGCCACCCGATGCTACGAAAAGCCGGTTCCGCGTATTCGCCGCCGACCGGGTCGTAGATGACGTCGGGCCCGTTCCCGTCGGTCAGCGCCTTGATCCGTTCGCGCAGGTTTTCACTCGTGTAGTCAATGATGGCGTCCGCGCCATGTTCCAGGCATAACGCGAGCTTTTCCGGACTCGATGCCGCGGCAATCACACGGGCCCCGAGCGCCTTGCCAATTTCCACGGCTGCCAACCCTACGCCGCCCGCCGCGCCCAGCACGAGCATGGTTTCTCCGGCCTTCAGCGCACCCCGGTCGACCACGGCGTGGTGCGACGTGCCGTACGCAAGCGTAATGGCGGCGGCGCTGGCGAAGTCGATGTCCTCGGGCAATGGCATACATGCTGCCTCGCTTGCCAGCGCCTGCTCGGCGAACGCGCCTTGCGCCGTGTACGCGGCAACCCGCATGCCGATCTTCAACCGCTTGACGTCCGGACCCACGGTCCGCACCACGCCGGCGAATTCGGAGCCAGGCGTGAACGGCAATTCGGGTTTCATCTGGTACTTGTTCTGGATCACGAGCACATCAGGGAAATTCACGCTGGCGGCTCGGACGTCGATCACCACCTGGCCGGCGCCGGGCTGGAGATCGGGCAGCGTTTCCAGGACAAGGGACTCCGGTGGTCCGTACTGGGTGCATCGAATGGCGCGCATGGTGTCTCCGGGTGAAATTATCGTGATCTGGGAGTGTAGATCAGGGCTGCGCGAGTGTGCGTCTGCCTCTGCCACGTTGGCCGGAAGGTCTATAAAACGCATGCAAATCATCCACTGCCACGCGCCGTAGCAGGCCGTCAGGCCAAGTGCCCCGAGGGCGGTCCGCGGGCCTTCCTTCCTCGGTTACAATCGTCGGATGCGAATCCTACTCAGTAACGACGACGGTTATCTGGCGCGTGGCCTCAACGTGCTGCATGCGGCTATGCAGCCGCTTGGAGAAGTGACGGTGATGGCGCCCGAGCAAAACTGCAGCGGCGCTTCGAACTCGCTGACGCTGTCGCGCCCGCTCATCATCCACACGGCGGCGAATGGTTTCAACTATGTGAACGGCACGCCAACGGACTCGGTGCACATCGCACTGACGGGCATGCTGGCCGAGCAGCCGGACCTGGTGGTATCGGGTATCAACAACGGCCAGAACATGGGCGAGGACACGCTGTATTCCGGCACTGTCGCTGCCGCCTCGGAAGGGTTCATGTTCGGCGTGCCGGCCATCGCGTTTTCGCTGGTCGGGCGTGACTGGCTGCATCTGGAAGACGCAGCGCGGGTGGCCGCGGACATCGTTGCGCATTATCTCGCGCACCCCATGCCCGGCCATCCGCTGCTTAATGTGAACATTCCGAGTCTGCCGTATGACGAGATGGGCGAGTGGCGGATTACACGGCTCGGCAAGCGTCATCCATCGCAGCCGGTCATTCGGCAAATCGATCCGCGCGGCAATCCGATCTGGTGGATCGGGCCGTCCGGTGACGCGCTCGATGCAAGCGAAGGCACGGATTTCCACGCAGTGGCGAACGGGCATATCTCCATCACGCCGCTGCAACTCGATCTGACTCACACCAAGCTGCTGCCCGCCACGCGCGAGTGGGCCGAGGCGCGGAGCCGCAGTTCATGACGGACGACCGCGCGAAACGCTTTCCGCTGGCGCTCGCCGATCTGGTGCGCGAGCCGCGCAAGGCGACTGCGCGTCCCGATGCGGGAGCGAAGCCGGGCTTGAAACCAGCATTGAAGGCCATTTCGGGCGGCGGTGGCTTGAAACCTGCGTCAGCTACGCACAAGGCCGCTGCGGCCGCTCCGAAACCTGCGGGCGGCAAGGCAGTAAAACCGGCTAACGGCACGCATTCCGGCATCAACGCGAGCAAGGCGGCGAAACCTGAGTCAATTGCGCTCGCGGGTAACACGGCGGCGCGCGGCGTGGCGGGAAGTCCGGCTGCAGCAACGGGCGATCGGCATCGCTCGTCTGCAAGATTGCATGCTGCGTCGAAACCTTCCACGGTCGTCGCGCATCATCAGCCCGGCGCGCTGCGTTCGGGCGTGCGTCCGAGCGAAACGCGCGATCTTCAGCCAAAGTTAAAGACACATTTGAAGCCGGATGCGAAGTCACAACCGGCAAAGTCACCGGCGCCGCAGCCCGAGGTCAGGCCGAACGCCCTCCGAAAGACTGCGTCCCGGGCGGGGCAGCCAAGCACGCACGCGCTGACATCGGAACGAGTGCGTGAGCGCATGGTCGAACGGCTGCGGGCGAATGGCATTACGGACGCTCGCGTGCTTGCCGCCATGGCCGCGGTGCCGCGCCACATGTTCGTCGATCCCGGTCTTGCCGCGCAGGCTTATGAGGACGCTGCTCTGCCGATCGGTCATCATCAGACCATCTCGAAGCCATCGGTGGTCGCGCGGATGATCGAGCTGGTCGCGGCCGGACGTACGCTCAAGAATGTGCTGGAAATCGGCACGGGCTGCGGGTATCAGGCGGCCGTGCTGTCGCAGGTGGCAACCGACGTGTATTCCATCGAACGTATCCGGCCGTTATCCGAACGAGCAAAGCTGAACCTGCGGCCGTTACGCGTGCCGAACATCCGCCTGCATTACGGCGATGGCCGTCTCGGACTGCCGGCGGTCGCGCCGTTTGATGCCATTGTGATTGCTTGTGCCGGACTCGACGTTCCGCAGGCGTTGCTCGATCAACTCGCTGTAGGCGGCAGACTTGTTGCGCCCGTCGGGTCCCAGACGGCGCAAGCGCAGATACTGACGCTCGTCGAGCGCGTTTCGCCCACTCAATGGCGCGAGTCGCAGCTCGATCGGGTTTTCTTTGTACCCTTAAAATCCGGAGTGATTTGACACCGATGAGTATGTTGCGTGCTAAACGAGAAGTGAGCGCGAACCCCGGTCTGATGGCGGTTCAGCGCGGTGTATGCGTGGTGGCGCTGTGTGCGCTGGCCGCCTGCGCGACCCGTATGGACCAGGCGCCTGTCGTGGACCGGACCGGATCCGCAATCGGTACGCAAGCCGCTCAGGATGGAGCCGTGTTGCCGCCGGGTCCGCCGCCACCGGGTTACTACCGGGTGAAGCCGGGTGACACCCTATACCGGATCGCACTGGAAAACGGCCAGAATTATCGGGATATTGCGTCGTGGAACAACATGACGAACCCGAACCAGATCGAAGTCGACCAGTTACTGCGCGTGGCACCCCCGGGCGCCAATCTCGCGGCGGCCACACCGGGCGTTTCTACCGCTCCGATTGGCGGCGGCGGGGTGCAAGCCCAGCCGCTGAATAACACGTACGGCGCGAATCCTTCGGCTGCACCGGGCACGAATGGCGGCGTGCCGCCTGCGCCGAATTACGGCACGTCGTCCGGTATGGGGGCAATGCCGGGCACAGCGGCGCCAGGACTGGCCATGACGCAGCCGCCGGGCGCGGGCGTCGACAACGGTGCGGCCGCGGTTCCGGCTGCACCGTTGGCATTCATCTGGCCGGCGCGCGGACCGATTCTCGGCACGTTCGACGACGCGAAAAACAAAGGCTTGAACATTGGCGGCGCAGCCGGAGATCCGGTCAATGCGGCCGCCGATGGACGGGTCGTCTACTCCGGCAACGGTCTACCCGGATACGGCAATCTCATCATCATCAAGCACGACGCAACTTTTCTTACCGCGTACGCACATAACAGTGCTTTGATGGTAAAAGAGGGAGACGCGGTGACAAAAGGGCAGAAGATCGCCGAGATGGGCAACAGCGATTCGGACCGCGTGATGTTGCATTTCGAAGTTCGCCGGCAGGGCAAACCTGTCGACCCTCTGAAGTATTTGCCGCCGCAATAAGCGAAACCATCATGCCTAAATCGAAGCGCCGCCCGCCGCAAGCCGAGACTGAGACAATCAGCCGACCCACGCAGACAACGGTGGAAGACGGCGCTTCGAGCCATGCAGACGAGGCTGAAAGTGAAACGGCCGACGCCGAGCTTGATGTAGACGAAGACAGTGGTGCGAGCGGCAAGGATGCCGCCGAGGGTGCGGCTGATTCCATACCCGACGTCGACGACTTCAAGTCCATTTTGCAGGCCGAACTCACGGCTGACACAATCCAGCATTACCTGAACCGCATCAGCGTGAAGCCGCTGCTGACCGTCGAGGAGGAGCAGCGTTATTCGCGGCTGGCGAAAGCCGGCGAATTCGAGGCACGCCAGGTGATGATCGAGCGCAACTTGCGCCTTGTCGTCAGTATCGCGAAGGGTTATCTGAATCGTGGCGTGCCGCTGCTCGATCTGATCGAGGAGGGCAATCTCGGCTTGATGCACGCTATCGAAAAATTCGATCCAACACGCGGTTTCCGGTTTTCGACGTATGCCACGTGGTGGATCCGGCAGAGCATCGAGCGCGCGATCATGAACCAGGCGCGCACGGTGCGCTTGCCTGTGCACGTAATTCGCGAACTCAATCAGGTGTTGCGCGCGAAACGCCATCTCGAAAAAAGCTCGGCGAATTCGACGGCGGCTATTGCGCCCGACCGGCGCGATGCGAGTATTGACGACATAGCGCATCTCACCGGCAAAACGCCCGAGGAAGTCACGGACATCCTCGCGCTCAACGAACACACGGCGTCACTTGATGCACCGCTGGATCTCGATCCGGCGAGCAGCCTGCTTGATCTGCTCTCCGACGACGCCAGCCAGTCACCTGATTCCGAAGTTCAGCATCGCGAACTGGAAACACTGACGAAGCTGTGGCTTTCCCGCCTGTCCGACAAACACCGGCACGTTATCGAGCGTCGTTTCGGCCTGAACCACATTGAACCGGCCACGCTCGAAGAACTCGCGGACGAAATGGGCCTGACGCGCGAGCGTGTGCGCCAGATCCAGCAGGAAGCGCTGGTCCGGCTCAAGCGGTTCTTCGCATCGAACGGTGTGCGGAAAGACGCCGTGCTCTAGGCGAGGCGCCGCCCTTGCAACGTTGTCCTTAAAAAAACAATGACACCCATTCTCGTATTCGACATCGAGACGATTCCCGATGTCGACGGTATTCGCCGTCTCGACAATCTTCCCGCCACGCTGACCGACATCGAGGTCGCGGAGCATGCATTCGCCGCCCGCCGCGAAAAGGTGGGCAACGATTTCCTGCCGCATCATCTGCAGCGGATTGCCGCCGTTTCGTGCGTGTTCCGCGATAACACCGGTTTTCGCGTGCGCTCGCTCGGCACGACGACGGATTCCGAGGCGGTACTGATCCAGTCGTTTTTTCGCGTGATCGAAAAATATACGCCGCAACTCGTTTCATGGAACGGCGGCGGTTTTGATCTGCCCGTGCTGCACTACCGGGCGCTGGTGCACGGCGTGACGGCGTCCCGCTATTGGGACCTGGGCAACGACGATCGCGAGTTTCGCTACAACAACTACATCAGCCGTTATCACGCGCGCCACACCGACCTGATGGACGTGCTCGCGATGTACCAGGCGCGCGCGAACGCGCCGCTCGATGCGCTCGCCAAGCTCTGCGGTTTTCCAGGCAAGCTCGGCATGGATGGCGGAATGGTCTGGCAGGCCTACTCGGAAGGGCGCATAGAAGAAATCCGCAACTATTGCGAGACGGACGTGGTTAACACGTACCTGATGTACTGCCGTTTTCAATTGATGCGAGGCGGGTTTTCCGCTGAAGAGTATGCCGACGAGATCAGCTTCGTAAAGAATGCACTCGCGCTTGAACCAGCGTCACATTGGGCCGAATATCTGGCCGCGTTCGACAGCTGAGCATTGGGCCGGGCTTCTCCCGGCATCGTCTACAATCTCGCCTTTGCTGCCCGTTTTCGGGGCCTTCGCCGCGCTTTTCGTTTTGTTTCCCGCTTCCCGATTCTTCAATTTTTCACATTAGCCAGGAAGTCCGCAGGTGTCTCACGCTCGAAAAAAATCGCGTAATCGACGCAGTCCACCGGCTCGTATCGTTCCTCTGGACCCTTTGGCCGCGCCGCTCGAGATCGAAATCAAATCGATCGACATGGATGCCCAAGGCGTTGGCCGCGCGACGACCGAGGACGGCTCGGACGGCAAGGTCATTTTCGTGGAAGGCGCGTTGCCGGGCGAACGTGTGTTGTATGCGAGCTTTCGCAAGAAGGCCGCATTTGAGCAGGCGCTTCTCGTGAAAATCCTGCGTGAAAGTGTGATGCGCACGCGGCCCAAATGCCCTTATTTCGGCAAGTGCGGCGGCTGTTCCATGCAGCACCTCGACGTGAGGGCGCAGATTGCCGTCAAGCAACGCGTGCTTGAGGACAACCTTCAGCATATCGGCAAGCTTCACGCGGAAACGATCTACCGGCCTATTCACGGGCCGTCGTGGGGCTACCGGTATCGGGCGCGGCTGGCTGTGCGGCTGATCGCGGGAAAGGGCGGCGCGCTGGTGGGATTCCACGAGAAAAAGAGCAGTTTTGTCGCCGATATGGAAACGTGCGAAGTCCTGCACCCGAAAGTATCTGCACTGTTGATGCCGCTGCGGCTCCTCGTACGCGACCTGTCCATTCGCGACCGCCTGCCGCAGATCGAGGTGGCCGTGGGCGCCGAGATAATCGCGCTCGTGCTGCGTATTCTCGAGCCGTTGACGCAAGCGGATGAGGCGTTGCTGCGTACTTTTGCCGACACCCATGACGTGCAATTCTGGCTGCAGCCGAAAGGGCCGGAGACGGCTTATCCGTTTTATCCCCTCGGGGAGGAATTGGCTTATACGCTGCCTGAATTCAGTATCCGAATGCCGTTCAAACCAACCGATTTCACCCAGGTCAATCATCAGATCAACCGGGTGCTCGTTAGCCGGGCTTTGCGGCTACTGGGCGCGCAGCGCACGGATCGGGTGCTGGATCTCTTTTGCGGTATCGGTAATTTCACGCTGCCGCTTGCGCGGATGGCGCGCGAGGTCGTGGGCATCGAGGGTAGTGCGGGCCTGACCGAACGCGCGCTGGAAAATGCCAGGGTAAATGGCGTCCATGAGCATACGTCGTTCGAGTGCCGAAACCTCTTCGAGATCACCGCGGACGATTTTCGTGCGCTGGGTCCCTTCGACAAAATTCTCATTGACCCGCCTCGCGAGGGGGCGTTGGCGGTGTCGAAGGCGCTGGGGGAGATTGCGCGGAGCGGCGAGGGGGTGTTGCCCAAGCGGATTGTGTACGTCTCCTGCAATCCGGCATCACTCGCCCGTGACGCGGGCGTGCTCGGGCGCGAGGCCGGTTACCGGATGAAGGGAGCGGGCGTGGTAAACATGTTTCCGCATACATCGCACGTCGAATCGATTGCGCTGTTCGAGCGCGACTGAATCCCCGCGCACTGCGGACATAAAAAAACCGGCCCTTGAAGGGCCGGTTTTTTTACGAGTAACGCCAGACCGACGTGCAATCAGTTCCGGTTGCCGCCGAAGATGCCGAGCAGCATCAACAGGTTCGTGAACACGTTGTACAGGTCCAGATAGATCGCAAGTGCAGCGCTAATGTAATTCGTTTCGCCGCCATTCACCACGCGCTGGACGTCGAACAGCATGTACGCCGAGAAGATCACGATGGCCAGCACCGACACTGTCAGCATCAAGGCCGGCAGGTGCAGGAAGACGTTCGCAAACGCAGCCAGCAGCAGCACCAGCACGCCCATGAAGAGCCACTTGCCGAGGCCCGAAAAATCACGCTTGCTGACGGTTGCAATGGTCGCCATGGCGGCGAAGATCACACCAGTGCCACCAAACGCCATCATGATGAGCTGCGGCCCGTTCGTGTAACCGAGAATGAAGCTCAGCAAACGCGACAGCATCAGGCCCATGAAGAACGTGAAGCCTAGCAGCACGAATACGCCGAGGCTGCTGTTCTTGGTGCGTTCGATTGCGAACATGAAGCCGAATGCAATGGCCATGAACGCGATGAAACTCATGGCGGGGCTGGTGGCCGCGAACAGGGAGAAGCCCGTTGCTACACCGACCCACGCGCCCAACACGGTTGGGACCATGGACAGCGCGAGCAGCCAGTACGTGTTCCGTAGCACGCGGTTGCGGGTTTCGGTCGACGTGACGCTACCGCTGCGGCCAAAACTGTAAGGGGATTCGTTCATGGTTTCTCCTTGCCTAAACTTGTGTAAAGCCATCTGGGTCAAAAACACCGGCTCAATTTGCCGTAAAACGCCGACACTGCCGCGAGCAAACACGGCTTTTATCGGTCAGGCGGCTTCGTTGGACGATTTGCCGCGAAACCTTTGGCTGCTTGGCTGCATTGTACGCTTCGGCCCGACGGGCCTTCCAACACGACATATGAGCCTATCTTGCGCCGAAATCAACAATGCTGCTGTGCAGTAATAAGACCGCTAAAATTACCGCGCGTTTCATACCCACACTGTGATCCGCACTGCGCGTACTGCAATTCCGAACTACGTTTCACGTAAGCTTTGATGCTTACGAAGTCGTAAGGTTTCAATCGCAATCATACATCGCTTCGTGCTACAATTGTCGATTCATTTATATTCGTAACCCGTTCATTTTTTGGAGTTTTTCATGGCGATCGAGCGCACCCTGTCGATTATTAAACCGGATGCAGTGGCAAAGAATGTGATCGGCCAGATCTACAGCCGTTTTGAGCAAGCTGGCCTCAAGATCATCGCGGCTCGCATGGTCCACCTGTCGCGCGCTGACGCGGAAAAGTTCTACGCGGTTCACGCTGCACGCCCGTTCTTCAAGGACCTGGTCGAATTCATGATCTCGGGTCCCGTGATGATCCAGGCGCTGGAAGGCGAGAACGCCATCCTGACGAATCGTGACCTGATGGGCGCAACCGACCCGAAGAAGGCGGACAAGGGCACGATTCGGGCGGATTTCGCCGACAGCATCGACGCTAACGCGGTACACGGTTCGGACGCGGCTGAAACTGCCCGTCAGGAAATCGCTTTCTTCTTCCCCGAAGTGAACGTCTATTCGCGTTGATTCGGGAGTAGCTTTATCGCAGGAATTGGCGCGAAATAGCTGGAACGCGGCTCAGAACGTGTTCCAGTCTTCGCTCAGCAAGGAAATGGCAGAATCGAAATGACAGCTGCAACAGTCAACCTTCTGGACCTCGATGCCGCCGGGCTCGTCGCTTATTGCGACAGCCTGGGCGAAAAGCCGTTTCGCGCCAAGCAATTGCAACGCTGGATTCACCAGTTCGGTGTCGACGACTTCGACGGCATGACGGACCTGGCGAAATCGCTGCGTGAAAAATTGAAAGGGCGGGCCAGCCTGGACATGCCCGCCATCGTCCGCGATCACGTATCTACCGACGGCACGCGGAAGTGGCTGATCGACGTGGGTAACAGCAACGCGGTCGAGACCGTCTACATTCCAGAAGAAAATCGCGGCACGCTGTGCGTTTCGTCGCAAGCGGGCTGCGCGGTGAATTGCCGTTTTTGCTCTACGGGCAAACAGGGCTTTTCCCGCAATCTGAGCACGGGCGAGATCATCGGCCAGTTGCGCATGGCCGAATTTGCACTGCGTGCATCGAAAGGTGGCAGTGACAGTGTGCCGAATAACGGCAAGGCCGACCGCGTGGTGACCAACGTCGTGATGATGGGCATGGGCGAACCCCTGCTCAACTACGACGCCGTCGTGCCAGCCATGCGACTGATGCTTGACGACAACGCGTACGGGCTGTCGCGCCGCCGCGTGACGTTGTCCACTTCGGGCGTCGTGCCCATGATGGACCGCCTCGGCGCCGACCTGCCGGTCGCGCTTGCCGTGTCGCTGCATGCGCCAATCGATTCGCTTCGCGACATGCTCGTGCCGCTCAACAAGAAATATCCGCTGCGGGAATTGATGGCGGCGTGCCAGCGTTACCTGAAGGTCGCGCCGCGCGATTTCATCACATTCGAATATTGCATGCTCGACGGCGTGAACGACACCGAAGCTCACGCGCGCGAACTGGTTGCGCTCACGCGTGACGTGCCGTGCAAATTCAACCTGATCCCGTTCAATCCGTTCCCCGAGTCCGGTTTGACGCGCTCGAGCAACGAACAGATCAAGCGGTTCGCCCAGGTGCTGATGGACGCTGGTGTTGTGACAACGGTGCGCAAGACGCGCGGCGACGACATTGACGCGGCATGCGGGCAGTTGGCTGGCACCGTTCAGGACCGTACGCGTCTTGCCCAGCGCATGGGCAAGACGGCGAAGGTCATCGAGGTTCGCGCTGTCTAAGCCTGGAGCGGGATGCGTGCGCTGCAGATCTGCGGCGCCTCATTCGCGTAAAGACCGGAAAATCCGGCAATGAGTGCTAGAAGGCAGCACACAATGCCGTGCATTTTGTTATAAAGCCGTCTGCAACGCCGACTCGGCTATGGCTGCGGTGGCGCTACGGTCAGCAACGAAGCTGAACAGCGACAAAAAAGAATCGATGCGAGGAAATTGGGATGAGTGAGCCGCAGCACCCGACGCCTTTCGGCGCTCATAAAGGTGACCAATCAGGCAGTCAGGCCGGCGCTTTGCCCGGAAGTCAGCCCGAAAAAACCGTGAGTGCCGCCAGTACCGCGCCGGGCGGCATCCAGCAGGCAGTGAGTCTTGATTCGGTGGCCGCAGTCGGTGTGCGTCTTACGCAGCTTCGCGAAGCGAAAAACTGGTCCCTGGATGACGTATCCGCGCGGCTGAAGGTGTCGCCGCAGAAATTGCGTGCGCTTGAAAGCGGCGATCTCAGCCTGTTTCCTGACCGGAACTTCGCGACAGGCATTGTGCGCAGCTACGCGAAAATCATGGGGGCCGATCCCGCTCCCTTTACGGCCGCGCTGCGTCACGCGAATGGTCCGGTTGAGCAGAATTTGTCGTTGCCGGCATCGTCCGGCGCGGGTTTGCCGCGCGGTCGAGTTTCGGTCCCGCTCGGCGGTTCACCGAAGCGGCGGTCGTGGTTATGGGGTGTCGCTGCGGTTGTCGTTGCTGTGATCGCACTTGCAATGTGGCACACCGGCGGGGATTCGGCGGCGTGGTTTGCCCGGCTGAAGGCCAGCGCCAACGGCGCAACCCAGGCAACGAGCGGCGACACAAGTGCGGGTTCATCGGTGGCGGCCACTGAGGAGGCGACGGCCAACACGGGTTCGGTCGCATCGGGCGACGCTGCTACTGAAGCTTCCGCCGCCGGTGCACAGGCTGAAACACAGCCAGGCGCGCAGCCAATGCCGAGCCCGCTAGGTACGAATGCGCTTCCAGCGTCGTCGTCCACTATTACGGCCGTTCAAGGCGCAGCCGCGCGCGCGCAAAGCGCGAGCGCGCCGTTGGCGAATGCAGTGAAAGCCGCGCCGTCGGCTGATGCGGCTGTTACGGCATCGGCCACTGCTTCAGTCGGAGCGGGCGCGAATGAACTTGAATTGAAGGTGGCGAAGGATAGCTGGTTCAGCGTACGCCAGAAGGACGGTAAGGAAGTGTTTTCAGGCCTGGTCAAGGCCGGCAGCGTGCAGCGAGTGGCTGGCGACGCGCCGTTCAAGATCACGGTTGGAAATCGGGCGGGTCTCGATGCGTTGACATTCGACGGACAACCCGTCGATCCAGCCAAATTCGGTCCTGCGAAGGGCAACGTCGCCCGTTTCTCGCTGCCCTGATCGCCAGGCGCTGCGTATTGGTGCGTGGTTGAGCCCGTGCCGGTTTTGGAAGCGGGCTCGAAAGCCATACGCCACACCGCTGGAGGGGTCTTGATGCCGCTTCTCAGCCCTGACACGGAGTTGTGCGAAGATTTCATCAAGGCGTCGCAAAAGTGGCGGCGCCGTTTTATGTCCTCGAGTCTCATTCATGTCCAGATACGCGTCACCGTGTGATAGCCGGCGGCGCAAAGGGTCTTTCGATGCAATCCGAAGCTCAACAACCCCTTATTGAAAGCAAGATTTGTTCGTCGGAGCCAGTCTTCGGCGGATCGTGGAAACGGCGGGCGTCGCACGCCGTGGACGTACGCTGGGGCGGCCAGCTCGTCACAATTGGCGGCGATGCACCCGTGCGCGTCCAGTCAATGACGAACACCGATACCGCCGACGCCATCGGCACTGCCATCCAGGTCAAGGAATTGGCGCAAGCCGGTTCGGAACTGGTGCGGATCACGGTGAACACGCCTGAAGCAGCGGCGGCGGTTCCCGCGGTACGCGAGCAGCTCGACCGGATGGGCGTGACCGTGCCGCTGGTCGGCGACTTTCATTACAACGGTCATACGCTGCTGCGCGACTATCCGGCTTGCGCCGAGGCGCTGTCGAAATACCGGATCAATCCGGGCAACGTTGGCGCAGGAGCCAAACGCGACACGCAGTTCGCCCAGATGATCGAAGCGGCTGCACGCTACGACAAGCCGGTGCGGATCGGCGTGAACTGGGGCAGCCTCGACCAGGATCTGCTCGCGCGGATGATGGACGAGAATGCGGCCCGCTCCACGCCGTGGGAAGCGCAAAGCGTGATGTACGAAGCGCTGATTCAATCGGCGATCGGGTCGGCGGAACGCGCGGTCGAACTCGGCCTCGGGCGCGACAAGATCATCCTGTCGTGCAAGGTCAGCGGCGTGCAGGACCTGATCGCGGTGTATCGCGAACTGGCCAAGCGGTGCAGCTTCGCGCTGCACCTCGGCCTGACCGAAGCGGGCATGGGATCGAAGGGCATCGTGGCGTCGACGGCGGCGTTGTCGGTGCTGTTGCAGGAAGGAATCGGCGACACCATCCGCATTTCGCTCACCCCGGAACCGGGCGGTGCGCGGACCGGCGAAGTGATTGTCGGCCAGGAAATCCTGCAGACCATGGGCCTGCGCTCGTTCACGCCAATGGTGATCGCGTGCCCGGGTTGCGGACGCACCACCAGCACATTGTTCCAGGAATTGGCGTCGCAGATCCAGACGTATCTGCGCAATGAAATGCCCGTGTGGCGCGATCAATTCCCGGGCGTCGAGAAAATGCACGTCGCGGTGATGGGTTGCATCGTGAACGGGCCGGGTGAATCGAAGCAGGCGAACATCGGCATCAGCTTGCCGGGGTCGGGCGAGAATCCGGCGGCGCCGGTGTTTATCGACGGCGTGAAGGTCAAGACGCTGCGCGGCGAGCATATCGCCCAGGATTTCCAGCAAATCGTCAGCGATTACGTGACGCGCACTTACGGCAAGCGCGAAACCGCGCAGGCAGAAACACTTTAAAGACAGATGACTGAACAGAAGAAAAAGCTCGAGAAACTGAGCGGCGTGAAGGGCATGAACGACATCCTCCCGCAGGATGCCGCGTTGTGGGAATTCTTCGAAAGCACCGTCAAGTCGATGCTGCGCGCATACGGCTATCAGCAGATCCGCACGCCCATCGTGGAGCCCACGCAGTTGTTCACGCGCGGTATTGGGGAAGTGACGGATATCGTCGAGAAGGAAATGTACAGTTTCACCGACGCGCTCAACGGCGAGCACCTCACGCTGCGCCCGGAGAATACGGCTGCCGTGGTGCGTGCGTCGATCGAACACAATTTGCTTTACGACGGCCCCAAGCGGCTGTGGTACATCGGTCCCATGTTCCGTCACGAACGCCCGCAGCGAGGACGCTACCGGCAGTTCTACCAGGTCGGCGTGGAAGCGCTCGGGTTTGCCGGTCCGGATACCGACGCCGAGATCATCATGATGTGCCAGCGGCTGTGGGACGACCTCGGTCTGTCGGGCATCCGGCTTGAGCTCAACTCGCTCGGCCAGCCGGAAGAGCGGGCGGCGCATCGCAAGGAATTGATCGCGTATCTCGAGCAGCATGTTGACGTCCTCGACGAAGAATCGAAGCGCCGTCTCTACACCAATCCGTTGCGCGTGCTGGATACCAAGAATCCCGCCATGCAGGAGATTGCGCAGAACGCGCCGAAGCTCGTCGATTTCCTCGGGCCTGAATCGCTCGCGCACTTCGACGGTGTTCAGCGTTTGCTGAAGGCGAACAACATTCCGTTCAAGATCAATCCGCGTCTCGTTCGTGGCCTCGATTACTACAACCTCACCGTATTCGAATGGGTGACCGACAAGCTGGGTGCGCAGGGTACAGTGGCCGGCGGTGGCCGCTACGATCCGCTGATCGAGCAACTGGGCGGCAAGGCGACGGCGGCATGCGGCTGGGCAATGGGTGTCGAGCGCATTCTTGAACTGCTGAAAGAAGAAGATCTGGTGCCGGCGCCGGAAGGAACCGACATCTACGTCGTTCACCAGGGTGAGGCGGCGGCGGAGCAGGCGTTTGTCATCGCCGAGCGTCTGCGCGATACCGGCCTGGACGTCATTTTGCATTGCAGCCCTGACGGCACGCCGGCGAGCTTCAAGTCGCAGATGAAAAAGGCCGATGCAAGCGGCGCGGCTTTTGCCGTGGTGCTGGGCGAGAACGAATTGGCCCAGGGCATGGTGGGCGTGAAGCCGCTGCGCAGTGCATCGGTTGAGTCGACAGGTCAAAAGAACGAGCAGGCCACGGTGCCGGTGGAAGACTTGACCGAATTTCTAATCAATGCGATGGTGGCAACCGCCGACGACGGCGCCGACTGATTGTCCGGCTCATTGTCGGGCGGCGCCACGTGCGCGAAAGCCGCGCGGCGGCCTGAAACAAAGGCGCGCAGCGTTGCGCGCGAACACAAAAGCAGTCAAGGAATAAGCAGGGCATGAGCTATCACGAAGAACAAGAGTCACTAGAAAACCTGAAAGCCTGGTGGGCCCGATGGGGCAACTCCACGACCTGGATCGTGCTGGCGGTGCTTGTCGCTGCAGCGGCCTGGAATGGCTGGAATTTCTGGCAACGGAAGCAGGCTGCGGAAGCCGCCGTGCTCTACGACCAGGTGCAGCAAGCGGTGGCATCGAGTGACAAGGCGCTGGTCACGCGCGTGTCCACGGACATGGAAAACAAGTTCGGCGGCACCGCTTACGCGCAGATGACGGCATTGGCCGCTGCCAAATCGCTGTACACCAACGGGGACAGTGCAGGGGCTAAAGCGCAACTGCAATGGGCCGCTGATCACGCGAAAGACGCTGAATACAAACAGATCGCGAAACTGCGGCTGTCTTTGTTGCTGCTCGACGAAAAAGCCTATGACGCGGGCCTGAAGGTGCTCGACGATGCACCGCTCGACGCGTTCAAAGGCGTGGTGTCGGATCGCCGCGGTGACCTGCTGGCGGCCGAAGGCAAACGCGATGACGCGCGTGCGGCTTACAAGGTTGCGCTCGACACGCTGCCAAAGTCCGACACGTCCGCCCGTCAACTGGTCCAGTTCAAGCTGGACGCACTCGGCGGCTAGCGCCGACCGCTGGCCCCTCAGGATCTGTCAGCCGACCTCGTCCTTATGCAGGCGCGTTGCTCACTAGGTTAAAGTCACCGGTTTGCAGCGGTGAATTTAATCTGGCGAGCACCACGCCGCACACCGATCAACCGATTTCACTTATTCATGTTGCGTCCACCGATGACCTTTCTGAAACGCTACGCTCTCCCGCTCGCTTGCGCGATGACGGTTATGCTCACCGCCTGCGCCACCAAGGACGAGCGCCGCGTACCGACTCCGCTTGTAGACATCAAGCCGGTTCTAACTGTAGAGCAGGCGTGGAAGGCGAGCGTCGGCAAGGCCGGGCGTTACCTGTTCTCGCCGGTGGCAGTCGGCGACTTCGTGTACGCGGCAGGCACCAATGGCACGGTGGCGAAGATCGACGCCAAGACGGGTCAGGACGTATGGCGCATCAAGCTTAAAGACGATCTGTCGGCCGGCGTGGGCAGTGACGGCAACCTGACTGCGGTCGGTGGCCTGAAAGGCAACGTCTACGTGCTCGGACCGGACGGCAAGCAACTCTGGACAGCAGTAGCGCCGGGAGAAATCATCTCGCCGCCGCTGGTCGGCAATGACGTGGTCATCGTCCGGACGATCGACGGCAAGGTCATCGCGTTCAACGCGCAAACCGGCGAACAGAAGTGGATCTTCCAGGCGCGCGCCGTACCGCTCAACCTGCGTGTGGCTGCCGGCATGACGTTTGCCGCGTCCCAGGCGGTCCTGGCGGGCTTCCCGGGCGGTACCTTCGCAGCAATCAATCTGCAGACTGGCGACGCCTACTGGCAGGCGCCGGTGTCATTCCCGAAGGGCGTGACTGAAGTCGAGCGCATCAACGACGTCACCGGCGCACCTACGCTGGTGGGATCGGAGACATGCGCGGTGACCTTCCAGGGACGCATTGGGTGTTTCGACGCGAATTCGGGCCGTCCGCAATGGGAAAAGTCGTTCTCGAGCGACAGCGGTCTGGCACAAGACAATGAAATGGTCGCCGCCGGTGACGACTGGTCGATCGTCAACGCGTTCAGCGGAATCGACGGTGCGCCGCTCTGGAAGAACGACAAGCTGAAGAATCGCATGGTCAGCGTGCCGTTTATCCTGGGCCGCGCGGTCGTACTCGGCGACTACCAGGGTTACGTGCATTTCCTTTCCACGGCAAATGGCGAATTTGTCGGCCGGGCCAAGACCGATGGCAGCGCGATCACGGCGGCTCCGGTGCTGGCAGGCGATACCCTGGTTATCCAGACGCACGACGGCGGCCTGTACGGTTTCCGTCCGCGCTGATGTGAAGGTTTGAGTTGATCTAACGTTCTGACGAGCATGCCGGTTTTGCCGGCCGTTCGTGTTTTTTCGGGCTTTTTTGTTTTTTGAGTCCGCGCCGTGCGAATAGAATCGATTCATCAAGGCCGCGCGTGAAGGATCATCGTGCGGCAAATAAGCGCACAAGCAGCATATAAGCAGGTCAGGCAACGGTACAAGTAACAACAGGCAACACCAGGCATCGGGATTCCGGCAGCAGGATTGTGCAAGCGGGTCCACACCTTCGGGTGACGTTGCTCGCGATCATGTCGTTTGCCGGAGCGCTGCGCTTCAAACGCCATGAACGTGGAACATCGCTGCACGCCGCGGTCGCTCCGCTGGAACCGTGCTAATTTTCGACACATCGCCGGGCCACGCACACTCGCGGCTCGCCGTTTCCGGACTTTTATCCGGCGCGCGCCGGGCCGGATTCATCCGCCTTGCGTTCAACTGTGAACACCATCTGATGAAACCCGTAATTGCCCTCGTGGGGCGCCCCAATGTGGGGAAATCGACGCTTTTCAACCGCCTGACGCGCTCGCGCGACGCACTCGTCGCCGACTTGCCCGGCCTTACCCGGGACCGTCACTATGGCGAAGGCCGGGTCGGCGATCGTCCCTACCTGGTGGTCGACACCGGTGGTTTCGAGCCGGTCGCGAAAGACGGCATCCTGCACGAAATGGCTCGCCAGACCCGCCAGGCGGTGGAAGAGGCCGACGTGGTCGTCTTCATCACGGACGGTCGAAATGGACTTGCGCCGCAGGACAAGGCGATCGCGGACTACCTGCGCAAGACGGGCCGGCCGCTGTTCCTCGTGGTCAACAAGGCCGAGGGCATGAAGTACAGCGCGGTGGCTGCCGATTTCTACGAACTAGGCTTGGGCGACCCGCGCGCCATTTCCGCGGCGCACGGCGACGGCGTGACGGAAATGATCGGTGACGCGCTCGAGATAGCGTATGCCGGCCAGCCGGAAGAGGACCCGGAGGAAAAGGCGGCGCGTGGCGTGAAAATCGCCATCGTGGGACGTCCGAATGTGGGCAAGTCGACGCTGATCAATGCGTTGGTCGGCGAGGAGCGCGTGATCGCGTTCGATATGCCGGGTACCACGCGCGATTCCATCTATATTGATTTCGAGCGAAGCGGCCGCAAATACACATTGATCGATACGGCGGGATTGCGCCGCCGCGGCAAGGTGTTCGAGGCCGTGGAGAAGTTTTCGGTGGTGAAGACGTTACAGTCTATTTCCGACGCTAACGTGGTGATCCTGCTGCTCGATGCGCAGCAGGACATCTCGGACCAGGACGCGCATATCGCGGGCTTCGTGGTCGAGCAGGGACGGGCGCTGGTGGTAGGGGTCAATAAATGGGATGGACTGGACTCGCATGTGCGCGAGCGCACCAAGGCCGATCTGACACGCAAGCTCAAGTTTCTGGACTTTGCTAAATTCCATTACGTGTCGGCGCTGGAAAAGACGGGCATCAGCCAGTTGATGAAGTCAGTGGATGACGCCTACGCCGCCGCCATGGCCAAGTTGCCCACGCCAAAGCTTACGCGCGCGCTGATTGACGCGGTTGAATTTCAGCAGCCGCGGCGTCGCGGACCGATTCGTCCGAAGCTGCGTTATGCGCACCAGGGCGGACAGAATCCGCCGATCATCGTCGTGCACGGAAATGCCCTCGATGCGATCACCGACACCTATAAACGTTACCTCGAAGGGCGCTTCAGGGAAACTTTCGGGCTGGTAGGGACTCCATTGCGCATAGAGTTCCGTTCAAGCGCGAACCCTTACGCGGACAAAGGCTGAACCCCGCGTGCACCAAGCGTTTCGCCGGGTTTCAGGCGGTCGTGGCGCGCTGGTGCGAAAATGAAAATCGGCTATAGTGTAGCGATTGACGGCGGATCTCTTTTTCTTCGTCGCAATCACGTCAACCTGCAAAAATAATACGGAGTTTGCTATGAGCAACAAAGGGCAATTGTTACAAGACCCGTTTTTGAACGCACTGCGAAAAGAGCATGTGCCAGTGTCGATCTACCTGGTCAACGGTATCAAGCTGCAAGGCAATATTGAATCATTCGACCAGTACGTCGTGTTGCTCCGGAATACGGTTACCCAGATGGTCTATAAGCACGCCATTTCGACGGTCGTGCCGGCGCGTCCGGTGAATTTCCACCCGGATGCAGAGACGCCCTAAACCTCGTTGCGTCCGGTGTAAGCGCATGAATGAACATGCTAATTCACCGGTCGCTTCAAAATGAAAACATTAATTTGATCAACGCAGCGCTTGTCGGTGTCGACTTCGGAAAAATCGATTTCGATGCCAGTCTCGAAGAACTCAGTCTGCTCGCACAAAGTGCGGGTGCCCATCCCGCCGTCACCCTGACCGGTCGCCGTTCCAGCCCCGATGCCAAGATGTTCGTCGGCAGCGGCAAAGTCGAAGAGCTGCGCCTCGCGTGCGAAGCCAACGACGTGGAACTTGTCATTTTTAATCACGCCCTCGCGCCCGCGCAGCAGCGCAATCTGGAAACGGTGCTCGACCGGCGTGTGATCGACCGGACCAGCCTTATCCTCGACATTTTCGCGCAGCGTGCCCGCAGTCATGAAGGGAAGCTGCAGGTCGAGCTCGCACAGCTCCAATACCTCTCCACGCGCTTGATTCGCGCATGGACTCACCTTGAACGGCAGAAGGGCGGTATTGGCTTGCGCGGCCCGGGTGAAACGCAGCTTGAAACTGACCGCCGGTTGATCGGCGAGCGAATCAAGGCGCTGAAGGCGCGCTTGATGAAGTTGCGGCGCCAGCATGGCACGCAGCGCCGGCAGCGCGAGCGCAACCGGACTACGTCGGTGTCGCTCGTCGGTTATACGAACGCGGGCAAGTCGACGTTGTTCAATGCGTTGACGAAGGCGCAGGCGTACGCGGCAGACCAGTTGTTCGCCACGCTCGATACCACCTCCCGCCGGGTTTATCTCAGCGAGGAAGCGGGTCAGGCCGTGGTGTCGGATACGGTCGGGTTCATTCGCGACCTGCCTCACCAATTGGTCGCGGCTTTTCGTGCGACGCTTGAAGAAACCGTTCAGGCTGACTTGCTGTTGCACGTGGTGGATGCATCGAGCATGGTGCGGCTCGACCAGATCGACGAGGTGAACAAGGTGCTGAGCAGTATTGGCGCCGACGGCATTCCGCAGATTCTCGTTTTCAACAAGATCGACGCGGTGCCTGAGTTGGCGGCCCGTGGGGACGCGGTTGAAAGGGATGAGTATGGTAATATTTTGCGCGTCTTTTTAAGCGCGCGAACCGGTCAGGGACTTGACGCGCTGCGCGCGGCCATCGCCGAATTTGCGGCTTCCGAACCCAAAGATAACAACGAGTACACGGAACTTCCGGACGGCACAATCGTGCCGGAGTCCATGGATAGCACATCCGACGACGGAACCACGCTACCGGAAGATCACCGGTCAGCCGAGGAAAGTGACGACCGCAAGGTCCCCGAGCACGGGCACTGATCTGTTCCGATTTGCATTGACCCGGCTGTCTAATGGTGAATCACCGAGTGAACGACTACAACGAGCGGAGTAACCGGCAGCTTTCGCATGCCGTCTTTTCGATCAACGATCCGCGCTGGGGGCGGGGCGACGGCAATGGCGACGGCAAAAGCCAGGAGCAAAAGCGTCCGCAGGAACAAAAGCGCCCATCGAAGGACAAGGATGGTGAAGGCCCGCCGGATCTCGACGAAATGTGGCGCGACTTCAACAAGAAGCTTGCGGGCTTGTTCGGCAAGAAACCCGCAGGCGGCGGTCCGCGCACGGACAACGGCCGCGGCGCCAGGATCGGCATGGGCATTGTTGTCGGCGTATTGATCGCGATCTATCTGGGCAGCGGCGTATTCGTCGTACAGGACGGCAATGTGGGCGTTGTGTCGCGCTTCGGAAAGTATGAAGAGACGGCCGACGCGGGCATCCACTGGCGTCTTCCGTATCCGTTCGAGTCCCATGAGATCGTCAATACGTCGCAGATCCGTTCGGTCGAAGTCGGCCGCAACAACAGTGTGACCCAGGCTAATGTGCGTGACGCGTCGCTGCTCACGCACGACGCGGATATCGTCGACGTGCGCTTTGCCGTGCAGTACCAGATCAAGTCGGCGACCGACTACCTCTTCCGCAATGTCGATCCCGATCAGAACGTGACGGAATCGGCGCAGGCTGCCATTCGCGAGATTGCCGGTACACACAGTACCGACGACCTGCTTTTCAAGGACCGCGAAGCATTGCGCGCGAAGCTCGTCGACACCATCCAGGCATCGCTCGATTTGTACAAGACCGGTTTGCAGGTCACGGGCGTGACTATCCAGAGCGTGCAGGTGCCGGCGCAGGTTCAGCCGGCGTTTGAAGATGCCGCGAAGGTGCGCCAGGACAACGAGCGCGCGGTCGACACTGCGAAAGCCTATGCCGATCAGCTGTTGCCGCGCGCGAAGACTGACGCCGCGCGCATGATCGATGAAGCGAAGGGCTATAGCAACCGGGTCGTTTCGCAGGCGCAAGGCAATGCCGAGCGCTTCAAGCAGGTCTACGCAGAATATTCGAAGGCGCCGGCAGTGATTCGTCAACGCATGTATCTGGACACAATGCAGCAGATCTATTCGCGTGCGACGAAGGTGTTCGTCGACAGCAAGAGTTCGAACAACGTGGTGTATTTGCCGCTCGACAAGCTCGTCGACGCAAACCGCCAGAACGCGAACGCAGCCGCTGCAGGGACAGTGCCTCCGGGCGCGTCGGGTGCCGCAGCGGGGACGGCGCCTTCGGGTGCGAATCAACCGGTCGGCGCCGCGCCTGCCGGCGTGATTGGCGGGACTGCCGGTGGCTCTGTCGGTGGCTCCATCACGCAGGATGCACGCGCCGAAAGCGCGTCGGCGGCTTCGGCCGTGACTGCCCAGTCCGCCACTTCCGCCAGCGCAGCAGCATCCGCTGCCGCGTCGGGCGCAGCCTCGCAGTCGTCGGATGACCCATTGCGCTCGCGCGATGCGTTCCGTTCGCGTTCGCGCGAAGACGACACGCAATGAGGAGCGCGAACATGAATCGAATTATTGCGCTCGTAGTTGCTGTGGTCGCCGTGCTGTTCATCGGCTCGTCCATGATGTTCGTGGTCGACGAACGTCACGCCGGCGTGGTCTCCGCGCATGGCGGCGGTACGCCCACGCTGGTCACGCCCGGCCTCCATTTCAAGCTGCCGCCGCCGTTCCAGACACTGACGCTGATCGACACGCGTACGCTCACGCTCGACGAAGCAGGCTCGGACCGCTTCAATACGTCGGACAAGAACGAGGTGATCGTGAATACGGTCATCAAGTATCGGGTGGCCGATCCGCTGAAGCTGTTCGAAAGCAACGAGAAGAACACGCAGACGGCTCAGGAGCGGCTCGCCGCGCTCACGCGCACAGCGTTGACGTCGTCGTTCACGAAGCGTTCGCTGACGGACGTGCTGGGTGAGCAGCAGGCTATTGCGAGCGAAGCGCAGAAGGAAATCGAACAGCCGGCAGCGGCGTTCGGCGTGGAGCTTGTCGATTTGCAACTGACGCGCATCGACTTTCCGCCGGCGGTGGCCGACTCGGTCTACAAACGCATGATCGCGGCGCGCCAGCAAGCGGCGGCCCAGGAACGCGCGAAGGGAACGGCTGATGCCGATGCGCTGAAGGCGAGCGCGGAGCGCCAGCAGGAAGCCATTCTCGCCGATGCCTACAAGGAAGCGCAGACCATCAAGGGTGAGGGCGACGGCCGGGCTGCGTCCATTGCTGCCGATGCATACGGCGTCGATCCGCAGTTCTACCAGTTCTATCAAAGCCTCGAAGCGTATAAAAAGACCTTCAATGCTGGTGACGTGATGGTTGTCGATCCGAGCAGCGATTTCTTCCGCTTCATGCGCAGCCCGAATGGTGCTGCGCCGAGCGGAACCGATGCCACCACCCCGGCGCTCGCGCATAAGCGCTGAGTCCCAAGCGTCGCGGCGCGAGCCGCGACGCCTTCAATCGAATGGATATGGCTGCATCGTTACTGCTCGCGATTGCGTTGATGCTGATTATTGAGGGGATGTTTCCGTTCGTCTTCCCTAACTCCTGGCGCGACACGTTCCGCCGGATCGCACAGCGGCCGCCGCACCAGATTCGTATTGGTGGCCTGATCGCCATGGTGCTCGGCGTGATCCTGCTGATTATCGCGACGTGATGCCTGCGACGTGATGCCTGCGACGTGATGCTCGCAACACGACTCTTGCAACACGTTTGTTGCACTATGATTCGCGGCCGGTAAATTCAATGCGGGTTGACCCGCAGCACCTGGTCGCCCATGGATTCAAAGCTTATGCTGACCCGCGGCAATTATCACCGCCGCGCTCAAACGCTCCGTAGGAAACGCACTGATGTCCACCTGGTTACTTCCCGAGAATATCGCCGACGTCTTGCCGTCCGAGGCTCGCAAGATTGAAGAATTGCGCCGTCGGCTGCTCGACCGCTTTCGTTCGTATGGCTACGAACTCGTGATGCCGCCCATGCTCGAGTATCTCGAGTCGCTGCTCACCAGCGGCGGCAGCGACCTGAACCTGCGCACCTTCAAGCTCGTCGACCAACTGTCCGGCCGCACGCTCGGCCTGCGCGCGGACATTACGCCGCAGGTTTCTCGTATCGACGCGCATCTGCTGAATCGGCAGGGCGTGACGCGCCTTTGCTACGCGGGCAACGTGTTGCATACCCGTCCGCGCGGTTTGCACGCTACGCGCGAGCAGATCCAGATCGGCGCGGAAATTTACGGGCATGCCGGACTGGAAGCGGATCTCGAGATCCAGCAACTGATGCTGGATTCGCTGCGCCTGAGCGGTCTCGATAAAGTGCGCCTCGACCTGTGTCACGCGGGTGTTTTGTCGGCATTGCTGGACCTGGAACCGGCTGCGGCCGCGCTCGGTGAAGCGCTGTTCGACGCGCTCGGGGCGAAGGACGTGCCACGCCTGAACGAACTCACGGCCAAGCTCGGCGATGTGACCCGGGACGCGTTGCGCGCGTTGCCGTCGCTGTATGGCGACGCTTCCGTGCTCGACGAAGCGCGGGCCCGGCTGCCGAATCTTCCGGTGATCGGCCGCGCACTGGACGACCTCGCGTTCCTCGCGGCCCAGGCGAATGGTGCGGAACTGATGATTGATCTCGCCGATCTCCGAGGTTACGCGTACCACAGCGGTGTGATGTTCTCGGCGTACGTTGACGGCGTCCCGAACGCGGTGGCGCGTGGCGGCCGTTACGACGACGTTGGCCAGGCCTACGGCCGTGCGCGCCCGGCGACGGGTTTTTCGCTGGATCTGCGCGAAGTCGCCCGTATTTCTCCCATCGATGCCCGCGGCAGCGCGGTCCTCGCGCCATGGAAGCATGACGAACCGCTGCTCGCGGCGGTTGCGCAATTGCGCGATGCGGGCGAAGTGGTGATCCAGGCGTTGCCGGGGCACGACCATGATCTCGACGAGTTCGCGTTCGACCGCGTGCTGGTCGAGCGCGACGGAAAGTGGGTTGTAGAGGCCCGTTCCTAGCGGTTTTGCGGTTTACCGGAGCGCCTTTTAGGGGCACACAGCGGCAAACCGCAGACAAAACTTTTGCCGGATCCGATTGATTCAAAATCAATACGCGTTCGCAAATACCGGGAAAAACTCGGAACCTTCCGCGAACATAGGTAAAATGCTTTTTTAACCAGCTATCAAATTGACATGTCTGCCAGCGCAGTGAATGTGAACCCGGGGCGCAACGTCGTCGTGGTCGGCACCCAGTGGGGTGATGAGGGCAAGGGCAAGATCGTCGACTGGTTGACGGACCACGCCCAAGGCGTCGTGCGCTTCCAGGGCGGCCATAATGCCGGCCATACGCTGATTATCGGCGGCAAGAAAACCATCCTTCGACTGATTCCCTCGGGCATCATGCGCGCCGGCACCGCCTGTTACATCGGCAACGGCGTCGTGTTGTCGCCGGAAGCGCTCTTCAAGGAAATCGGCGAGCTGGAGTCGGTGGGTGTCGATGTCCAGAAGCGTCTTTTCATCTCCGAAGCCGCCAACCTGATTCTTCCGTATCACATCGCTATTGACCAGGCGCGCGAAGCGCGGCGCGGCGCGGCGAAGATCGGCACGACCGGACGCGGCATTGGCCCGGCGTATGAAGACAAGGTCGGCCGTCGCGGTTTGCGCGTGCAGGACCTGTACGACCAGGCCGTATTTGCCGAGCGCCTGCGCGAAACTCTCGATTTCCACAATTTCGTACTGACCGGTTATCTGGGCGCCGCTGCGGTGGATTACCAGGAAACGCTCGATACCATGTTCGGCTACGCCGAGCGCCTCGCGCCCATGGTGACCGACGTTTCACGCCGTCTCTACGACGAAAACCACGCTGGCCGCAACCTGCTGTTCGAAGGTGCGCAAGGCACGCTGCTCGACATCGATCACGGCACGTACCCGTATGTCACGTCGAGCAATTGCGTGGCGGGCGCGGCAACGGCTGGCGCGGGCGTGGGTCCGCAAAAGCTCAACTACATCCTTGGCATTACGAAAGCGTATTGCACGCGCGTGGGCGCAGGCCCGTTCCCGAGCGAACTGTATGACGCGGACAACGTGAATCGCCAGGAGCAGGTTGGCCTGACGCTTGCGACCGTCGGCAAGGAATTCGGTTCGGTGACCGGCCGTCCGCGCCGCACCGGCTGGCTTGATGCCGCCGCGCTGCGCCGCTCGATCCAGATCAACGGTATCTCGGGCTTGTGCATGACGAAGCTCGACGTGCTCGACGGTCTGGACGAAGTGAAGCTTTGCGTGGGCTACAAGCTCGACGGCAAGGATGTCGACATCCTGCCGCGCGGTGCGTCGGAAGTCGCGCGTTGCGAGCCGGTGTACGAGACGTTCGGCGGCTGGAAGGAAAGCACCATTGGCATCACGCAATGGGACAGCTTGCCGGCCAATGCGCGTGACTATCTCTCGCGGATCCAGGAAGTGGCGGGCGTGCCTATCGACATGGTGTCGACCGGTCCGGACCGCGACGAAACCATCCTGCTGCGTCATCCGTTCAAGGTTTAAGTAGCCTGGACGTGTAGCAACGACCGAAGTGGCCGCGAATCAGCGGCCACTTTTGCATATTCAACAGACGTACATAGCTGTACATATTGAAAAGAGTTTCACCATGATCGCGATGAAAGATCCGCGCAACGACGACCGGAATCTGTGGGTCGGCTGGGATGAATATCACCGGCTGATCGAACTGCTCGCGCTCGGCGTGCATGACTCGGGCTGGAAGTTCGACAATATCCTGTGCCTCGCACGTGGCGGCCTGCGGGTCGGTGACCAGCTTTCCCGCATCTATGACCTGCCGCTCGCCATCCTGGCAACGAGCTCATACCGTGAGGCGGCCGGCACGGAGCAGGGCGCGCTCGATATCGGGCAATACATCACCATGACGCGCGGCGAGCTGTCCGGCAACGTGCTGCTTGTAGATGACCTGGTTGACTCCGGCGTGACGCTTTCGCGTGTGCAGCAGCATCTGAAAGACCGCTATCCGGCGGTCACGGCTGTGCGCTCCGCCGTGCTTTGGTACAAGGGCTGTTCCAAAGTGAAGCCTGATTATTATGTGCAGTTTCTCGAAACGAATCCGTGGATTCATCAACCATTCGAAGAGTGGGACACGGTCCGCCCGCATAACCTCGGTGCGTGGATCAAGCGCGGTGTCCAGGACGAGCGAGGCTGATTCAAGTCCCGGGCGTGTTCAAGCCGTGCAGGCGGCAAATGGTCACACAGCGGGTCATCCCGCGGGTCACACAGCGTTCACGTAACGTTCATTTAGCGCTCACGTAGCACAACGAAACTGAAACAAAATACCGTTCGATTTGCCTATCCGGTGCAATCGAACGGTATTTTTTTGCCCATTGCCGGGTGAGCGCCGGAAAGCGTCGCCCCTGCACCTTCGGGGCCTTACCGCAATGCTAAACTGCCGCTTCGCTCCGGTCGTCGCGGTATCGCAACAGGCCGGTCGGGCGCCGCCCGCAACGTTAGAATGGCGTTCGTTTTTTTCCGCTTCGGACGGCTTCCCGCGTTTATGAACAATACGACTCACGCGCACGAGCGCAAACAGCCGCTACCTGCCCTGGCGCTTGCCGCAATCGGCGTAGTGTTCGGCGATATCGGCACCAGCCCGCTGTACGCAATGAAAGAGGGCTTCAGCAAATCGCACGGTATTGAGCTGACCGACGCTTCCATCCTCGGAGTCATCTCTCTGTTGTTCTGGGCGATCATGATCGTGGTTTCCATCAAATACGTGCTCTTCGTGATGCGCGCCGACAACAACGGTGAAGGCGGCGTACTCGCGTTGATGACACTTGCGTTACGCACGTTGAAGGGGTCGGGACGCGCAAGCGGCGTGCTGATGATGCTCGGCATTTTCGGCGCATGCATGTTCTACGGCGACGCCGTAATTACACCGGCCATGTCGGTGATCTCGGCGGTGGAAGGGCTGGAGATCGTTTCTCCGGCGCTTGCCGAATGGGTGATCCCGATCACCATTGTCATCCTAGTGATGCTGTTCTGGATCCAGCGTCGTGGTACGTCGGTGGTCGGCAAGCTCTTCGGCCCGATCATGGGGCTGTGGTTCCTGACGCTGGCCGTGCTTGGCGTGTATCACATCGTGCAAGTGCCGCGCGTGCTGATAGCGTTGAATCCGTATTACGCCTTTTCGTTCATGGCGGCCCACGTGCTGCAGGCGTATATCGTGCTCGGGTCGGTTGTGCTGGTGCTGACCGGCGCAGAAGCGCTGTATGCCGATATGGGGCACTTCGGCGCCAAGCCAATTCGCTACGCGTGGTATGGCCTCGTCATGCCGTCGCTGGTGCTCAATTATTTCGGCCAGGGTGCGTTGCTGATGCACTCGCCGGAAGCCGCCGAAAGTCCGTTCTTTCTCCTGGCGCCGCAATGGGCTCTCTTGCCCCTGGTGATCCTGTCGACGGTAGCTACAGTGATCGCATCCCAGGCCGTCATCTCAGGGGCGTATTCGCTGACGAGCCAGGCAATCCAGCTCGGCTACGTGCCACGCATGAAGATCCTGCATACGTCGGATCTGGCGATCGGGCAGATCTATATTCCGGTCGTGAACTGGATGCTGTTGTTCGTCATCCTGTGCATCGTGATCGGCTTCAAAAGCTCCGAGAATCTCGCGGCCGCCTACGGGCTTGCCGTCACCGCGACCATGCTCGTCACCACCATTCTCGCGTCGGTCGTGATGACCAAGCTGTGGGGCTGGAACAAGTTTCTGGTGGGCGCGATCATCAGCGTATTTTTTATCGTCGATGTCGGCTTCTTCGGCGCCAGCCTTCTGAAGATCGAGCAGGGCGGCTGGCTGCCGCTGGGTATTGGCGGCGTGCTGTTTTTCCTGCTGATGACGTGGTTCAAGGGCCGCATGATCGTGAAGGAGCGGACCGCCGCCGATGGTATTCCGTTGATGCCGTTCCTGCAGGGACTGCTCGCGCATCCGCCGCATCGGGTGTCGGGTACTGCAATCTACCTGACCGGTAACGACACGCTTGTGCCTGTCAGCTTGTTGCACAACCTGAAGCACAACAAGGTCCTGCATGAACGGACCATCTTCCTGAATTTCATCACGCGCGATGTGCCGTATGTCGACGACGCCACGCGCGTGGAAGTGAAGGACGCGGGCGGCGGGCTCTTTCTCGTGAAGGCGCAGTACGGTTTTAATGAAACGCCCGACGTGAAGGCGGTGTTGGTCGACATTGGCCGTACGCACGACATGACGTTTGAAATCATGGATACGTCATTTTTTATGGCACGAGAAACGGTCGTGCCGACGCAGTTGCCGGGTATGTCGGTGTGGCGCGAACGGGTGTTTGCGTGGATGCATCAGAATGCTGCGAAGCCGACTGACTTCTTCAGTATTCCCGCGAATCGGGTGGTCGAGCTAGGGACGAAGATCGAGATTTGATGGCCGTGTGTCTCAGACCGGCACACACTTGTTAAGGTAGCCAAATAGAAAACGGCCCGTCGCGTGAACTGACGGGCCGTTTTCGTTTCTATCGAGCCGTATCGCTCGTTTATTTTTTCAGCTTGGCAAACGCCGCCGCCATCGCGCTGGCCGCTTCCGGTTCGCGTTTGCCGCCGCTATTACCGCCGCTATTGCCCCGGATATCGCGGGCGCTGCCTCCGCCGCCCGCGCCACTACGGCGGTCTTGCGTGCCGCGTTGCTGTTGCTGCGCTGGCGCGCCGTCGGCGGCGAAGTCATCGTCCAGACGCATGGTCAGCGCAATCCGCTGGCGCTTCACGTCGGTCTCCAGCACTTTCACCTTCACCACCTGACCGGCTTTCACCACCTCGTGCGGGTCCTTGATGAATTTCGTCGACATCGCCGATACATGCACCAATCCATCCTGATGCACGCCGATATCAACGAATGCACCAAACGCGGCCACGTTCGTGACCACGCCTTCCAGGATCATGCCCGGCGTGAGATCGGAGAGTTTCTCGACACCGTCGCGGAATGTGGCCGTCTTGAATTCAGGACGCGGATCGCGGCCCGGTTTTTCCAGCTCCGCGAGGATGTCGCGCACCGTCGGCAGACCGAACCGCTCGTCGACGAATTCTGCCGGCGACAAGCCCGCCAGGGCTTCGCGCTTGCCCATTACGTCGGCGGCGTGCTTCTTGATCCTGGCCAGTATCCGTTCAACGACCGGATACGCCTCCGGGTGCACCGACGAGCGGTCGAGCGGATTTGAGCCATTGTTGATGCGCAGGAATCCGGCGGCTTGCTCGAAGGTTTTATCGCCGAGACGGGGCACTTTCTTCAATTGATCACGCGATGCAAACGGGCCGTTGGCATCGCGGAAATCGACGATGTTGCGCGCCAGCGTGGCGTTCAATCCCGACACGCGCGCAAGCAGCGCAACCGACGCGGTATTGGCGTCCACGCCGACCGCGTTCACGCAGTCCTCGACAACAGCGTCGAGCGAGCGGGCGAGGTCGCGTTGATTGACGTCGTGCTGATACTGGCCGACGCCGATCGCTTTCGGATCGATCTTGACGAGTTCCGCGAGCGGATCCTGCAGCCGGCGGGCAATCGACACCGCGCCGCGTAGCGTGACGTCGAGGTCAGGAAATTCCTTCGATGCCAGTTCGGATGCCGAATAAATCGATGCGCCCGCTTCGGACACGACGATCTTCTGCAGCTTCAGTTCCGGATGTTTCGCGATCAGTTCGCTCGCGAGCTTGTCGGTCTCGCGCGAGGCCGTGCCGTTGCCGATACTGATCAGCTCAGCCTGCGTCTGCGCGGCGATCCGCGCGAGCTTGGCGAGCGAGCCGTCCCAGTCGCGACGGGGTTCGTGCGGATAGATCACGTCGGTGGCGAGCAGCTTGCCGGTGCGATCGACCACGGCCACCTTCACGCCGGTACGCATACCGGGATCGAGACCGATTACGGCTTTCGGACCTGCCGGAGCGGCGAGCAAAAGGTCCTTCAGGTTGCGTGCAAACACGCGAATAGCCTCGGCTTCGGCTTCCTCGCGCAAATTCGTCAGCAGATCATTTTCGATGTTCGGCTGCACCTTCACGCGCCAGCACCAGCGGCACACGTCGGAGAGCCATTTATCGGCCGGCCGGCCCTGATTCGCGATGCCCACGTGACGCGCGATCAGCGCTTCGCCCGGATGCGGCACTTGCGCGTCGAGCTCCTCGCCCAGGCCCAGCTTGACCATCAATACGCCGGCGTTGCGTCCGCGAAATAGCGCAAGCGCCCGGTGCGACGGGACGGTGCGGATGGTTTCCGAATAGTCGTAGTAGTCGCGGAATTTCTCGCCCTCTTCGGTTTCTTTCCCTTCGACGACGGTCGAAATCACGCTGCCTTGCTTGAACAGGTAATCGCGGACCTTACCGAGAATTTCCGCCGTTTCGCCGAACTGCTCCGAGAGAATGTCGCGGGCGCCATCGAGCGCGGCCTTGATGTCGGCGACACCTTTTTCTGCGTCCAC
Source organism: Caballeronia udeis (assembly GCF_001544555.2). Lineage (GTDB taxonomy): Bacteria > Pseudomonadota > Gammaproteobacteria > Burkholderiales > Burkholderiaceae > Caballeronia > Caballeronia udeis. The sequence continues at coordinate 102,723 of NZ_FCOK02000007.1, read as the reverse complement.
GTAACGCGCCGCTTCTGTCTGCGGATCGAGTGTCGGGTCGGCGAGGAGAGCATCCGCAAGCGGTTGCAGGCCGGCTTCGCGGGCAATCTGCGCGCGCGTGCGGCGCTTCGGTTTGTAGGGAAGATACAGATCTTCGAGCACCTGCTTGCTGTCGGCGCCTTCAATGGCCGCGCGCAGCTCGGGCGTGAGCTTGCCCTGTTCGTCGATGCTCTGGACAATCGTTGCGCGCCGGTCTTCCAGCTCGCGAAGATAGATGAGCCGTTCCTCGAGATTGCGCAATTGCGTGTCGTCGAGATTGCCCGTCACTTCCTTTCTATATCGGGCGATGAATGGAACTGTGGAGCCTTCATCGAGAAGTTGCACCGTGGCGGCGACCTGCCGCGGCTGCACATTCAACTCGGTGGCAATGCGCTGGACAATCTTGAGTGCTACGGTTTCCGTCATGGGGGTCTGCGTCAGCCTGCTGGCTCATCAAGGGCTTTTCGTGCCGCGCATTTCACGTTAAGCCGCGCGAACACGTTTGCCGGGTTGGTGAAGCGGGGCATTTTGCCATAAATGCCGGAGGGCTCCGGCGCGCGGTGATAGAATTTCAGGATTGTAGAGGCTGCTTTTTCACTACCTTGTCCGTCTCCTTGTCTATCACGCTGGCTATCACGTTGCCGACTTCCCGCCTTTCGCCCGCTTTGCCGACTGCTCCAGTCGATTCGTTCGCCTCGACCGGTCCGGCCGCCGTATCGGGAGGCGATGTTGCCGCCATCGTGCGGCCGGCCGTTCTGCTGCCTGTTCTGCCGCCTGAAGTGTCGCGGCAGGTTTTCCCGCTCGCCCGGTCCGTCGCGGCAATATTGTTCGCGCTGGCCTGTGCGAGTGCCGGCACGACCGCCATGGCGCAGACACCGAAGCCCATGAACCCGGGCACGTCGGTTGTGCAAACGCCGCTCGACGAAGCAGGCGCGCAAGGCAATGCCGCGCAAACGGCATCGGGCGTCCCGGCAAGCCAGGTGGCGGGTGCGGTCGGTGCCAGCGGTGTGACCGGTGCGAGCGCAGTGCAAGCTACTGCCGATGCAAACGATTTCACCACGCGTCAGAAGGCACTGGATGTTCGCACCGCGGAGAATAACTATCTCTATGCGGTCAAGCAGCACGATTGCTACAGCACTTTCTTCGTGAATCACTGCCTGGACAAGGCGCGCGACGCCAAGCGCGAAGTAGGCGCGCAGATTCGCAAGGAGCAGCTGGCGCTCGACGACGAACAACGTCTGCAGCACGCACAGCAGCGGGACCAGCAAGCCGCGATCAAGAGCGCGCAGTACGCGTCCGAAGCACCGCAGCGCGCGGCGAACGAGAAGGCGAGTGAAGAATCGTTCGCCGAGAAGCAGCGCCAGAACGCATTGTCGGAGGCGCAGCGGACGGCGGAAGCGCCGCAGCGCGCGGCGAACCAGGCCGATTACGACCGCAAGCAGGCGGATTACCAGAAGAAACTTGCCGACGCCGCAGCGCGTGGCGTGCAGGACGCAAAGGACCGCGAGGACAAGGCGGAACGCTTTGCGGCCAAGCAACGTGACGCTGCCGAGCACCAGACGGAAGTTCAGTCCCGGCAGAAGGAAGCAGCCGTCAAGCAGCAACAGCGTGCGCAGCAGGAAGCCGCTGACCAGGCGCACCAGGAACAACTCAAGCAGCAACAACAGCAACAGCAGCAACCGAAGTAAGCCGGGACCGGACAGCAACCTCGGGCGACGCCGCCAGTGACGTGAAGCGGCTCGCCGCGACCAGGGGAGACGAGTATGCATGCATATCCTGCAGCAGCAGTCGACACAGGCACGATCCGCGAACGTATCGGGCAACTGGAAGCGGAGCACCACGGCCTGAACAGTCTTATCGGCAAGATGGCTGAGGTTCCCGGCATCAACGACTTCGAGATCAGGCGCCTGAAGAAGCGCAAACTCAAGGTCAAGGACACGATCATCCTGCTGCAATTGCAGTTGGAACCGGACACGCGCTCAAACACGTGATGCGCACGTGACGCGGACGTAACATACGCGTGGCCCGGAAGAAATTCACGTCAGCCTCCCTTGGCGCCCAGCCGGCAAGGACAAGCCTGGCGACCGACACCCGTCATAAGCCGGAACACGAGCAGGAACGCCCCTTTGAATTCGCCTGACAATGCCCTCACAGAGAACGCGGAATCCGTGCTGAAGCCGGCCGCGAAGGCGGGTGTCGTCGACACGACGCTTTCGCTCACGCTCGCACCGAAGCGCCGCACTGAACTCGACGCGATTTTTGCCGCCGAGGGTCTGTTGGCGCGGCAAATCGACGGTTATCGCTCGCGTGCCTCCCAGGTCGACATGGCGCGCGCTGTTGCGGCTGCCATGGAGGCGTCCGGGCGCGCCATGCCCGAACCCGCGATGTTCGACACGCAACGCCGTCCCGCGCGCAAGCTCGGGCCATCGGATGCGCCGGTCGTTCATGAAGAGGGTGCGGACGAACTCGGCGTGGCGACGGCATCGACGGGAATCGATGGCGGCGAGAACACGCTGATCGTGGAAGCGGGCACGGGCACCGGCAAGACCTTCGCCTACCTCGTGCCGGCCATGCTGTGGGGCGGCAAGGTGATCGTCTCGACCGGCACGAAGCACTTGCAGGACCAGCTATTCCAGCGTGACATTCCCACCGTGCGCGACGCGCTTGCGGTGCCGGTGTCAGTCGCCATGCTCAAAGGACGCGCGAATTACCTGTGTCATTACTACCTGCAACGCACCGCCGATAACGGCCGTTTGCCCACGCGGCAGGACACGGCGCATCTGCAGGAAATCATCCGTTTCGCCAAGATCACGCGCACCGGCGACAAGGCCGAGCTCGCGAGCGTGCCGGAAAACTCGCCCGTCTGGCCAATGGTCACGTCCACGCGCGACAACTGCCTCGGTCAGGAATGCCCGCAGTACAAAGAGTGTTTCGTGATGCAGGCGCGGCGCGAAGCGCAGCAGGCGGATATCGTGGTGGTGAACCACCATTTGTTCTTCGCCGACGTCATGCTGCGCGATACCGGCATGGCCGAATTGCTGCCAACGGCAAACACCATCATCTTCGACGAAGCGCATCAGTTGCCCGAGACTGCGACGTTGTTTTTCGGCGAGACGGTATCGACCACGCAGTTTCTCGAACTCGCCCGCGATGCGGTAGCAGAAGGCTTGAGCCACGCCCGCGATTTCTCCGACTGGACGAAACTCGGCGCGGCGCTGGAACGTGCGGCGCGCGACGTGCGGCTGGCGTTTAAAGAAGATTCAGTGCGTATGTCGCTTGGTCAGCTCGCCGGCGACCATCCGCTATTCGACGCACTCGATACGCTGGAAGAGCATCTGGATGCGCTCACCAAGGCGCTTGGCGAGCACGCTGAGCGGGCTGAGTCGCTTGGTGCGCTTGTCCGCCGTGCGCGCGAATTGCAGGGCTTGCTGGGTGGCTGGACCGCACCGCCGATTTCCGTCGAAAAGGCGGTCGCAGAGGAAGCGGAGGCGACGGCGAAAGGGGATCCGAACGAGATGGTGCGTTGGATCGAAGTGTTCTCGCATACGGTGCAGTTGCACGAGACGCCGCTTTCCGTCGCGCCTATTTTTTCGAAGCAGCGTGCCGGTGTGCCGCGGGCGTGGATTTTTACGTCGGCGACGTTGTCGGTGCGGGGGGATTTCACGCATTACGCCGCGCAAATGGGCCTGAACGCGCGTCGTTCAATGACGCTGCCCAGTCCCTTCGATTACCCGGAGCAAGGCCTGTTGTACGTGCCGCGTAACTTGCCGCAGCCGTCGTCGCCGAATTTCACCGACGCTGTGTTCGACGGCGCGTTGCCTGTTATCGAGGCATCGAAGGGCGGTGTGTTTTTTCTGTGCACGACGTTGCGTGCGGTCGACCGGATCGCAATGCGTTTGCGTGACACGATCGAGCAGCGCGGCTGGGACTACCCGCTGCTCGTACAGGGCGACGCCAGCCGCACCGAATTGCTCGACCGTTTCCGTTCCTATGGCAACGCGATCCTGGTGGGTAGCCAGAGCTTCTGGGAAGGCGTGGATGTGCGTGGCGATGCGCTGTCGCTGGTGGTTATCGACAAACTGCCGTTCGCGCCGCCCGATGACCCGGTGTTGTCGGCCAGGCTGGATGCGTTGACCAAGAAGGGGTTGAGTCCATTCGCCGTGCATCAGTTGCCGCAGGCGGTGATCACGCTGAAGCAGGGCGCCGGCCGGTTGATTCGCGCGGAAACGGATCGGGGCGTGCTGATGATCTGCGACACCCGTCTCGTCGATAAACCCTATGGCCGACGTATCTGGCAAAGCCTGCCGCCGTTCAAGCGCACGCGCGAACTGGAAGTGGTGCGCGCTTTCTTCTCCGATCCGGAAACGGCGGTGGCTCAAGAAGACGAATGAGCGTGGCGTTTCAAAGGCTGCCATCAACCTGCAGCTCGACGCATGGACGCTCGGGCGCCTAGCGGGAAATGTTTGAGTCGCCAGAAACGCAAAAAGCCGCGCTCTTGTGAGCGCGGCTTTTTTAAATGAACCTCGACTGAACCGCATTACAGCGAAGCCGGGTTTTTGTTGCAGCAGTCAGCGTGAAAAACTGCTTACCAGATCTGCCACCACGATTTGTTTTCCTTACCCGGACGCGACTTGCCGGTGACATACGGGCTGTCGGGGAACGTAGCGGCCAGCACGCGCTTCGTGTCGCCTTCCAGTTGCGGCTGATCCAGTTTGGCGTACGACAGCATCATGATATGCAACGCATCTTCGGTTGCAGGCGCATTCCGGTATTCACGAATGGCGAGCTGCGCACGGTTTATGGCCGCCACATACGCGCCACGCCGATAGTAATAGTCGGCAGCGTGGACTTCGTGTGAAGCCAGCGCGTTCACAATGTAGCGCATGCGTTGCGCAGCATCCGGCGCATACTTGCTTTGTGGATATTTGTCGACCACGACCTTGAACGCGTCGTACGATTCGCGCAGCGACTTCGGATCGCGCTCGCTCATGTCCTGGCCGGAGAAACGGCCGAACAGACCAAGGTCGTCGTTGAAGTGGATCATGCCTTTCAGGTAATACGCGTAGGCAATGTCAGGATGATCCGGATGCAGCTTGATGAAGCGGTCGATAGCCGAGTCCGCGGAAGCGGTTTCACCGTCCTTCCAGTTGCAGTACGCGACATTGATCTGCGCTTGTTGCGCAAAATGACCGAACGGATCGCGACCTTCAAGGTTCTCGAAATACTTCGCACATTTGCCGAAGTCGCCGCCGGTCAGCGCATCTTGCGCCTCCGAGTATAATTTGCCGTTATTCCACGTTGCTGTTTCGTCAGTTTTCTCGGGCAAACCATGACAGCCCGCTACGATAACGGCACTCGCAGCCAGCGCCATGACCTTGACAGACGAGTTCGACGATAGCCGGACCAGTTGACGGACAGGGTTCAAAACGGTTCTCAAAGCTTGATTCACGGCTCGCATCAGTGCTTGCATTTTCTAGCTCATGCCTTTCTGGCTAATTCCCAGCTTTCAGTCTAAATGACCCGCTCAAGTACAAGTCGTACCAAAGATCGCAGCAAAGATTATAGCCCAAGCGCATCGGCCGACGACGCACGTCCGGACGATTTGACCGAACCGGCCGCTGCGCCGGACGCGGCAGGGGAGATTCACGGCAAACCCGTGCCCACCAACCTGCACGAGCGCCGCGCCGACGCCGAAACGCCGCGCACGATCCTCGTGCCTGATGAGTACGCCGGCGAGCGCCTCGACAAGGTCATGGCGCGGTTATTCCCCGAATTCTCGCGCAGCCGCCTGCAGACCTGGATCGATGCCCAACGCGTGGTGGTGGACGGTGTTCCCGCGAAGATCCGGCAGCCCGTGCCGCTGGGCGCCACCATCACGCTGATTCCCGATTTGCTGCCCGAACAGCTCGCGTTTACACCGGAGCCGGTGCCGCTGGACATCGTCTATGAAGACGATGCGCTCGTGGTCATCAACAAGCCGGCGGGCATGGTCGTGCATCCGGCGGCAGGCAACTGGAGCGGCACGCTGCTCAACGGCCTGCTGTACCGATACGGCGATGCCGCTGCCGGCTTGCCGCGCGCGGGCATTGTGCATCGGCTGGACAAGGAGACGTCCGGGCTGATGGTGGTTGCACGCACGCTCGAAGCGCAGACGGTCCTGACCCGTCAGTTGCAGGCGCGCACGGTGAAGCGCCGCTACGTTGCGCTGGTATGGGGGACGATGCCGGACGAAGGGACCATTGACGCCCCGATTGGCCGCGATCCGCGCGATCGCACGCGCATGGCGGTGGTGGAGAGCGCATCGGGGAAATATGCACGCACGCATTACCGCACCATCGACCGCGCGATGTGGAACAACCAGCCCGTGTCCGCGGTGCACTGCGATCTCGACACCGGCCGCACGCACCAGATCCGCGTGCATTGCGCGCATATCCGTCATCCGTTGCTGGGCGATCCGATCTACGGTCACGCACGCGGCAAGCGTTCGGTGCAGCCGCTACCGGATGGTTTCAACCGGCAGGCGCTGCATGCATGGCGGCTCGGGCTGATTCATCCCACCACGGGCCGTGAGATCAGCTGGCGCGCGGACGTGCCGGAAGATATTGAAGCGCTCGCGGCGGAACTGGGCCTGGGCCGCGATGAGGCGACAGATCTCGATCCGGAAGACGCGGATTTCATCGATGAAGACGAAGGCGGCGCTGAAGTGCGTGGCGGCTGGGATGAGTCGCAGCCGATCGAATATGACGATGACGACGAGGAGTGACGCGCATGGTGACGCCATCCGAGGCTGACTTTGCCGCCAAATTTGCCGCTTACCCGCCGCTTCGCCGTGACGATTGCCTTTGGCTCGGCTGGTCGAGTGGTCCCGGTGCTGTTTCTCCGCGAGTCAAGGCGCTCGCGACCACCCGCAATGGTGGCGTCAGTGCCGCGCCGTATGGCGGTGCGAACGGCCGTGGCGGGCTCAATCTGGGTTTGCACACAGGCGATGTGCCCGACGCCGTGATGGAAAACCGTCGACGCGTAGTGGAGCTTGCTGGCGCTCCGGTTGCGTGGCTCGAGCAGGTGCATGGCGCGCAGATCGAGGATGCGGGCGCGATGATTGACCGCTGCGCGGGTTCCGCCGGCTCAGCGGTCAAAGCCGACGCAGCGGTGACGGATCGCGCAGACGTTGTGTGTGTGGTGATGATCGCGGATTGCCTGCCGGTACTTTTCTGCGATACCGCCGGCCGCGCGGTAGGCGCCGCGCACGCAGGCTGGCGCGGCCTCGCGGCTGGAATCGTGGAAAAGACGGCCGCGCGCGTGGCCCACCTGGCCGGCGCCAGGAGCAGCACGCTGCACGCATGGCTCGGTCCGGCTATCGGCCCGGCGGCGTTCGAAGTTGGCGAGGACGTACTCGATGCGTTTGTCGCTACTGCCGACCCCGCGTTGCGCGACGCGACCGTTGCCGCTTTCGCCAAGCGTGAAGACAAACACAAATATCTCGCCGATCTCTATGCGCTCGCCCGTTTGCGCCTCCAGGGGACCGGCGTGGCGCCGGAGAATATCCACGGCGGCACGTTTTGTACGGTGACTGAGGCGGACCGGTTCTATTCGTATCGGCGGGACCGCACCACCGGGCGCATGGCCGCGATGATCTGGCTGGGAGAATAGACCCGCGCCGATCCTGCTCAAGTCCACTGCTGACCTGATCTTCGCCGATACCGTAGTGCACGCTCCGTTACGCCAAGAAAACACGACGGCCGAGTGACGGCCGCGCTTTATGTTGCGCAACAATTCTTGACATTCATCAGCGCGTCACATCGGGAAAACGATGATGAAAAAAATATCGCACTGCGTCAAAATCAAGGCGACGCATTGACACGCCTTGCACCGTGGAGCAAGAATGTTTCACAAAAGCGAACGGCGTAGCAAGGTCACATCACTGCGGTCGGGCGTTTAGCAGCCCGGCGCGACGATCACGACGACGCGGCTCCACGTCACGCCTGCATCAGCAACTCAGTCTCTCGGGACGCTTAGGTCAAACGCGGATATGGCTGCTTCCAGATCTTCATCATCATCGTCACCGGGTTCAACAAGTCCGTCCGCTGCGCAGGCTGCGCCTGCCGTGTCCGGCGCGTCCGGTATACCCTTCGGCATGCCCGCCACAGACCCCGCGGCAGTTCAAAAGATGTTCGAGCAATGGCTCAACACCTGGCGTGCGGTAGCCGACCCTGCTCAGTGGCAAAAGCTTGCCGCCCAGGCGAATCCGGGACAGACGGAATCGCCCGGATCAGCATCGGCTAATCCGTTTGCCGCGCTTGCTGGTTTCCCCGGTTTTCCCGGGTTCCCGGGTAGTCATGCCGGCAGCGGCGGGTTGGGCGGCATAGGTAGCGGCCCATTGCCGTTCGCCATGCCCGCCATGCCGAAGATTCCAACCGCGGCAATCGCGCCGGAGCGCCTGCAGGAACTGCAGTCCAGTTTCTCGCGCGAGGCCATGGAACTCATCAAGCAGGCAAGTGCGCAAAGCATTGACCTGGCGACGTTGAAAGACCGTCGATTCAGCGGTGCTGCGTGGCAGTCCGCGCCCGGTTTTGCGTTCGCCGCTGCCTGGTATGTCCTGAACGCGCGTTATTTGCAGGAGCTCGCTGAAGCCGTTGAAGGCGATCACAAGACCCGCGAGCGGATCAGATTCGCGGTGCAACAGTGGGCGGCCGCGGCATCGCCGAGCAATTACATCGCGTTGAATCCGGATGCGCAGAAGGCGCTGATCGAAAGCCGCGGCGAAAGCTTGCAAAAGGGCATGATGAATCTGCTCGCTGACATGCAGCGCGGCAAGATCCAGCAAAGCGATGAATCGGGCTTTGTGGTCGGCAAGAACATTGCGACCACGCAAGGCTCGGTCGTGTTCGAGAACGACCTGCTGCAACTGATCCAGTACACGCCGCGCACCGCGACCGTGAGAGAGCGGCCGCTGTTGATCGTGCCGCCGTGCATCAACAAGTTCTATATCCTCGACCTGCAACCGGAAGGCTCGCTGGTCGCGCATGCTCTCGACGCCGGCCATCAGGTTTTCATGATCTCGTGGCGTAATGCGGATGCATCGATTGCGCACAAGACCTGGGATGATTACATCGATGAAGGGGTGCTTACCTCTATCGACGTAGTCAAGCAGATCGGCGGCCGCGAGCAGATCAACACGCTCGGTTTTTGCATCGGCGGCACGCTGCTTGCGACCGCGCTTGCCGTGCTGGCCGCGCGTGGCGAACATCCGGCGGCCTCCATGACGTTGCTGACCGCCATGCTCGACTTCTCGGACACGGGCGTGCTCGATGTATTTATCGATGAGCAGCATGTGCAGATGCGCGAGCAGACCATCGGCGGCAAGGACGGCAAAGCGCCTGCGCTGATGCGCGGCGTGGAGTTCGCCAATACGTTTTCGTATCTGCGCCCGAACGACCTGGTGTGGAACTACGTGGTGGACAACTACCTGAAGGGCCGCACGCCGCAGGCGTTCGACCTGCTTTACTGGAACAGCGATTCCACCAATCTGCCGGGACCGATGTTCGTCTGGTATTTGCGCAACACGTATCTGGAAAATCGCCTGCGTAATCCGGGCGACGTGACGACGTGCGGCGAAAAGGTGGATTTATCGCTGATCGACGTGCCGACGTTTTTGTATGGATCGCGCGAGGATCACATCGTGCCGTGGACGGCGGCGTATGCATCCGCGCCTTTGCTGACCGGGCCGCAGACGTTCGTGCTTGGGGCATCGGGACATATTGCGGGCGTGATCAATCCACCGTCGAAGAACAAGCGCAATTTCTGGCTTCTCGATAACGCCGATAAAGCCCTGCCTGAAGATCCCGATACATGGTTTGAAGGCGCGACCGAGCATCCGGGAAGCTGGTGGCCTACGTGGACACAATGGCTCGATGGTTACGGCGGCAAGAAGGTAAAGCCGAAGGCGAACCTGGGGTCGGATGATTACCCCGTGATCGAGCCGGCGCCGGGACGTTATGTCCTGCAGCGGGACCAGTGAAATTTTTGCGTGACGTGCACAGGTTGAACGGCAGTTTGAGTGCAAGTTTGACGGGTAACAGTGCAGGTCATGCGGATTGACCCGATTGCATTTCGGGCGCGACGGGGCAACAGTATCCGACGTATTGCTTACTTATCGTTTTATTGCAGTTGCAGAAACCCGAAGAAAGCTGAAGCAACGTAACGCCAGCGCTGTTGAGAGCGTCGGCTGCACCGGTTGAAGACGGCGCAGGCGGACAAGGGGCGAGCGCGAACACGCATCCAGCCGGTCAGGCAATCAGCCGGCTGAACCCGGGCTACCACTTTCGATTCTCAAAGGAAACTGAAATGACAGACGTAGTGATCGTATCGGCCGCACGGACGGCCGTCGGCAAATTCGGCGGGTCGCTGGCGAAGATCGCCGCGCCCGATCTGGGCGCCATCGTGATTCGCGCGTTACTCGAGCGTGCGAACCTCAAGCCCGAGCAGATCAGCGAAGTGATCCTCGGCCAGGTTCTCACGGCGGGCTCCGGCCAGAATCCGGCACGTCAGTCGCTGATCAAGGCTGGTTTGCCCAGCTCGGTGCCGGGCATGACCATCAACAAGGTGTGCGGATCGGGCCTGAAGGCCGTGATGCTGGCGGCCAACGCGATTATTGCGGGCGACGCCGACATTGTGATCGCGGGCGGCCAGGAAAACATGAGCGCGGCGCCGCATGTGCTGCCGGGCTCGCGCGACGGTTTCCGCATGGGCGACGCGAAGCTGATCGATTCGATGATCGTTGACGGCTTGTGGGACGCGTTCAACTCGATCCACATGGGCATCACGGCGGAAAACGTCGCGAAGGAATACGGCATTACGCGCGCAGCGCAGGACGAGTTCGCCGCGCTGTCGCAAAACAAGGCGGAAGCGGCGCAGAAGTCGGGTCGTTTCAACGACGAAATCGTGCCCGTCGAGATTCCCCAGCGCAAAGGCGAGCCGCTGCGTTTTGCCACCGACGAATTCGTGCGTCATGGCGTAACAGCCGAGTCGCTGTCCGGCCTGAAGCCGGCGTTTTCGAAGGAAGGCACCGTGACCGCGGCAAACGCTTCCGGTCTTAACGACGGTGCGGCGGGCGTGATCGTGATGTCGGCGAAAAAAGCCGATGCGCTTGGCCTTACGCCGATCGCTCGCATCAAGGCGTACGCGAACGCGGGCGTCGATCCGAAGGTGATGGGCATGGGGCCGGTGCCGGCATCGAAGCGCTGCCTGGAACGCGCGGGCTGGTCCGCGTCGGATCTCGACCTGATGGAAATCAACGAAGCATTTGCAGCCCAGGCGCTGGCCGTGCATCAGCAGATGGGCTGGGACACGTCGAAGGTCAACGTGAACGGCGGGGCGATCGCGATCGGTCATCCGATCGGTGCGTCCGGCTGCCGGATTCTCGTCACGCTGCTGCATGAAATGCAGAAACGCGATGCGAAGAAAGGACTGGCGTCGCTGTGTATCGGCGGCGGTATGGGCGTGGCGCTCGCGGTAGAGCGGCCGTAGGGAGACAGTGTGCGAGAGCACCGCGCGCCGCGGTACGGGTGGTGGCAGCATGCCCGGCTGCAGGCGCGCATAACGATAAACGGAGCGAGTAATGACGAAACGAGTAGCGTATGTGACGGGCGGCATGGGCGGCATTGGTACCAGTATCTGCCAGCGGCTGCATAAGGACGGCTACACGGTCGTCGCGGGCTGTGGACCGAATTCGCCGCGCCGGGTTAAATGGCTCGAGGAGCAAAAGGCGCTGGGTTATGACTTCATCGCGTCCGAAGGCAATGTGGGCGACTGGGAGTCGACCAAGAATGCCTTCGACAAGGTCAAGGCTGAAGTCGGTGAAGTCGACATCCTGGTGAACAACGCGGGCATCACGCGCGACGTCGTGTTTCGGAAGATGACGCATGAAGACTGGACCGCGGTTATCGATACCAACCTGACGAGTCTCTTCAACGTGACGAAGCAGGTGATCGACGGGATGGTCGAGCGTGGTTTTGGACGCGTCATCAACATTTCATCGGTGAATGGTCAGAAAGGGCAGTTCGGCCAGACCAACTATTCCACCGCGAAGGCCGGCATTCACGGCTTCACGATGGCGCTGGCGCAGGAAGTGGCGACCAAGGGCGTGACCGTCAATACCATCTCGCCGGGGTACATCGGGACAGATATGGTGAAATCGATCCGCCCGGACGTGCTCGAGAAGATCGTCGCGACCATTCCGGTTCGCCGGCTTGGACGGCCGGAGGAGATCGGCTCGATCGTGGCGTGGCTGGCATCGGAGGAATCGGGCTTTTCGACGGGTGCCGATTTCTCGCTGAATGGCGGCCTGCACATGGGGTGAGGGGGCTTCAAGCGGCGCGCCATCAGGCTGTGCGCGCCGCGCGTCTCGCGTCGGAGCGGGACGTTGGAACTGGATGCCGGTTCGCCGGCACCGACTACGAACCGGCGGCTTGCGTCGCTTTCAATCACGCGGAGTCCGTCGGCACAGTTTGAGTTTTGCGTTTAAAGGCGTTACATGACCACTACAAAGAAATCCGCCGAACGACTCATAAAAAAATATCCGAATCGCCGGCTCTACGACACTGAAACCAGCACCTATATCACGCTTTCCGACGTCAAACAGCTCGTGCTCGACCAGGAAGAGTTCAAGGTGATGGACGCCAAGTCCGCCGAGGACCTGACGCGCAGCATCCTGCTGCAGATCATTCTGGAAGAAGAAAGCGGCGGCTTGCCGATGTTTTCATCGACCATGCTCTCGCAGATCATCCGCTTCTACGGCAACGCAATGCAGGGCATGATGGGTACGTACCTGGAGAAGAATATCCAGGCGTTCATCGATATCCAGCACAAGCTCACCGACCAGTCGAAGGGGCTGATCGACGGTAATGCGGTGCCGCTCAATCCTGAAGTGTGGTCGCAGTTCATGAACATGCAGGCGCCCATGATGCAGGGGATGATGACGAGCTATATCGAGCAATCGAAGAACATGTTCGTGCAGATGCAGGAGCAGATGCAGACCCAGGCGAAGTCGATGTTCAACACGTTCCCGTTCCCGACGCCGGTCACGGGCGCAACGCCGGCTACTACGGCTACTACGGCCACGACTCCGCCGGCCAGCACGCCGGAGAAGAAGTAAGCGGGGCTGGCGCGGCGTTTGGCTTGAGGCGGACTTGCGACGGCCTGGAAAGCCGCGCGGGTCGGGGTTGGGCCGCTGCATTCGAGCGGGCGGAAGGGCAGTTTTGTTTCGTTCGGATAGACGAACGAACGCTGATATGCCGGCGCCTTGGCTTTAAACGGCTTGGCTCCGTCGTTCCGCATCACATCGTTTGAAGGTCTCGCAATGCGTCCGGATGAAGAGCCGCGACACGCAGCAGCGTCTGTGCGGCCCCAGTAGGTTCCCGTCGACCTTGCTCCCAGTCTTGCAGTGTTCGCGTCGATACACCAAGCAGAGCGGCGAATGCGCTCTGCGAAAGCCCCACCTTCGCGCGGGCTATTGACGCTGTTGTAGCTGCAACTTTGGTGGTGGGTCCAGCACGTCCCGCTTTCATATCGCGGACAGACTTCAACAAGTCCGCTTGGAATTGCTCCATTTCCTTATCCATCACTTTGTGCATGCAGCAACGCATTTACTGTTGGCTGGACGCCTTCGCGTCTGACGTAACGTAGCGGTCGCTTGCATCTTTACGTAGTCCCAAATTGGGACTACGTAAAGATGCAAGCAAATTCTCGCCAGACGAACCATCCTGACGTTCTGTCAGAAGCATCCCGCGGCAAAACAGCAAGCCCTGGCGTGGCACGATGAAGTGGCGAAAGCCAAGTGGACGAACACGCAGGACATCAAGAATCGCTATGCTTCTGCGAGCTTCGTCGGTTGTAATCGAGTGGTGTTCAACCTCAAGGGCAACGAATACCGATTGATCGTAGCGGTCGCATACAGGATCGGCGCGGTCTACATCAAGTTCATCGGAACGCACGCTGAATACGACAAGGTTGACGCGGAAACTGTGGAAACGGAGTAAAGATATGGATATTCGACTGCTACACAATGAGGAAGATTATCGAGCCGCGTTGTCGGAAGTGTCTGCGCTCGTCGACATTGATCCTGAAGCCAATACGCCGGAAGGCGATCGTCTGGAGTTGCTCGGGGTTCTCGTCGGACGCTACGAAGATGAGCATTTTGCGCTGGAGCGTCCCGATCCGATCGAAGCAATCAAGTTCCGGATGGAGCAGGAGCAACTGTCGATTGCGGATATGCAGCCGTACATTGGCGAGGCAAATCGCGTGTACGAGGTGTTGGCCGGCAAACGGGCATTGAGCCTGGCGATGATTCGGCGTTTGCACGAAGGCTTGCATATTCCAGCCGAGGTGTTGATCAGAGAACCTTTCCGAGCCAGCAAGTAAGCGCTGCTCGAAGAGCATAAGTCGGGAATTGCGTGCAAGAAGGGCTCAAGCGCACGGTTTTGCGCAGCGCAACCCTTACAGACCCGGCAGCGGCTTCAAAACACCGTCCTGGGCGCGCGGCATTCGAGCAGACGTGGCTCACGCTACAATATCCGTTTGCAGCGCAGCGCCCAAGGCGAATACTTCGCCTTTTCAAGCGTCTTTTGTCCTGCTTTCGAGCGGTGACGCTAACGGCAGCATGTGTGCCGCTGCGCTCGTTAGCTTCATGCCTGTCCGGTGTCCAAGCGCCGCCCGGCACTCACATCGCCGGACCACAACATGCCCCACATGACCACGCCCGCCGCTCATAAAGTCGGCTTTGTTTAGCTCGGGCGAAGATCCGCACAAGCAGCCTAGGCGCCGTTCTCGCATGAGCCGGCTGTTTCTTGCGCCCATGGAAGGGCTCGCGGACTATGTATTGCGTGACGTGCTGACCAGCACACGCGGATTTGACGGGTGCGTGTCCGAATTCGTCAGGGTGACGGGCTCGGAGCTTCCTCAAAGCGCCTACGAGAGAGATACGCCCGAAGTCCTTCACGGAGGCCGTACAGCCGCCGGCACTCCAATGGTGATCCAGTTGCTCGGCAGCGATCCTGAATGGATGGCGCTGAATGCGGCCAAGGCGGCCAGCCTGTCGCCGCATGGACTCGATCTGAACTTCGGTTGTCCCGCCAAAATCGTCAATCGGCACGGCGGCGGCGCGATGCTTTTGGCGCACCCCGAACAACTGAACCGGATCATTTCGTCCGTTCGTGCAGCGGTGCCTGCCGGCATCGCCGTGACAGCAAAAATGCGGCTTGGCGTTTCTGATACTTCACTCGCGATCGACTGTGCCACGGCGCTGGCCGAAGGCGGCGCCGCCTCCCTCGTCGTGCATGCCAGAACGCGTGACCATGGCTACCGGCCGCCGGCCCACTGGGAATGGATTGCGCGCATCGACGCCGCCGTGGATGTGCCGGTCGTCGCCAACGGAGAAGTCTGGACAGTGGCCGACTGGGAGCGGTGCCGGGCTGTCAGCGGCTGTGCGGACGTGATGATCGGGCGCGGCGCCGTCTCGGATCCGTTCCTGGCTTTGCGCATCCGCGGACTGATGGACCGGACGCCCTCCTGCGAGGAATGGCCGGCCGTGCTCGCTCAACTCGCCGATTACCTGAGAAAACTGCAAGTCCGTGTCGCAGTCCGTCATGAGCACGGACGCGTCAAGATGTGGCTCAGCTATCTCAAGCGGACCTGGCCGCAAGCTGCCGAACTGCACGCGGCCATCCGGCGCCTGCATGATTCGCGCGAAATTCTTGAAGTGATTGAGCGCGCTCCGGCTTCAACGACCTGATACCGGCACATTAGCGCGAGGTCCTGGGTCTGCTCGATCCGGCAACGCCTTGCCGCTTGACCGGCTGCGCCTTCGCGGGCGCGGTACAATAAATGGTTGCGTGCGCGGGACGCTGTCTGGGCTGTGGTCCTCATGGACATCGGTCCCCTTGGCCTTGCCGCATCGTCCCCATTTGTCGCCATCATCACCGCTATACGCCGGACTCACCTATGTCGCAGACCATTTCCCCCGCCGTGCCGACCCCTTCGGCCCCTAAAGTAGGGTTCGTTTCACTCGGGTGCCCAAAAGCTCTTGTTGACTCCGAGCAGATCATCACCCAGCTGCGCGCGGAAGGTTACGAGATCTCCGGCTCCTACGACGGCGCCGATCTCGTCGTGGTCAACACCTGCGGTTTTATCGATGAAGCCGTGCAGGAAAGCCTCGACGCCATCGGTGAGGCGTTGCACGAGAACGGCAAGGTGATCGTGACCGGTTGCCTCGGTGCGAAGAAAAGCGCAAGCGGAACGGGTTTGATCGAGGAAGTGCATCCGAAGGTTCTCGCTGTGACCGGGCCGCACGCGACCGCCGAAGTCATGAGCCACGTGCATCTGCATTTGCCCAAGCCACACGATCCGTTCATCGATCTCGTGCCGCCTGCCGGTATCAAGCTGACGCCGCGGCATTACGCGTATCTGAAGATATCGGAAGGGTGTAACCACCGGTGCACGTTCTGCATCATCCCGTCCATGCGCGGCGACCTGGTGTCGCGCCCGGTGGCGGACGTGATGCTCGAAGCCGAGAATCTGTTCAAATCCGGCGTCAAGGAGTTGCTCGTGATTTCGCAGGACACGAGCGCGTATGGCGTCGACGTGAAATATCGCACCGGTTTCTGGAACGGCAAGCCGGTGAAGACGCGCATGACGGATCTGGTCGCCGCATTGGGCGAGCTCGCCGTGCAATACGGCGCGTGGGTCCGCCTGCACTACGTGTATCCGTATCCGAGCGTGGACGAAGTCATCCCGATGATGGCCGAAGGTCCGTTGAAGGGCCACGTGCTGCCGTATCTGGATGTGCCGTTCCAGCACGCGCACCCTGAAGTGCTCAAGCGCATGAAGCGCCCGGCGAACGCCGAGAAAGTGCTCGAACGCGTGCAGAAGTGGCGTGCCATGTGCCCGGACCTGACTATCAGGAGCACGTTCATCGCAGGCTTCCCGGGTGAAACGGAAGAACAATTCCAGACGCTGCTCGACTTTATTCGTATCGCGGATCTGGATCGGGTCGGATGCTTCGCTTATTCGCCGGTTGAAGGTGCGACAGCGAATGAGCTCGACGGCGCGCTGCCGGATGAAGTGCGCGAGGACCGTCGGGCGCGTTTCATGGAACTGGCCGAAGAGCTGTCGGCGGAGCGCATGAAACGCAAGGTCGGCAAGACGCTGAAAGTGCTTGTCGATGAACTGAGCAACGAAGGCGGCGTCGGCCGGACCGCTGCGGATGCGCCGGAGATTGACGGCGTGGTGTATATCGAGCCGGCAAAGAAGGCGTCGAAGCGTTATAAGGCGGGCGATTTCGTGTCGGTGAAAATCACCGGCGCCGATGACCACGACCTGTGGGGCGAAGTCTGAGCGTCTGGTTTTGATCTCACGCTCGGCGCAGCGGGTTTATTAGAGCGCAAAACTACTGAGACGAAGGAGCTTTCATGGCGCAACATGAAGTGATGGTGGTC
Source organism: Caballeronia udeis (assembly GCF_001544555.2). Classification (GTDB taxonomy): domain Bacteria; phylum Pseudomonadota; class Gammaproteobacteria; order Burkholderiales; family Burkholderiaceae; genus Caballeronia; species Caballeronia udeis. The sequence goes on along the minus strand of NZ_FCOK02000007.1, from coordinate 85,216 downwards.
AGCGGCGTGCGGACCGCAATTGGCGATTTCGGCGGTGCGCTGAAAGACTTCAGCCCGACGGATCTTGGTGCGCGCGTGGTGCGTGAAGCCTTGTCGCGAGCGAACGTGCCGGGCGAGGATGTCGGCCATGTTGTCTTCGGTAACGTGATCCAGACCGAACCCAAGGACATGTACCTGGCGCGCGTCGCCGCATTGAACGGCGGCGTGGCGCAGCACGCACCCGCGCTGACCGTCAACCGCTTATGCGGGTCGGGCCTGCAGGCCATTGTCTCGGCCGCGCAGTCCATTCTGCTTGGGGACACCGATGTCGCCATCGGCGGGGGCGCGGAAAGCATGAGCCGCGCGCCGTATCTCGCGCCGTCGGCGCGCTTCGGCCAGCGCATGGGCGACGCGCGTCTCGTCGACATGATGCTCGGCGCGCTGCACGATCCCTTCGATGCGATCCACATGGGCGTCACGGCGGAAAACGTCGCAGCCAAATACGGCATTTCGCGCGAGATGCAGGACGAACTTGCGCTCGAATCGCATCGGCGCGCGGCCCGGGCTATTGAAGCGGGTTATTTCAAGGAACAGATTCTTGCCGTTACGCAAGCATCGAAGAAGGGCGACATTGTCTTCGATACCGACGAGCACGTTCGCCTGAACGCGACGCTCCAGGATTTTGCGAAGCTCAAGCCGGTGTTTGCCAAGGAAAACGGGACGGTGACTGCCGGCAATGCGTCGGGTATCAACGATGCGGCCGCGGCCGTCGTGCTGATGGAGCGCGGTGCGGCTGAATCGCGTGGCCTGAAGCCGCTCGCGCGGCTGGTTTCGTACGCGCACGCGGGCGTCGATCCGAAGTACATGGGCATTGGTCCGATTCCGGCCACGCGAAAGGCGTTGGAGCGCACGGGCCTGAGCGTCGGCGACCTCGATGTGATCGAAGCCAACGAAGCGTTCGCGGCGCAGGCTTGCGCGGTATCGAAGGAACTGGCGCTGGACGCGGCGAAGGTCAATCCGAACGGTTCGGGTATCTCGCTTGGCCATCCGATTGGCGCAACCGGCGCGTTGATCACCGTCAAGGCGTTGTACGAACTGCAGCGCGTGGGCGGAAGGTACGCGCTGGTGACAATGTGCATTGGCGGCGGGCAGGGCATTGCGGCCATTTTTGAACGCGTATGAGCCGCGCAAGGACAGGAATTTATTTGATGACGCAAATGAAAGTGGCGGCGGTGGCAGCAGCGCTGTTGCTCGCCGGCTGTAATTCAGCCATGCCGCCGGACGGCTCCCGAGCCGTGTCGGCGGCGCGTGCGGCGGCCACGCCGGGCGATCTGGGCCTGCAGTCGCCGGGTACGGCGGAAGCCATCGAAACGCTCGCGCTTCCACCGGTCAAACCGCTGACGCCCAATCCGGCTTACGCGCATTTTCCGACCTATGTGGGCACGCTCGGCGACAAGCAGATCGAGATGAAGCTCGGCGCAAAAACGGATGAGCGCACGGGTGTGCACGGCGAATACCGGTTTGCCGGAGCGTCGACGGTGATCCTGCTCGCGGGGGACCGTGACGGCGATACGCTCGAGATCGAAGAGTCGAATGACGGCACGCATATCACCGGGAACTGGGTCGGCAAGTTTGCAGCTGACGGCAGCGTGTCGGGCGAACGCATGAACGCCGACGATTCCAATCCGCTGCCCTTCGACCTCAAGCCGGTCGGGTCCGGATCGGCTGCGGTTTCTGCCCCGGCATCCGGCGCGGGTGCGTTCGTACCGAAAGCGCCGCAATCGGCCGCGCCGTCGCTGGAACCCGCACCTCCGCCCGCTCCGCCGGCCGCAGGCCACGCGCTGGGCGGGACCAGCAATGTGATCATCGGCGAGTAAAACCCAAGCGCACCCAAACCCACGCGAACTCGCCGTTTGATGTAACACGGCGTCATCGGCTTCACGCGATGGCGCTTTTTTCTTAAGCCTTGAACCAGCAGGACACTCATGACCGATTCCAGCAACTCGTCCAGCGCGCGCAGCTTGCAGACCCGCATCGTTCATCCGGAGGATCAGCTCACCCCCGGTTTTGATTCGTTCTCGATGCCGGTTACACGGGCGTCGACCGTGGTATTTCCGAATCTCGCCACCATGCGCGCGCTCGTCTGGAGCGACGACAGTCAATGGCGCTATGGCTTGCACGCCACGCCCACGTCGCTCGCGCTGGCGCAGCGGCTGGCGGTGATCGAGGGTGGCAAGCACGCGTTGCTGCAGCCTTCGGGGTTATCGGCCATATCGAACGTGTATTTCGGTTTGGTGAAGACCGGCGATCACGTGATGATTCCCGACAACGCGTACTCGCCAAACCGCGAACATGCCGACTGGCTCGTGGCGGATTTCGGCCTGGAAGTGACCTATTACGATCCGCTCATCGGCGCGGGCATCGATGCGCTGATCCGGCCGAACACCAAGCTGATCTGGCTCGAAGCGCCGGGTTCGGTCACCATGGAAGTGCAGGACGTGCCTGCGATCACGAAGGTCGCGCGGGCGCGCAAGATACTCACGGCTATCGACAACACGTATTCGGCCGGTCTCGCATTCAAGCCGTTCGACCATGGCGTCGACATCTCGGTACAGGCGTTGACGAAGTATCAGTCCGGCGCGAGCGACATCCTGATGGGCGCGACGATCACCGCCGACAAAGCGGTCCATATGCGATTGAAGAGCGCGCGGATGCGCATGGGGATTGGCGTGTCTTCGGACGACTGCTCGCTCGTGCTGCGCAGTTTGCCGAGCATGCAAATCCGCTTCGAGGCTCACGACCGGACAGCGCTTGCGCTGGCTCACTGGCTCAAGACGCGGCCGGAAATTGCGGCAGTGCTGCATCCGGCGCTGGCGGATTGCCCGGGCCATGAATTCTTCAAACGCGATTTCACGGGGGCGGGCGGGCTGTTTTCAGTGGTCTTAGACAAACGCTACAGTCCGGCGCAAATCGATACCTTCGTAGAAGCGCTGGAAAACTTCGCGATTGGCTGGAGCTGGGGCGGTGCGAACAGTCTCGCGATGCCTTATGACATCAAGTCGATGCGCACCGCTGCGGTGTGGCCGCATGAGGGCGTGCTGGTGCGGTTTTATATCGGTCTGGAAGATGAAGCCGATCTGCGGGCGGATCTGGAGCGGGCGCTGGCGGGATTGGAAGCCTGAAGACGCCGATCGGGACAAGGGCTGGGTTTTTGGCTTAGCTCTCGTCTCGCGATACGCGCGCGCTCAAAACAGCCGCAGCAACCCGTCCAGTCCCACGAAGTTCAACGCCAGGCCAGCGGCTTCGCGAACCACCGGCTTCGCCCGGAACGCCACCGACAACCCCGCTTCCGCCATCATCTTCAGGTCGTTCGACCCGTCGCCCATGGCTATGGACCGCTGCGGATCAATACCCAGTTCCGCGCAGGTTTCACGCAGCGTACGCGCCTTGACATCGGCATTGACGATCTCGCCGGTCACCTTCCCGGTCAGTTTGCCATCGACTATTTCAAGCGTATTGGCACGCGTGAAATCAAGCCCGAGGCGTGCCTTCAGTTTCTCGGTGAAGAACGTGAAACCGCCGGATACCAGCAAGGTTTTCAGGCCCGCCGCCTTTGCCCCCGCGAGCATGATCTCCGCGCCCGGCGACAAGCGCAGCCGTTCCTCATACACCCGTTCCAGCGCGCTTGCATCGAGGCCCTTCAGCAGCGCGACACGCTGCGTCAGGCTCTCGTTGAAATCCTTGATTTCGCCGCGCATGGACGCTTCAGTGATCGCCGCAACCTCTGCCTTCAACCCGCAAAAATCGGCGATCTCGTCAATACACTCGATGGTGATCAGCGTCGAATCCATGTCCATGGCGAGGAGGCCGAAATTGCTCAGGCGCAGCGCCGGGTCAATGAACGCGTAATCCAGCCGATGCGCGCCGCAGTACGCGTCAATATCGGGCCGCTGCAGCGGCCCGGCGCCGCGCAGACGCAACACCCGGCCGGCGTCCGCGCGTTCGGTCTGTTGCGAGCGGGCGAGCGCGGTGAGCGGTTTCAGGTGCGTATCGGCGATCGGGTCGAGGCTTTGGATGACGAGGTTCATGACGGGTGGGGAGCGAGAAAAATGGCGTGGGGAACAGTGCGAGACCCGTCATTGTAATGGTCCCGACCGATGGCGGACGTGCGCGCCACGCCGCTATGATGGTTGCCGATAAAACGACGGAGACCTGCATGACCCCGACCGAACGCGCGCTCGACTTCGATCTGCGCAAGCTCGACGCCGCGTTTTACGCCGATCCGTATCCGGTCTACGACGCGTTGCGCGCGAGGGAGCCGATCAGGACAATGCCCGACGGCTCGCTGTTTCTCACGCGCTATCGGGACGTCCAGGCCGTGTATCGCGATCCGAAAACCTTCAGTTCGGACAAGACCGTGGAATTCGGCCCGAAGTACGGCGTCCATGCTCCGCTGTTCGCGCATCACACGACGAGCCTCGTGTTCAACGATCCGCCGCGCCACACGCGCGTGCGCAAACTGATCGCGGGGGCGCTGACCGCGCGTGCGATCGCGGCAATGGAACCCGGTCTTGTGCGTCTGGTCGACGGCCTTCTCGACCAGGCTGCGGCACGCGGCGAGATCGATTTGATCGATGATTTCGCTTCGGCGATTCCGGTTGAAGTGATCGGCAACCTGCTCGACGTGCCGCACGACGAACGCGCGCCATTGCGTGACTGGTCGCTGGCGATTCTCGGCGCGCTGGAACCTGCGCTGAACGCGGAGCAGGAAGCGCGGGGTAATCGCGCGGTGGCGGATTTCATCGATTATCTGGTGACGCTGGTTGCGCGGCGTCGCGCGCATCCTGGCGATCCGCAGCACGACGTGCTGACGCGGCTGATTCAATGCGAAGCCGATGGAGAGCGTCTCGACGAAGCCGAACTGCTGCACAACTGCATTTTTATCCTGAACGCGGGGCACGAGACAACCACCAACCTGATCGGCAACGGCATCGTGCTGCTGGCGCAATGGCCGGAGCAGCGGGCGCGGTTATTGGCCGACCCGGTGTTGATCGAAAGTACGATCGAGGAATGTTTGCGCTACGAAAGCTCGAACCAGCTTGGCAACCGGATAGCGACGGCGGATACGCAGATTGCCGGGATACCGGTGGCGCGCGGGACGCCGGTGACGCTGTGCATAGGGGCGGCGAATCGCGACCCGGAGCAGTTCGAGGCGGCAGACCGTTTCGATATCGCTCGCGAACCGAATCGGCATCTTGCGTTTGGCTTTGGGATTCACCAGTGCGCAGGGTTGTCGCTGGCGCGGCTGGAGGCGCGTATTGCGATTGGGAGGTTTGTTGCGAGGTTCCCGAATCATGGGCTTGCGGGGGAGCCGGTGCGAGCGTCCCGGGCGCGGTTTCGAGGGTTTGTGAAGGCGCCGGTGAGGGTAAGTTGAGGGCACGCCTTAACTTACCCATGGTTCAGCGCATCACTCTTTGCGGATCGACATCCCAGTAGGGCGGATCGCCGAAATGCTCCGTCAGGAAATCGATGAACGCCGTTGTTTTTGGCGGCACGAAGGCACGGCTCGGGTACACCGCCCAGATCGCCACCGTTTCCGCGAGCGGGTAACTGTCGAGCACAGTCACCAGCTCGCCGCTGTGCAGGAACGGCGCCACGCTCCACGTCGATTTCAGCCCGATACCCATCCCGGCAAGCAACATGTCGCGAATGACCTCGCCGTTGTCCGTATCGAGCCGGCCGGACACGCGCACATCGATGATCCCGGCCGGTGTGACAAACGCCCAGTCTCGCTGGCCGGACAGGACGGCGCACTCGTGTTGCGCGAGATCGGCTGGATGGCGCGGCGTGCCGTGGTGAGCGAGATACGCGGGAGACGCGCACAACACGCGCCGGTTGCTGGCGAGTTTTCTCGCGACGAGCGTCGAATCTTTCAATGCTCCAATACGCACAGCCAGATCAATGCCTTTATCGACGAGATCGACGATCTGGTCGGTCAGGCGCAAGTCCAGGCTCACGCCCGGATACCGGCGCAGGAATTCGGGAATGACCGGCGAGACATGCTGACGCCCGAGCGACGAGGGCATGGTCACGCGCAAACGCCCCTGGGGGTGTTCGAACGCGCGTCCGACCGAGGCGCGGGCGGCATCGGCGGCGTCAAGCAGGGCGCGGGCGCGCTCGACGAAAATTTCTCCTTCCTGCGTGACACTGATGCGCCGTGTCGTCCGATGCAAAAGCCGCGCGCCAAGCTGCCGCTCGAGTTGAGCGAGCCGGGCACTCGCCACGGCAGCGGACAACCCGAATTCCCGTCCCGCCGCCGACAGATTCGATAATGCCGCCGCCCGTACGAACAGTGCGACATCCAGCAGGTCAAGCTGCGTCTTGTAGGGCAATTCGCTCTGCGTGTCTATTTTCGTCATTTTCTTGATTATCAATAAAATGTTTCAGCAATTATGACGGTTTCACGCGAAGCTGAAAGCCCTTAACATCGGGTCCATGCATTGCAATCCGACACCTACCGACGCCTGACACCCCTTGAGGAGCTATTTCATGAAAGCGATTGCCCTGACTCGTTACCTGCCCATCTCGAACCCGGAATCGTTGATGGACGTGGAGATCGACAAACCCGCGCCGGCCGGCCGTGATCTGCTGGTGAAGGTTGAAGCGATCGGCGTGAATCCCGTCGATACGAAAGTCCGTGCGCCGAAGGACAAGGTCGAAGAAACGCCGCGTGTCCTCGGCTGGGACGCATCGGGCGTGGTCGAAGCGGTCGGCCCGGACGTGACGCTGTTCAAGGTGGGAGACCCCGTCTTTTATGCCGGCAGTATTACCCGGCCGGGTTCGAACAGCGAGTTTCATCTGGTCGATGAACGTATTGCCGGCGTGAAGCCTGCCTCGCTCGATTTCTCGCATGCAGCGGCATTGCCGCTCACCACGATCACCGCATGGGAAGCCCTGTTCGACCGGCTGGGGGTGTCGGCGGAAGGACGTGACGCCGGCAAGTCCGTCTTGATCGTGGGCGGCGCCGGCGGCGTGGGGTCGATCGGCATCCAGCTCGCCAAGAAAGTGGCGAAGCTGAAGGTGATCGCGACCGCGTCGCGGCCGGAATCGGCGAAGTGGGCGACCGAACTGGGCGCGGATCATATCGTCGATCATTTCGGCGACATGCCGAAGCAACTGAAGGACGCAGGCTTCGAGCAAGTGGACTACGTGCTGATCTTCAACGACACGGACAAACATTTCCCGGCCGCTGCTGCCGTCATCGCACCGCAAGGGGGCATTTGCACGATCGTTGAAAACGGCAGGCCGATTGCCGTCGAATTGCTGAAGGCAAAAAGCGCCGCGTTCCATTGGGAATTCATGTTCACGCGCTCGATGTTCGGTACGCCGGACATGATCGAACAACACAAACTGCTCACCGAAGTGGCGCGACTGATCGACGCAGGCACGATCAAGACGACGCTTGGCCGCGATCTCGGCAAGATCAACGCCACGAACCTGCGTGAAGCGCACCGGCTGCTGGAAGAAGGACGCGCGATAGGCAAGCTGGTGCTGACCGGATTCTGATTCTCCCGGCGTATCGATCGGCCAATCCATTGCAAGCTGCACGCGCGCCGCGGGTTTCCCATGAGAAGCCCGCGTCGCGCGTCGCGCTAGACTGTTCGCGCCACACGCGCGGCGCGGCCACCCCGGCGCCGTTGCTGTATGCCCGGCGTGACGGCTGCACACGGAGGGGTTTTCGCATGATCGATCGTTCGGGTTTTGTTCAGGTTGGCCGGTCAGCGCAAGGTCGTCTGATTGCCGCAAGCGCTGTCATGGCGCTGCTGGCTTGCGTGGTTGAACCGGCGGCTCATGCGACGCCCAGCATCAAGGTGCTGTCGGAAGTCGCCTACGACGGACCGATCAAATACACGGTGAAGATGGCATCGAAGAACTGGGGCAGTGCGCAGGAAACGCGCACGATCCGCTCGGGCCAGACGGATGACTTCTCGTGGCAAAGCAAGCCTGCCGGCGGTTCGCAGAACGTCCCGGACGCATGCCCGGACGTCGACTCCATCCGCAACGCAAGCGGCACGACGGTGCGTCAGGTGAAGATCCGTTTCGCGGCGGTGGTCGCGAATAGCGGGGACGCCGACGTCCAGTTGAGTTTCCAGGGCCACGCACCGCGACCGGCCACCGCCGTCACCGTGAGCGGCAAGAAGCTTCAATGCCCCACCGATAACTTCTTCAGCCAGCTAGTCCATTTCACGATGCCCACCGGCGGCGCCGAAAAGAACGTGACGCTGAGCGACGGTACCAAACTCACCATCAGCGCGAGCCGCAAGTAGCGTCTCGTCCGGCGAGTTTTACGTTTCGCACCGGCGTTCGAGGGCGGGGCGGTGGTAGTCCGCCGCGCCGCCCAGGCCGGCGCGCGCTTGTCCCATCTGGCACGTTTTCTGCAGCGTGATAACGGCCACGCGCTCATCTGCGCGTGTTGATCGTTTGTTAATCGTTTGTTGAGCGTTGTTAGCCGTTTATCCCGTCACGCCGTCAGAGCGGCTCTCCGGCAAAGGTCATTCGCCATGCCACACATGATCTGGAAAGGCGCGATCAGCTTCGGGCTGGTCCACGTCCCCGTGCAGCTTTATCCGGCGACGCAGTCGGAGAAGGTCGGCTTTAACCTGCTCGACAAGCGTTCGATGGACCCTATCGGCTACAAGCAATTCAACAAGAACACGGGCAAGGACGTCACGCGCGAGAACATTGTGCGGGGCTTCGAGTATGAGAAGGGCAAATACGTCGTGATGAGCGACGCCGAGATTCGCTCGGCGAATCCGGAATCGACGCAGACCGTGGATATCCTCGCGTTCGTCGAAGCGCCCGAAATCTCCTTTCTCTCGCTCGATACCCCGTATTACCTCGCACCCGATCGCAAGGGCGAGAAGGTGTATGCGTTGCTGCGCGATGCGTTGAAGGCGTCGGGGAAAGTGGGCATAGCAAACGTCGTGCTGCACAACAAGCAGCATCTGGCCGCGCTGATTCCGGTTGGTCCGGCGCTGGCGCTCAACACCTTGCGCTGGGCGGACGAAGTGCGCGAGTTCGACGAGTTCAAGTTCCCCGATGAGAACTCGAAGAAAGCGGGGGTATCGCCGAAAGAACTGGAGATGGCGCAGCGCTTGATAGACGACATGACCGAGACATGGAACCCGCACGACTATCACGATACGTTCCGCGAAGACATCATGGCGCTCGTCAACAAGAAGGTGAAGGCAGGAAAGACCGAGGAGGTGTCGGAGATTGAAGAAGGTGAGCCGCGCAAGGCGTCGGCGGAGATCCTCGACTTGTCCGAGTTGTTGAAGCGCAGTCTGAAGAAGGACAAGCCCGCGAGACGCGGCGCCAAAGGCAGCAATAGCACGGACGATGACACGTCTGAAACCGAAGCCGCGGAGCCGGCGGCCAAACCCGCGCGCAAGACGACAACGCGCCGCAAACGCGCTTGACGTTGTCTTGACGCCTTGAGCCGGGCGTTAAAACACGACCCACGCAGCAGGAAAAGCGATCCGCCGATGACCGATAAACTGGAAACCTATCAGCGCATGAGGCGCTTCAACCAGACGCCCGAGCCATCCGGCCAGACGGCGGCGAAGGCGAAGCGCGCGTCGAAGAAAGCTCAGGCAAGCGCGCTTTCGTTCGTCATCCAGGAGCACGATGCCCGGCGTCTTCATTACGATTTTCGTCTCGAACTCGATGGCACGCTGAAGTCGTGGGCGGTACCGAAAGGGCCGAGTCTCGATCCGTCGGTGAAACGGCTGGCCGTGCATGTGGAAGATCATCCGATCGACTACGGTTCGTTCGAAGGCGATATTCCCGAGGGAAATTACGGGGCGGGCAGCGTGATCGTGTGGGATCGCGGGACGTGGGAGCCGCAGTCAGGGAATATCGACGAGGCCCGCGAAACCTATGCGAAGGGCAAGCTCAAGTTTGTCCTGCACGGCGAAAAGTTGCGGGGCGGCTGGACGCTCGTGCGCAGCAACATGCGCGGCAATGGCGATAAAGAGCAATGGCTGCTGATCAAGGAGCGCGACGACGAAGCCCGCAACGAAGCCGACTACGACGTGCTGCTCAAGCAGCCCGGCAGCGTGATGAGCGATTCGCTGGGCGCACGCACGAAGAGCGGTGAAGTACGCGAAAGGACCGAGCGGAAGACCGCTGCCAGGACAAGCAGGACCACGAAGGCCGCGCCATCGCCGAAGCGGCCGGCCGTGAAAGACCAAGGCAAGAGCCCGGAGCGGCCGCGTCCGGATATTGTGGCGAACCGGAGCGCTGAATCGCTGCGTACGCTTAGCCATAATCCCGCGATCCAGGACGCGGTGCGCGCGCGGCTTCCCGCCACCATGAAACCCCAACTCGCGACCCTCGTGGATACCGCGCCATCGAGCAATGATTGGTCGTACGAAATCAAATTCGATGGTTATCGGATCCTGGTGCGCATCGATCGCCGGGCTGCATCGAAAGAGAAATCCACGCAGATCTTCACGCGCAACGGCCACGACTGGACCGGCAAGTTCAGTCGTCAGGTCAAGGCGCTGGGCCGGCTTGATGTGGATACCGCGTGGCTCGACGGCGAGGCGGTCGTGCTTGACGACAACGACCTGCCGAACTTCCAGAAACTTCAGAACGCCTTCGACGCCAATCGTCCGCAAGACATCGCGGTCTATTTCTTCGATGTCCCTTACCTCAACGGTTACGACCTTCGCAGCGTGCCGCTGGTGCAGCGGCGAGCGATCTTGAAGGCGCTGCTGGAACCGGTCGATGACGACGCGCTGCGTTTCTCCGCGGACTTCGAATTCAACGTCGACGATCTGCTTAACGAATTCAACGTCGACGATCTGCTTAAAAGCGCTTGCGACATGGCGCTGGAGGGGATTATCGGCAAGCGGCGCGACAGCGGTTATACGCCGGGACGCAGCAGCGCGTGGATCAAGCTGAAATGCCGGCGCCGGCAGGAGTTTGTGATCGGCGGGTATTCGGAACCGTCGGGCAGCCGGGGGCAGTTCGGCGCGTTATTGCTCGGGGTATATGACGCACACGGCAAACTGCAATACGCAGGGCGCGTGGGCAGCGGCTTCGACGCGTCGACCCTGCGCGACGTCAAGAAGCAACTCGATGCGCGCGAAGTCGAGACAATGCCGTTCGCCAGCGCGCCGAAGGAGCGTAGCCGGACGCCGGTGCATTGGGTCAAGCCGGAACTCGTTGCCGAGTGCAATTTCGCTGAATGGACGTCGGAGCGGATCGTGCGACAGGCGTCGTTTGTCAGCCTGAGGGACGACAAGCCGGCGCGTGAGATTGTCAGGGAAGTGCCGAAATCGACGCAGGAGGCCGTGTTGGACGATACAGACGAAGATAACGGTAAAAACCGGAAGCCCGCGAAGAAGACCGCAGCCAAAAGCGCGGCGAAGGCGATTCGCGCGGTGCAAGCGGCGACGAAAAAAACCACGGCGAAGACCGCCGATGCGGAGAAACCGGCCAATAAATCCAAGCCGGCTTCCGTGAAGACTGCAATGAAGACCGCCGCTAAAAAAGCCCAGCGCGCTCCCGCTGGTACCGAGCTTGTCGCGGGTGTGAAGATCAGTCATCCCGATCGTGTGATCGATCCATCGGCGGGGACCAGGAAGCTCGATCTCGCCCTCTACTACGAGTCCGTTGCGCCATGGATGCTGCCGCATCTGAAAGACCGGCCCGTGTCGCTGGTGCGCGCTCCCGGGGACATTACCGGCGAACTGTTCTTCCAGAAGCACAGCGAAAAGCTGACCATTCCGAACGTCAAGCAGCACCCGGGCATCGACCCCGGTCACCCGGCGCTCATCACGATAGAAAACGTCGGCGCGCTGGTGGGCGCGGCACAAATGGGCACGATCGAGATGCACACCTGGAACGCGCTCGCGGCCAGACTCGAAAAACCTGACCGGATGGTCTTCGATCTCGATCCGGGCGACGGCCTCGGCTGGGACCGGATGCAGGAGGCCGCCCGTCTCACGCGTGAATTGCTGACGGAACTCGGCCTTGAATCGTTCTGCAAGACAAGCGGCGGCAAAGGTTTGCACGTGGTCGTACCACTTACGCCGCAGGCCGGCTGGGACGAAGTAAAGGGATTCTCGCAGGCGGTGGCGCAGCATATGGCGAGCACGCTGCCCAGGTATTTCTCGGCGAAGATGGGCAAGCAGAATCGCCGGGACAAGATATTCGTCGACTATTTACGCAATAACCGCGGCTCGAGCACGGTTGCCGCGTTCTCGCTGCGTGCGCGGCCGGGCATGGGGGTGTCGGTACCTATCGGCTGGGATGAACTCGATGCCACCACAAGCGGCGATCAGTGGAATATCGGCAATCTGCATGAACGCCTGGACGCACTCAAGACCGATCCATGGAGCCAGTACGCAAAGACACGGCAACGCATCACCGCCTCAATGAAGAAGCGGCTCGATATCAAGTGAACGAAGGGAAATATCAGTACGACGAGATTGTAATGATGCAGCAAGGCAAGACATCCCACGACGATACCCAGCAACGTCCGGCGTCACAGGGATGAGCCGCGCGAGGGCAGTGCGTGCGCCGGCCCGTCAGTCACACAAGCCGTCATGCAACAGCGCCGGTTGCTGCCCGTGGTCAACAAAGCGCCTCTTGCGTAGAATGGGCGCGCGGTATCGGAGAGCGTGCACGCATCGCGTGCGAGGCAAGCTGAGAAAGGCGTTCATCGATTCCGCTGCAGTTGTTTCTACCATTTTGCGGGCGTGCCGACGTGTGCATCGGTAATCGATGCCGACCCGGTGTGAAGTCCGGGACAGCGAATCGGCAGCGCTCGACGTCCCCGCCGGTCCGGATGAGATGCCGGACCATGCCGCAGCCACCACGAACTGCCGCCACGCCGTGCGCCGGGTCCGGCACGGATTCCGGCATTCGGCATCCGGATCAACATCGCGGCAAACCCGCGGCAAAATTCTATCGGATGGATCATGCAATACGATCTCCTGTCCCGTCTGAAAACCGAAACCGCCGAGTGCCACACGCGGCTGGAAAACGCACTGGACCTGATGCGCGCTGAATGGCCGCGTGAGGACTACGTGGCTTTGCTCGAGGGTTTTTATGGATACGTTGCGCCGTGGGAGGACGCGGTGGCGGCAGCCATGCCCGCGCCTCTGCGCGACTTCTTCGGCGGACGTCGCAAGGCGTTGCTGCTGGCGTCGGACCTGGCGCTCCTGACCGGCGATAAAGACCACGCGAACAGGGTGACAAAAGTTGAACGGCTACCTGCGATAGACAGCATCGGCCGCTTGTTCGGTTCCATGTACGTGATGGAGGGTTCCACACTCGGAGGACGATTCATAGCGCCACACGTCGCGATATTGTTCGGTCTGCAAAGCGGTTATGGAAACGCTTATTTTGAAGGTTACGGCTTGCGCACGGGCAGCATGTGGAACACGTTCCGTGAGACCGCGAGCGCGAATGTGCCACCCGGGCAGTACGATGTGGCCGTGGACGCCGCAATAGCCACGTTCGACGGGTTGCACGACTGGCTCGGCAACGTCCGCGCAGGCTCGGGGGCAACGGCATGAGCAGCGGGCCCGAGCCGCTGTCGCCCGATACGGCGGCCATGCGCGCACAGAACGATCCCGGCGACCTGCCGCGTTCAAGCGCGAGCGGAACAACGCCTGTGCTACCCGGTGCAGCGCCGGGAAGCTCGGCACCCACGGCACTCGCGGCACCCACGGCGGACGCAGCGGAAGCGGCGAATGTGCCGTGCGACGCCGAGCCGATCCACATTCCGGGCAGCATCCAGCCGCACGGTTACCTGCTGTGTCTCTCAAGCACCTTCACCCTCCTGCAGGCCAGCGAAAATATTGCGGCGCTCGTGGGCATCCCGATGGAACAACTGCTGGGCGAGCCGGTGGACGTAGTGATTGGCGCGGCGGCTGCGGCAAAGATTGCTCATGCTGCTGCCACTGCCATGCTCGACGAAGCGCCGCTCTATGTCGGCGTCATCGACAACCCGCTCTTCAGTCCGCGTGAAACCGCACAGGGCCGGCTGGCCATGGCAACGGACGGTCCTGAACTCGACATCACGATGCACCGGCACGACGGCAACCTGATCGTCGAACTCGAAGTTGCGCGGCATCCGACAGCAGACGTGTTTGCATCGATGTATCCGCTCGTGCGTACCTTCACGCGCAGCCTGCAGGACGTGGCGACCCTGACCGGCCTCGTGGAACTTGCCGTGCGCGAAGTGCGCGCAATGACCGGTTTCGGCCGCGTGCTGCTCTACAAATTCGACGACGAGGGCCGCAGCGAGGTGCTGGCGGAGCACATCGATGACGGCTACACGTCGTTCCTGCACCAGTTGTTTCCCGCCTCCGACCTCCCACGGCAGGCGCGCGCGTTATACGTGAAGCAGCGCGTGCGGCTTGTCGCCAACGCGGACGCGAAGTCCGCGCGGCTCGTGCCGCCTGTGAACCCTGTGACGGGCCGCCCGACCGACCTCACGTATGCCGCGCTGCGCAGCTTCTCGCCGATTCATCTCGGTTACATGCGCAACATGGGTACGCATGCGTCGATGTCGGTGTCGCTGGTCGTGCACGGGCAGCTCTGGGGCCTGATTTCCTGCCACGACCACGACGCGCGTCTCGTGCCGTTCGAAGTGCGTGTCGCAATCGAGCATCTGGGGCAACTGCTGTCGCTGCAGATCGAGGCGAAGGAGGAGCGTGCCGAGACGGCCTATCTGCTGAGCCTTCGACGCACGATGTCGCAGCTCATGGGCACGCTTGCCGAGCAGGACGACTACCTTGCGGCTCTTGAGTCGGCGCCTGACGATTTGCTGTGTTTCGCCGGATCGACCGGGGCCGCGATCGTGGTGGACGGCAAGGCCACGCTGGTGGGTTCCACGCCGGATCAGGAGGCCGTGCTCGCGCTCGCGCAGTGGCTGGCGTCGGGCACGTCGGGTGTCTACGCGACCGACGCGCTGTCGCAAGCGTGGCCGCGTGCGTCGCATCACACGGACACCGCGAGCGGGATCCTGGCCGTGCCGATCTCACAGATTTTTCGCAACTACGTCATCTGGTTCCGTCCCGAAACAACACGCACGATCACGTGGGCGGGCGAACCGGTCAAACGCGTGTCGAGCCAGGACGGCGGTGTCGCGCCGCGCAAGGACTTCGCGCCGTGGCTCGAAACCGTGCGCAACCGGTCGCTGCGATGGCACCCGGTGGAACTGGAAATTGCGGGCGAATTCCGGCTGGGCATGCTCAACATCGTGCTGCGCCGGGCGGAAGAACTGGCGGAACTCGCGGATGAACTGCGTCGCGCGAACAAGGAGCTCGAGGCGTTTTCGTATTCCGTTTCGCACGACTTGCGCGCCCCGCTGCGGCATATCGCCGGGTATGGGGATTTGCTGCGGGAAAGCGAAGGCGAGAAGCTGTCCGAGCGCAGCAAGCGGTTCCTCGACAACATGCTCGAGTCGGCGCGTTTTGCGGGCGTGCTGGTCGATGACCTGCTCACGTTTTCGCAAATGGGCCGTGCCGCATTGCGCCCGGTGAGCGTCGACCTGAACCAGTTGGTGAGATCGGTCGCGCAGGAATTTGGCGCCGAGACAGCGGGCCGAAAGGTGGAATGGGTTATACCGGAACTGCCCAGCGTCACGGGCGATCCGGCGTTCCTGCAGATCGCGCTGCGCAATCTGTTTTCGAATGCGGTGAAATATACGCGGACACGAGAATCGGCGAAAATCGAATTGTCGGTCAATTCGACCGCCGATGAATACATTGTCAGCGTACGGGACAATGGTGTCGGTTTCAATATGAAGTATGTGAACAAATTGTTCGGCGTGTTCCAGCGGCTGCATCGCGCGGAAGAGTTCGACGGCACCGGTATTGGCCTGGCGAACGTACGCCGCATCATCGAGCGGCATGACGGCCGGACCTGGGCCGAGGGCCGCGAAGGCGAGGGCGCCGCGTTTCACTTTTCGCTGCCGAAGGTGTTCAGGGCCGAGTCCGCCAATACCCAAAACACTGCCGGCATGCGGCGCAAGCCAGGACCGTCGTCATCGTCGAGTTGAACGTGCCATGCCTGACTGATTGATCCCGCTATCGCGCTTCTTCAAACCCGTCAAACCCGCCATCCCGGACTATGCTGAAACCCATTTTGCTTGTCGAAGACGATCCCAGCGATCTCGAACTGACACTCGTGGCGCTCGGCAAGAGTCAGCTTGCCAATGAAGTGATTGTGGCGCGCGACGGCCAGGAAGCGATCGATTACCTGCGTAGCGAAGGCGAGTGGAGCGTACGCAATCCAGGCAATCCGGCGGTCATCCTGCTCGACTTGAAGCTGCCGAAAATAGATGGCATGGAGGTGCTGGAAACCATCCGTACCAGTGAGGCGCTCAAGTCGATTCCGGTTGTCATGCTCACGTCGTCGCGCGAGGAGCAGGATCTCATTCGCAGCTACGCGCTTGGCGTGAACGCCTATGTGGTGAAGCCGGTCGAATTTAATGAATTTGTGCAGGCAATTGCCGATCTCGGCGTGTTCTGGGCTGTGCTCAACGAGCCGCCGCCCGGGTCCATGCGAGTTCGCCGTCAGTCCGTGCCGGAATGAATCTGGTGCACACTGTCGTCTTCCTCCTGCACGGCGCCCGGCTTCGCGGCCTGGGCCCGCTGGTCCTTTCGTTGTTTTGCCCGATGCGACCCGCCCGGCAGTATCGCGTGCGCCGGTTCGCCTGAGTGCCCTGACCATGCAGCCCTTGCATCTGCTTCTCGTAGAAGACAACGCGCTCGACGCGGAACTGACCTTGACGCAGTTGGAACGCGCCGACTATAAGGTCGACGTGCAAATCGTCTACACGGAGCAGGGTTTCATAGCGGCGCTGGAAGCATCCAGCTTCGATGTGATCCTCGCGGACTTCGTGATGCCGGTGTTCTCCGGCGTCGAAGCGCTGGCGATCGCTCGCGAGCGTGTGCCGCATACACCGTTCATCTTCGTCTCCGGCGTGCTGGGCGAAGAGCATGCAGTCGACATGCTCAAGCGGGGCGCCACCGACTACGTCCTGAAACAGCGCTTGCAACGGCTGCCGGCGGTCGTGCGGCGTGCGTTGACCGAAAGCACCGAGCGCCAGCAGCGGATTGCGGTCGAACGCGCGCTGCGCGAGACGGAAACGCACTTTCGCTTGCTGGTGGATGCGCTCAAGGACTACGCCGTCATCACGCTCGATCAGGAAGGCCGCATACGGACGTGGAATGCGGCGTCGGAACGGATTCTCGGGTTCGCGGCCCACGACGTGGTCGGGCAGTCCGCCGAGGTGTTCTATGGCCAGGAAGATCGCGATACCTGCGTATTCGCCCGCGAACTGGAAACGGCCCAGGCCGAGGGCAGTGCGAGCGACGACCGGTGGCTGTGGCGCCGCGACGGACGCTCGTTTTTCGCCTCGGGCGTCACGACGGCGATTCGTGCCGATAACGGCGACCTGATCGGCTATTCGAAGATCATCCGTGACGTCACCGAAGAGCACATGGCCGCCGACGCCTTGCGCGTGGCGAAGGAGCAGGCGGAGACCGCAAACCGGGCGAAAGATCACTTCCTGGCGGTGCTGTCGCACGAATTGCGCACGCCGCTGACGCCTATTGTCGCCGCCGTACGTTTGCTGGAAATTCGCCACGCGCTGCCCGCCGACGCGCAGGCGACGCTCGAGCTGATCCGGCGCAATGTGGAACTCGAAGCGCGCTTGATCGACGATCTGCTTGACCTGACCAGCATCGCGCGCGGCAAGCTGTCGCTGAACTTCGCGAATGTGGTGCTGGAGACGCTGATGTCGAGCGCGCTCGATATGTCGGAGTCCGATCTGCGCGGCAAGGGCCTGACGCTGGAAACAACCTTGGGCGCTACATCCACGCTGGTTTTCGGCGATGCCGCGCGCTTGCAGCAGATCGTGTGGAACCTGATGAAAAACGCGGTGAAGTTCACGCCGGCGGGCGGGCGTATCGCGGTGCGGATGTGGAATCCTGATGCGTCGACCATTGCGATTTCGGTAACCGACAGCGGTATCGGGATCAGCGCGGAAGCGTTGCCGCGGATTTTTTCGGCTTTCGAGCAGGCGGATGATTCGATCACCCGGGCATTCGGCGGGTTGGGGCTGGGCCTGGCTATCGCCAGTACGCTTGCGTTGAAGCATGGCGGGACGCTGACCGCCCAGAGCGATGGGCGCGACAAAGGCGCGCGGTTCACGCTGACGCTGCCGCTCGTCAAGTCAGGGGCCGAGGACGAAACGTCGCCTCTCGCGGCAAAGGACCCGGATGAGATCGTGCGGTCGCTGAAGGTGCTGCTTGTCGAGGACAACGAATACACGTCGTCGGCCATGGCGCAGGTGCTGGAGGTGCTCGGGCATCAGGTCGGCGTGGCCACTACGGTCGCCGAGGCGCTTGCTTTGGCCGGGAGCGAAACCTTCGACCTGCTGGTCAGCGATATCGGCCTGCCCGACGGCAGCGGGCTCGAGGTCGCCCGTGCGTGGACCGGCTTGCAGCCCGGAAAACCATCGGTTGCGATCACCGGCTACGGCATGGACGAAGACATCCGCCGATGCCGCGATGCCGGGTTTTTGGATCACCTCACCAAGCCGGTCGACTTCGCCCGCCTGGAGTCGCTGATTCACGCTTTGGCGAGGCGGCCGGGCGGCACGTAGTTCGCCGGCTGTGTCCGGGTTTTTTCACCCGCGCTTCGGCTTTTCCCGCTCCACCAGCTTCGACGCCATGAACCGGTGTTCCGGCGAGAACAGCCGCCGGTAGGTCAGCAACACGGCGCCCACCGTTCCGAGGGCCGATGACGCGGCGATAAAAAACATGATGACGATCTGATACCGAACTGCCTGCAGCGGCGATTGCCCAGCCAGCACCTGACCTGTCATCATGCCCGGCAGACTCACCAGTCCCACGACGGTCATCTGGTTCAATGTCGGGATCATGCCTGCGCGTACGGCCTGACGCGCAGGCCCTTGCGCGGCTTCCCACCGCGTCGCACCGAGCGCGAGCGACATCTCCACCGCGCCGCGTCCCGCTGTCAGTTCCTCCGTCATCCGCTCGATGCCCAGCGACACGCCCGTCAACGTGTTGCCGAGGATCATCCCGAGAATAGGGATGGCGTATTGCGGCTCGTACCACGGATGAATCCGGATCACGACGAACAGTCCCACCGCGGCCACCAGCCACGAACTCACCCAGATCGACACGACGCTGTCCACCCGCTGCCCAAGGTATGTGCGCCTTCCGCGATTCGATGCCGACAGTCCCGCTATCAGCGTCATCAACGCCATCAACGGCAATACGACGTACCAGCGTGAAAACTGGAAGACCCAGCCGAGCACGTACCCGATCGCGAGCAGTTGCACGACCGTGCGCACCGCTGCCCATGCCAGCTTGCGCTCCAGGTCGAGCTTCAGCGCAACCGACAACACCCCGTTCACCGCGATCAGCGCCGCCGCGATCGCAATGTCGAGCAGGCTCAGGTTCTGATAGCCGATCATGACAATGTCCCCGCGGTCATCACTAGCTGGCGCTCGCCCACACGCAGCGCCTGCGCAGGATCATGCGACACCCAGATGCTGGCGCGTTCACCCCGTCGATCGTCGAACCAGGCACCGACGAGCGCTTCTATTTCCAGCGCGGAAGCCGGATCGAGCGATGCAGTCGGTTCATCGAGGAGCAGCACGTCGGGGTCCACCTGCAGCACGCGTATCAGCGCGGCAATTTGCGCTTCGCCGCCCGATAGTTCGCTCGCGCGTTTATCGAGGAAATCGGCTTGGCGGCCTGCCCGGCGGGCCAGTATGACGACCCGCTCGCGATCAAAGCGCACGTCGCGATAAACCTTCAGCGAAAACGGATAGCGCAGGTTGTCTTCCACGCTGCCATCGAGCATGGCCGGGCGTTGCGCAATGTAGGCCACCCGGCGCCGATACGCTGGAATACCCGAGCGCACGATGGTTTTTCCACGCCACTGGATCACACCGTCATCGACAGGATCGAGCAGCGCAAGCGCACGCAGGAACACGCTCTTGCCCGAGCCCGACGGCCCCGTGACAACCGCGCGCTGGCCGCCGGACAAGCTGAACGCGGTGGGATGCAGCAGGAGCAGGTCGCGCACGGGATCGCGACGGGTGAGCGCTGTCGCGCGAATCAGGGGGGTGTCGGCTGGCGTGGACATGGCGAAGACATGCTCGGCGAATGATCTCGGAGCGCAATCATAAATCACCATTGCTTAAGCAAGCCCTGGATCAGGTATCAGCTACCAGGGGTGGGCGCGTTACGATCGGGCTTTTCAGGCGTCGGGCACGGCGGGACCGGTATCATCGCCGGGCACGGGATGTGCTGTGCGGTTTTTCAAGAAAAATTAATGGAGCTGCTATGGCGCCGGGCCGGAAAATCAGAACAACAGCCGCGTGGATCGTTGCAGTTCTGATCATCATGATTGCCGTGCTGGTGATCGTGTTCCTGACGTTCGACTGGAACCGGGCCCGTCCCTGGGTCGACGATAAAGTCTCGCAGGCAATCGGGCGGCAATTCCAGATTACCGGCGACCTGAAGGTCGGCTGGCAACGCCCGCCTGGTGAAACCGGCTGGCGCCGCTGGGTTCCATGGCCGCGTTTTTCGGCGGAAAAAATCACGGTCGCGAATCCCGACTGGACCAAACAGAAGTATTTCGCGACCCTGGACGAGATCGATTTCCAGGTCGAGATCCTGCCGCTGCTCGCGCACGACATTGTGATTCCATCGATCAACCTGGTGAATCCCTCGATCGATCTGGAACGCCTCAAGGACAACCGCAATAACTGGACGTTCAAGTTCAAGCAGTCGACCGGACCGTCAACCTGGAACCTTCAACTGCATGACATCGCGCTCGACAAAGGCAATATCGCCTATGCGGACGAGATCACGAAAGCGGACATGCAGGTGGTGGTGAATACGCTCGGCCAGGTGATTCCTATCGGCGATGTCATGAAGCAGCAGGAAGCGGCATCGCAGAAATCGTCGGCCCAGATGGTCGGCAAGAGCGGCGCGGCCAAGCTGAACCAGCAAGTCGGCGAAGCGGCGGCATCTGAGGCAGCGGCTGCGTCGGCTGCATCCGCGGCGTCGGCCGCTGCCGCTGTGAATGCGAGCGCGCCAAACCCGGCAAGCGTCCCGGCGAACACCAGCATCGCCACGAAGGAAGGACCGAAGCCGTCCGTGCAGTCTTATGGCATCGGCTGGTCGGCGAAGGGCAAATACAACAGCGTGGAGGTGTCCGGCGACGGCAAGGTGGGCAGCGTGCTCGCGCTGCAGGACGCCATGCGCCCGTTTCCCGTGCAGGCGGATGTTCGTATCGGAGACACGCATATTGCATTTGTGGGGACCGTGACGGACCCGGCCCATCTCGCCGCGCTCGACTTGAGGCTGTGGCTGCAGGGCGTGAGCCTGGAGCATTTGTATCCGATCGTCGGCGTGACACTGCCGGCGACACCGCCCTATTCAACGGAAGGGCGGCTCGTCGGCCAGTTCCGGGCTGACGGCAACGTCTTCAAGTACGAGAACTTCACCGGGCGCGTGGGCGGCAGCGACCTGAACGGCTCGCTGACGTTCACGGGAAGCAAGCCGCGGCCCCAGCTGTCGGGCGAACTGGTGTCGAACCTGCTGCAGTTTTCCGATCTCGCACCGATCATCGGGGCGGACTCGAACGCGAGCAAAGCGAAGCGCGGCGACACGGCAAAACAGCCGTCGTCGAAGGCGCTGCCGACCGAGGAGTTCAAGACGGATCGATGGAAGACGATCGATGCCGACGTGAAGTTCACCGGCCGCAAGATCATCAAGGACCCGGCGCTTCCGATCACCGACCTCCATGCGCACGTGGTGATGACAGATGGCGTGCTGTCGTTTGAACCGCTGGCATTTGGCGTGGCGGGCGGGACGCTGTCGTCGGATATTCACCTCGATGGCAGTAAGGAGCCGCTCCAGGGCCGCTTTTCTACCTCGGCGCGGCATCTGAAGCTCAAGGAGTTGCTGCCGACCGTCAAGACCATGCAGTCGGCGCTGGGTGAAGTGAACGGGGACGCGGCGTTATCGGCGACGGGCAATTCGCCCGCCGCACTCGCCGGAACCATGAACGGCGAGGTCAAGACGCTGATCACCGAAGGCACGGTCAGCCGGTTGTACATGGAAGCGGCGGGGCTGAACGTGGCGAACGCTGTCTATGAAAAGCTCTTCGGCAAGCACGATGTCAAGATCAACTGTGCGGCAGCGGATTTTGTTGCGACCAATGGTGTGCTGGAATCGCGCGTGTTCGCCCTCGATACCGACGACGCCGTGATCAACATGGACGGCACGGTCAATCTGAAGACCGAGGAGATGGATCTGAACATTCATCCGCACACGAAGGGTTTCCGGGTGTTCTCGCTGCGCTCGCCGCTGTACGTGAAGGGGACGTTCAAGGACCCCCATGTAGGCGTAAGTGCCGGCGCGCTGGCGGTGCGCGGCGCGGCGGCGGTCGGGCTCGGTCTGCTCAACCCGTTTGCCGCGCTGATCCCGTTGATCGCGCCGAGTAACAACAAGCCGCTGCCATGCACGCAAATGCTTGCCGACATGCGTGCTGCGCCGTCCGCACCGCCGCCGGGGCAGAAGGAGAAAGGGAAGGGTGCCCCCGCGTATATGGAGCCGGGCGTGGCGAATCCGGCGGCTGCATCGTCCGGTAGTGGCAAGGGTGGCGCGGCCCGGCCGGCGACGCCCACGCCGGCTAGTGCGGCGTTTTATCGTGGAAGCTGATTTCGGAGATCAATTTGCGCATCTTGGCGCGCATTTATTCATAAATATATGAAATTGCGCAAAATAATGCGCAAAACCGAATAAGAATTCCACGAACGGAAGTGCGCATAATAGTGCGTAAATGAAAGAAGTAGCCTATGATTGCGCATCATGACGCGCAAATATACGGACCCCATCAGCAATTTCGAGCGTGTGGCAGCGGAACTCCGCTCGCTGCGGCGCGAGCGTCGCATGAGTCAGCAGACGCTGGCTGATCGTGCCGGCGTGTCCCGGCGCACAATCACCAATGCGGAAGGCGGGCAGAACGTGGGCCTTCATGAGCTCTGCCGGATCGCCAACGCGCTTGGCTACGACTTCACGCTGCGTCCGAAAGACACCGTGGTCTTCGAAGATCTGGACTTCTTCTTCAGGGAGGACGAATGAGCACGCCGTCGTCGCTCAAGCCTGCGCCGCCGTTCGACCTGGAACAGCTCTTCGACAAAATCCGCCGGCTCGACGTCCACACGCCGCAGGGCATGGCCGGCTTGCTGGCGAAGGAGAGCACGTTCGTCTTCAATTATGGTGAGGTCGAGCCGGACGCGGCTGTGTCGCTGACCATGCCTGTGCGGCGCAAGAGCTACAGCAGCGGCGCGCTGATGAACGTATTCGCAATGAATCGACCGGAAGGTTACCTGCGGTACATCATCGAAGAACGGCTGGCGCGGTTCGGCACCCCCAGCGACATGTTCCTGCTGTTCCTCGCCGGGCGGAACCAGATCGGCAGGCTCACCTATGCGCTGCACGGCCAGACAGTGCCCGAAGGCGAGGGCGAGCGGCTGGACGAGTTGCTGTCCTCGCCATCGGGACAATTGTTCGAACGGCTGGTAAGCAAATATGCCCTGGGCTCGGGCATTTCCGGCGTGCAGCCGAAGACGGTGGTGCCGCTCGCTCCCGAGGTTCCCGCCAGCGTCGCAACGCTCGACGCCCACGCGGCCTTGCCGCTGACCACGGTGATCGTGAAGGCTGAAGGAGATGACTATGCGGGGATTGCCCGCAACGAATTCCTGTGCATGTCGGTGGCGCGCGAGGCGGGCTTCGACGTGCCGGATTTCTGGCTCTCCAATGACGGCTTGCTGTTCGTGATGGCGCGTTTCGATCGTGCGCCCGACGGCACGCCGCTCGGTTTCGAAGACATGAGCGTGCTGACCGGCAACGACAAATACCGCGGCAGTTACGAGATGATCGGCCGGGCGGTGGAGGTCTACACCGGCGCCGATTTCCGTGCGCAATCTATCCGCCTGTTCGAGCGTGTGGCGCTGTCGTGTTTTCTTCGCGATGGGGACGCGCACATGAAGAACATCGGCATTATCTATGCCGATCCCACCGGGCCACGTCGGCTGTCGCCCATCTACGATGTCGTCTGCACGGGCATCTATCCGTTGCTCGACGGCAGGATGGCGTTGAACCTGAACAAGTCGAAGGTTTTCCCCGTGCCCGGGCAGCTGATTGCGTACGGCGAGCGCCTGGGCCTGAAACGCGCTGAGGCGCAAGCGATCCTGCTGCGTATCGACCAGGCATTCGACACCGTTGCTGAACGGCTGAGCCAGGACGATCGATATAAAGCCGACGATTTGCTCACGCGTATTCAAGAGGTGATCCGCCGGACCGGCGCGATCCCCGTCGCGCGGGCGAAGCGTCCGGCGTTCCGTCTTCCCTGAACATCGGCGTGTGCAGGGCGCTTTTCAGTCACGGAGTTTCAATCGTGCTGCATCAGTGCAGTGACTTAAGCGTCGAGCCCCGGGCTTATCAACAAGCCTGCCCACAATTGCTGGGGATAACTCGCCAGTCGTTGCGCGGGCGGCAACGTGCCGTCAGCAGCCGCTCTCGCGTGGTTCAAAACGGATCGACCCGGAACTACGCTTATTTATCAAAGGCTTAAAAAGATAACCTCACGCTTGTCCACAGGGCCTTCAACAGTTTGTGTGCACAACTTCGCCGCCGGAAACGATTCGATCCGCTTGGTCCCCGCGCTTTGAAGCAGAGCCTGAAAACCGTTTCCATTCAATGCGTTCCGGGGTTTGTCAGAAGGTTGTCAACAGGGTGGTCCCCAATTTCTGTGCACAACTTTGGCGGGTGACGTCATTCGATTAGCGCCTGGCGGACAAAAGCCTGTATTTATCCGCAAATCGTTTCGTTTTCCGTCTTAAAATTGCGCCGCACCCTTTTTGAGATGGGGTGCGGTGCGCCCACTGCCGGCGCTTGCGCCCAACCCTACTGAAAAGGTTCATGCGTGAAGCAGTTAACCATTCGAAATCGGATTCTTGTGAGCTTCGGCGTGATTCTCGCGCTGATGCTGGTCATGGCCGCCTGTTCATACATCCTGCTCGGTGCGATCGACCGTGATGCGCGCAGTCAGGAAGAGGATTCGTCGCCGGGCGTCTATCTCGCAACGACGATCCGTGCGGCGTGGTTCGAAAACTACACGGTGGTCCAGCGGCTTATTTTTATCGATAACGATCCGGACCAGATCCGCCGCGACACGCAGCGCATCGCGGAAACCCGTGAATCGCTTGACAAGCTGCTCGACCAGTACGCGGCCACGGTGTTTGAAGACACCGACCGGCGTCTCTTCAACGATTTCAAGCAGCAGCGTTCCCTTTATGCTCCGATCGCGGAGCAGATCCTGGCCGATTTGCCGGGGTCGAAGGCGGCTGCCGCGGCGGCCTTCAATACTCAACTCACGCCCGTCTGGGAAACCGGCCGGACCGTGGTGCGGGCGCTTGTCGAGCACAACAACGACCAGCAGACGGCCTCGTCGAAGAGCATTCGCGATTCCGTCCGCCAGGCCGAGATCACGTTGCTAGTGGTCGTTGTGGTGACCATTCTGGTGGCGGCATGGGCCGGGTTCCTGCTGCTCAGGGCGATCGCCGTGCCGATGCAGCGGCTGGTTGAAGTTGTCGATGCCATGCGCACCGGCGACCTGTCGCAGCGGCTTCAGCTGGAGCGCGGAGACGAGTTCGGCGCACTGGGAGCGGGCTTCAACCGCATGACCGATGAGCTCACCGGTCTTGTTGGACAGGCTCAGAAGTCGGCGGTGCAGGTCACGACATCGGTGGCTGAAATTGCCGCTACCGCTCGCGAACAACAGGCTACCGCAAGCGAAACCGCCGCGACGACGACCGAGATCGGGGCCACGTCGCGGGAGATTTTTGCGACGTCGCGCGACCTCGTGCGCACGATGAACGAAGTGTCGAACGTGGCCGAACAGTCGGCGCTGCTGGCCGGTACCGGCCAGGTGGGCCTCACGCGGATGGAAGACACCATGCGGCTCGTGATGGAAGCGGCCGGGTCGGTGAACGGCAAGCTCGCGATCCTCAACGAGCGCGCGAGCAATATCAACCAGGTGGTGGCCACCATTACGAAGGTCGCCGACCAGACCAACCTGCTGTCGCTGAATGCGGCGATCGAGGCGGAAAAGGCCGGCGAATATGGGCGCGGTTTCGCGGTGGTGGCGACCGAGATCCGCCGTCTCGCAGACCAGACAGCCGTCGCCACTTTCGATATCGAACAGATGGTGAAGGAGATCCAGTCGGCGGTTGCGGCGGGCGTGATGGGCATGGACAAGTTCTCCGAGGAAGTCCGCCGCGGCATGACGGACGTGCAGCAGGTCGGCGGGCAACTGTCGCAGATCATCCAGCAGGTGCAGACGCTCGCACCGCGTTTCGTGATGGTCAATGAAGGCATGCAGACGCAGGCGACCGGCGCTGACCAGATCACGCAGGCGCTCGCCCAATTGTCCGAAGCCGCGCAGCAGACGGCCGAGTCGCTGCGCCAGTCGACGCAAGCGATCGACGATCTCACGCACACCGCCAATGGACTGCGCACCGGGGTGTCACGCTTCAAGGTGGCGACGTGATGACCCGCGCGCTTGCCGATTTTTCGTCTGGCTGCTGAGACCATGCTCTTCGTTCAGTTCACGCTCGATAACGACCGTTATGTGATCGACAGTTCGCAGGTCGAACGCATGCTGTCGCTCGTGCCGCTGAAGGCGATGCCCGGCGTGCCGGACTGGATCGCGGGCGTACTGGATTACGAATCTTTACCGGTGCCGGTCATCGACCTGGCCGCGCTTGCACTTGGCCGGCGTTCACACGAGCGTTTGTCTACGCGCCTGGCGCTGGTCCATTACCCGCACGAGACCCTGACGGGCGTCGAACACAAGCGCCTCGGCATCTTGCTCGAGCGCGCCACGCGCACGCTGACGCTCGATCGCACCGCATTCAGGCCCGCCGGTGTCGAGGCGGCGAACGCGCGTTATCTCGGGCCGCTCGCACGCGACACGCAGGGCCTCGTTCAATGGGTACGCATTGAACACCTGTTGCCGGAACACGTGCAGGCGCAACTCTTCACGCAGAGCGAAGCATGAAGCAGCTTTCCACTTCCGATCAGGCCCGTCGGGCGGCGCAGGCGTTCCACACCCACCAGGCGATGAATGAAAGCCATCGCGAGCCGCTCCCGCACGCGCGGGTCATGCAGTTCGCCGGGCTGTTGCAACGGACGATGGGTCTGGACCCCACGTCTATCGGCGAGAAAGCGATCGAGCGGGCTGTCTCGGACCGGTTTGCCGCGTGGCGCGCAGCGGGTGCCGATGGTCTGGACGAGTCGCGCGCGAGCATTGAAGCGTTCTGGCTTGTGGTGAATGGCATACCGGAGCAATTGCAGGCGTTGATCGAAGCGGTGGTCGTGCCGGAAACGTGGTTCTACCGCGACGCCGAGGCGTTCAACGCGCTGGCCAGACTGGCGCGTGTCCGGCTTCTCGACCAGCCGTCCAAGCCGGTGCGGATCCTGAGCGTGCCTTGCTCGACGGGCGAGGAAGCTTACACCGCGGCCATGACCATGCTCGATGCGGGAATTTCGCCCGAGCGCTTTTCCATCGATGCAATCGACATCAGCGGCCGGGCGCTCGATATCGCCCGTCACGCGCACTACGGCAGCAACGCGTTCCGTACCCGCGGACTTGGTTTTCGCGAGCGTTTTTTCGTGCCGGCCGGCGACCAGTGGCGGCTTTTGCCTGCCGTGACGGAGCGGGTGCGATTCCGCCAGGCAAATCTGCTGACGCTCGATCCGCTGACGTTCGAACCCTTCGATTTCGTCTTTTGCCGCAACGTGCTGATCTATTTCGGCCGGGCGACGCAGCACACGGCCATGCGGGTACTGGACGGCCTGCTCGCGCCCGGCGGGATGCTGTTTGTCGGGCCGGCGGAGACAGGGCTGATGATGCGTGAAGGCATGGCGTCGGCGAAGCTGGTGCTGGCATTCGCGTTCGGGCGTCCGGAAGGCGGGTTAGGGGACAAGCTGGCGGGCGGCGCGCGGCCGGCGGCGGGCGGTGAGCGCGGCTGGGACGAACAGGGGTTTGGGCCACGGCCGCGGGCGCTGTTTGCTGCCATCGCCAGTGCCGAGAGGGCAATGGAACTCGCCGCGCGGGTAGCGATGCCAAAGGCGCCGATTGCCGGATCGAGCGGGGCTGCCAGCGTGACCAATACGTTCGGCCATCGGGCCGTGTTGGCGATGAACCTGAACGATGCACCCGGCCGCCCTTTCTCATTCGGCTCGCCCGCTACCGGTGCGCCGCGTGCAACGCCTGAAATCGCGACGAACGCGCCGGTTGCCGTCGAACCGGGCACGCTCAGGCAAGCTCAGGTACTTGCTGACGCCGGCGCTTTGCCCGAAGCCGCCGATATCGCGCGGAGGTATCTCGAGACGCATCCGGCCAGCGCCGACGCGTACTACCTGCTCGGCGTGATCGCGGATGCGCGGGGTGAGCAAAGCGACGCGAGAGGCTTTTACAAACGGGCGCTTTATCTCGCCCCTGGACATGGCGAGGCGCTGACGCATCTCGCCGCCGTGCTCCGGCTCGAAGGTGATCGTGCGGGCGCGCAATTGTTGCTGGCGCGGGCCGAACGTGCTGAACGCGCTGAACGTTCATCAGGAGGCCGCCATGAGTGATCCACGCGACCCGCAATTCGTGAGCGTCGAAGCAGATGAAACAGCAGCGCATATTGATTTGGTCTCAGCTTCGGCCGAACCATCGACGTGGCGCTTCGATGCCCCGATCGACGACTGCTGGAACCGCATCGGCGTTCGCGGCGACGGTTCGTGCCCGCGTCTGGCCGGTTACATCCACTGCCGTAACTGCCCTGTGCACGATGCCGCCGCGGCGCGCGTGCTGGACCGTGAAGAAGTCGCCGATGCCGTGCTCGGACACGAGGGCTTGCATCGCCAGACGGAGCAGTCGCTGAGTGAATACGCGGCCCGCGAGGCGGATGCCACGTCGTGGCTCGTATTTCGCATCGGCGACGAATGGCTGGGTTTACCCACCACGATTTTCCAGCAGGTCGCCGAGTTGCGGCCGATCCACTCGCTGCCGCACCGGCGCCACCGGGCGGTGCTCGGCGTGGTGAACGTGCGCGGGACGTTGCTCGTGTGCGCGTCGCTGGCGCGCTTGTTCGGAATTGCATCGGTGGTCGGGCAGGACGGCCGCAGACCTGAGCGGCAGGGCCACCAGCATGGCATCGACGCCCGGGATCTTGCGCGCCTGCTGGTCGTTGAGCCGGGCGGCGAAGCCGGTGAGCTGGACGGATCAGGCAACAACCCCGGCAACCCCATCGTTTTCCCCGTCGATGCCGTCGATGGCGTGCATCGGTTCGCTCGTGCGGATTTTCAGCCCGTCCCGGCGACCATAGCCAGCATGTCGGCGTCGCACGCGCTGGCGGTGACGGCGTGGAAGGGCGGGACGGTGGGCCTGCTCGATGCGGCCAAACTTTTCGAGACCTTGAACCGGAGCCTCACATGAGCGGCGCTGAAACAGGCCGCGGCCAGCCGTCCCTCATCGACTTGTTTCGTGAAGAAGCGCGGGTGCAGGCGCAGATCCTGAGTGACGGCCTGCTCGCGCTGGAACGCGCTCCGCGCGATCCGGTGACGCTTGAAGCCTGCATGCGGGCAGCACACTCGCTGAAGGGCGCGGCGCGGATTGTCGGTGTGCCGGATGGCGTGAGCCTTGCGCACGTGATGGAGGACTGCTTCGTCGGCGCGCAGCAAGGGCGTGTGGGAGTCGATGCCGGCATGATCGACTTGCTGTTGAGCGGCGTCGACCTGATCTTGCGGATCGGCCAGGCGTCGGGTGACGAAACCCTGTCGCAGATGGACGTGGACGCATTCGTCGACGCATTGAATGCACGGATGGACGGTCTTACCACCGCACCGCCCTCATCCGTTTTTGAAGCGCCTCAGGCTGACGCTCACGTCGATTTATCGCATGAGCTGACGCTCCCGGCGCCGGCGGTTGAGGAAACTCAGGAAGCAGTGGAAGCCGCAGAGGCCGTGGAAGGCACATCTCACCAGCCGGCCCGCTCCGTCGAGCTGCGTGAGCCGGCTCGCATGCTGCGCGTTCGTGCTGATACGCTTGACCGTTTGCTGAGTCATTCGGGCGAATCGCTGGTTGAGTCGCGCTGGCTCAAACCATTCGCTCAATCCATGTTGCGCGTGAAGCGGATCCAGCGCGACGCAAGCAGGGCGCTCGATTTCCTGCACGAGTCGCTGACCGAGGCGGCGACCTCGGCCTCGACTGCATCGGCAGCTCCGACCGCGGCGCTCGACGCGCGCACGCTCGATGCGCTGGATGAAGTCCGCCGTCTCAATGCGGAAGCGCATCGCCAGCTCGGCGAGCGGCTGGCCGAGCTGGAAAACTACGACCGGCGCTCGACGCATCTGTCGCAGCAACTCTATGACGAAGCGCTCGAATGCCGGATGCGGCCGTTCGTCGATGCCACTGGCGGTTTTGCGCGCATGGTCCGCGACGTCGCGCGTTCGCTCGATAAACAAGTGCGCTTCGTGATCGCCGGTGAAGCGACGGAAGTGGACCGCGACATCCTCGACCTGCTCGAAGCGCCGCTCGGCCATTTGCTGCGCAACGCGGTCGATCATGGGATTGAAGCGCCACCGCTGCGCCGGGCGCTTGGCAAACCACCGGAAGGCACGATTACGCTGGAAGCCCGCCATAGCGCAGGTTCGCTTTTCATCAGTGTCAGCGACGACGGCAGCGGCGTGGACCTCGACGCGCTGCGTCGGGCTATCGTCCAGAAGCGCCTGGCCAACGAGACCACGGCCGCACGTCTGACGGACACCGAACTACTTGAATTCCTGTTCCTGCCCGGCTTCTCCATGCGCGACACCGTCACCGACGTCTCCGGCCGCGGGGTTGGCCTGGACGCGGTGCAGGACGTCGTGCGGCAGGTGCGCGGCAACCTGCGTGTCACGCAGGAAGCGCTCGTCGGCACGCGTTTCGCGATGCAGTTGCCCCTGACGCTGTCCGTGATCCGCAGCCTGATTGTTGAAGTGGACGGCGAGCCGTATGGGCTGCCGCTTGCTCACGTCACTCGCACGCTGGTGCTGCCGCGGGCGTCGATCGACCTGCTCGAAGGGCATCAGCATTTCGCGTTCGAGGGCCGGCGGCTTGGCATCGTCACGGCTCACCAGATCCTCCGCTCAGGCACCTTCGATACCGTCAGCGATACGCTCAACGTCGTCGTGATCGGGCAGGGCGCGGCGAGCTACGGCGTGGTGGTCGACCGCTTTCTCGGCGAGCGCATGCTGGTCGTGCAGCCGCTCGACAAGCGCCTGGGGAAGGTACCGAACATCGCGGCGGGCGCGTTGATGGAAAACGGCGATCCGCTGCTCATCGCCGACCTCGACGACTGGCTGCGAGCGGTCGAAAAGCTGGTCGTCGACGGTGAGCTCGGGCGTGTCTCGCCGGGCACGGCGCGCGTGGTCGCCGCGGCGAGAAAACGCGTGCTGGTGGTCGACGACTCGCTGACCGTGCGTGAACTCGAACGCAAGCTGCTGGCCGGGCGTGGGTACGACGTGACCATTGCCGTCGATGGCATGGACGGCTGGAACGCCGTACGCAGCGAGCGTTTCGACCTGGTGATCACCGATATCGATATGCCGCGCCTTGACGGTATTGAACTGGTGACGCTGATCCGGCGCGATTCGCAACTGCGCGAGACGCCGGTAATGATCGTGTCCTACAAGGATCGCGCGGAGGATCGCCAGCGGGGACTGGATGCCGGCGCGGACTATTATCTGGCGAAGGGCAGTTTCCACGATCAGACCTTGCTCGATGCCGTGCGCGATCTGATTGGCGAAGCGCAGTCGTGAGAAAACACTAAAAAGAGAGGCGGGCGATGAAGATCGGGATCGTGAACGACATGCCGCTGGCGGTGGACGCCTTGCGAGGGGCGCTGGCGACCCGGCGCGACTTCGAGGTGATCTGGGTCGCGAGCGACGGCGCGCAGGCGGTCGACTACTGCACCGCGCAGAAACCGGACGTCGTGCTGATGGACCTCGTGATGCCGCACATGGACGGCACGGAAGCCACACGCCGGATCATGCGCGAGACGCCGTGCGCGATCCTGATCGTGACGGTGGATGTAGGAGCGAATGCGTGGCGGGTCTACGAGGCGATGGGCGCGGGCGCGCTGGATGCCGTCGACACGCCGGTGCTCGCCGGCCCGGACGCGAAGCGCGGGATCGCGGCGCTGACCGCCAAGATCGACCAGATTGCCGCACAACAGGCCACGAAAGCGGCTGCGAATCCGCTTGCAGCCGCGCCACGCATTACCTCGGGCACCGACCTGCTCGCGATCGGCGCGTCGGCGGGCGGTCCAAGCGCGCTGGCGACGCTGCTGGCCGCGCTGCCGGCCGACTTCGCGCCGGCCACGGTGATCGTCCAGCACGTGGATCAGTCCTTTGCGGCCGGCATGGCGGGCTGGCTGAACGAACAGTCAACGCTGCCGGTACGCGTCGCGCGCGAGGGCGACCGGCCGGAGCCGGGCTGCGTGCTGCTCGCGGCGACCAATGACCACCTGCATTTTTGCGGCAGCGGCCAGCGGCTCGGCTACACGAAGGAGCCGCTGGCGACGCCGTACCGGCCGTCCATCGACGTGTTTTTTCAGAGCGTGGTCGCGAACTGGAGCGGCAATGCGGTCGGCGTGCTGCTGACCGGCATGGGCCGCGATGGCGCTGCGGGCCTCGCGGCCATGCGCGCCAAGGGTTATCACACGATCGCGCAGGACGAAGCGACATGCGCCGTGTACGGCATGCCGAAAGCAGCCGCAGCGCTGAATGCGGCGGTAGCCATCCTGCCGCTCCCGAATATCGCGAATGCCGTGCAAAAGGCGTTTGCATCGTCGCGCAAATGACGCGCTCGAACTCGACTCAGAACAGGATTCAGTCATGGAACATCGAAATGCAGATCCGCTGGCGGAGCGCGCACGGCGCGAGCAGGCCGGCCCGGAATCTCGTCCGGAAAGCCCGGCGGCCCCCCTCGATGCCGCAAAGGAGGCGCGTACGGCCGCCGATCTGCTTGCCGATGCGCTGAATGCGCCCAGCGCCGCCGAGAGCGCGGTCATGGTGCTGCTGGTCGACGACCAGACCATTGTGGCGGAAGCGGTGCGCCGCGCGCTGGCGGATCAGCCGCGGCTGGATTTTCATTACTGCGCCAACCCCGAGGACGCGTTGCATGTCGCGCAGGTCACGCGGCCGACCGTGATCCTGCAGGATCTGGTCATGCCGGGCGTGGACGGACTGACGCTGGTGCGTCAATACCGCGAGCACGCGGCAACGCGCGACATTCCGATCATTGTGCTGTCCACGAAGGAAGAGCCGCGCATCAAGAGCGCCGCGTTTGCCGCGGGCGCCAACGATTATCTGGTGAAGCTGCCGGACAGCATCGAATTGATTGCGCGGATCCGCTATCACTCGCGTTCGTATCTGAACCTGCTGCAGCGCGACGAGGCGTATCTCGCGTTGCGGCAATCGCAGCAAAAACTGCTCGAAACCAATCTGGAACTGCAGCGCCTGACCAATTCGGATGGGCTGACGGGTTTGTCGAACCGCCGCTGCCTGGACGATTACATGAGCGCAGAGTGGAAACGCGCGGCGCGCGAACAGTCGTCGCTCGGCTTCCTGATGATCGACGTGGACAACTTCAAGTCGTACAACGACACCTACGGACATGTAGCAGGTGACGACGTGCTGAAGCTCGTCGCGCGCGCGATTGAATCGAGCCTGAACCGTCCCGCTGATCTTGCCGCGCGTTTTGGCGGCGAGGAATTCGCGGTGGTGCTGCCGTCCACCGCGGCTGGCGGCTTGCGCCTGCTCGGTGAAAAAATCCGCATGGCGGTGGAGGCGCTGGCAGTGCCGCATACGGGTTCCGCCGGTGGGCGGGTGACGATCAGCGTAGGCGGCGTCATGCAGGTGCCGCAGCCCGGCGAAGACATGAAGCAATTGATCGAAGCAGCCGACCTGGCTTTGTATCGGGCGAAGCGTGACGGGCGCAATCGGGTGGAAGTCGGCAATTGAGCGGGGCGGCCGGGAGCAGTTCCGCTCGCCTCGCCAACGACGCTTTCACCGATGCCGCGCGCATGCGGAAACTGATCGGCACCATGCGGGCGTAGGCGCTCTGGTGGCTCTTGCGCGCCTTGTCCCGGATGATCGGGACGAATTTGAGGTGCTGTGAACAATCGGACGGGTCCGTCGATGCATCGGCCGGCCGGTTGCCAAAACCGTTGACGATCCCTCAGCACGTGAAGCCCCTGGAGCCTCGCTGACGCGCAACAGCCTGACGTGGGGCGTGACTGCGAAACCCGGGTGCGAGCCGACGCTGACGGCAGCGGAAGAAGCCACCGCGGCAGCTGTTACCACATCGTTCGATGCAACGAGACCGGTCAAGGGAGCGCTCCACGGATCGGTCGGCTGAACGGGGGCGCTGACCGGCGCTTTCGCCGGTTCGCTTGGTTTAGCGACGGGCGTGCTGCGCTTGAGCCACGCGTCATGAGATGCGATCAGACCGGGCGAACGGCCACGCGGTGTTTCATTCCAGTCGGAGCGATCCTTCGCGAGAGCGGAGGGTGCCTCCCGGACGGTTGTTGCTACCGAGCGTGGCGCATTCTCCGTTGCGGCCGGTCGCGCCTCCTGCGTTGATGCAGACGCCGGTGACGCTGGCGATGCTGGCAACGCAGCGTGGATTTGTCCGGACGATGTGAACCGATCGGCGGCCGGTGCGCTCCAGGCATCGTCAAGTGCGAGAGTGGGTGCTGCGGGGTTGCTCCATGGGTCGTCGGCAGCGAGCTGGGGCGCGGCGCGACTGCCCCATTGCTCACCCGCGGGCACGTCGGCAGAGGCGGATTCTCCCGCGCGGGCTGTTGCGTGCATCAAACCAAATGCAGCGCACGCCAGCGCGACTTTTTCCAGTCCTGAATGAACGAGCCGAAGCAGGTCACGGAGCGATGGGCGAGACATGGCATTTCCCTTGAATACACGAAAGCCCGCAAGCCTATGGGAAAGTGCAGTCCGAAATAACGCGACTTATCCGAATAGTGGAAGGTTTCGGCGAAGAAGTTGAGTTGCGGGGAGGTTATGGGCGCATTTGGATAACAGCGGGATGTTTCGGCGACCCTGAATTGTGACATTCGATGTCTTTGATCCCTGGCTTCTCCCAGCGATGCGCGGGATTGTCCGGTTGTCCTGATGATGTGCAAAGGGCCATTCCGACTCGCGTCGGAACAGCCCTTTGCATATGGCGCCTGCTTCAGTTTCTACACGTCGGGCTGGAATGCGACCCGGCCGCGGTTATTTCCCTGTCTCCGCCGCTTTCGCCGCAGCGGCAAGATTCGCCGCACTGCCGGTCGGAGAGCCCATGGCCTGGAACAGCAACGCGGTGTCGCTCAGGCGGGCGCTTTCATAGCGGATAGCATCGAGCCGCGCATTGCGATACTGGCGCTCGCTCGCACGTGACGCCGAGGGCGGAATCGCCCCAAGCCGCTCACGCGCAGCCGAATCCGTGAACGCGTTCATTGCCGTGCGGCTGGCGGTATCGGAGAAACTGAGTGCCTGGTTATCCTGCTCGAGCGCTGCGAGCGAGTCCGCCACGTTGCGGAACGCGGTGAGCACCGTTTGCTTGTATTGCGCCACGGCCGCCTCGTAGCTCGCCTGCGCCGCGCGTTTTTGGGCAAGCAATGCGCCGCCATGAAACAGCGGTTGTGACAGCGACGCGCCTACACTCCAGATCGCGCCTGCGCCCGACAAAGCGGTTGGCCAGCTAAAGCCCCCTTTTCCCATCGATGCCGATAACGACAAGCTAGGGAACAGCTGCGCCGTCGCGACGCCGACCTGCGCGGCGGCGGCTTTGAGCAGCGCATCGGCGGCCTGGATATCCGGGCGGCTGGCAAGCAATTCCGATGGCACGACCACCGGCACATTGCCTGGCACGGTGAGCGACGCGAGATCGAGATCCGGCGGCGCCTGATCCGGTGTACGGCCGATCATGACGGCCGTCGCATGACGCGTTGCAAGCCACTGAGCCCGTAGCGCCGGCAGCGAAGCGGCGAGCGCGGCGGCGTTTGATTGCGCGTTGAGCGCGTCCGAACGCGACGCCGAGCCCAGTTCGTAGCGGCGCTGCGTTTCCCGTGCGTCTTCGTCGGCGAGGACGATCAGCCGCTCGGTCGTATCGATTTGCGCGCGTAACGACGCCGCGCCGATCGCGCCCGTGACAATGTTCGCGGCGAGTGCGCGGCGGGCGGCATCGAATTGCCAGGACTGGCTGTCTACCTGGGCGGCCAGCGCCCGGTCCGCAAGACGCGCCGCGCCGAACAGGTCGAACGTGTATTGCGCCCGGACCTGGCCGACAAAGAGGTTGTAGAGCGCCGTGGGCGGCCCGAAGTTCGGCACGCCGATTGCACGTTCACGGTCCGTCTGGCCGCCCAGGTCGATGCTCGGCAGCATCGACTCGCCGACTTGCGCGCGCAGTTGTTCGCGCGCCGCAGCGAGGGTTTTGTCCGTCGCGGCCAGGCTCGGGCTGTTGCGCAAGCCTTCATCGACCAGTGCGTTCAAAGGCTCGGAACGGTACAGCTTCCACCACTCGGGCACCGGTTTTGCACCGGCGTCGAAGCTTTGCGATACCCCTTCGGCCGCCACGGTGCGCACTGGTTGCGCGTCGGCGCCGTAATGGGCCACAGCGGGCATGACGGGCGGTTTTCCGTCCGGGCCGAACGTGCAGGCTGCAAGAGCGGCGGTGAATCCGAGTGCAGTCAGATAAGCGTGTTTCATGACTGGCCTCCTTGACCGCGATCGGGTGCGGAGGGCGTGTCCGGATCTTTAAACCCCGCGCGCTCGTTATGCCGAACCCTGAACGAAGCCGCATACAACGCCGGCAGATAAAACAGCGTGAGCACGGTCGCGCTCGTGATTCCGCCCATCAGCGCGGTCGCCATCGGGCCGAAGAAGTTGCTGCGCAAAAGCGGAATCAGCGCAAGAACGGCAGCGGCGGCGGTCAGCGTGATCGGCCGGAAACGCCGCACGGTGGCGCCGACAATGGCGTCAAAGCGTGGATGCCCCGCGGCAATGTCCTGCTCGATCTGGTCGACGAGAATGACCGAATTGCGCATGATGATCCCGAACATGGCGATTACGCCGAGCATGGCGACAAACCCGAACGGCTTGTTGAACAGCAGCAACGCCAGGACCACGCCAATCAGCCCGAGCGGCGCGGTCAGCACCACCATCATCACGCGCGCAAAGCTCTGCAACTGGATCATCAGCAGCGTCAACACGACGATCGCCATGATCGGCATCTGTGCGTTGATCGACGACTGGCCCTTCGCGCTCTCCTCAACCGGGCCACCCACTTCTATGCGGTACCCCACCGGCAAGCCGGCGCGCAACGTGGCGAGCTTCTTTTCGATCGCATTCGTCACGTCGATACCCTGCGCACCCGGCTTCACATCCGATTGCACGGTGATGGTCGGCTGACGATCGCGTTCCCAGATCACGCCATATTCCAGGTCGTTCACCACGTGCCCGATCGTTCCCAGCG
The DNA here is from genome assembly GCF_001544555.2 of Caballeronia udeis. GTDB lineage: Bacteria > Pseudomonadota > Gammaproteobacteria > Burkholderiales > Burkholderiaceae > Caballeronia > Caballeronia udeis. The sequence goes on along the minus strand of NZ_FCOK02000007.1, from coordinate 47,527 downwards.
GCACGGGTCCGTTAGGCGTAGGCATTGCAAGCGTGGCAAGCCTGGCCGGATCGACCCGTTCGCTTTTCGGCGCACGCAAGTCCACGCTAATGAGTTTGTCGTGTTCACGATACTGCGTGACGGTATAACCCGTCAGTTGCATTGCGAGGAAATCCGATACGTCCTGCGAACTGATACCGAGTTCACGCGCCTTCTTCTGGTCGATATCGAAGCGTACCGAGCGCTCCGACGGTTCATCCCAGTCGTACTGGACATTGGCCGTACCGCTGTCCGCGCTCATTTCAGCAAAGACCTTTTCGGCGATACCGCGCACCGTCGGCAGATCGTCGCCGCTTACGCGGAACTGCACCGGATAGCCAACCGGTGGACCGTTTTCGAGCCGCGACAAACGCGTGCGAATGGACGAAAATTTCTCGCGCAGCACAGGCTCGAGCCAGCGCGCGAGCTTCTCGCGATCTTCCACGGACTTTGCCGTAATCACGAACTGCGCGAAGTTCGCCACCTGCAACTGCTGGTCGAGCGGCAGATAGAAACGCGGCGCACCGGAGCCCACGAAGTTCACCACATGATCGATCTCGGGGCGTCCCTCCAGCACCTTCTCAAGACGTTTCGTCTCGCGCAGCGTGGCCTCGAACGAGGCGCCTTCCTGCAGCCGGACATCGACGAGCAGTTCGGGGCGGTCCGAGCTCGGAAAGAATTGTTGGGGGATAAGTGTGAACCCCGCCAACGCGATCACGAACAGCACGAGCGTGATGCCCAGCACCACGAAACGCCGCTCGATACACCATGTCAGCCAGCCACGCAGACGAGTGTAGAACTTGGTGTTGTAGATATCGTGTTCATGATCGTGGGCGTGATGCGCCTCACGCTTGCGCTCGGGCAAGAGCTTGTAGCCGAGCAGCGGAATCAGCACGACCGCTGCGAACCATGACGCGATCAACGCGATGGCCGACACCTCGAAGATCGAGCGTGTGTACTCGCCGGTGCTGGATTTGGCCAGCGCGATCGGCAGGAAACCGGCGACTGTTACCAGCGTGCCCGTGAGCATGGGGAACGCGGTGCTGGTGTAGGCGTAGGCCGCGGCACGCGAGCGGATCCAGCCTTGTTCGAGCTTTACCGCCATCATTTCGACAGCGATGATCGCGTCGTCGACCAGAAGGCCCAGCGCGAGGATCAGTGTTCCGAGCGAGACCTTGTGCAGGCCGATATCGAACAGATACATGAAGAGGGCGGTGACCGCGAGCACAACGGGGATCGAGATCACGACCACCATGCCGGTACGTACGCCAAGCGACACCAGGCTCACGATCAGCACGATGATGACGGCTTCGGCGACCGCTTCAAGAAAGTCATCGACCGACTTCGATACCGCATTTGGCATGCTCGATACTTCGTTGAGCACGAGCCCCGCGGGGAGTTGCGCACGCAACTCGGCGACCTTCGCGTCGAGCGCCTTGCCCAGCTGCACGACGTCCTGACCCGGCTGCATCGTGATGCCAATACCCAGCACCGGCTTTTCGCCCGAGCGCATCTGCGTGGCGGCAGGATCGAGATAACCGCGCTTGATGGTCGCTATGTCGCCAAGACGAAACGAGCGCCCGTTGACGCGGATCAGCGTATTGGCTAGCGCTGCCATGTCGGTGATCTGGCCGGTCGGCCGCACGAACACGCGGTCGTCGGGCGTATTCAGCGTGCCCGAGGGCGCAACGGCATTCTGGCCGTCTATAGCCTGCGCAATCTGCTGCGGCGTGATGCCAAGCCGCGTGAGTTGCGTATTCGCTATTTCGATATAAACGCGCTCTTCCTGGTCACCGAAGTAATTGACCTTCGCCACACCGGGCACCCGCAACAGGACTGTGCGCAGCGAGTCGGCGTAATCGTGAAGTTGCACCGGCGAGAACCCGTCACCCTCCAGCGTGTAGATGTTGGTAAAGACATCGCCGAATTCGTCGTTGAAGTACGGACCTTGCACGCCTCTTGGCAGCGTGTACGCAATGTCCCCGACTTTCTTGCGCACCTGATACCACTCCTCGGGCACGTCCTTCGCGGGCGCGCCGTCCTTCATCGAGAAGAACAGCAGTGATTCACCGGGGCGGGAGTAACTGCGCAGGAAATCGGTTGCAGGCGTTTCCTGCAATTTCTTCGCGATCTTGTCCGTGACCTGTTCCTGCATCTGCTGTGCAGTGGCTCCAGGCCAGAAGGTCTGGATGACCATCACGCGAAAGGTGAACGGCGGGTCCTCCGATTGCGCGAGCCGGGTGTACGCCAGGACGCCGAAGAGGGTCGCCATGGCGATCAGGAAGACGACCAGCGCCTGATGGCGCAAGGCCCAGGCGGAGAGATTGAAACTGCCTTCTTCGTGACGATAATCGCCCGAGGCTGCAGCAGCGGCGTTGGCAGCGGCTGCCGATGCAGCGGCGTCCGATGAATCTCGTTCGTGGCCGCTCATGACGCGAAATCTTCCGGATGCAAGGGCGCAACCACGCGTACTTTCTCTCCGGCGGACACGGTATGGACTCCTTGCCATACCACGCGCTCGCCGGGCGAGATGCCGTTTGACACCGTCACGGTGCGCTCACCGTATCGAGACACATCCACGCGCCGCAATTCAAGCGCCCCGTCTGCTTTCACGACCCAGACGGCAGGCAGTTTGCCCGCGTGGAAAAGCGCAGTGGAGGGCAGCGTGAACGCCTGCGTTGACGTACCCGACGTACCCGATGCACCCGATGCAGACACACGCGCGAAAGCCACGTCGGCCGTCATGCCCAGCCGGACGTCCGGCGTGGGGGCTTCAAGCGTCATCCTGACGCGATAGGTCCGGCTTTGGGGATCGGCGGCGGGAGACACCTCGCGAACAAGGGCCGCGAACTGCTTGCCCCCAAGCGCGGCGAGCGTCACGCTGGCTTTCTGGCCGACCGTGAGCGACCCGAGCGTGGTTTCCGGCACGTCCGCCACCACGTCGATCTCACCGCTCCACGCCAGGTTATAGACGGCTTGTCCCGCTGACACGTTCTGTCCTGTGTCAGCCTGTTCCGCCGTGATGACACCGGCGCGGTCGGCGACCAGCGTGGTGTATTTCAATTGATCAGCCGACAACGCCGCCTGGGCTTGTGCCTGGTTGCGCTGCGCGAGCGCGGCTGCGTAGGCGTTTTCGGTTTGTTCGAGTTGCGCGCGGGCGATCAGGTTTTCCTGCGCCTGGGCGCGGTCGCGCGTGAGTTGCTGTTCTGCATAAGTGAGCTGGTGCTGGGCGGCGGAGAGTTGCGCGGCCGTGCTCGCGGCGTTCTTGGCATTGTCGGCGGGGTCGAGCTTCGCCACGATCTCGCCAGCTTTCACGCTGTCGCCAAGACGCACGCGCCGCTCGATGATCTTCCCGCCTACGCGAAACGACAGCGGGGTTGAGTACCGCGCTTCGATGGTGGCGGGCAGCGACGACTGCACACTGTGCGTATCGGCAACGGCCGCCATGGCGACCACCGGACGCAGCGCCGCCGGGGGCGTTTCCTTCTTGCCGCATGCGCTGAGCGCAAGCAGGGCAACCACGCCGAGCGACCACGCAAGGGGACGGCGAACAGGAGAAGATCCCCGCTGCCTGGAAACCTTGCCCGACCCGGGCAAAATGGCCAACCCGGCCGACATGGCTGACATCAACCGCGCTCGGAGTGATGACAATGACAGTGAAGACGCCGACATGCGGCGACAGACTTGCAGAATCACGAATGACCTCGGCGCAAAGGCTTCCCGTGCCTGCAAGACGGACTTGCACACACGTGCGGCACGCAGCGTCAACATATGCCGCTGCGCATTTTCAAGATGAGGCGCTATTTGGGGCGGGGTACTTGAACAGGCGGCATGCTTCGCCCACCATGCTTCCCAGCACCTCGCCGTCAGATACGCGATGAATTCTAATACAACTGTGAATCTGAAATCAAAGCCGTATCATAATCCAATTTTGAGATGCTAAACTCGACAGATGAAACGAATTCGCCTTACCCGGGAGCAAAGCCGTGATCAAACGCGTCAGCGTTTGCTTGACGCCGCCCAAGCTGTTTTCATGAAGAAGGGGTTTGTTGCCGCCAGTGTCGAGGACATTGCGGCGGCGGCGGGTTATACGCGCGGTGCGTTCTATTCGAACTTCGGCAGCAAGTCGGCCTTGTTTCTGGAACTGCTCAAGCGCGATCACGACGGGATCATGAGCCGCCTGCATTCCATCTTCGATGGCGAAGCGAGCCGGGCCGACATGGAAGCCCGCCTGTTGCAGTACTACAGTGAGTGCTACCGCGACAACAAGTGTTTTTTGCTGTGGGTGGAAGCGAAATTGCAGTCGAGCCGCGATGCGAAATTTCGCGCGCAATTCAATGCATTCATCCGGGAATTGTTGCAGCACACGACTGCGTACATTGTCGCGTTTTCAGAGCGGGCAGGGACGCCGTTGCCCATGCCGGCGGAGCAGTTGGCGCTCGGGCTGACGGCCTTGATTGATGGCATGCAGTTTTTCTACACGTCGGATCCGCAGGCTTGTGGCAGCGAAATGTCCGAAGCCGTCCTGGCAAAATTTTTCAGCCGGGTGGTGTTCGGAGCCGAGGTGGCCTGAGGCTTGTTCGGGCGAGCTGAACGCTGCTTAAGAACGCCGCCTGAGAACGCTGCCTGAGCTAAGCCCGCTTATATTGCGATCCCCGAACCGCCATTGCTTCCCAGCAACTGCTCTATGGCGTCGGCATTCGCATAATCCTGCTCAGGCAAACCATCGAACACGGCAATCACGTCGTTGCTTGCGCCCGCAGCGCGCGCCGCATCGACAATGCCATCCTTGTTGGTCGGATAGGTCAGGTCGCGCAGGACCTCTGCGATTTCATCGTCGATCGGTTCGTCGTTCAAGCTGGCATTCACGTGCGTATCGGTCATCGGTGCCCTTGATTGTCTTATTGGTCCATCCGAGTCGTTGCGCTCACGGCGGAACGTCAAGTCTGCACTTGTATCACCTGGCTTGCCATGCCGTGGCTGGGCGAGTGCGATTTCGGTATCTCTACTTGAAACCAGTGCGCGTGATCGAGTGCCTGTGCGCGCACGTCCGGCGCGGGCGGCGCGACTGGCGGGGCATTGGCGCGAATGGCAAGCTCCGCACGCATCGCTTGCGCCTGGCGAGCAGCATAAATGCCCGCGTCGTCCGTACGGATAGGCGCGGCGTAACACGACACGGATACCAGAACCATTGATAAAGCTGTTGAGGTTTTCATCGCTCAACCCTCCAGACACTAAGTCCACACGCGTACGCAAGCGGTGCAAAAGCAGCAGAAATACAAGGTCGTACGGAGAATAGTAGCGGGGAATCGAGCAAACGCCATGCCAATCGATTTGTGCGATTTTCAGGCGCTTCACCTGATGAATAGCACCTGCGTGCCAAGCCTTCCTTCAAGCGGAGCCGGCGCCCGTTCTTCAAGCGAATTCTAGAATCCGGTCTTCAGCGTGCGTTTCACGGGGCAAGCAGGTATTGCCGCAATTTTGCACGCGTCGGGAAATTTCAACGCGATGCCGGGTTCAGACGGAAGTAAGCATCGAGAAGCGATGTCTTGTAGACCACGCCGAGTAACACCGGCCGGGTCGGGCAATCGATGACCGGCAGACGTTCGCCCTGGAACGCGAGGAAATGCTGCAGCGCTTCGCCCAGCGACATGTCCGGTGTAAGGACATCGAAATGAGCTTGCAGATAATCTTCAGCGGTTTTCACCTCGGTGTCGTGTTCCTCGAGCAGATCGGACGTGATGTCCTTGAGCGCCACCACGCCGCGAAACTGGCCGTCCGAATCCACGACGTAAAGGTACTTCACCGGATACTCGAGGAACACGCGGGTCATCGTCTTCACGTCTGCGTCGAGCGGCACGACCGTGTCAGCCGGTTTCACGAGTTCGCGCATCTGCGTGGCGGCAAGCCGCATGCGCTCTTTTTCATCGCGGTTGCGGCGCAGCGTGACCTCGTACATCGATGTCTGCGCCGATGCCCGCGCAATGAAAAATGCCACCACGCACGAGAGCATCAGCGGCAGCATGACCTGATAACTCAGCGTCATTTCGAAGATCATCAGGATTGCCATCAACGGCGCGTGCGTGGCGGCAGCGAGGAACGCGCCCATCCCGACCATCGCGTAAGCAAAGGGTGCGGACGTGGAGTGCGGCCAGATCGTATGCGCCGCGAGCCCGAACAGGCAGCCGACCACCGCGCCCACGAAGAGCGTCGGCGTGAAGATCCCGCCGACCGCGCCGGAACCCGCGGTTGCCGCGGTCGCGACGATCTTGAAGAACAGCACTGCAGCCAGCGCTTCCCAGGTCCACGAATGATGCAGGAGCGAGTTGACGACTTCATAACCGTTGCCCCAGACCTCCGGGTACCAGATCGAGATCACGCCCACAATCAGGCCGCCGAATCCCAGGCGGATCGGCAAGGGCAGGGGCAGCTTGGCGAAGCGTTGTTTCGACGCAGCCAGCAGGCGCAGGAAATACGGCGCCAGCACGCCGCAGAGCAATCCGAGCACGACGAACAGCAGCACTTCTACGCCGGTGACAGTCGGGAATACAGGCATTTCGTAAGGCGGCCGATAGCCGGCGAACTCGCGCATGGTGATGTTCGCGACCACCGAGGACACCACGATTGGCCCGAAACTTTCCATGGCCATGGAGCCGAGCACGAGTTCGGTGACGAAGAACGCGCCGGCGATAGGCGCGTTGTACGCCGAGGTGATCCCGGCTGCGGCACCGCAGGCCACAAGCAGACGCAGGCGCGGCGGGTCGAAGTGGACCCAGCGGCCAATCAGCGACGCGCACAGCGCCGCGAGTTGCACCATCGAGCCTTCGCGCCCGATGGAACCGCCGCTGGCGATAGTGAACAGCGACGAGATGCTGCGCCACATGCTTTGCCAGACCGGGACGACGCCGTCGCCAATGGTTACGGCCTCCATGTAGTCGGCATTCGCCTGACCCGAGTTGCGACGCCGCGCGATCAGCAGGCACACGCCCGCGATCAGCCCGCCCGCCGTTGGCAGTGCGACGCGCACGGGCCAGGGCAGGCGTGTCGCCATCTCGACAAAGTTACTGTTGGCGCCGCCGAAGAGCCGCTGCAATTCGTCGATACCCTCGCGGAACGCCGAAGTCGCGAATGCGCCGGCCACGCCGACAATCACGGCCCACACGAGCATGGTGTGGGCTTCGGAGAAACGGAACCGGATCTGGGCCCGGGTGCGAAGTTTAAGCAGGAATGAAAGCACGTGAGCTTGAATGTTGGAGCGAGTCGGCGAATGTGCGGGCAAGGATATCATTCGCGCAGCAGAAAAAACGTCACAAACCCGACTCTCCATGTGCTTCGGCGTTACTTGCGCAACAGCCTGAGGCCGTTGCCAATTACCAGCAGACTGGCGCCTACGTCGGCGACCACTGCCATCCAGAGTGTCGAGGAGCCAGCGAGCGCCATGATCAGGAATGCAGCCTTGATGCCGAGCGCCAGCGTGATGTTCTGGACCAGAATGGAATGCGTCGCTTTCGATAGACCGATGAACACGCCCACCTTGCGAAGGTCGTCGTCCATCAGCGCCACATCGGCCGTTTCAATCGCAGCGTCCGAGCCCATGACGCCCATCGCAAAGCCAATATCCGCGCGCGCGAGCGCGGGCGCGTCGTTGATGCCGTCACCGACCATGCCGACCCGCGCGCCGTTTTCAGCAAGGGCCGCTATGGCGCCGAGTTTATCTTCGGGCAGTTGGTTGCCGTACGCTTTATCGATACCGACCTCCCGTGCGATGGCCGCAACGGCGCGTTCATTGTCGCCGCTCAGCATCACGGTGCGGACATCCAGCTTGCGAAGCGCGGCGATCGCGTCGCGGCTGCCCTCGCGGATTTCATCGGCGACAGCGAACAGCGCGAGCACGCCTTTTTCATCCATCAGCATGACGGCCGTCTTACCCTCGCTTTCCAGTACATCCAGACGCGCGGCAGTGTCAACGCTCAGGAAGCCGCGCTCCGCGACGAGACGTCGGTTGCCAAGCGCATAGCTGCGCCCGTCCAGCACGCCTTGCACGCCGCGGCCGGGCAGTGCTTCAAACGCTTCGACCTTGACGCGGTTCAATTCCTCGATGTTTGCCGCTTGTGCGACCGCTTTGGACACCGGGTGATCCGAGCGCCCCGCGAGACTGGCAGCGAGGAGGCCGCAAAACTGCGCGTCGGCGCCACTCATGATGTGGACGTCCGTCTGAACGGGAACGCCACGCGTGATGGTGCCGGTCTTATCGAACGCGAGAGCGGTTAGCGTGCGTCCCATTTCGAGATAGACGCCGCCCTTGATGAGAATTCCCTTGCGGGCGGCAGACGCCAGGCCACTCGCGATCGTCACCGGCGTCGAGATGACCAGGGCGCACGGACAGGCGATGACGAGCAGCACGAGCGCCTTGTAGATCCAGGTCTGCCATGCGCCGCTGAACAGCATGGGCGGTACGATCGCCACGAGCAGGGCGAGCGCAAAGATGACAGGCGTGTAGATACGCGCGAATTGGTCGACGAAACGTTGCGTGGGCGCCTTTGACGCTTGCGCCGCCGATACCGCATGAATAATCCGCGCGAGCAGGGTGCCATCGGCGCGGGCCGTGACGCGATAGTCAAGCGACCCTGACGCGTTCAGCGTTCCGGCAAAGACGGCGTCGCCGGGGGTTTTGTCGACGGGCAGGCTTTCACCGCTGATCGCTGCCTGATTGACCGCCGAGCGACCCGACGTGACGACACCGTCAAGTCCTATCCGCTCGCCGGGCTTGACGCGCACAATGGCGCCGATCCCGACCTGACGGGAATCGACGTCGCTCCACGTGCCATCGGCCTGTTGCTGGGTCACGCGATCCGGCGAGAGTTGCAGCAGTTTGCCAACGGCATTGCGTGCCCGGTCAAGCGATTTCGATTCGATCAGTTCAGCGAGGCTGAACAGCACCATGACCATGGCGGCTTCCGGCCACTGGCCGAGCATCAGCGCGCCCGTGACGGCAATGCTCATCAACGCGTTGATATTGAGATTGCCGTGACGCAGCGCGATCCAGCCCTTCTTATAGGTGCCGAGGCCACCCACAATGACGGCGATCAGCGCAAGCGTTGCCGCTATAGCGCTGGGTAGCGAGGTCAGCAAACCCCATGAGGGCAGCCAGGCAGGTCTGAACTGCGGCAACCAGGCGGGAAGCCAGTTCGACATGGAAGCGCTAAGCGCGGCGAAGCTCAGGATCTCGGAACCCACTGCTGCGACGCCAGCCAGCGCAAGCGGCCACGCGCGACGGCGCTTCGGTGGAGGCTCATCCTTGCTTGTGCTATCAGGGTCGATAATCGCCGCGGACATACCCAGGGAGTGAATCGCCTGAGAGATGGATTCTTGCTGTCCGGGCGCGTGCCTGACTGTCACCCGGCGCTGCATGATGTCGAAGTCCATGTCGCTAACGGCGGGCAGTGAGGACAGCTTGTTCTGGATCAGCGCGATCTCTGCGGCGCAATCCATCTCCTCAACGAGAAAGACGCTTCGGGTGTCCTCGGCCGCGGTAGAAGGTAATAAATTGTCGCCTGACGGCTTGGCCGGCGAGCGCTCCGCATTGTCGGCAACCTCAACGTGAGCATGCGTGCAGCACGCCGCGTCATGGTCCAGCGGGGCGGCCTTGATAGCAGGGAAACGATCAACCATGTGGCCTCCAGAGGCAATGTATGATTCAGTAGACGCCCTGAAGTCACTTCAAGGTCAAGCGTTGACCGGGAGCGCAAGCAAATGAGAATTGGTGAACTGGCGAAAATGGCTCAGTGCACGACTGAAACCATCCGCTTCTACGAGAAAGAGGGCCTGTTGCCGCACGCCAACCGGACGGATTCCAATTACCGGAATTACACGGAAGCGCACGCGGAACGGTTGCGGTTTATCCGTAATTGCCGCGCACTGGATATGACGCATGACGAGATCCGAAATCTGCTCAGCGCAACCGATGCGCCCGGCGAACCGTGCGGCTCAATCAATTCGCTCGTCGATGAACACATTCTTCATGTGGACAGGCGAATCGAGGAATTGACGCAACTCAAGGCGCAACTGGTTGCGTTGAGGGGGCAATGCACAACGGAAGAATCGGCGACGGACTGCGGCATTGTCCACGCGCTTTCTACGAACGATGTCGCGCCCGCACGCGAGAAGCGGACCCATTTGGGCTGAATGGGCTGAATGGTGAAGCGGCGCGGGTTCTGAAAACCCGGCCTCGCTACAGCGAAGCCAGGCTCTTTCTCTTTCCTGCGTCAATCCGCGAAGTCACCACTTCGGCGCAAATGGCGGCTTCGCGTTTCGTTGGCCTTCGTCGAGCGCATCGATCTTCGCGATATCGTCGGCGTCCAATTTCACCTTCTGCGAGTCCCAATTCACCTGCTGATGTTCCGGATTCGTGGATGCCGACAGCACCACGATATCGCGTGACAGCAGCCACGCAAACGTCACCTGGGCGGGCGTCACGCCATGCTTCTTCGCGATGGCAACCAACGTGGGGTCTTTGTGCGCGCGGCCTTCGCCGAGCGGCATATACGCGGTCACCTTCACGCCGAGCTTTTGCGTTGCCTCCACCAGCTTGCGGTTCGCGAGGAACGGGCTGATTTCGAACTGGTTGGTCACAATGCCCTTGCCGCCGGGCGCGTTCAACGCTTCTTCGAGCAACGGCGCCGTGAAGTTCGACACGCCGAAATACCGGATCAACTGCTGTTTCTGTGCGTCCTGAAAACCCGCGATGGATTCGGCGATAGGCACCACGCTATCCGGCGACGGCCAATGAACCAGCGCGAGATCGATCGTGCCGATGTTCAGCTTCCTATGGCTTTCGACAAGGCTTTTAACGACATCGTCACGACGCAGCCGGTCGTGCCAGACCTTCGTGGTGACCCAGATATCTTCACGTGGCACGGCCGAATCGCGCACACCTTTGCCGACGGCTTCTTCGTTCTTATAGAGCTGCGCGGTATCGATATGGCGATAGCCAAGTTGCAGTGCGCTCGTGACAGCCTTGGCGGTTTTCTCCGCGTCCACGCGAAAGGTTCCGAGTCCGAAGGCGGGGATTGTTTCGATCATCTGATGCTCCTTGTGATTACGTTTATCAGCGATAGTCCGGCTGGCTCAGGCGTCCTGGTCCAGTTCCGGGTAATGGCGGAAGATGCCGGATTCGTTGAAGGGAATCCGTCGTTCTGATTCGACATAAGCCGCAATATTCGGCCGTTCCAGCACGGCATCGTGCAACGCTGTGACGCGCGGGTACAGGCCGCCGAACTTTTTCATTGCGCGGGGAAAAGCGTAGTGAAGGCCCTCGACAACTTGAAATATCGACAGATCCACGTAGGTGGTCGTGTTGCCGATCACCTGCGTGTCGCCGTGGGGATTTTGCGCAAGCACCCGCTCGAAATAGCCGATGAACTTGGGAACCCGGTTCTCGATGAAATCCTTCGCGCGCTTCTTCGCTGCGTCCTTCTGGTCTTCGTAGTAAAGGCCGTTTGCCAGCGGATGATGGGTGTCGTGGACTTCCGCCACCATGTCCGTGATTGTCAACTGCAAGCCGTGCGCGACATAACGCAGCCCTTCGTCCTTCGGCGCGAGACCGAGCTTCGGCGCGAGATACTGCAGGATGTTCGCAACGTGCGGGATGATCAGTTCTCCATCCTTCAGGAATGGCGGGGCGAACGGAATGTGCGGCTCGGTCTTGCTGTTCATGATCTTCAGCATGGCGCCCGTGCCTTGTCCGTCCTTCTTCGCGCCCCGTGAAACGTCGACATAATCCGCGCCGGCGTCTTCCAGCGCGAGCCGGACGAATTCGCCCCGGCCTTGAAGACCGTCCCAGTAATACAGTTCGTAGGCCATCGGCAATATCCTCGCGGTTGTGATTGCTGGAAACCCAAAAAGAGAAGGGTAGCAACGTGCGTGCCGTTACGCTTGCATGACGCTTGTCACTTCGCTGAAAAGCAAAAACCCCACGCGGGTGGGGCTTTTGTTCCTGTAAGCGGCACCTCTACGAACGTTACCCGAGCAGGCGCTCGACGCCCATGGTTATCGCGAGTCCTCCCCCGATCAGCCAGGCATAGACGATGGCGCCGGTCACCAGCGCGCGCGGTCCGGCGCGGCGAATCTGCTCGATCCGTGTTTCGATACCCAGTGCGGTCATCGCCATGGTCAACGCGAACGTATCGAGCGTGTTCAGCGTGTGCGTCGCGGTATCTGGCAAAACATGCAACGAATTCACGATCACGAGCGCGAGGAAGCCGAGCGCGAACCAGGGAATGGCCAGCTTGCGCCTGGTGCCGCTACCGTCGGCCTGACCGTTGTTACGCGAGCGGTTGATCCACATGCCGATGCCGAGCAGCACCGGCACGAGCAGCATCACGCGCGTCATTTTCACGATGGTCGCGATATGCGTCGCTTCCGGGCTCACATTGCTGGCCGCGCCGACCACCTGAGCCACTTCGTGGATCGTGCCGCCGAAAAACAGGCCAACGCCCAGCGTGTCCAGATGCAGCCAGCCGAGGTGCAACGCGAGCGGGTAGAGGAACATGGAGAGCGTGCCGAACAGCACCACGCTGCCGACCGCCATGGCGCTTTTATGCGGCTCCGACTGCAAGGTTGATTCGAACGCGAGCACTGCCGCGGCCCCGCAGATTGCGCTGCCGGCCGCTGTCAGCAAGGCCGTGTCGCGGTCGAGCTTCATCAGCTTCATGCCTGCCCACGTGCCGACGGCGAGCGTGCTCACCACCACCAGCACCGACACCGTCAGCCCCGGCAGCCCGACCTGCGCGATTTCCTGCAGGCTCACGCGCAGTCCGAAGAAGCCGACTGCGATACGCAGCAGCTTGCGGGCGGAGAAGTTCACGCCCGACGCCCAGCTTTCCGGCATGCCGTCCCGCAGTGCGTTGCCGTAGATAGCTCCGGCAACAATGCCGATGATCAGCGGACTGAGTCCCAGATTTGCGATGAACGGCAGCGCCGCCAACTGCGTGACGGCGGCGGCGAACAATGCGACGAACAAGATACCGTTCAGTTGACCACGCGTCTGACCGGTTGGAGTTGCGTGGGATGCGACAGGAGTGGCGAGCGAGTTCACGGGTTTTTCCGTTTCGATTTGACGTGGCTAATCCTATTCTCGATATAACGATATGAAAAATTGTCATTTAGGATGTAAACTATCCGCTCAGCCGATAGTTGAACCACTATGACCGCAGACCAGCTTATAACTTTCGCCACTGTCGCCGAGCACGCGAACATCAGCCGGGCAGCACTTGCGCTGCATTTGTCGCAGCCGGCTGTATCGGGGCAATTGCGCCAATTGCAGGACGAATTCGGCGAGCCTTTGTATCAGCGCGATGGCCGCGGCATTCGGCTGACCGCCGCCGGCGAACAGCTCGCGGTTTATGCCACGCGGATTCGGGAGACCGTCGGGCAGGCGCATGCGTACCGGAATGCGCTGCGGGGGCTCGAGCGCGGCACGTTGAGGATTGGCGCGAGCACGACGCCCGCGAGTTACCTGTTGCCGTACCTGATCGCGGAGTTTCATCGGCAGCATCCGGATGTGGCGGTTCACACGATCGACGGTAATACGGCCGAGATTGTCGCTGCACTGAGTTCACTGGATATCGCGATGATCGAAGGGCCGGTGGGCGCCGATCTGCCGCCCGGAACTGAAGCCACGCCGTGGCGCGAGGACGAAATCGTGGCAATTGCGCCGCGCGGGCATCCGCTGGCGGCCGCCTCGGGCGGGGTGACCCTGGAAGCGGTGTGCGCCCATTCGCTGGTCCTGCGCGAAGGCGGGTCGGGCGTGCGCCAGTTGGTCGAACGCGCGTGCGCGCGGGCAGGTGTGCAGATGAGGGTCGCGCTGGAAATCGCGGGCGTGGAAGGCGTGAAGGAAGCGGTGCGAGCGGGAATGGGAATTGGTTTTGTGTCGGCGATGTCGATGCGCCATGAGGACGGCGCGTTGCAGCGTTTGCGAATCGCGCCGGAACCGCTGACGCGGCGGTTTTCGATCCTAATGCCGCATGGAGCGGCGGCGTCGCGGGCAGCGGCGCGGTTTTACGCGCTGTGCGTGGCGGATGGGGCTGAAAAATAGGCTTGAAAGCGGTTTGCAGCGAGTTTGACAGCGTGGTTTCGGGGCGAGAAGAAGACGCCCTAGGGAATTCCAGAATAGCGCGCCCGGACCCCTCGGGCGCATCATGCCGAAACACTCAGACGCGACACGCGTCTTTTTTGAAATTTGTTCTTGGAACCGGTTCCATTGGCCGGTTAAAGGTAAATTCCGCTGTGGAACACGGCAATTCTGGAAATCTGATCAAAAATACCCGAGCTGATGCGGCTGTCTCCGTGGTGATCGTGGCGAGTGCATTTGGCGCGGAAATGATCCGCCGCGACGGCCACGCGGCTTGGGGCGAAGTCGCAGCAAAAGCAGGCGCGGCCGGTTTCGAAGTCCGCCGCGAATTGTTCTCCAGAGAGACTCAATCGCAGCCCGCTTCCTTGTACGAACTCGGTCAGCGAATCCGGTCGGCCGGCATCTGGCCCGTTTATTCCACCCCCGCGACCCTTTTCGACGATACCGGCGCCCTCGACGAGTGCGCGATAGAGGAGACACTGGACGAAGCTGCTGCGCTTGGTGCGCGTATCGTCAAATTCCAGCTCGGCGGGTCAGAAAGCGCCGGCACGGCGACGGATTCCGCGACACTCGATCGCCTGATCGCCGGTATCCGAAATTCCAAAGCGCAGGTTGTCGTCGAGAACGGCCAGCTGAAAGCGGGCGGCACGATCGATGCGTTCTCCACTTTGTTCGAAGCATTGGAAAACCGCTCGCACACGCTCTCGATGACCTTCGACACCGGCAACTGGCAATGGGCGCAGCAGGATCCGCTGGAAGCCGCGAGGCGCCTGGCCAAATACGTGGGTTACGTGCATTGCAAAGCGGTGCAGGGTGAAGGCGCGCGACGTTTCGCGACGGCCCCCGCAACCGACGACGCGCACTTCGCCGCGTTGCTGGCGTCTCTGCCGGCCGATGTTCCGCGCGGTATCGAATTTCCATTCGACCAGGACAATCTCGCGGCCGATGCTGCGCGCTACGTCAGACAACTTGCATTGGCTTGAAAATTTGCCTGCACACCCCTCAATGAATGACGAAGGACCGCTTATGAAAACCTCTCTCGATGTCGTGACCTACGGCGAAGCCATGACGATGTTCGTCGCCGCCGAGACCGGCGATCTCGCGAAGGTCGGCCAGTTCACCAAGCGCGTGGCCGGCGCGGACCTGAACGTTGCGATCGGTTTGTCGCGGCTCGGTTTCCGGGTCGGCTGGATGAGCCGCGTAGGCAAGGATTCGTTCGGCCGGTACGTACTCGACGTGCTCGCGCAGGAAGGAATCGACGCGGGTTGCGTGACCATCGACGAGCGTTATCCGACCGCTTTCCAGCTCAAATCGAAGAATGATGACGGCAGCGATCCGGCGATCGAGTATTTCCGCAAAGGGTCGGCGGCAAGCCATTTGTCGCTCGACGACTACGTGGCGGACTATGTGCTGGGTGCGCGCCACCTGCATCTGACGGGCGTCGCACCGGCCATTTCGGCGACCTCGCGTGAGCTCGGGTTCCACATGGCGCGGGAGATGCGCAAGGCGGGCAAGACCATCTCCTTCGATCCGAACCTGCGTCCCACGCTGTGGCCGTCGCGCGAAGCGATGGCGGAGTCGCTGAACGCGCTGGCGGCGCTGGCAGACTGGGTGATGCCGGGCGTCAGCGAAGGCAAGATCCTGACGGGTTTCACGAAGCCCGAGGACATTGCGCAGTTCTATCTGGATCAGGGCGCGAAGGGCGTGGTGGTCAAGCTCGGGGCGCATGGCGCGTACTTCCGGACCGCGGACAAGGACGAAGGCACGGTGCCGGCGATCCCCGTGAAAAATGTCGTCGATACGGTCGGCGCGGGAGATGGTTTCGCCGTCGGCATAGTGAGCGCGCTGCTGGAAGGGCGCGACGTGCGACACGCACTGACACGCGGGAACCGCATCGGCGCTCTGGCGATCCAGGTGATTGGCGATAGCGAAGGTCTCCCGACCCGCGCCGAACTCGATGCGCTGGAACAAGCGGGCGGCAACGGGACGCAAGCCAGCGGCGCGGCAGCAGCCAACGTCGCCTTATAAGGGCGCTTCATAGCCGCTTCATAGAGCAAAGAGCCAAGGACGGAGACAATCATGCAACCAGCCAGTGCCAATACCAGTACAGTCAAGCTCGCGGTGCGCCGCTGGTGGACGATCATGCCGATCGTGTTCATCACGTACAGCCTCGCGTATCTCGACCGTGCGAACTTCGGCTTCGCTTCGGCGGCCGGTATCAATCACGATCTCGGTATCAGCAAGGGGCTGGCGTCGCTGATCGGCGCGTTGTTTTTCCTCGGCTATTTCTTCTTCCAGATTCCCGGCGCGATCTACGCCGAGCGTCGCAGTGTGAAGAAGCTCGTGTTCGTGAGCCTGATCCTGTGGGGCGGCTGCGCCGCGCTGACCGGCGTGGTCACCAACATCCCCTCGCTGATGGTGCTGCGTTTCATGCTCGGTGTCGTGGAAGCGGCCGTGATGCCCGCGATGCTGATCTTCATCTCCAACTGGTTCACGAAATCCGAGCGCTCGCGCGCCAACACCTTCCTGATCCTGGGCAATCCGGTGACGGTGTTGTGGATGTCGGTGGTATCGGGTTACCTAATCAATTCATTCGGCTGGCGCCACATGTTCGTGGTGGAGGGCGCGCCGGCCATTATCTGGGCGGTGATCTGGTGGTTCATCGTGCAGGACAAGCCGGCGCAGGTTAAGTGGTTGTCCGACCAGGAAAAGCGCGATCTGGACAACACGCTGCGCGCGGAACAAGCGGCGATCAAACCGGTCAAGAACTATGGCGAGGCGTTTAAATCCGCCGCGGTGATCAAGCTGTCCGCGCAGTATTTCTGCTGGAGCATCGGCGTGTACGGCTTCGTGTTGTGGCTGCCGTCGATCCTCAAGAACGCGTCCACGTTCGGCATGGTCGAGACGGGGTGGTTGTCGGCCGTGCCATATCTCGCCGCGACCATTGCGATGATCGCGGCGTCGTGGGCGTCGGACAAACTCGAGCGCCGCAAGTTGTTCGTGTGGCCGTTCCTGCTGATCGGCGCATTCGCCTTCGCGGGATCGTACCTGCTTGGATCGACGAGTTTCTGGGGCTCCTATGCGCTGCTCGTTATTGCGGGTGCGGCCATGTATGCGCCGTACGGCCCGTTCTTCGCGATCGTGCCTGAGTTGTTGCCGAAGAACGTGGCGGGCGGCGCCATGGCGTTGATCAACAGCATGGGTGCGCTCGGATCGTTTGTCGGTTCGTATGTGGTCGGGTACCTGAACGGCGCGACGGGCTCGCCGGCGGCGTCGTATGTGTTCATGAGCGCTGCTCTGGTGGCGGCCGTCATACTGACGCTGGTCGTGAAACCGCAGCCCGTCGCAGCCGCCGCTAAACTGGCTACACGTGCTTGAGACACCAACCTATCTTGATCCCACAGGACCTGTTTCGATGAAAAGGAAAATCGTCGCGTATAAGTCGTTGCCGGCGGACGTGCTTGCGTATCTCCAGGAACACGCGGACGTCACGACCGTCGACCCGAAGCAGCACGACGCGTTTGTTGCAGCGTTGAAGGATGCGGATGGCGCGATCGGCGCGAGCACGCAGATCACGCCGGCCATGCTCGAAGGGGCGACGAAGCTGAAGGCGCTGGCGACGGTTTCCGTTGGTTTCGATGCCTTCGATATCGCCGACCTGAACCGCCGCGGCATCTTGCTCACGAACACGCCGGACGTGCTGACGGAATCCACGGCGGATACGGTTTTCGCGTTGATCCTTGCGAGCGCGCGCCGCGTGGTGGAACTTGCAGAGTGGGTGAAGGCGGGCCAGTGGACGAAGAGTATCGGCGAAGAGTATTTTGGCGTTGATGTTCAGGGCAAGACGCTCGGTATCATCGGGCTGGGGCGCATTGGCGGTGCGGTAGCGCGGCGCGCGTCGCTAGGCTTCAGGATGAACGTGCTGTACACCAACCGCAGCCCGAATGCGCAGGCTGAACGGGACTACGGCGCGAAGAAAGTCGACCTCGACGAGTTGCTGGAGACCTCCGATTTCGTGCTCCTGCAAGTTCCGCTGACCGCCGAGACGCACAACCTGATCGGCGCCGTGCAACTGAAAAAAATGAAGCGTAGTGCGATCCTGATCAACGCATCGCGCGGACCGACGGTGGATGAAGATGCGCTGATTCAAGCGTTGCAGGACGGTACGATCCTGGGCGCGGGCCTCGATGTGTTCGTCAAGGAACCGCTGCCCGCCGACTCGCCGTTGCTCAAGATGAAGAACGTGGTGGCGCTGCCGCATATTGGCTCGGCCACGCACGAAACCCGCCACGCGATGAACAAGAACGCCGCGGAGAACCTGATCGGTGCGTTGAATGGCACGCTGACGAACAACATGGTGAATCCGGAAGCATTGAAGCGCTGAGCGGCTTGACGAGAAGCTTGCTGCAAAGGACTAAGCGCGCCCTGGCGCGCTTTGTTTTTATCGGGTGTCAAACGAGAACATGGCCAGAGACAATTTTTCGAATGACCGGCGCGCGACCATCACCGACGTCGCGCGCGAAGCTGGCACCGGCAAGACCAGCATTTCGCGCTATCTGAACGGCGAGACGGGGGTGTTGTCGACAGAATTGCGCGAGCGTATAGAAGAGGCGATCGCGAAGCTCGATTACCGCCCCAACCAGATGGCGCGCGGGTTGAAACGCGGGCGCAACCGGCTGGTCGGGATGCTGGTCGCGGACCTCACGAATCCGTACTCCGTCGAGGTGCTGCAGGGCGTGGAAGCAGCCTGTCACGCGTATGGTTATATGCCGCTGATCTGCCACGCGGCGAACGAGGTCGACCTGGAGCGTCGATACCTGCAACTGCTGACCACGTATCGTGTGGAGGGCGTGATTGTGAATGCGCTCGGCGTGAAGGAGGATACGCTGGAATCGCTCACTCGCGGCGGTGTGCCGGTCGTGCTGGTGGATCGTGCAGTCGAAGGGCTCGTCACCGACATGGTCGGTCTGGACAATACCGAAGCGGTGCGGATGGCGATCCGCCATCTCGTCAGCCAGGGTTTCGATGAACTGCTGTTTGTCGTCCAGCCGTACGCGCAGGTCAGCTCGCGGCGCATGCGCGAAGCGGCATTTCGTGACACTATCGGCGCGCTCGGCGTTTCCAGAGTCTCCGGCGCCACGATCGTGCTCGATCTGGATAATGACGAAACCCTTGTTGAAATCGATGCGCGCATCGACGCCGCCCAACGGCAGAACCGCCGCATAGCGCTGTTCGCGGCGAACGCGCCGGTCGCATTGCGGGTTGCGCTGCACCTGAAGGATCGTCATGGCGTCGACTGGCAGCGGCGGGTGGCGCTAATGAGTATCGACGACTCCGAGTGGGCCGAGCTGGCCGGAATGACGACCGTGCGGCAGCCGACCTATAGCATAGGCGAGCGCGCCGTCGAGTTCCTGCACGAGCGCATTGAAGGTGCGGTCGTGGCGGCGCGAGAATGCCTGCTGCCGGGCGAACTGGTCGTGCGGGCATCGACGTCTGCAATGGCGTCGTCACCAACGAATCATGGCGGCACATAGTTCTTGAGGAAATTTAATTAATGGTAAGTGCCTTGACGCTGGTCTGTCTCACCCTCGCGACGCTGCTGATTGCCGCGTTGCCCATCTGGCTGTATCGCAAGACGAAACCCCGGTTTGGTTTCGAGCGGCGTGACGCGATTGTCGGAATCGCGGTCTTCGCACTGTTTTCGATGGTGATCGAACGTGGCTTGCACGGGCTCGTGCTGAGCAATGCGACGACCGTCGGTCTGCTGATGAATCCGGCCATTTTCGTGATCTACGGCGCGCTTGCGACGGGTATTTGCGAGGAGGTCGGGCGCTATGCCGGCATGAAGTGGTTGATCAAGCGCGATCCCACTTCGTTGGAGCGCCCGGGCACGGCGCTGGGTTATGGAATCGGCCACGGCGGCGCGGAGGCCTGGCTTGTCGGCGTGCTGGTGCAACTGCAGTGGATCCTCTACGCGCTGCTCGCCGATCGCGGCATGCTCGATCAGTACTTCACGAGCGTCCCGGCCGAGTCGCTGCTGCGGCTGCACGCCGTGCTCGGCAGTCTCGCGCCGGAATCCGCCGCGTTGTTCCTGGTCGAGCGGGCCGCCGCATTCGTGTTCCAGGTGGGCTTGTCGGTGGGAATGTGGCACATGCTGCGTGAACGTTTCCGCTTTACGCTGCCGTTCATGATCGTTGCGCACGCGCTGATCGCGTTGCCGGTTGCGCTGTATCAGGCGCAGTTGATTCCGCTGCTTGCCGCCGACGCGGTGTATCTCGTGTTCGGCCTGATCGTGATGCGTGCGCTGCGGCGCTATTTCCTGGGCGTGGCGGCAGCCGCGAATCGAGCGGCGCGTACGGCGCGTGCAGAAGCCGGAGACTGAGATGGACGACGAATATCAATACGACTGCCCGAGTGCCGATATCGAATTGCTGGCGCGCGTGGTCAACGACCTGTTCCCGGAGCAGACGCAATTCGCCGAGCGCCCCGGCGACGACGGCCAGCTCTCACTCGTGATTCACTACGTGGCGATGCGCTTCGGGGCGACGGCGCGCCGTATAGCGATTGATATCCGCTTCGATCCCGCCGCACTCGCACGTTACAGGGCGATGCCGCCGCGTCTGCACGCGCGCAGCTATGCGGTGCTGCGTGCCTATGTGGAAGCCACGCTGGGCTCGCTCGAGGAGATGTACGCAGCCGGGGAAACGGTGCCGCGCACGGTCGAGATCGATATAGGCGAGGATTTTGCGTAAGCGTCACGTCTGGCGCGCACAGAGTGCCCGGCCTTGGTGAGGCTATGGAGACTATAAAACGCGCTTATAAACCTTGGCGAAACGGGCGGCCTTGACTACTCCATAGTCTCCCGGCGCGTATTGCATGACCCAGTCGCCCGCTTCGCCGTGAAGCACATCGCCGGCTTCCGAACGCGCGATTGAAAACGCTTCGTGCATTTGCTTGGCGAGGACCGCGACCGGCACGTTGCGGTATGTCCCGGGATGACCATGAGTAAGACCGTCGTGCGCGGCGTACTTTGCATCGAACCGATCCCGCGATACCACCCAGCGCTCGCCGGTCGCGCCGGTGATCAACGCATCGCCGGGCGCGTAGCGGTTCGGACCTTCCAGGCTCATCAGCGAGCCCGGTTCTTCAGCAAACTGGACCGCGACGGTTTCGTCTTTCACCACGCGATGCGCGGCGGGGTCAGCGGTAAGGTCGAGATGGGCGAGGGTGATTGGTGTCATGCGGATGTCATGGAAACACTGAAACGTGAATAATCCGCGATCGTAACGCCAAGCTCCCTGTTGTGCATACCGCAATGTGAAAGCGCTCGCATCGAAACCACGATGCGAGCGCTTTTTCACGGGTTTTAACTGGAAAACCCGCGTGCAGTCCAGTCTTCAGATCAAGCCGTTACCGCAAGGCTCAAGGCTTTGTGGTCGAAGCGCCATCAGCCGCTGCGGTTGCCGGCGCCTTGCGATGCGGCTCACGTCCCTTGTGCTCGCCCCGCTTGCCTGACTGGTGGAAGCTTGCGTCGGCGAGTTTCTTCTGCTCGGGTGAAAGGCTTGCATACAGCGGTTCGAAGGCCTCGACCAGACGCTTCGTGCCGTCCGCGTGCGCCTGGGTGATCTGCTCGTACTGCTTCATGTCGTCGAGCGCGCTCGTGTTGTCGCTCAGCGCCATGCGTTGACGGTACAGCTCACCCATGGTGTGGCCGTTGTCGCGCATGACGTCGGCAAACTTGTTCCATTGCTCGTCCTGGGCCGGGGTGATCTTGAGCTTGGCATGCAGTTCCGAAATGCGCTGCTCAACGCGCGCCTCACGTTCCTGGGCGTGTGCCATGGCCGGTGCCGATGCGCCTGCTGGCGCAGCAGGTGCTGCCGGAGCCGACGATTGGGCGAATGCCGTGGAAAGGGCCAGCGAGGCAGCCAGTGCAACGAATGTTTTTTTCATGAGTGACACCTTGGGTCCATTAAGAAGGGGCAAGCAATACACGAAAAGATAACGTGTGATGTTTGGCCGACGGCGCTATTAATATCACGTTAGCGCGTGCCGTTGCTTTGGTTGCCACAACTGCTTACAACCGATACGTCTGCGAAAAAAACGTGTTGAGAGAGCAAGCCGGGTTCGCAGGGGTAGGAGTTTAACCAACAAGCAAGGGCGGACGCAGTTTGATGTTGCCGTGTTTTAATGTCTTTCTGTTTCAAGCTTTTGCCTGATTCAGGATGTCGTACATGAAGTCGTGCATGACTGCATGCAGCACTTTCACCGATTTAGACAAAACCAAACAAAAGGATCACGCTTTATGCGACCGCCGCGCCTCGATCAGCTCGATGACATCGACCGGAACCTCGTCGCGTCCTTGCAGGAGAACGCCCGGGAAAGTGTGTCCGAGCTTGCGCGTCAGCTCGGCGTTGCGCGCACGACGGTGATCGCGCGGCTTGCGCGGCTTGAAAAGACCGGCGTGATAGCAGGGTATGGCGTGCGGCTGGGACAAGACGTGCTCGACGCCAGCATCCAGGCCTACGTGGGCATCAAACTGGCGCCGAAGTATGGCCGCGACGTGCAGAAGCGCTTCGCCAGGATGCCCGAGATGCAACTGCTCTGCGCCGTGAGCGGCGAGTTCGACTATGTTGCGTGGCTGCGAGCGGATTCCCCGGACCGGCTGAACGATCTGCTCGATGAAATCGGTGGCCTGGAAGGCGTTGAACGCACGACGACATCGATCATTCTTGCCCGCAAGGTGGATCGCGGCGGCTTGGGTTAAGAAACCCCTTCGTCAGGCGTGGCTGAGCGATTTCATGCAATTTGTCGTAAATAATCGTCAAAACGTCGAAACTGATGGTCGATCCGCATCATTTTGCGTCTTTTATCAATATTCATGCGCTCCTAAACTGGTGGTCGGAGATTTGCCCATTGACCGCCCATCAAGGAGATAAACATGAAAATAGCCCTCATCGGCGCCGGCCTGATTGGCCAGAGCATTGCTCATTTGCTGCGTGAAACCGGCGATTATGACGTGGTCGTTTTTGACCGCGACGCCCATGCGCTCGAGTTGCTTGAAGTGCAGGGTATTTCCACCCGCCATGTCGATTCCGCCGATGCCAATGCGCTGCGTTTCGCGCTCCAGGGTTTCGACGCGCTCCTCAATGCAATGCCGTATTACCTCGCCGTGACCGTGGCGACGGCGGCGAAAGCGGCCGGCGTGCATTACTTCGACTTGACTGAAGACGTGCGGGCGACGCATGCGATCCGCGCGATTGCCGACGACTCGAGCCATGCGTTCATGCCGCAATGCGGCCTGGCGCCGGGGTTCATCGGCATCGTGGCGCATGACCTGGCCAAGCGCTTCGCCGAGGTGCGCGAGGTCAAGATGCGGGTTGGCGCGTTGCCTGAATTCCCGACCAACGCGTTGAAATACAACCTGACCTGGAGCATCGATGGGTTGATCAACGAGTATTGCCAGCCGTGCGAGGCGATCCGCGACGGCAGTACGCAATGGGTGCAGCCGCTGGAAGGGCTGGAGCATTTTTCGCTCGATGGTACGGAGTACGAGGCGTTCAATACGTCCGGTGGGCTCGGCACGTTGTGCGAGACGCTGGCCGGCAAGGTGGAGACGCTGGATTACAAGTCGGTGCGTTATCCGGGGCATCGCGAGCTGATGAAGTTCCTGCTCGACGACTTGCGCATGTCGAGTGATCGGGACGGATTGAAGGCGATGTTGCGGCGCGCTGTGCCGGCGACGGCGCAGGACGTGGTGCTGGTATTCGTCACGGCAACGGGTATGCGCGACGGGCGCCTTGTGCAGGATGTTTTCCCGCGCAAGATTTTCGCCAAGAACGTATGCGGCGTGGAAATGAGCGCGATCCAGATCACGACCGCGGGTGCGATCTGCGCGGAACTGGATCTGTTCCGTGAAGGCGTGTTGCCACAGAGTGGTTTTATCCGTCAGGAACAGGTGCCGCTGGAAGCGTTCCTCGCGAACCGGTTTGGACAGTTGTACGAAGGAGCGAGCACGCTGGGCGTTGTCCGGCAACTCCAGGCTGCCTGACCCTGCGCGGGTAGTTGTTTGCCCGGGAGCGGCACACTGACAAACTACTCGCTATATCGATTCATCAGCGGCGTCGACGTAATGCCATGCAGGATTACCGACGCCGCGATTACCCCCAGCACCAGCGGTGCAAGCGGTTCCGCGGCGCTGCGAGGCGCGTGCTCAAGCGCGTACATCAGGTAATAAAACGACCCGACGCCGCGAATCCCGAACCAACTGGTGAGCAGCCGTTGCGAACGCGTCGCCGATGACCCCAGCAACGAAGCCTGCACCGACACCGGCCGCGCCACGAAGAACAACAGCCCGACCACGGCGGCGCCTTGCCATGTAAACAGCTGGTCCCAAACGTTGGCAAGCGCGCTGCCCACCATCAGCATGACCGCAACTTCCGCGATTCGCTCGAGCTCGATCGTGAAACCGAGTACCCGTTCCGCGACAAACGCATGGGCGCGATCGGGATCGGAGGCGGTTGCGCCGACGTCTTCCGTATCGATGAGGCCCACCGCTTCATGCGCCGACTTGTCACCGCTCGCTTTCTGTTCGACGCGCCGCATTGCCAGACCCGCTGCGAACACGGAGAGGAACGCATACGTATGGATCAATTCGGCCACCCCGTACGCGAGCGCGATCAAGCCCAGCGCATAAAAACCTTCGGGCCCGAGAGCCAGGCCATGGCGACTGCGCAGCCACGCAATCAACCGCACGGCAAGGTCTCCCAGCAGCCAGCCCACGGCCAATGCACCGGCGACACCCCAGAGGGCATCGCTGGCGAAATGCCAGCTCAGCGCCTGCCGCGGCGATGCCTCGTAGTTGCATACCGCGATGCCCAGCAACGCGAACGGCAGGGCGATACCGTCGTTCAGTCCGCCTTCGCCTGTGAGCGAGAAGCGCAGCAGGTCGACGTCCCCTGGAACCTGGACTTGCACGTCGTGGGCGAGTACGGGATCGGTGGGGGCGAGCATGGCGGCAATCAGCAGCGCGGGTCCCCAGCTCATGTGCAGCAGATAGACTCCCGCCAGCGTCATGATGGCGACTGTCGCCACCATCGCGACCAGGCCAAGGCGCACGGGCAGGAGCCAGATGCGGTCGGTGGGCGGCACGCGCAGGCGCAGTCCGATCGCGAACAGCGACACGAGCATGGCGACCTCGGTAATCCGGCGCAGCAAGGCGGCGTCGCCCAGCAGATCGAGCTTCAGCAGGCCGATGCCGAACGGGCCTATGCCGAAACCGATGGCCAGATACACCATGGCGCTGCTGATCGGCAGTTGCTTGAACGTCGAGCTGGCAAGCCCCATGAAAATGAGCACACCGCCAACGACGAGAAACCATATCGTTTCGGTCATGAGAGCCTGAGGTGGATGCAGCGTACGCGTTCAGGAGCAAGGGGCATGCCACCCAGCCTGCCAGCGCGGTTTTAAGGCATCAGCGGGGGACTCGCATACGATCGACGTTGATGACCGGGTTTCGCTGCGCGCTACGCACCAGGCTTTACCCGTCAACTCGCGCGTACCAGCTTGCCGCGTCATGCCCTGGCTCGGGCACAATGATGCGCCTGCAGGGCGCCAACCCGGTGACGGAACCATCATTGATCACAGTCCGGGCTGCCGGCTAAGTAGAATCGCGCGCACCCGCTCGCTGCACGCCGGCACGTCGCGAGCCAAACGAACCGTCCAGATCATCGTGAAACGTAAAATGCCCGCGC
Source organism: Caballeronia udeis (assembly GCF_001544555.2). Classification (GTDB taxonomy): domain Bacteria; phylum Pseudomonadota; class Gammaproteobacteria; order Burkholderiales; family Burkholderiaceae; genus Caballeronia; species Caballeronia udeis. The sequence continues at coordinate 21,628 of NZ_FCOK02000007.1, read as the reverse complement.
TGAATGCGCTCAAAGCCTTCGAGGCGGCTGGTACCACCGGCAGCTTCACCCGTGCAGCCGAGCTGCTGAACGTCACGCAGAGCGCGGTCAGCCGGCAGGTCCGGCAACTGGAGGAGCAGCTCGGCGAGGCGCTGTTTTCGCGCCGTCACCAGCATCTCGTCCTCACGCCCAGCGGCCGCGTGCTGCTGCGTGCGCTGCAGCAATCCTTCGACAAGATCGAACTGACAGTCCGCGCGATCAGCCAGAAAAACGACGTCAACCGCCTGCGCATCAACGTCCCGCCGACCTTTGCCGCACGCTGGCTGGTGCCGCGCCTCGGGCGCTTGCGCGAAGCGTTTCCGCAACTGGACCTGAGCATCACTACGCGCGCGAACGACGGCATCGCGGATTCGAACCGGCTCGATTGCGCGGTGCGTTTCGGCGATGGCGAATGGAACAACCTCGAAAGTACCCTGCTGATGCACGAACGCCACATTGCAGTGGCGTCGCCTGCATTGCTCGATCGTGAGGGAGTGGACGTGCCGGTGGAGCTGAACCGCTTCACCTTGCTGCATGTTCTATCGGGCGAGGATCAGCGGTACCTGACGTGGCAGCACTGGCTGGACGCCGCGCGTATAGAAGGCGTGGACACGGACAACGGCCACGAATTCGACCTGCTCGATTTATCGATACGAGCTGCCATTGACGGCATGGGCATCACCATTGCCGATCGCCACATGATCGCGGCCGAACTGGCGTCGGGGCAATTGCGGCAAGTGCTGGACGTGGAGGTGGAAGGGCGGCAATCGTACTGGTTCGTGCTGCGTCCCGAGCAGCGCGCAAGCGGGACGCAGCGGCTATTCCAGCAGTGGCTTCAGGCCGAAGCGGCGGCAAGCGCTTCGCGTTGAACGAAGGTGGGTTCAGCGGCATCGGCGAGAATCATTTGCGCGCCTTTTTCCGCCACCATCATCACGGGGGCATTGATGTTGCCGGACGTGACGTTCGGGAAAATGGACGCATCGACAATACGCAAGGCTTCGATGCCATGCACGCGCAGACGCTCATCCACTACCGCAGTCTGCGGGTCCGGACCCATCGCGCACGAACCGCACAGGTGGTAGATCGAGCCGCTGTTCTCGCGGAAATACTGCAGCATGGCCGCGTCGTCGCCATCGGGCACGACTGACGCGCCCGGCAGCGTTTCTTCCACCGTGACCGCGCGCAACGCCGGGGCCTGCATGATCGAGCGGATCAGCCGGCTGCCCTGGATCACTTCGTCAATGTCCTTTTGCGTCGTCAGGTAGTTGGCGTGAATCAACGCGGCGTCCTTCGCATCCGGCGATGCGATCTCGATCGATCCGCGACTCGTCGGGCGGCACGGATTGAACGCGAGCAGGAAGCCGGGATACGGTTCGGGCGTGAGTTGCGAGCGGTTCGATTTCGGAATCCGGTACGACAACGGATTGAAATAGAGCTGCAGGTTCGCAAGCGGGCTGGCCGGGTCCATGCTGAAGAATCCACCGGCCTGGTTCACGCTCATGGCAAGCGGACCCTTGCGTGTCAGCAGGTACTGCAGACCCAGTTTCAGCTTGCCGAGAAGCGAACCGAAATCGCCGTTCAGCGTAGGCATGTTCGCGCGATAGTAGTAGCTCGCGCAGAGATGATCCTGCAGGTTCTGGCCGACAGCAGGAAGCGCATGCACGAGGGGAATCCCGTGACGTGCGAGCAGGTCCTTCGGGCCGATGCCCGAGAGTTGCAGCAGCTTTGGCGTGTCGACCGCACCCGCGCATAAAAGCACTTCACGTCTGGCATGGAACGTTCGCTTGACACCGTTCTGCGATACCTCGACCCCTGTCGCGCGCAGTCCGTCGAACAGCACACGCGAAGTCAGCGCGTGATGTTCGATATGTACGTTCGAGCGTTTCAACGCCGGTTCCAGATACGCCACGTTGCTCGACGCCCGTTGACCCTTGTGCGTGTTCACATCGTAGACGCCGGCGCCTTCGATCTTCGAGCCGTTGAAGTCGTCGTTGCGCGGAATGCCCATTTCATTGCAGGCATCGAGGAAGTGACGTGTGATGGCGTGGATGCCGCGTTTCATCGACGTCACGTGGATCGGGCCGCTCGCACCATGCACCGTGGTGTCGCCGGCAGCGTGGGTTTCCAGCTTGCGGAAAAACGGCAGCACGTCCTTATACGACCAGCCCGCGTTGCCCGCGACGGCCCAGTCGTCGAAATCGCGCGGCGCGCCGCGCACGTAGATCATCGCGTTGATGGAGCTGGACCCGCCCTGTACTTTGCCGCGCGGCGCGTAGATCTTCCGGTCCGCCAACTCCGCTTCCGGCTCGGTGTAATACATCCAGTTGCAGCCCGGATCGTAGTAGGTCTTGGCAAACCCGACTGGAATCCTGAACCAGAACGAGTCGGCCTTGCCGCCCGCTTCGAGCACCAGCACAGAGTATTGTCCGGAAGCTGACAGCCGCTCGGCGAGAATGCAGCCGGCCGATCCTGCGCCGACGATGATGTAGTCGTAAGTCATGGCTTGTAAGTCATGTTATGTACTCGGCCTCAGCCTTTGGCCGGAGAGGAATCCCGGACATCGGCAGGCCTGGACGCCATCTGCAGGTGCAGACGTTCGCCGGTGTAAGGAGAATGGGCACGTACCACGTCCATGTTCAATTCCACGCCCAATCCCGGCGCCTTGGACGGCACGATGTAACCGTCTTCCCATTGAATCGGCGTCTTGAGAATCTCCGCGTGAAAACCGTCCCACGTGCCGATGCTTTCCTGGATCAGGAAGTTGGGAGTACAGGCGGCAAGCTGGATGCTCGCAGCGGCCCCAATGGGCCCGTTGTACAAATGGGGGGCGATCTGCGCGTAATAAACTTCGGCGAGCGCAGCGATCTTCTTGCCTTCGAGCAAGCCACCGCAGCGCGCTACGTTCAATTGCAAAATGGACGCCGCGCCCGCTTGCAACAGCTTGAAGAACTCGTACTTGGTCGTCAGCCGTTCACCCGCCGCGATAGGGATGCTGGTATGTCGCGAGACTTGCGCCATGGCCTCTTCCTGGCCGGGCGGGACGGGCTCTTCGAACCACAGCGGGTCGTACTTTTCGAGGCGTTGCGCGAGGCGGATGGCGGACGAGGGCACCATCTGCCCGTGCGTGCCGAACAGCAGGTCGCATCGGTTGCCAACAGCTTCGCGGATGCGCTTGCAGAAGGTCTCGCAGCGTTCCAGTACGTCGAGCGAAAGCTGGTGACCCGAGTACGCGGTGTACGGGCCGGCGGGGTCGAACTTGACCGCGGTGAAACCGCGATCCGCATTCTGCACCGCACATTCAGCGGCGAGATCGACGTCGTCGTAGTCGTATTCGCCTGCGGCATTCTTCGGGTAAAGATACGTATATGAGCGCAGCCGTTCGTTGACCAGGCCACCCAGCAGCTCATACACCGGCTTGTCCGCCGCCTTGCCAATGATGTCCCAGCACGCCATCTCAAGCCCGCTGACCACGCCCATCATCGTGAGGTCGGGGCGTTGCGTGAAGCCGCTCGAATACGCTTCGCGGAAAAAACGCTCCACGTGGTGCGGATCGTGGTCTTGCAGGTAACGTCCGAATACGTCGTCGATAATGTGCGCCATCGCTTTCGGATGGAACGTCGCTGAATAAATTTCGCCCACGCCTTCAATGCCGCAAGCGGTTTTCAGCTTCACGAAGATCCAGTACATGCCGCCCAGGTGCGGCGGCGGCACAGCGACGAAATGCGTTTCGAGAGAGACGATTTTCATTGGAGGGCGTCCTTTGCAACAGTCGTGCGCATGCGCTTGAGTGCGAGTGCGGCGATGCCGCCAATCACGCTGATCGCAGCGATGTAAGAGAAGTAGAACTGGTAGCCGAGGAGGCCCGGGAAATGCTCAGTAGTCCAGCCGTTCACGAGCGGCAGGAACACGTCGGGCGAATAACCGACCAGCGAAACGAGGCCAATGGCGAGGCCCGTGATACGCAACGGAATGCCGCATTCGTCGAGCAGCGACCAGTAGAGTCCGCGAATGGCGTACGTCAGGATACCGATCACCAGCACCACCACCGCGATCATCGCAACGCCGGCACGCGGATCGATATGGCCAAGCGTGGGCAGCACAACCAATGCAACCAATCCGAGCGCCGCGAGAAACAGTGCGCTGGTCAACACGCCGAGCGTGGAGAAACGATCGCCAAGATAACCGCCGCCAATGCCGCCAATCGGGCGCATCCAGAGCTTGAGGGTGGTGAGCGTACCGGCCATGACCACGCTCATCTTCAGGTCGCCGACTTGCAGGTAAGCCGAGAAGCTGTAAGTGGCCCAGAAGATCTGATAACCGCAGAACACGATGGCTGCCATCAGCCACAGTTGCGGAATACGCATCAGCGTGAGGAGATCGCCCCACAGCGTGTGGTGCCCCTTGCGATTCTCCACTGCCTGTTCTTGCTCCTGCTGCGTGGCGGGCGGTTCTTTTACCAGCGCCATCAACAATCCCAACGCAATACAGACGGCCGAATACAAGTAGACGACGTATTTGAAGCCGATGTTTGTCGGCAGGCCGTGCTTTTCCGTGGCGGTCGCGAAGATAACCAGCGCGACAGTTGCAAGCAACGCCTCGATCAAACCGCGTCCGCCGTCGAGCAGGCCGAAGAACCGGCCTTGTTCGTCGTGTGCGGCAATGGTCTTCACGCGCTTCAGGATGGAGGCCCAGAAGGTCAGGCCCGTCGTCAGACCCCAGCAGCAGAACACGGCGAGCAAAACGGGGAAGCTCGGTGCGGTCGAATAGACGAGCCCAAGTCCGCCGGTTGCAATCAGAGAAAAGCAGATCAGGAAACGCGGCGCGATACGGTCGGCAAGCCAGCCGCTCGGCAGATAGCTGATCAGGAAAACGGTGCCGAGTATCGAATACAAATAACCAAGCTGGCTATTGTCGATGTGAAAGAACTCAAGCATTGGCGTCTGGTAGACCTGACGCAAATACAGCAGCGGATAGATCGCGCCCGCGGCAATCACCAGCAGCATAAGCTGCATGTATCGCTGCGCGCGTGTTGTATCGGCGATTGGCGGGGTGATGCCGGTCAGTGTTTTTTCCATAATAAGTCTCCTACGGCTGCTCGCAATGAACGCCGCTTTTATAAATGTTCGTGTGAGGGTTGAAGTGTCGCAGGCTCAGTACTTCATGATGACAAGACGCGTCTGCGTGAATTCGAGCATGCCGTGCTTGCCGTCATCGCCGCCGAGGCCCGAGCGTTTCCAGCCTGCGTGAAAGCCCTGGTACGGGTCGGCAGGCGTGCGGTTCACATACAGCTCGCCGGCTTCGATCTCGTTGGCCACGCGCATCGCGGTACGATAGTTCTCGGTGTACAGCACGGAAGACAAGCCATACTGATGATCGTTTGCCATGGCGAGGGCTTCGTCGAGCGTGTCGTATGAGATCACCGGCAGCACCGGCCCGAAGATTTCCTCGCGCACGATTTCCATGTCATGGCGGCAATTGACCAGCAGCGTCGCCGGGTAGAAATAGCCGGGGCCTTCGGGCAACACGCCGCCGGTTGCGATAGTCGCGCCTTCGGCAACGGCGCGTTCAACCATTGCGTGAATGTTGCGTTGGGCCGAGCGGCTGACCAGCGGACCCATCTTCGAGGCATCTTGCGCGCGATCGCCGAAACTCACTGTATGCATCTTCGTGCGCAACAGTTCGACGAAACGGTCATGCACGCTGGCGTGGACGTAGACGCGTTCCATGGCCGTGCATAACTGCCCGCAATGTGTTGTCTTCGACGCCACGACGGCGCTCGCTGCCGCTTCAAGATCCGCATCGGGCTCGATGATCGCGGGCGCCTTGCCGCCCAGTTCGAGCGAAGGCTTGGCGATGTTCGCCTTGCAATAGTCCAGCACGATGCGCCCGGCGTTGACACTGCCGGTCAGCGTGATCATGCCCACTGCCGGATGGGTGCAGACCGCCCCGGCGGTGGCATGGTCCATTGCAAGCACGTTGAAGACGCCCGCGGGCAAGCCGGCTTGCTGGGCGGCTTCGGCAATTTCAAATGCCGACGCCGGCGTGTTGTTGCTCGGACGAACAACCACCGTATTACCCGTGATCAACGCGGGCGCGACCTTGCGCAGCAGGGTATACACGGGGTAGTTGAACGGGATCAGGCAGGCCACCACGCCAATCGGTTCACGATGCAGCACGAGGTTTTCGTTCGCGGTATCGCTGGGAATGACTTCGCCTTCAATCCGGCGGGCCCATTCCGCGTGGTAACGCGTGATGTCGGCGGCGTAGCGGGCTTCGTTCTCCGAATCGGCTACGCTCTTGCCGGACTCCAGCGCGAGCGCCGCGCCAATCTTCGGGGCACGCTCGACGATGGCATCGGCGAAACGGCGCAGATGCTCTGCGCGCTCAATCGCGGTCAGCGCTCGCCACGTCTTCTGGGCACGCGAAGCGGCTGCCACCGCGCTCAGGGCGTCGTCCTGCGACGCCAGCGTGACGCGCGCGATGACCGCCGAGGTGGCGGGGTTATCGACATCGGCGAACGAGTCGGATTGCGGCTCGACAAAACGGCCATCGATGAAATTACGGTAAGTGCGCATCGTGATTGCCAGGAAAGGTGTAGTGCCGCGGCGGTCCGCGACGTGAATGGCGGTAGTTTTATCGGCGCGACAGTCGGCCACAAGCGATTAAAACTCGACCCGCGCATGCGAAAAACGCACTGAAAGGCAGGTGTATTCGCGCAGCGGGATGGTCCATGGCGAGCTACCATGCGAAAACGCCACGTTTGTTCACTGATCCGCTTTGATCTGGCCTGATATTTCACCAGGGAGACTCGCATGTCACAGCACTTCGACGCTATCGTGATTGGCACCGGACAAGGCGGTGGCCCACTCGCGGTCAAGCTGGCCGAGAGCGGCCGGCGGACCGCCGTGATTGAACGGCATCTGTTCGGCGGCACGTGTGTGAACGTGGGCTGCACGCCGACCAAGACCTACGTGGCGAGCGCGCGCGCCGCGCACGTGGCACGTCATGCAGGCGACTACGGGGTGATCGTGGAAGGGGACGTGCGGGTGGATCTGGCGCAGGTCAAGGCGCGCAAGGACCGCGTGATCGCGCAGTCACGCGACGGCGTGGAGAAGTGGTTGCGCAGCACGCCGGGCGTGGTCGTGTTCAACGGTCACGGCCGTTTTACGGGTCCGCATTCGATCAGCGTGACAGGCCCCGACGGCCAGCAACAGGCGCTCGACGCGGACGCGATCTTCATCAATACCGGCACGCGTGCAACCGTGCCGGACGTCGACGGGCTGGCCGGCGTTTCACATCTTACGAATTCCACCATCCTCGAATTGACCGAGTTGCCGGAGCATCTGGCGATTGTCGGCGGAAGTTATATCGCGCTCGAATTTGCGCAGATGTTCCGGCGTTTCGGCAGCCGCGTGACGGTACTCGTCAGGGGGGACCGTGTGCTGGCGCGTGAGGACAAGGACTTCGCTGAACAGGTCCAGAAGATCATGTCGCGGGAGGGTGTGGAATTTCTGTTCAACACCGAGGCGTCGAAACTCGAACCGGCAGGCAAGGGGATTCGGATCGCGCTGAGGGAACAGATGCAGGACCCCATGCAGGACCAGAAAAGCATCGAAGCGTCGCATTTGCTGTTTGCAACGGGACGCACACCGAACACGGACGACCTCGGTCTGGAGCACGCGGGCATCGTGTTGAACAAGCATGGTCTGATCGATGTGGACGGAGAGCTTCGCACCCGGGCCGAAGGCGTCTGGGCGCTTGGCGATGTCAACGGACGCGGTGCATTCACGCATACGTCGTACAACGACTATGAAATCATCGCGTCGAATGTGGTGGACGGGGAGGCGCGCAGCGTGGATTCGCGCATCATGTGCTACGCCGTTTTCATCGATCCGCCGTTGGCGCGCGTGGGGATGAGCGAGGCGGAAGTACGCAGGGACGGGCGGCGCGCGCTGATCGCCACCATGCCGATGTCGCGCGTTGGCCGGGCTCGCGAGCGCGGCGAGACGGACGGGTTCATGAAGGTGCTGGTCGACGCAGAAACGAAGAAGATCCTCGGCGCGGCCATGCTCGGCATTGAGGCTGATGAGGCCATCCATACGTTCATCGACATCATGAATGCCGATGTGCCGTACACCACGCTGCAGCGCGCGATGCATATTCATCCGACCGTCAGCGAGTTGATTCCCACGTTGCTCGGCACGCTTGAACCATTGAAATGAGTCAGGCGCGGCGTTGCTTGATGCGCTCGGCGATGACCGGACTTTGAAGCGATCGCTCATAGGCGGACCGGTCCGCGCTGAGCGTGGAATCTCCATTGGCAATAGCGGTCAGTTGACGCTTCATTGACCGTACGGCGTCCGGTACGCAAGCGCGAAGCGCATCGACGTATTCCGCCGTGCGCGAGTTCAGTTGCCCGGGTTGCACAAGCTCGGTCAGGAAGCCGATGCGCAGCATCTCGGGCGCGTCCAGCGTCATGCCGGTAAGAAAGAGCCGTTTCGCCTGAGCCAGCCCCAGCTCGCGCACGTACCGGCGCATGCCGTCGGGGTAATAGTGCAAGCCAATACGGGCAGCCGGCATGAACATGCGCGTGCCCTCCACGCCGATGCGCACATCGCAGCACAGCGCGAGGTCCGTTGCACCGCCATAGACGCTGCCGTTGAGCGCGCAGACAGTAGGCAGGGGGCAAGCTTCCAGCTCGTTCAGGAAGCTTTCGAACGAATCGTCGATATTGCCCTCGGCCAGCGCTGACAACGTATAACCCGAGCTGAACGTGGTCGTGCCGGTGCCGGTGACGACCAGCGCTATGACTGTTTCATCGTTCGCCGCCGATGCAATCGTTCCCCTGAGTCCGGCCAGATCGGCGGGATCGATACGGTTATGTTGCTCGACACGCGTGAGCTGGATCGTGACAACGCTCTCGTGCCGCGAACAGGAAAACCCTGGGATGGTGCCGGTATTCGTCATGTTTTTTCAGTGTGCCAAAGATCAGTCAGGCAAGGGTGCGCCGCGTGTTTCAACTGCCCGTCGCAACGTGATGATTCCAACAACGAATATGCATGCGGTCATTGCGATCGGCGTGCCGAGCGTTCCAAAATGGCTCACGGCAACGCCCAGGCAAAGGCTGACGCCCGCTGCGAAAAACCGTCCTATCAATGTCGAAAAGGCAAACGCGGTGGCGCGGATCGAGGACGGATACTGCTCGGGTAACCATAGCGCATACATGGCGCGTTACCCCCGCCCAGGCCGATGAAAAACGACAGCACCATGAACGGAACCAGCCCTGCATGAAGGTAGAACGCCCAGCCGAATCCTGCAATCAGGAACAGCACCGGGAGGCGCTCAAGGAGGTCATCGATACAAAACTGCGCACGCGCACGCGCGCCGAGTGGACCACGGATCTGAGACGGCTCGGCATTCCGGCGGGTCCCATCAATAACCTCGCGGACGTGTTCGCGGATCCGCAGGTGGTGCATTGCGGACTGGTCGAGGAAGTCGCACATGGCACGATAGGCCAGCTGAAGCAGGCGGCGAGCGCGATCGGGATGAGCGAGATGACCGAAGGTTCGGTTCGCATGCCACCGCCCATGCTGGGCGAACACACGATCGACGTACTGAGCGAGTACGGATTTTCAGACGAGCAGATCGATGCGTGGCTGGCATCGCAGGTCGTATTGCAACATGAGCACGCGCTGGGCTGAATCTTTCAAGCCCGGCGCGTCCTGTCTGCTCACTCAACTCACTCAACTCACTCAACTCACTCAACTCACTCAACTCACTCAACTCACTCAAGCTCGTCAAGCCGCCGGGGTCGCTTCCTTCTGCTTGGCGGCTTCTTCGTTGGCGGCGGCATCGCGGGTTTCCGGCATTGCCAGCCACACCAGCGCCACGGCCAAGGCACCGGCCGCGGCAAGTCCGAAGAAGCTGGTGTTCACGCCGAACTTGTCCGCCACGAACCCGGCAATCGCCGTGCTCAGCGTCGCCCCAACGCCCGCCGCCAGCCCAAAGAATCCAATACACAAGTTGTACCGGCCCTTGCCGCCGGCCACGTCGGCTGCAATCAGCGGCAGCATCACGCCGAACACGGCTGCGCTGATGCCGTCGAGCATCTGCACGGGCACCAGCAGGTAAGGACTGCTCGCGCTGCTGGCGGCTGCGAACAGCAGTGCGCGTAACGGCAGCGCCGAGAAACCGAGGATCAGCACCGGCCTGCGCCCCCAGTTTTGCGCCTGCCGCCCGACCCACGGCGACAACCCCGCCACGATGAACTGCGGCACGATAATGCACGCCGCGATCACGAGTTGAACGTTGTCGCCCATGTGCGCCGTGACTTCGCCTGCGGCGAGGTTCAGCATGGCCGCATTCGACAGGTGGAACAGCACCACGCATGCCGCGAAGGTCAGGAGCCGCGGATCGCGCACCAGGTCACGCAGGCTTTCGGGCCGTTCTCCGACCGCGCTTACCGCTTCAGCAATGCTTGCCCCTGCTTTCGCCGCGGCCTTTTTCATGCGCGGCACGACGGGCGCCATCTCGTGATGGATCATGTTCAGTGCGACGAGCGCGGGCAACGCCAGCGCCGCGGTCAGGAAGAACACCGACCGCAGCGACAGGTACTCGCCGAACACGCCCATCAACGCCGCGGTGAGCGCACTGCCGATTGATGCCCAGCGCGCATTGCGCCCAAGCCGGTTGCCGAGATCGGCGCGCGAGACGAGGGCGAGCGAGATCGCGGCCATGGCGGGCACGAGCATGCAGCTCGCGAAGCCGTGCAGCACTTCGGCCGCGAACACGGCGACAAACGTGGGGCTCGCGCCGAGCAGCAATGCACTCACGATGATCGCGATGATTGCGGCGGCAGCAGCGCCTTTCTTGTTGCGCAACGCATCGACGAGCGCGCCGGCCGGCAGCTGGCTCGCCATCGCGCTGATCGTTCCGACGCTCAGCATCAGCCCGATCTCGCCTTGCGTCCATTTGTTCGCGGCGAGGTAGGAAGCGATGAACGGCCCAAAGCCGGTCTGCACATTCGCGACAAAGAAGTTCAGCCAATCGAGCGCGCGCAGACTTCGTGCAATTACCATATTTCAGATCGTCCTCATTGTTTCGAGGGGCGCGCAACGGCCGCCGCACCGGCTTTCGCACCCGATCCCGGGCCGGAGGAGGCCGCAGCCGCAGCCGAAGCTGGCTCAGGCGACGCGGCAGGTTCCGGTGGCGGGACGACGGGCGAAACGATCTTGATCGGCTGATCGGGCGAGTACGTTGGGGCGGCTTTGATCTGTGCGTCGGTGAAATCCAGTTGCAATTGCGTTACCTTGTTGCGCGAGACCACGTGCAGGTCGGGCCAGTTCGCGGCGACTTGCCGCTTGTCGGCGGCGAGGGAATCGGAGAGATCGATCACGAGCGCCTGGGGTTGCGCATCGGCATCGACCAGTACGTCGACTACGCGGCCCATCCGCGCGCCGTTTTTCTGCAGGACAGTGGAGTCGATGAGTTGAGCGAGCGTCGGCGGAATGTCGTTGACCGAGCCCGGTCTCGCCGATGCATCCTGAGCTTTTGCCTTTGCCGCGTTCGACGCACCGTTGCTGCCGGGCGTTGGCAGTGCGAACGTGATGGGCGCTTTTTTCGTGGCCGGATTGAAGCGGAACGCGGTCCACGGGAAGGTCACCTTGCGGTCTCCCACGCCCAGGAACCCCGACAGGTTCACGATCATGATCTTCGGTTTGCCGGTGGCATCGGCGTACATGTCCACCGCGCGGCCGATCACCTTGCCGTCCGGTCGCTGGATCTCGCTGTCGAGCAAACCGCGGATCTGCTCGTGCTGCATGATGCGCGTGGTGAGCAGCGGCGGCGGTGTGGGCGGCGCCTTTTCCTCGACGGGCGGCGGCGGAGGCGGCGGCGGTTTTTTCGGCACGACCACACGGCGTTTGGGCGCGGGGCGAGGCACTTTGGGCTCGACCGCGGGTTGCGTCGCGACTGGCGCCGATGCAGGTACTTCTTCCGGCTCCACGACTTCCGGCTCGCTCGCCGGCTGCGGCGTCGACAAGTCGACGATCGGCGCGGGTGCTTGAACCGGGAACAGGCTGCATCCCGACATGACCGCCAGGACAAGGAGGATTGCAAGCGACCGGGCCACTGTTCGCCAGTGCCACTCGTACGCTCGAAGCGGGAAACCGCCACTCATCACAAGAGCTCCATGTTGCGGGACTGCCTTCAGTAAATTCGTGCGCCGTCGCGCGGGTTATCGACGGCGTTTGGGGTTGGGGGAGGGGCGATCAGGAACGTAAGGATCGGACGACCGGCGCGCGAGAGCGGCTGCGCTCGTGTCGTCCGGCTTCGCTCAAACGCCCGGTGGACGCAACTTCGCCCCGGTCGCCTGCGCCAGCCGCGCGACGGTATCGGGTGCGCCCATCTTCGCGGCGGCGTCGCGTGCGGTGAAGCCGTTCGCGTCCTTCGCGTCGGGGTTCGCGCCTTTCTCGATCAGGAATTCAACCATCTCCAGGCGGTTGAACATGGCCGCGATCATCAACGCGGTACGTCCGTCCGGCGATGCCCCTTCCACGTCCGCGCCATGTTCCAGCAACGTTTCGATAACCGGCTTGTAACCCTTGAACGCCGCGCCCGCAATCGGGGTCTGGCCGTTGTCGTTGCGCAGGTCCGGATCCGCCTTGTGTTCGAGCAGCACGCGCACCGCATCGGCATGGCCGTGATAGCTCGCGAGCATGACGAGCGTGTCGCCCTTGTCGTTGCGCAGGTTCGGCGGCAGGCCTTTATGCAGCAAGGTTTCGAGCATGGCGGCGTCGCCGCGGCGGGCTACGTCGAAGACCTCGCTCGCGAAATCAACGAGATCGTCGCTCAAGGGTTCCGGGCTCTGTCCGGGCTTGCCGGCGGGTGAATCGGGTTGCATGGGAGGCTCCATTCGGATTGCATGGACGGGTGCGGCCGCTATTCGATGCCGGGATTGATGCGGCGCGCCGGGTCGGGCGATGTTCGGTTGGTATTGCGTGCAGCGTTCGATTGGCGTTCGAGGGCAGGCGGCGCGTTCGGTTCTTTTCCTTCCATTCGGCAGCGGTCCTGCGGTCGTTCGCGGTTTCCACCAGTGCGTCAGGATACACAGGTTTGGCGGCAGGCCGCACCGGGATAGCAGGATTCGCGCCTTCTCCGGTCAACCTTGCTTCCTGTCCTGACAGCGTGTCCGGAGCGTCATTCTAAGGGGTGCGTCTTCATCGGCAGGCCGGTCGGGCTCGTGTCCTTGGTCATTCGTCAGTCATCATCGGCATTTTTCCTCGTGTTCGCCGCAAGGCTACCGGCTGCGCTTTGCTTGACCTCGGCCTATCGCGCGCATACGCTCGCCAGCACTTCATCTGGAAACGCACCGTGACCCCCGACAACGCCGATAATTCCGATACCCTCCGCCGCTCGGCGCCTGCTGCCGAACGTAATCGCGGACCTATTCTCGAGGTACTGAGCCGTGTCCTGCCCGAGGCCGGCGTGGTCCTGGAAATCGCGAGCGGCACGGGGCAGCATGCCGTCCACTTCGCCGCCGCGCTGCCTGGCGTCACCTGGCAACCGAGCGATCCCGACGCTGCTTCGCGCGCCTCCATTGAAGCCTGGCGCAAGCACGCTTCACTCGCCAACCTCAACGCGCCGGTCGCCCTGGATGTCCGGTCGACGCCCTGGAACGTGCCGGATTCGCTTGCAGCAATCGTATGCATCAACATGATCCATATCGCGCCGTGGGAGGCAGCCCAAGCGCTTTTCCAGGGGGCCCGCGAGCGCCTGGCAAGCGACGGCGTGCTCTTTTTGTACGGACCCTACAAGCGCGACGGAGCGCATACCGCCCCGAGCAACGAAGCCTTCGACAACCAGCTTCGTGCCACCAACCCCGCCTGGGGCGTTCGGAATATGGAAGACGTGGTGGAGCTCGGGCGTGCCGCAGACTTGTGGATGGAACAAGCCGTGCCCATGCCCGCGAACAACTTCTGCCTCATATTCAGGCGCACCGGCATCTGACGATTCTGATGTATCGAGGCTGAAGCCACCGGACTCAGGTAGCCAGACTCAGTGGACAGATTCAGTGGACAGACTCAGTGGACAGATTCAGGCAGCCGGATCCAGCGCCGGGCGGTTCGATCAGGAGCACGCCTGAATGGTTCCGCATCGGTGGATGGACGGTGCAGGGGAGCTCGCAAAGGACGTTGCAAAAATATCATGAGAATGGGCTCCGGCCGAGCGGAGAAGTGCCGCAAAAAGCCGCCGCACCGCCTGCGCAGGCCCGTCCAGCCCGCCTCCGATGCCCGCAGCCAACCCGTGTCGTGCCTCAATGGTCCTCTCGTGTAGACTGCGTTAGGCCTTTGGTTGCAACGTCTCCTCAAAGCACCTTTTTCGTCCGTTTTTTGGTCCTTTTTTGCCGATACCCTCAAGCGGAGGCATCGTACATGCATGTAGCGCTGCAACAGGATGTCGCTCCAGGCGAACTTCCGTCACAACAAATTCAACCGCCGGCGCGCGATCTGCGCCGTGTCGATATCCACCCCGATCACTGGTACCCGGTAGCCTGGTCGCGGGAAGTAAAACGCGGTAAGGCGCATGGCGTTCGTTTTGCGGGCGACCCCGTCGTGCTCGTGCGCACGGAAACCGGCAAGGTGTTCGCGCTTGAAGACCGCTGCGCGCATCGGCAGGTGCCGTTGCATGCGGGCGTGGTCGACGGCGAATCCATTCGTTGCTGTTATCACGGCTGGACCTACGACTGCACCGGCCGCTGTATCGACGTCCCGTATCTCGGGCGCGAACGCCTGCCGAACGGCGTGCGCTCGTATCCGTGCCGCGAAGAAGCCGGCCTGATTTTCATTTTCCCTGGCGACCCGCTGCTCGCCGAGACCACGCCGTTTCCCGCACTCGGTTCGGTTGGCGACAAAGCCTACAAAACCCGCCGCTTCGGGCGCGAAGTGAAGTGCCATTACAGCTTCATGCACGAGAACCTGATGGACATGAACCATCAGTTCCTGCATCGCAAGCAGATGGGCCAGATGAAGGCGCGATCGGTCGGTCGCAGCCGCGGTGACGACTGGGTGGAAGTGAACTACACGTTCGCGCGCGAGGAGGGCAAGCAACCCATCGGCGAGGCGCTGGTGTTCAGCCAGAAGCGCGGCACGAAGCCCGACGAGAACAACAAGGACGTGATGACGATCCGCACCGAGTATCCGTACCAGACGCTCCGGATCCGCACCAAGGACCAGACGATGGTGATGGACCTGTGGATCGCGTACGTGCCCCTGGATGCCGAGCAGCGCACCAACCGGACGTTTGGCCTGCTGTCCATCCGCCGGCCGAAAATACCGGGCATCCTGGATGCAGCATGGCCGTTGCTGGTGTGGTTCACCGAGCGTATCTTCAAGGAAGATCGATGGATTGTGGAGCGCGAGCAGGAAGCGCATGACCGGCAAGGCGCCGATCATAACCATGAGGTTTTCCCGGTCATCCTCGAACTGCGCAAGCTGCTCACTGAATGCGGCGCGCCGGTTCGGGAACCCGCGACGGAGCGTCGTGTGCACATGATCCAGCCGATCAGCGACTAACACCTGGCGGCTGATGGTCGTGCACGACAAAACGCCGCAGTAACAACGTCTTAGTCAAGACGTCGCAGTCATGAAGTATTAACCAGAAGAGGTCGACCATCATGGAACCCAACTCGACAGAGAACCCGGTCAAGCCCGCGGTGAACGAGCCCCCCGAACAGGACCACTTCGATGCCGCCATCAGCCACGTCGATCATTCCTACGCGTCGGGCGCCATGGCCGCAGGCGCGGCCAAGGGCATTCTCTATAGCGTGATCGAGACGCTGGGCACGCTTATCGGCGATCCGGATTTGCCTGAGCACGCACGGTCCGGCTACCAGGCGTTGAGAGTGAGCGCGCAAGAGCTGCGCTCGAAAATCGATTAAGCGTTTTAGCACTGTTTTTGTTTTAGCCTCGAGTCGTGCAGCCGGTTCCGGCGATGGATTTTTATGTCGCTCATGTTCCAAAGCGTAACGGCTCGGGCAATAATGCAAGGTCAACCACGGAGCACATCATGAGTAAGAGCCAGGACGCGAAGAAAACCGAGAAGAAGGTCGCTGTCAAATCGCCGAAAGAAAAGAAAGAGGCGAAGAAACTGAAGAAGGAGGCGTCCAAGCGGCAGTAATGGAAGCGGCGAATTGGAAGTGACACAGTGCGCAAGGGCTGCAGACGGGCGCGTTCAAACGTCCGCTCGTTTGATCTTCACCTCGCTTCGGCTTCCAGATTCCTGTTTCCCGCAGCACGTTTTTCGTCATCCACGGCCCGCTTCAAGCGGGCCGTTTGCATGGTGAAGGCGTGATGAAGGCACGGACATTCCTGCTGTCTTTGCCCATGTTTTTACGCAGCATCGTTCGGAACGGCGACCGCCCGTGAAGGACGGCGATGCCCCGCGCATCGTAAACTTTTACACGAGAATTATTCTCAATAACATGTCTCAATCCGTTTTCGCAGATTGCGACTGCACCTCTGCGCGCTCTCCATGCTTTGGTGAGTCGTCGGGCTGATTTTCCAGGGCTGGAGGATGCCGGGAAGGTGCGCGGAGATTCGATTGAAAGCTTGGGCCGCGCTTCAAGCAGTCAAACGCCGCCCACCCAGCGTTCTTCCGACGCCTTCAGATGCGACCGCATGGCGGCCTGTGCGGCGATCGGATCGCGGGCTTCCAGCGTCCTCAAGATCCGTTCGTGCTCGGAGAGCGCGACGCCCCATGTCGTGATGTTTTCCGCGAGTCCGCTCACCTTGGCGGCGATCGGGTCGTTGCGGCCATCGAATAACTCGCCGACCAGCCGGGTCAGCACTGAATTTCCCGCAATTTCAGCCAGCGTCATATGGAACTGCCGGTCGGGTTCCAGCGGCGAGCGTCCTGCCGCGATCAGTTCACGCATCGACTCCACGCTCTTTTGCAGCCGTGCCATTCCGTCCGGCGTCAGCCGCGTGCAAGCCAGCACGATCACGCATCCTTCAATGGCCGCACGCGCCTGCATCAACTCGGTAGGGCTTTCGCCCATGGAGGTCAACGGCGGTTCCTCGGTACCGCCGTCGCAGACGTACACGCCTGAGCCCATCCGGATCTCGACCTGCCCACGAATTTCGAGCGCGATCAACGCCTCCCGCAGCGATGGCCGCGACACGCCCAGTTGCTGCGCCAGCTCACGCTCGGGCGGCAGGCGTGCACCCGCCGGGAAACTGCCGTGGCGGATCAGCGTGTTGATCTGATCGGCGATGGTTTGATACAGCCGTCGCGTTTCAACCAGTTTTACAGATGTCGTCATGGGGAGTAGGGGCATCGTGCCGGGATCCGAGTGTAAGGTGGCTTGACCAGTAAGGTGGCTTGACCAATTGCTTTCAGCATCGCTCGACCGGCATGCCAATGAATATAAGGGTAAATACCGCGATTCCAGAGTAGGCATAACGCCATTATCATTCGCAACAGGTAAGGCCAGATGCGGAAACATAAAATTGGCTTGACCACTTTGGTGCCTGAACAATGATCGGCGCCAGCCCCCACGACCCGTGACCCTGCCGAGGAGACAACGCCGGTGCAAATGCTCATACGAGTCGACGAGGCCCAGCGATGAACGTGGCAGCCCAACAGCGCATGCAGCCTTCCGCGCGCCCACAGGCGATGCCGGACGAGCCCCTGCTGCGCCTGAACAGCGTCGGCAAGCGCTTCCCTGGCGTGATCGCGCTGCAAAACGTCAGCTTCGACGTCCGCGCGGGCGAGGTGCATGCCATTTGCGGTGAAAACGGCGCGGGCAAGTCGACGCTCATGAAGATCGTCAGCGGCCAATACCGGCCGGACGAGGGCGAAATCTACATCGACGGCCGCGAGCACCACTTCGCGTCCACGCTCGAGGCGCAGGCAGCGGGCATCGCGATCATTCACCAGGAACTGAACCTGATCCCGCATCTGTCCATCGCGGAAAACATCTTTCTGGCGCGGGAGCCGAAGCGCGGGATTTTCATCGACCGGGTGCGGCTCGCCGCCGATTCGCAGGCGGCTCTTGATCGCATTGGCCTGTCGCTGAAGCCGCGCACGCTGGTTGGGTCGTTGTCGGTCGCGCAGCAGCAGATGATCGAGATTGCGAAGGCGCTGTCGCTCAACGCGCGGCTCTTGATCATGGATGAACCCACGTCGTCGCTGACTGAATCCGAGACCGTGCATTTGTTCCGGATCATCAAGGAGTTGCGGCAGGCGGGCGTGGGCATTGTCTATATCTCGCATCGGCTGGACGAGCTCGCCGAGATTGCCGATCGCGTCACTGTGCTGCGCGACGGCCGCACCATTTCCACCGATGACTTCGCCGCCACCACCATCGAGCAAGTGGTGTCGCATATGGTCGGCCGGGATCTGGACGATGTCTTTCCCGAACGCAAATCGCAGCCGACGGATGACGTGCTGCTGAGCGTGAGCGGCCTCACGCGCCGCGATGTGTTCGGACCGGTGAGCTTCGAGTTGCGTCGCGGGGAAATCCTGGGGTTTGCGGGACTGATGGGCTCGGGGCGCACTGAGGTTGCGCGCGCCGTGTTCGGGGCCGATCCGGTCGAGGCGGGTGAAGTCCAGTTGCAAGGTAGGCGGCTCTCGATCCATTCGCCTATCGACGCGATCCGCAACGGCATTGCGTATCTCTCGGAGGACCGCAAGGGCAATGGCCTCGCGCTGCAGATGACGGTCGCGAAGAACATCACGCTCGCGAACGTGGAAGCCGTGTCAGGCGCGGGCGGTTTTATCCGCTTCGAGGAGGAGGCGAAGGTTGCGCGCAAATATATCGATGCGCTTGGGATTCGTACCCCGGGCGTGAACCAGATCACACGCAATCTCTCGGGCGGCAATCAGCAGAAAGTCGTCATCAGCAAATGGCTGTTCCGCGAATCGAAGATCCTGTTCTTCGATGAACCCACGCGCGGCATCGACGTCGGTGCGAAATACGCGATCTACGAACTCATGGACCGGCTCGCGGCGCAGGGCATTGGCGTTGTATTGATCAGTTCGGAGCTGCCCGAAATCATGGGCATGACGGACCGCGTGGCCGTGTTTCATGAAGGCCGGATAGCGGGCGTGCTCGAGACCCGCAAAACCAATCAGGAAGAAATCATGCACTACGCATCAGGACGGATCGCCCATGCTTGAGATGACTACCGACCCGGCGCACGCCGACCGTGCCCGCGCCCGGGAACGCCGCAAGGACCTGATCCAGAAGTTCGCGGCGCTGGGAAGCCTGGTGATGCTCGTGGTCGTGTTCTCTGCGACCAGCAACGCGTTCATGTCACTCGGCAACGGCATGACTGTCGCGTTGCAGGTGACGTCCATCGCTTATCTCGGGCTCGGCGCGACGTGCGTGATCATTACCGGCGGTATCGACTTGTCGGTCGGGTCGGTGCTCGCGCTATCAGGCGTGGCCGCCGCGTTGCTCGTGAAAGCCGGCGTGCCCGTGCCCATAGGCATGCTCGGCGGCGTGATCGTGGGTGCGATCTGCGGCGCGTTCAACGGCTTGTTCGTGACGCGCATGGGCTTGCCGCCGTTCATTGCCACGCTGGGCATGATGCTTGTCGCACGCGGCGTGGCCTTGCAGATCACGGGTGCTCGGCCAGTCTCGGGGCTTGGCGATTCCTTCGCCGAACTCGGCAACGGCTCGCTTTTTCGCGTGGTCCGCATGGGCTCGGACGGTTTTCCCGACATCGTGTTTCCCGGCATTCCGTATCCCGTGATCATCATGGTCGTGCTGGCGGTGCTGGTCGCCATCATGCTCAGCCGCACCTCGCTTGGGCGGCACATCTACGCGGTCGGGTCGAACGCGGAAGCGGCGCGGCTGTCCGGCGTGAACGTGAATCGCGTGAAGCTGTTCACCTATGTGCTGTCCGGCGCGCTCGCGGGGCTGACCGGATGCGTGCTGATGTCGCGGCTGGTGACGGCGCAGCCGAATGAAGGCGTGATGTACGAACTCGATGCCATCGCGAGCGCGGTGATTGGCGGGACGTCGCTGATGGGCGGCGTCGGCACGATCTCCGGCACGGCAATTGGCGCGTTCGTGATCGGTATTTTGCGCAATGGACTGAACATGAACGGGGTATCGAGTTTCATCCAGCAGATCATCATCGGCCTGGTTATCTTGGGGACGGTGTGGATTGACCAGATCCGGAACCGGAGATGAGTTTCATCGAACGCGCCTGGAGCGTTCGCGATGTAGAAGAGAGCAAGAGGGGCCCACGGGGTCTTACAAAATCAACAGGAGCGAGACATGAAACTGACTACGAAGGCGATGTTTACCGCTGTGCTTGCAGTCGCTGCGAGCAGCGCGTTTGCGGCGGGCGGCGAGATTGCCGTGATCGTGAAGAGCGCCGATTCGAATTACTGGCAGAACGTCAACAAGGGCGCGACCGCTGCCCTGGCTTCCGAGAAGGGTTACACGATGACCTTCCAGGGCCCGGCCGCCGAATCCGACATAGCCGCCGAAGTGAACATGGTCGAGAATGCGGTGAACCGGAAAGTCGCGGGGATCGTGCTGGCGGCGTCGGACCCGGACGCGCTGGTGCCCGCCGTGAAGAAGGCATGGGAAGCGCATATTCCGGTGGTGATCATTGATTCGGCGCTGTCCGATTCGGGCAAGCCGTATTACCAGGCTTTCCTCTCCACCGACAACGAAAAGGCCGGCGAGATGTGCGCTCAGGCGCTGATCGCGCGGGTGGGGCAGACGGGCAAGATTGCGTTGATGTCGTATGTGGCCGGCGCAGGGTCCGAAGTGGGGCGCGTGGGCGGGTTCCGCAAGTATCTGGCGGCGCATTCGAAGTTGCAGGTGGTCGGACCGTTCTACTCGCAGTCGCAAATGGCGAATGCACTTAACCAGACGACCGACGTGCTTGCCGCCAACCCGGACCTGAAAGGAATTTTTGGGGCGAACGAGCCGACGGCCGTAGGGATGGGCCGCGCGCTGGCGCAGTCGGGCAAGGCCGGCAAGGTGATTGCGGTTGGATTCGACGGCAATGCGGATCTGCAGAACTTCGTGAAGGACGGAACGATCCAAGCTATAGCAGTGCAAGGCTCGTATCAGATGGGCTACAAGGGCATTCAGACGGTGATTGGCGTGATTGAGAAGAAGTCGCCGCCGAAGTTTGTCGATACGGGCGTGGTCATGGTCGATAAAGGCAATATTGATCAGCCGGTGGCGAAGAACGTGTTGTATTGATCACCGGCCCCTGTTTGGGGGCGGTGATGGTGATGCGCAGTGCGAAGGGATTGTCGGGTGATCCTTTGGCGCTGCGCTTTTTTTGTGCGTTGGTTTGACCTGGCGCCGACTGAGTCCGTGTTGCCCATTCCTCCATTATCTTCACCCGTAGAACAATCTGTTCCTGCCGTGTGGCTATCCGCCGCATATCTGCTCGCATACCATGCTGCATCGATTACGATCCTAAGCCTGATATGCAAACACCCTTGTACCGATGGTTATTAGCGGCTTGCGCCGCCACCGCTCTATTCACCAGCGCCGCTCAAGCCCAGGTCGACACGGCCAAAAGCACGGTCACGGCGACATCGAAGCAAATGAACGTGCCGGTTGAAGGCAAGT
>NZ_FCOK02000006.1 GCF_001544555.2 Caballeronia udeis | reverse complement strand
CCCAGTAGCTATCCTGCGCTCGCACGCATAACAGCGTGAAATCAATGGCTTATGTTTGTGATCGAGTCAAAGTTCGGGTTAGTCATCGGCGTGGGCGCATTCACTCCGGACGCCGTCGAAATCAGCAAAGAGGTCGTTGATGGCAGCTTCGTGGTTCTTGACGACCCGGTGGGTGCAAAGCACGAGGCGGGAGACTTGATTCAGGCCGGCTTTGACTGGACCCGCGCCGGTTCTTTGGCACAAGCGATCCAAGGTCAGCTCAGCCCCGATGCACCGGTTTTCTTCAAGAGCGTCGGATGCGCGGCATGGGACCTGGCCGCGTGTCGTGTGGCGCGCAACGCGCTAGGTTAATCAGGGGAAAAAACCGCCAGGCGCTATCGCATTGGCGGTTGAGCAATTCGCGTTCGGTCAGCATCGATCCGGCATTGCCGCGTTAAACCTGCTCTTCTGCTAACGGCACAGATACCTCGGGACGCGCTTCGTTCTCCTTTGCATCATCTTTTGCAACTTCTCCGTGGTCGGAGCGAACCCGCCCGAGCAGCGCAAAGACCAGAACGGCTGCCACCAAGGTCAGGATGATCGCGACCCAGAGAAGCTTTTTGAACGCAAGATCATAGGCGAGGAGAAGGTGCGCATGATCGAAGCCCGAAAGGATCGATCCGGCGTTCGCCAGCGTTCCGGCGGCAAGTTGCGCCGCACCTGACGCCAGGGTATCCGGATTCTGATCAGGCCTGATGTCGGTCAGGGTTTGCTGGGCGAAAAACGCCAGCAATGAACCCACAATGGCCATGGCCGTGCTATCGATCGAGACCCGCAACGCGCCGAAGATACCGACAGCCATCCCGGCTTTGTCGCTAGGGACGACACTGACGGCAAGGTTATCCATCAAGCCCCATGGGATGGCCGCGCCCAGGCCTATCAGAAGCAGGTCCACGCGCATCAGGATGCCATGATCTCCGAGTGGCACCTGGGTGAGCAGAAAGAGCCCGGCGACCGAGATGAGCATGCCCAGACCAGAGAGGATGCCAACCGGAATGAATCGGGTAAGCATTGCCGAAAGGAACGGGACAAAGAGCAGCGGCGCTGAAAAATAAAGCATCAGTATCCCGGCATCCAGCGCATTGAGCCCTTCAATCCCGATAAAACGCAGCGGCAGAATGACGAGCAACGCAATGTAGGAATACGCGGTCGCGAGCGGCAGAAGCTGGGCGCCCACAAAGCGCGGATAGCGGAACAGGCTGAGATCGAGCATGGGATTCAAGACTTTCATCTCGATCACAACAAAAAGGACCAGCACCAGCGCGCTCGCCACAAGGAGTCCCAGGACAAGCGAGCTTGTCCATCCATGCACCGGGGCTTCAACCACGGCGAAGGTGAAGAGCGTCAGCATGAGGGTGAAGGTGCCGGCACCTGCCCAGTCGAGACCATGCGCCGCAGAATTCTTGCTGTCCCTCATGTAGAAAATGCACAGTATCAGCGCGATAAAACTGATCAGCGCACTACTGAGAAAGACCGCATGCCAACTGGAAAAAGCGATCAGCATGCCGGCCAGAGTCGGACCGAAGGCGAGACCTGCGCCAAACGCAATGCCAATAAGACTGAAAATCCTGACGCGCGCCGGGCCTTCAAATTCCTGGGCCAGCATTGACACGCCGCCGGCATAAGAACAGGCAGCCGCAAGGCCATGCGGAACGCGAAGGAAGTCGAGCCACAAAACGCTGGGTGCGAACGGCATCAGAAGCGAAACAATCGTCATGACCAACATGCCGGCGAAGAAGATTTTCTTGCGGCCATAGTGATCGGCAAGCGCGCCCGCCACCATCAGCGTACTGCCGCAGGCGAGCATGAACGCATTGGTGATCCAGGAAAGAGCAACGGTCCCTCCCGCGAGGTCACGGCTGATGAAGGTTTGCGCGGCGGGCCCTGCCGAAAGACTTAAAGGCAGGCTAACGCAGGCCAGAATCACCGCGATGAGAACAAGGGCTTTGCCGCGCGCGGACCGCGGCGCTGTCGGAGAAGCATTCGTGGAACGCTGGCGCATCAATAAGATTCCCTAAGGTTCATGCGATACACGAGCGGCGCAATAGGCGTCTCCCGGTTCCGAGGCATGGGGTGAATCCTAGGGGTGTCGGCGTAATGAATAAAGAAAGACGATCCGAATTCATCTGTCGGAAAACACGAATAATGGAAGCCGTTAATTTTCGACGGCACAACAGCGCAAAGAGCACGGCCTTTGCTTGGAGCACGGAGGGATTTTGAGTGAGCTCAGTGAAGATTACTTCCGATCGTTCGCAACGGATGAAGTGATGCCGAAGCATCACCCGTTACCCGATCCACCAGATTCCGCACGACCGGCGACAGGCCATTGACACGATGTGCAAATCCCGGGCTTGCGACCCTGTCGGAACTCCCGGCCACGCATCGCTCGTCACGCATCGCTCGTTACAACCGCTGTACGGCGAGACTTTCCATGACATAAGGTGCGAACCGGAAGTCGCGGATCGCGACAATACGGTCGTCGGCCCAGTCCAGCAGGATGACATACGCGACGCCGGCGGCGGCCACCATCGGGTCGGTGACCAGCAGGACAGGACGATGCTCCGCCCAGCCCAAGGCGAGCGAACAACTGGGCGCCGCTGCATAACGTGTGAAGTAGATCGAGACGTCCTTGCGCCCCGAGAGACGCGTTCGACTCACGAGGTCGAGGCGGACTTCCTCGGAAAGCAGATCGCGCAATGCGTCGAAGTCGCGGGCGTTAAAGCGCCCGGCGTAAGCGAGCAACCGCTCACGATCGGCATTGGCCAAGCGCGGCAGCGCAACGTCGGAAACGTCGACCAGTTCCTTGAGCCGGCCGCGCCCCCGGTGCAGCGCGGCCTTGACCGCGGGAACGCTGAGGCAGAGAATCGCGGCCGTTTCCGTTAGCGAATAGCCGAGCACATCCGCGAGCACCACGCATGAGCGCTGGAGGATGGACAAATGCAGGAACATGGCGAGGCTCGCAGCAGCAGCCACTCTGACATCGGCCTGGGCCGCGTGGTCCGCCAGATTCGCCAGTGCTTCGTCGGACTCTACAAGGCCTTGCCGCTTGCGACGGCGCAGCGCGTCCAGCGCCGCGTTATGAGCAATACCCAGCAGCCAGCTTTCCGGGCGCAGGATCTCGCCGGCGGCCGGAAATGCCGCGGCCGCATTGAACAGCGCCTCCTGGACGACATCTTCGCCGTCGAAAGCGGAGCCCAGCATACGCGTGCAATACCGGTGCAAACGCGGGCGCATTGCCGCCATCAATTGAGTCAGTCCGTCCGAATCCAAAGCGCAACCCTCCGATTAATCCAACACGCCGATATCGGATAGACGTTCCGGCTGCCGAAAAGGATGCGGCTCTACAAAAATTCTTGTAACTGCGCATCCTTTTGCTTGTCGCTGTCGTCTTTACGTTTATCGGCGCACACCGGCGCCGGAACCGTGAAAGGAAAATATCATGCAACGACTGACCTTGGTGCGCTACACCATCAAACCTGAACAGATAGCGGAAAACGAAGCGCTCTCGCGGGCTGTGTTCGATGAGCTTCGGGCTACAGCGCCCGAACGCGCAGCCTATGCGCTCTTTAGAAACGGCCGCGAGTTCATTCATGTCTTCATGAATCTCGCCGCTGACGATTCGGCGGTCGTCACCGAGCTTCCAAGCTTCAAGGCGTACCAGAAAGATTTCGCAGGACGCTGCGAAGCGCCGGCCGAAGTCTTGCGATTGAGCCTCGACATGCTGGACTCGTACGGGTTACCCGATGGTTCGGCAGCACGCTGAATCCGGCCTGGATGGTTGGACGCATGAAGACGCGAGGTCATTCGCATCTGGCGGGTCCTCGCTACGCTCTACTTACGTCTGTCCTTGCGCAATTGTCTGCCCAACCACTAATCTGTGGTCGTCAGGCGTCGCCACGGTAAATTCGCGCATGGGGTAAGGCCGGTCTGTCGGGGGACTCAAATGACAGCCCCTTTAAGTGCAAACTCACTGTGAAGGGAGCAACTCATCCGGTGGGGTGATGGGAAAATCATCTCGCCGCAAAACCTTTCGATCGGTGTGTCAACGACCGAACTTCGCGACAAGGAAGGGCTTGTTTTCGCTCGCACCTTTCCTCACAGCCTGTTGCTTACGCCGGTGCTGGCAGGCATTACCCTCGTGTTCCAGTTCGTTCCACCTTGGGTGATATCGCACTGATCGAGCCACGTGCCTGATTTGCCCAGCCGCTTCCCTGACGTGACAGCGCAACCGACGACCCAAATGCGTCGCCTTATTGTCGACAGGCGTGTATTCTTTACTCCGGCAAAGGGCAGCGTTGTAGTGCTCCTGCAGCGCCTTTGTAGTGCTCGACGGCGGAAGAACTCTTTGCCGGCCGCTGCCGGGACTGACCACATTTGTTTGTGGCGAGCGCCCACAAAAGCTATAACGGCAGCGCGCTATCATATTGGTCTGGGGACGCTGTGAGCACCCCGAAGGACACCCGAGACATGGCAAACTATTCATCACTGGTTCGAGAAAGGCGTCCGCGTGTGCGCGAAACCACCGCTCCAAAACGGGCGGGGATTACAGTCAACGACCTCTACGAGCAATTGAAGGAGATGGCGGTTCTGTACACCATCCGCCCGGGCGAACGCGTCAATGAACTTGAGCTTGCAGCGAAGTTCGACGTCAGCCGAACACCCCTGCGCGAGGCGCTCAATCGCCTGGTCGCTGAAAATCTGCTGCACTTCGTTCCAAATCGCGGTTTCTTCGTAAGGGAGCTGCATCGTCAGGACATCTTTGATCTTTTCGAGCTACGGCGCAGCATTGAGTCTTCGGCTGTTCTGCTTGCGGTAGAGCGAGCGGATCTGAAGGACATTCGTGCACTCCGGAAGTTCTGGAAGGATGTCATGAAGAGCAAGGTGCAAGCGCCGGCAGCGGAACTCACCAGCAGGGATGAGGAATTCCACGTCCGGCTGGTCGCCCTGTCCGGGAACAACGAAATGGTCCGTGCGTTATACGGCATCAACGCCCGCATCCACTTCGTACGATGGGTCGACCTGGAGCAACGCGGTCACGATGCGTTCTCGGAGCATCTGGACATTCTTGACGCCATTGAGGCGCGCGACGTGGAGCGTTGCCGCGAACTGACGGAAACGCACATCACCTGGCGAATGGAAGAAATCGCGAAGGTGGTTGACGCAGGCGTCGTCAAGCTCTTTTCGCGATAAGCGTCACAAACCAGGCTGCATACCTGCAAGGGCGCGGCCCAGATCGATGCGCCGGCCGCACATTGCCACTCGGCAGCCTTCTGCGGCGAGCGTTCTGGAAAACTGGAGTCCCAGCCCGCTGAATGCGCCGGTCACCAGGACAAGCTTGTCGGCGAGTTCAAATCGAAATGTCATGATGAACGGGATCCGATAGTGAATAACCGCACTCAGGCCACCTGCTTTAATTCGATGACGGCATGGCCGGACAGTTGCGCGACAGCACTGCGCCACTCCTCATCCAGCGCCCGAAAGTTTCGCTCCTTGACATGCCCGTAGCCGCGTATCTTCCCGGCGATCGAAGCAGCGCGCAGAGCAGCGTGGTGATTGCGGACGGTACCGTGCGTCACGATCTGATCGACGGTCTCTTCATATCGGGTGATCAAACCGCGCTCCATCCTGCGCTCAGCGGTATAGCCGAAAATATCGAACGGCGTTGCGCGGAGGACTTTCAGTTTTGAGAGCACCCTGAATGCGGGCAACATCCACGCGCCGAACTCCCGCTTGACGGGTTCGCCAGTCTGTTCGTCCCTGCGCGCCAACAACGGCGGCGCCAGATTGAAGGCAATCTTGAAGTCACCTTCAAACTGCGCCTTCATGCTCTCGATAAATTCTTTCGACGAGTGCAGCCGGGCCACTTCGTATTCGTCCTTGTACGCCATCAGTTTGAAATAGACCTCGGCCACAGCGCGGGTCACCGTGTCTTTTCGTGGCGAGACAATGCGCTCCCAGTCGCGGACCTTGCCAACAAGCGAACCATAACGCTCCCCGTAAGCTGCATTCTGGTAGCCGGTCAGGAACTTCACGCGACGCTCGATGATCTCGTCAAGCGTCGTCGAGATCCTTAAGGACTCTCTCGACTGTTTCGCCGCCTCAATGATTTTCTCTGCCGCGTGCGGAGAAAGAGCAGTACGGCGCCCCCACAGAAATGCATCCTTGTTCGAGGCCACGGCTGCGCCATTGAGCTCGATCGCGGCATGAATGGCGTCGGCCCCAATCGGAATCAAGCCCCGCTGATACGCGTAACCGAGCATGAACATGTTGCCGGCCATGGTGTCGCCGAAGAGGCCCAATGCATACCTGGTCGCATCGACGAACTCGACTTGATCGCTGCCAACCGCATCAGTCAGGCTCGTGCGCAAATCCGAGGCGGGGAACTTTAAATCCGGGTGCCGCGTAAATTCACCCGTCATGACTTCGTGCGTGTTGACCAGCATCCGCGTGACACCGTGGCGAGTCGTCGACAACGTCTTGCGGCTGGCTGCGACCACCATGTCAAAGCCAAGCACCACATCTGCACCGCCCGTCGCAATCCGGATCGATTTGATCGCAGCAGGGTCTTTCCCAAAGCGAAGATGCGACCACACGGAGCCGCCCTTCTGCGCAAGCCCTGCCATGTCGAGGATGCCGCAGCCCTTCCCTTCGAAGTGCGCAGCCATTCCGAGGATCGCCCCGATGGTCACCACGCCTGTTCCGCCAACCCCTGTCACGATGATCGAGAAGATCCCGTTTTCAAGCGATGGGATTTCGGGTTCGCCAAGCGCGGGGAAAAGGCCCGCGTCCGGTTTCACCGCTCCAGCCTTACGAAGTTTCCCGCCGTGAATGGTCACGAAGCTCGGACAGAAACCGTTGTTGCATGAGTAGTCCTTGTTGCAGGAAGACTGGTCGATCTCGCGCTTGCGGCCAAACTCGGTCTCGAGCGGGACAAGCGATACGCAGTTCGATTTCACGCCGCAGTCGCCGCATCCTTCGCAAACGAGATCGTTGATCACCAGCCGTTTTGCGGGATCCGGAAACTGTTGGCGCTTGCGCCGCCGGCGCTTTTCCGCAGCACACGTCTGGTCGTAGACCAGCACGGTCACACCGGCAATGTCCCGCAGTTCCCGCTGCACCTTCTCAAGTTCGGAGCGGTGATGAATCGTCACGCCGGTCGCCCAACCGGCATTGGCCGGATATTTCGACGGGTCATCGGACACGACCGCAATGCGCCTGACACCTTCAGCGTGAACCTGCGTGGTGATCGTCACGGGACTGAGTTGACCGTCGTGGCGTTGGCCACCGGTCATCGCAACCGCGTCGTTATACAGGACCTTGAACGTGATGTTCGTGTTCGCCGCGAGCGCGGCGCGAATGGACAACAGACCGGAATGGAAATAGGTCCCGTCGCCCATATTCTGGAACATGTGAGCGCGTTTCGAGAACGGTGCCTCTCCCACCCAGGCCATCCCTTCCGCACCCATCTGCGTGTAGCCGAGCGTGCTGCGCTCCATTGTCTGCGCCATCCAGCTGCACCCGATCCCCGCGTACGCCTTGCTGCCCTCCGGAATAACCGTCGAAGAATTGTGCGGGCATCCGCTGCAGAAGTAGAAGCTGCGAAGCATTGGTTCTGGTGCGAATTCCTTGTGGCTCAAATCACTAAGTATAGCTACACGATCAGCAATCTTCTCGTCGGCGGAAAAACTCGCAAGCCGTTCTCCCAATGCAATGGCTATCTGCACCGAGTTCAGCGACATCTCGACCGGAAACAGTTTCTTGCCCTTTTCATCGTGCTTGCCGATGACTACCGGCGCGTTGGGCGCGCGGTAGAGAATGTCCTTGATCTGGAATTCGAGAAGGCTGCGCTTTTCCTCCACCACCATCAAAAGATCCAGGCCATCCGCAAACTCCCGCAAGCCCTCGGGCTCCAGCGGCCACGTACACGCAACCTTGTAGATCGCCACGCCCATTGCGGTAAGTTCGGTCTCGCCGAGATTGAGATCGTCAACCGCCTGCAGGACGTCGAGGTAGCTCTTGCCGTGCGTGACAATGCCAATCCGGGCACCGCGATTTCCCAGCGTGACTTTATCGAGCCGGTTCGCACGCAGGAATGCGCGCACCGCATCCAGCTTGAAGTTGTGCAACCGGAACTCCTGATCTTGAGGAGTGTCTGGTTGCCGGAGGTTAAGGCCTCCGGGCGGCATGTCGACATGCTCCGGAAGCACGGGCACGACACGCTCAGGATTCACATCGATAACAGCCGATGCATCCGCCGTGTCCTTGACGCATTTCAAGCCGACCCAGCAACCGGAGTATCGCGACAATGCCCATCCGAGCAGTCCATAGTCAAGAATCTCCTGTACCCCGCTTGGACTCAGGATAGGGATGGACGCGTCGAGCAGCGCAAATTCGGATTGGTGACAGGTGGTGGACGACTCGCACGTGTGGTCGTCGCCCATCAGGACCAGGACGCCGCCGTTTTTCGAACTGCCAGCGAGGTTCGCATGTCTGAACGCATCACCGCTTCGGTCGACACCCGGACCCTTGCCATACCAGATCGAAAATACTCCGTCGTACTTACCTTCCCCGTCGGTCTCGGCCTGTTGCGTGCCCCATACCGCAGTAGCAGCAAGGTCTTCATTGATACCGGGAACGAAGACAACATTGGCATCGGAGAGAAATTTCTTCGCCTTGCCCAGTTCCGCATCGTACGTGCCGAGCGGAGAGCCACGGTATCCGGAAATGTAGCCGGCAGTGTGAAGCCCGTTGGCCGCGTCACGGCGCCGCTGCATCAAAGGCAGCCGCACCAGGGCCTGCACGCCGGTCAGGAAGATGCGTCCAGTATCGAACGCGTATTTGTCATCGAGGGTAACTTTGCGCAGTGCCACGTTCACTCCTGGCTGCGGATTTCGCCGCCGCGGATTGCTCTTTCCTGTCCCAGGCATCGTCGCCGCGCTCGAGCAAGGAGCGGGCAATGACCATTTTGTGGATTTCGGATGCGCCGTCAACGAGGCGCGCCTGCGCGCATACCGATACATCCACTCAAGCAGCGTGTCCTTCGAATACGCGCTTGATCGAACCCTCCATGCAGCGTGCAAATCCGCAAGATCTAAACGGTGAAAAGTTTTCCGAACTGAGGGAGCCGGTCGTTCACGCCAGCCAGACGCAGAGCGTGCCAGGCCATGGCGTGATTGCTCGACATGACTGGTTTTCCGAGCACCTTCTCAATGTTCACAACATCATCAACCAGCCTCAAGGAAGTACACGACACAAAGACTGCGTCCACCTCCTCGTGCCGGCCGAGCGCGATCACCGCGTCTCGAACCGATGCGGCGTCAATACGTGCAACCTCGTTGTCATTCGCATGCTCGAAGGAGCCCATTTGCACTACGTCAATACCGCGCGCGCCAAGATAGTCGCGCATCGATTCATTGATCTTTTGCACGTACGGCGTAAGCAGGGCAATGCGCCGTGTGCCCAACGCATTCAGTCCAATGCGAGAGGCTGTGATAGGCGTCGTGCAGGCGACGTTGGGGCGGGCTTCCCTGATTCGTTCGAAGATCTTTTCTTCCCCGAGAACCATCGAGGCCGATGTGCAGCCGAAAGCCACTACATCAAGGCGTTCGCCTGGCCGGATCACCGCGACACCCGGTGCAATGAGACCGTCCATTTGCGCGAGCGTTTCCGGACTTATGTCGGCGGAATTCAAGATCCTGCTTTCGTAGAATCCGACGCCATCGAGGGTGAGCATCTTGCGCCATTCGTATTCGATCGTATGGTCCGTTGCCAGCACGACCAGGCCGATTGCCGCCCGATGCGAGATCCCATTGTCGAAGCAAAACCCGAACCGATGGTATTCGCCGGTACTGTCCAAAGTGTCCATTTGAAGAATGTCCTGGTTAGGCAGATCGCGGCCGCGGCCGCCACTTATCGTCACTTATCGCCGTGAGATATCGCAGGAACAGCACGCTGACGACGCCCTCGTCCCATGTGAATCGAACGCATCTGTACGACATCAGTGTCGACACTATCAGATCAAAATTAGATGTTGCAAATGGTGGTTTCACCTGAGCGTTTACAAGTCCGCCCGAGCAGGATTTGCTGCGTTGCAGCCAAACGGTGCCGTTGCATTTGTTTTTTTGTTTATCTACATTGGTGTCGACACTTTATTGGATCAAACTCGTTTCAGGGATAAGATCAGCCATGGAAATGCGGGAAGCCCGAGACAGCGGGCGCATCAGGTGAACGCCTGTGCCCTGGCAGCAATGAGATCAAGGACATCATGAAAGTTATCGTGCTCGGCGGCGGCGTGGTCGGTGTGACAACGGCGTACCAGCTACAGAAGGACAGCCATGAGGTCGTGATCATCGAACGGCAGCCCGTGGTCGCTGGTGAAACCAGTTGGGGCAACGCCGGAATGATCGCACCCGGACACTCTTTTGTCTGGTCTTCGCCCAAAGCGCCAATGACCTTGCTCAAGTCCCTGGTGCTGAAAGATCAGGCGCTCCGGTTCAGGTTCTCCGCCGACCCCCGGCTGTATAGCTGGTCGTGGTTGTTCCTGATGGAGTGCACCGCGGAAAAAGCGCGCCGTAACACCCTGCTCAAGCATCGTCTGGCTGCTTACTCGCAGAAGATCTTGCAGGAGGTGATCGCTGAAGACCCCGTTGATTACGATCGGAACGCCCGTGGCATTCTATATTTTCACCGGAGCCAGGAAGCGCTGGACCGTGGCGTCGCACACATGAAGCTGCTCGAATCCGACGGGCAGCTCATTACGGTCCTTGACCGCAACCAGGTCGTCGAGCTCGATCCGTCGCTTGCCACCGCAAAAGACAAGATAGCGGGCGCTATCCACTGTCCGACTGATGAGACCGGAGACTCCGCGAAGTTCACTCGCGCCCTTGCAGAAAAAATTCTCGCGCGGGGCGGCACGATCCTGACGGATACCACCATCAACGGCTTTGAAACCTCGGGTCAGGACGTGACGGGCATCGCAACTAGTAAAGGCTTGATCAAAGGCGACGCGTACGTGCTGGCCCTCGGCAGCTACAGCCCGGTCCTGAGCCGTCAGATTGGCGTTAATCTTCCGATCTATCCCATCAAGGGATACTCCCTCACCATTCCGATAGAGGGACAGCCATCGCCCCCGAATGTTGCGGCGGTCGACGAGCATAATCTGGTCGCAGTCTCGCGATTCGGCGACCGGATCCGGGTCACCGCGACAGCCGAATTCGCCGGCTTCGATACCAGTCACAAGCCGTCCGACTTCGCGTTCATGAAGCGCGTGACACAGGAGCTCTATCCTGCTGGCGGGAACTACGATCGTGCGGAGATGTGGGCCGGGCTGAGGCCGATGACGCCAACCAACTTGCCGTTTTTTGGCCGCAAGAAGTATCGCAATCTCTATTTGAATACGGGTCACGGCCATATAGGCTGGACCATGTCGCACGGTTCGGCTCGCATCACGGCGGACTTGATTGCAGGACGGACACCAGCCATTCCAATGGATGGACTGTTGGCGGATTGATTGTCGACGACGCCGATCTTTGCAGGCCTGCGTGAATCGGATTCTTTCCGGTACTGCGGCAATCAATTTATTTCGGATCACTGATATATTTTTCTTGCTGCGATTTCCCAAGCCAAAGTTCGATTTATAAAGGCCGACGATGCATTTCCGACAACGCAGTGTGAAGGCGCTCAGACAGGCGCATCGCCCACGGTGAAATTCCCCGATTCCAGATCTTTCAAAATACCTACACTTTTTTGATCGACTTTGCCAATCAACGAATAAAGCATAGAGTCAGCGGGACAAAAACGTGTCTGACACGCAAGACACACAGCTCTGGGGGTTATTCGTCATGCTTTTTCGAATCATGGCCGCGCTACCGTTCATTGGTATTCTCATCGGTGTCCCGTTCGTCAATCAGGTGGAACCTCTAGTCCTCGGCATGCCGTTCGTGCTCGCGTGGATCGTGATCTGGATCGTGTTGAGTGCGATCATCATGGGCATCATCTATCGGCTGGATCCGACCAACCGCCAGGCGGTCAACGAAGCCGCGGAGTCTCGATCATGAGCAGCGCCCTGGTTATCATTATTGCTGTGACGGTATTGGCGCTCTATCTTGGCGTGCGCGCGCGGCGCGGTCACGACATGAATCTCGAGCAATGGACTGTCGGCGGCCGCAGTTTCGGCACGGCGTTCGTGTTTCTCCTGATGGCCGGAGAAATCTACACGACGTTCACTTTTCTCGGCGGCAGCGGCTTCGCTTATGGCAAGGGCGCACCCGTCTACTACATTCTCGCGTACGGAACCCTCGCCTACATCCTCTCGTACTGGATGCTGCCGCCAATCTGGCGCTACGCGAAGAAACACCGGCTCGTCTCGCAGCCACATTACTTCGCGCGCAAGTACGACAGCCCCGCGCTCGGCGTCCTGGTCGCCGTGGTCGGCGTGGTCGCGCTGATTCCCTATCTCGTACTGCAACTCAAGGGGCTCGGCATCATTGTGGCCACAGCTTCGTATGGCGTGATATCGCCAACAGTCGCTGTCTGGATCGGCGCGCTGGTGGTCACGGCCTACGTGATCCTGTCGGGCGTACGGGGCTCGGCGTGGAATTCCGTGGTGAAAGACATCCTGATCCTGAGCGTGGTACTGGCGCTGGGCATCTACCTGCCCTATCACCTTTACGGCGGGATTGGCCCGATGTTCCATGCGATCGATGCCGCCAAGCCCGGCTTCCTCACCTTCCCGGCGAAGGGGTCGAGCGTGTCGTGGTTCCAGTCCACGGTGCTGCTGACGGCCCTCGGTTTCTTCATGTGGCCGCATACCTTCGGTTCGGTTTATACGGCTCGCGACGAACGGATCTTCCGGCGCAATGCAATCATCCTGCCCATCTATCAACTGATCCTGCTGTTCGTGTTCTTCGTGGGATTTGCAGCAACGCTCAAGGTGCCGGGCCTGAAGGGCGGCGACATTGACCTGTCGTTGTTCCGGCTGTCCATCCAGAGTTTCGATCCCTGGATCGTCGGTGTGATCGGCGCTGCCGGCGTGCTGACGGCGCTCGTCCCGGGCTCGATGATCCTGACCTCGGCGTCCACCCTGCTCGCGAACGACGTTTATAGAGGTGCGATGAACCGTCAGGCCTCCGATGCGTTTGTCGGCAGGCTCGCGCGCTGGCTCGTGCCGGTCGTCGCACTCGTCGCGATCTGGTTCACGCTGCAGGGCGGCAACACGATCGTCGCGCTGCTGCTGATGGGCTATAGCTTCGTGACACAGTTGTTTCCTGCGTTGATCGCGAGCCTGATGCACAAGAGCCGCGCGACGAAACAGGGCGCCATGGGCGGGATTATTGCGGGCGTGGCGGTTGTCGTGGTGACCACGACCCTGCACCTGAGCATCGGACAGATGTTTCCCTTTCTCCCCGATTCGGCGAAGGACATCAATATCGGCTTCCTCGCGCTGGCTTTGAATATCATTGTGTTCGTAGTGGTCAGTGCGCTCACGCAGCCACGCGCGGAACACGCCACTCATGGAACCGACGGCGCGCTGCGTTGAGTGAAGATGGAACGCATGGCTGACGAAGATGATGCCGGCGTCCCATCCGTGCAAGCCGCCGGCCGCATCTACGAATGACAAGCCGGCACAAAGGCGATGAGACGAAAACGAACATGGCCAGCAATACAGTGAATGCCCTTCTGTCGCTATCGGATGAGCAGCGCATTCGAGGACCGGCACATGGATGCTGATGGACCCGTCACCGCACAGACGCAATCCGGTCGTCGCGCGGTGCTCGTCTGGGACATGCCAACGAGGCTGTTCCACTGGCTGGTGGTCGTGCTGCTGGCTGCCGCCTATGTAACCTCGAGGCTGAACTGGATGGACTGGCACGTGCGGATTGGCGAGGCACTGCTGGCACTGGTGCTGTTCCGCTTGCTGTGGGGTTTCTTCGGCAGCGAGACCGCGCGATTCCGCGGTTTTCTGCGCGCCCCCCCCGCTGCATGGCAGCATCTGCGCCACGTGTTCCGCCGCGAAGCCGACCTGCAGGTGGGCCACAATGCGGCGGGCGGATGGATGGTGCTGCTACTGCTGGCTTTGCTGCTGGGCGAGACGCTGAGCGGGCTTTACGTCAACAACGACGTGGCGGACGACGGGCCGTTGACTCAATGGGTTCCCGCGTCGATCGCCAACGCCATCACAGCGCTGCACACGATCCTGTGGGACGCATTGCTCGCAGCCGTGGCGCTGCACGTGCTGGCGATCGCGTTATACGCGATCGCCAAGGGTCACAACCTGCTGCGCCCCATGCTCACCGGACGCAAGCTCCTGCCGGAGCAGATCGGCGCGGCACGGCCGGCATCAGCACTGCTGGCGCTGCTTTTGCTGGCCGTCAGCGTCGCGGCAACAACGCTTCTCGCGATGTATCTCTGAGCGCGGTTTCAGTCCGTGTCAGTTGCTCTTGGGCGGCACGACCTGACCGCGGATTTCACCGGCGGGATGATCCTTGGTGTGCACGTTGACATACATCTGACCCGCGACAAACTCCTGCGCGTCCGCCGGTGACAGCGTCGCGGTGCCGTTGAGCGGGCTGGTGGCGGCGGCGCCTTTCTCTGACAGCCAGACTTTCACCGGTGCGTTCTTGCCGGACGCCGCGGGACCATGGAAATGCGCCATGGTCGCGTCACTGGACAGTCCGCTGAAGGTGATTGCCCAGGTGACGACCCGCGTGTCGGGATCGTAAGAGATGTTGGCGCTGCCGCTACCCGAGGTCTGGACAGGCGGCACCTGCTGCGCACCGGTGAGCGGCACCGTGAACGTGACCGGTGCTGCCTGTGCAAAGCTTATTGCCCCTGCGCACATGGCACCGGCTAGAACCATGAGAGCCCGTCGCGAGATTGACACATTCATTTGATTATCTCCTGTCGATATGGTCCGGTTGCGCAAGGCCGCTTGCGCTCGCTTCGTCAAGGCAAGAGAACTCAAACTGGCTCATTGCTGCAAGCAGTCAATAGAGCCACTCTGAAGCCAACCGCCCCGCTGCCCGCCCGGTCCGGAAACTGGATAAATTCAGGCTAGATGATGCTCGCACAGGCATGATCTGACAAGCGATCTGACAAGCGCGGAAGTCCTGAGGCGAGTGTGTGAACTCTTTGCGCCAACCGCCTCCTTAGGAGAAGCAACGCTTGTCGATACCGGCCCGCGGATACATCCTGGCGGCTAGCGGGAACCTGTGCGTTCACATCGATCGCTAAAGGATTCACTCGCGGATTCACTTGAGCGCAGCCGTCTCAAAGCATTGAATCGATGTGACTGAGAAATTCAACGCTAGGCATCTCACGTCAATCACACACGGTGCGTTGGTATTCCCCCGCATTGCTGAATATCGTGGTGATGTGCGAGATTGCGGAGGGTCCCGCTACGGCCGTATTTCCTTCGGCTGGATCGAGGCGATTCAAAGACAGGCAATCGTCGGGAAACACGGGGCGTCGTTTGCATCCTTTGGATTTTGCAATGCCGCCTTTAGTGCCGGCATGCTGTTACCGAACTTCCGCGACAAGAAGCAACGGGCGTCGCGATCGACTTTACAGTTCTTTCAAAAATAAGAGGCTTACATGTCCAGCGAGAAAGCAGCGGAAATTGCAGCACGGCTTGATCGGCTGCCCCCCTCGCGCACCGTCTGGACCATGGTGATCCTGATCTCGCTTGGTGGTGTGTTCGAGTTCTATGACCTCTTCTTCACGGGCTACGTCGCGCCCGGCATGATCCAGTCCGGGCTGTTCAAACCGGAATCGCTGGGTTTCTTTGCTGCCCTTCAGCCGCTCGCAGTCGCGGGTTTCGGCACGTTCGTTTTTGCCACCTTCGCGGGACTGTGGGTCGGCACCCTGGTACTGGGTTATGTGGCAGACCGCTTTGGACGGCGCCTGATCTTCACGTACTCATTACTCTGGTACATGGTCTGTACCGTGATCATGGCATTCCAGCACTCCGGATTCGCGCTCGATATCTGGCGCTTTGTCGCGGGCATTGGTATTGGCGTCGAACTGGTCACGATCGACACGTACATCTCCGAGCTGATCCCCAGTCAGGAGCGCGGCCGCGCGTATGCGATGAACCAGTTCATCACCTTTGCCGTCGTGCCGGTGGTCGCGTTTCTTGCGTATGCATTGAACGGGACGCAGCCGCTCGGCCTTGATTATTGGCGGGTGGTCATCCTGATCGGGTCGGTCGGCGCCGTGGTCGTCTGGATCTTGCGCCGTCATATTCCGGAGAGCCCGCGTTGGCTCGCGCGTCATGGCCGGATAGAAGAAGCCGAGGCTATCGTTGCAGACATTGAACGGCGGGTTGTCGCAGAGAAAGGCATCAGCCTGCCGCCGCCCAAAGCGGTCGCACCCGAGAGAGAAGGCCGTGGTTCGCTCAAGGAAATCTTCGCGCCCGGTTACCGGCGCCGGACGATCATCCTGTCGATCTTCAACATGGCGCAAGTGATCGGCTTCTATGGCTTCGCTGCCTGGGTGCCGACGCTGTTGATCCACCGCGGCATCCACGTCACGGCAAGCCTGGGATATGCATTCGTCATTGCGATTGCCAATCCCTTTGGTCCGCTGCTGGGTATGCTGTTCGCCGACAGGCTCGAACGGAAGACCCAGATCTGCGGCGGTCTCATCACGATGGGCGTCGTCATTGCAATATTTTCCCAGGTCTCCGCTCCATGGCTTCTGATCGTGCTCGGCGTATTGTTCACGCTGGCTGCGAACATCATGTCCTATGCCTACCACGGCTATCAGGCCGAGCTCTATCCGACCCGCGTGCGTGCCCGTGCGATCGGCTTTGTCTATTCGTGGAGCCGCATTTCCGCGGCCTTTGCCGGGCTCGCGATCGGCATTCTGCTGCACGGGTATGGCGTGACCGGCGTCGCGGTCTTTGTCGGCATGTCCATGCTTGTGGCGATCTGCATGATCCTGCTCGGACCTTCCACCAGGGGGCTGTCGCTCGAGACCATCAACCATTGAATCGTGCATGGCCGGTGTTCGTCTGAGCTGACCAAATGCCGGCGCTGTCACACAACAACAGCGCTTCGTGCGACGACGATGCGTCAAGTCCTGACGCAATTGGATTTCTGAGCGCCTTCGCGTATGAACCTGATGCCGATAACTGTTGCCCAGGGGATTCAGGACAACTGTCAACAACGCCCCTCAGAACTTATGACGCATGCCAAGGATGAACATTTCCTGGCTGGCGGTGCCGTTGAAACCATACGAGCCGATCGAAGCCTGCGCCGGCGACGTCGTGCCGTCCGGATTGAGCTGCGTACCGCTGGCGTGCTGATACGCGCCGACCGCATAAAGATCGGTACGCTTGGACAATGAATAGTCCGCGCCAAGGCTGGCCTGGTTATACGTGGCCGACGTGTTCCCGCTCGCCTTCTCAAACGAGTAGCCTACGGCGAACAGCATGGCCGGGGTCGCCTGGTAGTTGACGAACGCATTGCCAACGTTGTACTTCTCGGTGCTCGTGAAGGTTGAATCGCCGTCGTTTTTATACTGCGCATTGCTGTAAGAGCCGCCGACGGTTACCGGACCCAGCGCATACTGAATACCCGCACGGGCAATGCCCAGCGATTTGGCGGTTGCGTAACCGTTGTTGATCGCTCCGTCGAAGATTGCGTCTGACGATGAAGTCGGGTCCCAGCCGTCGCGAAATGCGCCCGCAGTCGGGCTGGGGTTCGTGGCGAGGAAATAACCCGCCGCAATACCAAGCGGCCCATTGTTGTAGGTGATTGCCCCGCTGTAGGTGTACCCCTGCCCCGTGCGGCCGGCCAGACCGCTGAACGCGTACAGTCCCTCGAACTGCAAGCCCGAATAGTTGGGCGAGACGTATTTCACGGCATTGGATACACGCAGGCTATTGTCGTAGTTGTCCACGTCACCCGGTGTCGCGAAAATACTCCCGAAATAATTGTCAGCCGTCAGCGGCTGAACCATATCAACCAGTGGGTCGTATTGCCGCCCGAGCGTCAACGTGCCCCAGCTGTTACCCGACAAACCGACAAATGCCTGACGCCCGAATTCGCGGCCGCCCTGGCCTAACTGCCCCGTGCCGACATCAAAGCCATTTTCCAAATCAAAGATTGCTTTCATGCCGCCGCCGAGATCTTCCGAACCCTTCAAACCCCAGCGATCACCCGACAAAGTCCCGTCGATAAAACCCCATCGCGCGCCTTGACTGGTTTTCACATAACCGACGCCCGCGTCGATTGTTCCATACAGGGTAACGCTGGACTGCGCCCGCACTCCGCCTGCCACACCAAGGAGCGCCAACGAGATTACGCTTAGTGCACTCTTCTTCATCTCTTTCTCCACGCTCAGACACGGGAAAGGTTTTTCGTTTTCAAGTATTAGAAGATATCCGGCCCTTTGATTCGTTAAGGTATTTTATTTGTATGCCTAAATAGATTGATAATAAACAAAATGAAAAACTATCGTCAAAACACTGTAATGGGGTGAGACCGCAAGCAAGCTCGCGGTCTCAAGCTCGCACTGAAAATGTCTGGCAACAACTTTCGTGGAGAACGCGAGCCGAAGTTAATCTATTCCAAAAAAACAACTAGTTCAATACTACGAATATCACCAAATGTTGTTTTCTGGTCCTATTCGCCGCACGTTGATATCAAGGAACAGGGATCGCTCGGGGCGTGCTTGTTAAGCAGACCGGTTTGCTTTTTAAACTACGCGGTCCAGTCGGGCTATCAATTGCATAAATTGCACCATTCTGGAGCGTGTCCAGATGATCCAGTCAGGCCGGCGCGGACGTAAGTACATTCCGGGCGGGCCACGCAGGCCCGCCCGCCACCTCAAACCAGCAAATCCTCGATCATCACCGGCAGCCGCCGGACCCGTACCCCTGTCGCGTGATGAACCGCGCTGGTAATCGCCGGTGCTATCCCCGCCAGACCAATCTCGGCAATACCCCGCGCACCCAGCTCGTTGAAGATCGTATCGGGATGGTCCAGGAACGTGACGTCCAGCGCGGGCGTGTCCGCATTCGACGCCATGATGTAATCGGCGAGATTGCTGTTGATCGGTGCGCCGGTCCGTTCGTCATAGCTCGTATGCTCGAACAGCGCCATGCCCACCCCCATGACGATCGCCCCTTCAATCTGGTTGCGCCCGGCCTTCAGGTTGAGGATGCGCCCCGCATCGATCACGGTGACCACGCGGCTCACGCGCAGTTGCGCGATCTCCGGTTGCCACGTGACCTCGGCGAAATGCACGCCGTACGAATGGATGGAGAACTTCTTCTTCAACGGGTCATCGAAACCGCCCACCGCACGGCCGCTTCCCGATGCCGCGTGCATCTTTGCCGCGGCCAGTATGTCGCCGAACGGCACGCCGCTTGCCGGCGTTTCACCCTTGCGATGCACCCGGCCCTCACTGAACGCCAGCGTGTCCGCGCCGGCGCCCTCGAACGGTGATCCGAACACCGCCGCAGCGCGTGCGAGCACGGTGCCGATCGCCGCGCGAGCGGCGTCGAAAACGGCTGGAATCACCGAAGCGGTTGCAGCCGATCCGCCGGATATCGGTCCGGGCGGCAGAGCGGTATCGCCGAGACCAACCTCTATCTTGTCCAGCGGCAGCCCCGTTTGCGCCGCCACGAGTTGCGCGAGGACGGTGTAAGTGCCGGTGCCGATATCCTGTGTGCCGCATACCACCCTCGCCGTTCCGTCCTCGCGGAGGTCGACCGTGGCTTCGGCCGAGAACCTGAGCCCCAGCCAACTGCAAGCCCCCACGCCCCAGCCCAGTGTCAGGCCCTCACGCGTCATGGAACCAATACCGGGTGTGCGCTGCGCCCAGCCGAACTTGTCCGCGCCCGTGCGCAAGCACTCCACCAGGTGACGCGATGAGAACGGCAGGCCGTTGCTTTCATCAACGCGCGGTTCGTTCCTGATACGCAGCTCCACCGGATCGATACCCAGTTTGAAGCCAAGCTCGTCCATGGCCGATTCAAGCGCAAAGAGTCCCGGCACCGCGCCGGGTCCGCGCATGGCCGTAGGCGAGCCGACGTTGCGCGGCACGGTGCCCGAGCTCACGCGCAGGTTCGGCGTGCTGTACAACAGCGGCGTGGCTTCACCGCAGTTTTCGGAATACGCGTCGAGGATCGACCTGTGGTTCAGGTAGTCATGGCGGATGGAGGTGAGCGTGCCGTCGGCGTTCGCGCCAAGACGCACGCGTTGCTGCGTCAGCGGTCGATGCCCGACGTTCTGGAACATCATCTTGCGGCTCAACACGAGCTTCACCGGGCGCCCTGTGTGGCGCGACGCAGCGGCGGCGAGCAGCGAATGCGGCCACATCCACAGCTTGCCGCCGAAGCCCGAACCCAGGTAACGCGAGATGACCCGCACCTTTTCTTTCGGCAGGCCGAGCATCTGCATCAGCGTGCCCTGATGGTTCGAGATGGCCTGAGATGTTTCGTAGAACGTATAACTATCTCCATCCCAGTGTGCGACGGTCGCATGAAGCTCGATCGGGTTATGCGTCTCGACCGGCGTCACATAGCTTTCGTCGAGCTTGACGGGCGCGTTGTCGAAAGCGCTCGCGGCGTCGCCGCGCTCGCTTTCAACCTTCTGTTCCGCATCGCTTGACAGCGTGCTGCTCACATCGTGCGCGGAGGTTTCATAACCAACCTTGACGGCGGCGGCCGCCGCCGTCGCGGCTTCGAACGTATCCGCTATTACGAGCGCAACGTACTGGCCGTAATAGCGAATGATGTCGTCCTCGAACGGCGGACGTGCCTCGTCAACGTAGCCGGTATCGATTGAATTGCCGGAGATCCGGTAGAAACGGCCAATGTTGCCGCGATGCAATACCGCGTGCACACCGGGCATGGATTCCGCCGCGGCGAATTCGAGGGAGACCAGCTTGCCGCTGGCAATAGTGCTGCTCACCGGGACCGCATGCAGCAGGCCCGGCAGGTCGACGTCCGACGTGTAGGTTGCTTCGCCGCTGACCTTCAGCGGTCCGTCAATGCGCGAGTGCGGCCGGCCGATGACCGCATGCAGGGAATCTTGCACAGTAGACATGGGTGAATTCCTTTCGGCGAGATCAGGCGGCGCTCGTCGCGAGCGTCAGTGCGTGGACCAGACAGCGTTGCGCCAGTTCGACCTTGAAGCCGTTGCCGCTTTGCGGCCGGGCGCCGGCAAGTGCGTCCGCTGCGGCGCGTCTGAAGGTCGCCGTATCCGGCGGTGCGCCAATGAGCGCAGCCTCGGCCTCGCGCGAGCGCCACGGCTTCGTGCCCACGCCGCCCAACGCAATACGCGCGTGGCTGACGCGGCGGCCGGTCACCGTGACAACCACCGCCGCCGACGCCAGCGCGAACTCGTACGAGGCCCGGTCGCGCAGCTTCGAATAGAGCGACCGGCCACCTTCCGCCGGCGGCGGCAAAGTGACATGTGTGATGAGATCGCCGGGTTCAAGCACTGTTTCGCGCTCCGGCGTGGTGCCGGGCAACAGGAAGAAATCGTCGATGGCGACACTGCGCGCGCCCCGCGTTCCCTGGATATGAACTACCGCTTCGAGCGCCATGAGCGCCACGTTCATGTCTGATGGATTGCTGGCAATGCACGCATCGCTTACGCCGAGGATCGCCAGGGTCCGGTTGAAACCGCTGATTGCAGCGCACCCCGAGCCGGGTTCACGCTTGTTGCAAGCCATGGCGGTATCGCGGAAATACACGCACCGTGTGCGTTGCAACAGATTGCCGCCCGTCGTCGCCATGTTGCGCAGTTGCGCCGACGCCCCGGCCAGCAACGCCTGCGACAGCACCGGGTACGCATCGCGAATCAGCGCATGGTGCGCGAGATCGGCATTGCGCACGGTGGCGCCAATCTTCACGTCGCCATCTGGTAGAGCGTCGACGCCATTCAGT
The DNA here is from genome assembly GCF_001544555.2 of Caballeronia udeis. Taxonomy (GTDB): domain Bacteria; phylum Pseudomonadota; class Gammaproteobacteria; order Burkholderiales; family Burkholderiaceae; genus Caballeronia; species Caballeronia udeis. Next base: position 180,966 of record NZ_FCOK02000006.1, on the reverse strand, counting down.
GGCAGGCGGCTGATATCGATCACGCGGCCCGGCCGCTCGACGTTCAGTTTCATCAGGTCAAGCAGCGTCGTGCCGCCTGCCAGGAAACGCACGTCGGCGCCCTGCTGTGCGGTATGTGACGCAGCGCCTGCCTTGATCGCGTCCTGCACGTCGTTCGCGCGGGAAAGCTGGAACAGTTCCATGTCGGCGCTCCTCAGGCTTTGCCGCGCACGACCTGGATCGCGGCAACAATGTTCTGATAGGCGCCGCAGCGGCACAGGTTACCGCTCATGGCTTCGCGAACGTCGGCATCGGAGGGGCCGACCGGCTCTTCGAGCAAGGCAAGCGCGGACATGATCTGCCCGGACGTACAGTAGCCGCATTGATAACCGTCGCACTCGACGAACGAGGCCTGCATGGGATGCATCGCACTGGAGCTGCCAATGCCTTCAATGGTCGTGACCTCGTCGCCCGCATGGTTGGCGGCGAGACACAGGCACGCATTCACGCGGCGTCCGTTCACGTGGACGGTGCAGGCGCCGCACTGGCCGTGATCGCAGCCTTTCTTCGTGCCGGTCAGGTGCAGGTGCTCACGCAACGCGTCCAGCAGCGTGGTGCGAGGATCCAGCATTAGCGCGTAATTTCTGCCGTTGATAGAAAGCTCGACGGCAATAGTGACGGGTTCGATCGATTGCGTACGCGCGTGCCGGGCGGGTGCGGCGGTTTTAGGGCCGACAGTTTCGTCGATGAAACGGGTTGGGGATGATTGATCGTGCACGGCGGGAATCTCCTGACTGTGGGAACAGGGAGAAGTCGGTCACGTCGCAGATACGCTCATCAGGATGCCGATGCGGTCCGGCTACAGGTGCCGGCACCGGAAGGATGCGGATGCGATCAAGCTGGGTGCGCGTCGCTGACCAACAACGTGGCTCGTAACAACGCGAATAGTATAGGCAGTCGCTCCGGAGTTTGCTGAACCCGCTTAGACCAAACGTGCGGTCCGGCATGCCCTCAGACCTCGCCTCGCCTGCCGGGCCGGCGACCGCTCGTGCAATTTTTTGGTCCGTCCTGTCTCCGCTGAGCGCGCAGACCGACCGGCATTGCCAGGTTGTCAAGCCGGTTACGTAAGATGGCGAGATGAAGCAACCGGCATCGCTTTATCAAGACCGCCGTTTTCCAGCCGGCGTCATGGGTTATCCGGCACAGCACTTCAGCCAGGTATGGAGCTCATGTCAAACGAATGGGACACCTGGGCCGACAGCACATCGTTCAGCTTCGCGAGGCTGGGCTTAGGAAAGGCATACGCGATCCATCCCACGCCGCCATGCCGAAGAACAACAACGGCGCCATCGAAAAGAGGGTTTTTGTCAACATGCCAGCCAGGATCTACTTCAAGCGGATAGTTATGCGACGGAAGTGGTTCACGTGGATGTCCTGGTTGCATGCGCGCGCGGATCTGACCATTGACACCAACGTGTCGCCAATCGCATTCGACATGACAAACGCAACGCGCTTGGGCCGCTCTCCAACCGCGCTGCAAGGTGCTGAGGTGTTCATCATATTGGCTGAAAGGCCGCTATCTGGAATGCAGTCACTTTTTCACGGTCGTTTTTCATCCACGATCATCAGTTTTACTTTGTAATAATATTTGCCCGGAGTATCGCTTCAAACGCTGCATCAAGCCCCGCCATGTCGACGACACTCTGGGGAAGATCTGACATTCGCTCGCCGTGTGCGAGTCCCAATGCGCAAACGCCAGCGCTCGTAGCCGGGCGATCTCGTTTCGCAAAGTATCCGCGAGCGCATCCGAAGTAGGAGGCATGACAGCCCTTCCGGCGCCAAGGGCTGCCATGACTTCCGATCGTGCGTAACCACATTCACAGAACATCTGCGCAACCTCGTTTTCGATATTTTCGTAAAATGACACCTCTGTTTCTGACAATATTGTGTTTGCCAGCTTCGCATCGCTGAATTCCAATCCGTCAACGCCTGCAAGCGACAATGCATGCGTGACTCGCGTACGGTAGTCAACGTTGTTGAGCTTGTTGATGCAAATTGTTTCGGACGCGTACCGTTCGCACTCAATGAACGAATAAAGCCACATGCCGAAGAACGCGAGATAGCTGTCCCGTGAACCTGTTGGATGACTCCGGTAAAAGGCGATCTCCCTGTTGACGGAACGTCCTCGGAAACTGTGGATGCTGGCGAGCATCCGGATTTTCGTCAGGACTTCGGGTAACTGGAATGCGTTATAGGTCGCCTGGGTAGTGGCATCGAAATAGTCGGAAATTTTATAGGACCACCACTGGCCACGCGGCTCTCTCCAGAGATGGATGTGAACACCTCCGAATTCCTGCTTGAGTGCTTCCATGCGCCCCGCACTGCGGCAGAACTGCAGCAATGGTCGTTTTGGCGCTGCTTCAATCAAGGTGGAAAAATACTTCCTTTGCGCATCTGGAAGTCTTGGTCCCGTGAAATATTCCTCGTAGCTGAAGGATTTTCTGAACAGACCTTTCAGACGATCCCGGATACAGTAATACTCGTAAAAATACGGTGCCGTAAGCGTTGGATGCCTCAGCATGCGGCTGTCATAGTCCGGAGGTTTTAGAAATCCATCAGGATGACTATCCAGATCGATGAGCGCTTCATTGCATGGTTCCTGGTAACAATATAATTCATCTGTATAACGAAATTTATTGAAGAGGTACGTGCTACCGGCCCGAAATAGTGAGTGAATGAATATCGGGGACGCTGCTGGCGCTGTTTTTTGCATAAGTAATCTCGAGCCAAGCAATGGCGTGCGTTTGGCACATGCCGCTGAGGGCCGGCATCGCTTGATGACAATGGCCGAGATGCTAATGTATGAATAGATCCCGCGGTCTTTTTTTAATTTCCCTTCGCAACACACCGTAATACTTCAGCGGCGCCTGGCAGGACCAAGTGAAGAAGAGCCGGTATCCAGCAAGGCTGTGTTCGTAAACGGCGGTAACACGACATCGGAGTTTTATAACGATCCGGTTCCTGAGTCAGGACGAATTGAGTGTGAAGTCGTGAAGTTTTTCAAGCAGCTGCTCTTGTCGCACGGGACCACGGGACCACGGGACCACGCCGTCATGGTTAAAACCCTCAACCGGTTTTCAACAAACTGCTTCCAGTAAAGACGCGTAAGGGTTGTGGCCCTTGCTGTAACACGCCTGCCGCGGCATCCAACTAGACTATCTATCAAATCAGCCTGGCGTTTTATCAATGTTCGTCCGGGCACATGTTGTACACAATGGAAACTCTCGCTTGCCACCAAACTATCAGAACCGTAGCGCTATTGAAGCCATCTTATGCGCACCGGCGCGGAGGTTAAATGGACCTGCCAATCGATAGCACACCGCCCATTTATCCCCATGCCTTTTCAGTGAGTGCGAGGGACCGGGCTGAGTCGCTTCGACAAACTCCCGGCATCGTCTGGTTCACGGGGCTCTCCGCGGCTGGAAAATCGACCATCGCGAGCGCCGTGGAACTGAGGCTCCATAGAAGCGGCAAACACACTTTTCTATTGGATGGGGACACGCTGCGCACCGGGCTATGCCGGGATCTCGGTTTTTCCAACGAACATCGGCATGAAAACATCAGGCGCGCAGGCGAAGTCAGCCGACTGATGGCTGACGCCGGTCTGCTGGTGTTGGTCTGCGCCATCTCCCCCTTTGCCGCCGACCGGGAACTGGCACGAGCGATTGCCGGACCTCACAGGTTCATGGAAGTACATGTGCATGTACCCGTCGCTGTTGCAGAAAGACGCGATCCCAAAGGGCTTTATAAGCTGGCAAGACTGGGAGCGATCAAGAATTTCACGGGTGTCGATTCCCCCTATGAAGAACCGGCCACCCCCGACATTCGCATCAATACCACTCAATGTTCCGTAGCCGATGCGGCGGCCTTGATTACTCACCGGTTGTGCGGCCCCTGAGCGGCTCTTTCCCAGGACATCCGCTTCAACCACGAGCCGATCGGCCACGTGATTAGTCACAACGCTGAACGCGGCACCGGCCACGCGTGCAGCCTGTAACCATCACTCCCGCACGCCCGGCAGACCTCGCTTACCGGCCAGCCACCGCCCGTGCGATTTTTCGGTCGGTCTTGTATTCGCTGAGTGCGTAGACTGACCAGATTGCCGCGGGAATCCAGCCGATAAGCGTGATTTGCAGCACGAGGCAAATGATCCCGGCGAACGGCCGGCCAATCGTGAAGAACTGGAGCCAGGGTAAGAAAATGGCGAGCAAGAGGCGCATGGAACTTTCCGTCAAGTTAGAAGAAGGCCATCCAAAAGCGGCGACCCCGTTATCACGTCGTGCGAGGACATCATAACGACTCGCCGATTTAAAACTTTAGTCCTTTCTTCGCTACACCGATAAGACTTCTTCTGCTGCCCCCCTTCCCCCCGTCGTCACACGCAGCCGAACGCGCTCCACTCGGAACTTATGCCGTATCCCGATCCGGATGCCGTGCGCGGGAGGTCTTGAACCCACCGGGTTCAAGCATCAGACGCTGTATTTCCATGGACTGCTTGAAGAGCACGGCTTGCCCGTGCGGCTGGTCGAGAACACCCATAACCAACCACTTCAACCTGGTGAACGAACTGGTGAACCCGCAATCCGCATTGTTCCAGGCAACGATGGACAGGATCGGGTGAGCGATATTGCATGCCCTGCCCGGGGATGCTCCCGGGGCACGTTCAATGCGTACTCGATGCCGCAGACGGATCGAACCCGGCCGCTACAAGCGCCTGATGCAGCGTTTCGAAGATGTGCGATTCTCCCAGCACAGTGGTGATTCCGTGGCGGTCCATATCGGATCGCAGGTATTGATTGACGCGCGCAAACAGCACGTTGATACCGCGCTGCTTCAGACCCTCGCAGAATTCACCGAGCGTACGGGCCGCCGAATAATCAAGGTCCGTGATAGCGCTTGCATCGATAATGAACCAATGGACAGGCGTGGGCGCGTGGTCGATCACGTGGCGCACGTCGTCGACAAAAAAATGATCGTTCGCGAAAAACAGGTCGGCGCCAAACCGATAGACAATCAGCCCGGGAGCCGTGTCGATACCTGGCGTGGCTGGCACGGGCGCCCAGCGTCCGCCAAGCGCCGGAGTGGGCGCAAGCATCATGGTGTGCGGATGATAGCTATGGCGCACATGACGCAGCAACGACAACGCGACCGCCAGCAGGATCCCGTCCTCAACGCCAATCACTACCACCGCCAGCGCCGTGACAAGTGCCAGCGTGAGTTCACCCGGGCTCTCACGCCGGATGGCGTAAAGGCTCTTGAAGTCGATCAACCCGATCGCGATCGTGAACACAATGCCCGCCAGCACGCAGTGCGGAAGATACTGCAGCCACTTGCTGAAGAACAGCAACACCACGCCGACCACCACCGCAAATACCACTTGGGCGAACTGGCTGCGTGCGCCCGCGCGATCCGCCATGGCGGTCTGGGTCGGACTGCCGTTCACCACGAACGCGCCGCTCACGGCAGCCACCGCGTTGGCCGCCGCTATTCCCAGGATGTCCGCATCGGCGTCGACCGGCTCGTGATAGCGCTCCGCAAACACGCGGCCCGCCGCGACGCTTTGCGCAATGATCATCACGAAACAGGATGCGGCCACGGGTACGAGGTCCAGCGTCTGCTCCCAGGTGGCAAGCGGAAAACGCAGCGCAGGCAGGCCACCGGCAACCGGGCCCACGACCGCGATGCCGTGCCCGGCGAAGTCGTAGGCATAACTTGCCGCAATGCCCCCGACCACGGCGAACATGGCGACAGGAAGACGCGGCAACAGGTACTTGAAAACAAGAATACAAGTCACCACGGCGGCCGATATACCCAGCGTTGGAAGCGACACGCGAGCAAGCTGAAGGGTAATTGATTCGATCTGCGCGAGAGTTCGCGACGACCCCGTGGACACGCCCAGCATGTCGCCCAGCATCGCGACGCCGACCTGAATGCCGACACCGGCAAGGAAACCGAGCAAGACGGTGCGGGACAGGAAATCGGCCAGGAAACCGAGTTTGAAGATCCGCGCGATCAGCAGCAGCCCGGCGGTCAGCAGCGCAACGACCCCGGCAAGCGCCATGTATTGCGGGCTCCCGGCCGTCGCCATGGTCGAGAGGCGGCTTGCGAAAATAGTAGCGGTTGCGGAGTCCGCGGCCACGACCAGATGGCGGGACGCACCGAACAACGCGAAGGCGAGGAGCGGTAAAAATGCGGTGTAAAGGCCGGTCACGGCCGGCATTCCCGCTATGCGCGCATAACCCAGCACTTGCGGGATATCCATTGACGCGAGGGTCACGCCGGCCAGCAGGTCGCGGAGCGCGGCGCCACGGCCAAGCGGCAACACGCCTCCTAATAACTTAAAGCGCATTGTGCGTCCCCGAACGATGTTCCATCCAATAGTGCGATAAAAGTAGATATGTCATTGGCGCATCGTGCCGCAAGTTGATTTGGAAGAGCAAGGTTTCTTGTTGATGGTGTTGCAAGGCCGGACGTCGTTACCCCCAATTCCGGGTATTGGAAAAGCGCCGTGTTATAAAACGGGCTCGTCTTGGAGGTGGGTCGCGACGAGGGCGACATGCGAATGAGCTTTCTGAAACGAGGCCAGCTTTACGTTCATTACATGACACTCCGTACAGCCCCAAACGCCCCGACCGCGCCGATGCTGCTGCAAGCCAGGGCTAATGCTTTACCGCGCCTGTGGCCTTCAGTCAGACCGTCTGCGACATACCTCCTCTTTCTCCTGCGTTGGTTGCGCTACCTGTTGCCTGCATGCTGTGGGCTCCCGCTTGCTGCCCTTCCCGCTCCGGCCCAGGCACATCCGCATGTCTGGATCAATTATTCGATGGTCGCCCAAACCCAGGGCACGCTGCTGGTTGCCATGCAGCAGACGTGGATCTTTTCAAAAGGCTTTCCGTTTTCGCTGGTCGGGGACTTTTCCAACATGCCCAAGTCGGGGCCGCTCAACGCCGACTACACGGCGACGTTCAAAGCCCAGGCGTTCTCATTGCTCAAGAGCTCGGATTATTTCAATCACGTCTTTGTCGATGGCAAGGCAGTCGCGGTCGCCGAGGCGCGTAACTTCAGTGTCAGCATCGAGCAAGGCCATGTCGTTTACCGGTTCCTTTTGCCGCTCGTAAAACCAGTGGACTTCAAGCGTGAACGAGTCACGCTTGGCGTCTGGGACGATACTTTTTTTGTCGACTTTGAAAGTGCGGCGCAGCCCGCGTTGACGCTCGGTGCGGGCTCTCCGCGTAACTGCAAGGCGACGGCGTTCGAGGATCACGATCACCCTATTTTTGGTGGCACCATCCTTCCTCAAGCGAGCAGACTATCGTGCTGACCTTTATCGGTAACCGGCGCGGTGATGGACATCTCAGGATGATTGGCCTGTGCTTCGCCGCTGCGCTGACGCTCGCGTCGCATGGCGTTTCAGCTCAAGTTCCTGCTCAAGTTCCTGCTCAAGTTCCGGCTCAAACCACGGACGTCTTCGGTCGTACGTCGACCGGTGCACCGAGCGCGGCGAACATTGCCGATACGCCCCGGTCCACGCAGGCTGCCATGCCCTCGATCGTTCGCGATGCCGTCACGACGAGCATCCATTTGCAAAGCCGGTTGAACGAAAAGTTGCAGGACGCAATCGCGAACGAGCGTAATGGATCCGGCCTGTTCGGCACCTGGATCATCGTGCTGTGTGCGTTCGCGTATGGCGTGCTGCATGCGCTTGGGCCCGGGCACGGCAAGGTTGTGGTCAGTGCGTATCTGGCGTCGCGCCGGACACGTTTCATTGATGCCGCGCTGCTGAGCGGATGGAGCGCGCTGGTCCAGTCCTTGTCCGCGATCGTTCTTGTCGGCGGCGCGGCATGGCTTTCCCGCGAGGGACTTCCCGGCATATTGACGCGGGCGTCGAGTCTTGAACTGGCGAGTTACGTTGCGTTGCTCTGCGTCGGCGCATGGTCGTTATGGGCCATTGCGACGCGGCGCGATTGTTGCGACACGGATCGCGTGGCGCTCATTCCGAAGAAACGCGTGAGCCTGGCGCAAGATGCAAACGCTTCGGACGACCTGGACGAAACCGCGTATCTCGGCACGACTCTCGCTCAACGACGTTCTGGTGTGCGCTGGGCCAGGACTGACGGCGAGCGCGGAACGTCGGTGGCTCGCAGCAGGATATTCCTGACGGGTGTAGCGGTCGGTGTACGTCCCTGCGCGGGCGCGATCTTCGTGTTGATTGCGGCGCTCGCCAACCACCTGTTTATCGTCGGAGTACTCGCATCGCTGGCGATGGGCGCAGGGGTCGCTTGCACCGTGCTCGCGATCGGCATGACGAGTTCATCCCTGAACCGGATCATGTCGAACACAGCTGTCTTCAGGCGGCAGAAAGTCGAGCGGGTTCGGTTCGGTCTGGCGCTTGCCGGCGCCATTTTCATTACGGCGTTCGCGGCATGGCAAGTCTTTGCGCTAGTGTCCGGGTCGCAGGCTGCATCGCTCGCGTGAACGCTGATCAGGTGGCGACGTCACGCGGGCCAGGAAAATTTTCATACGGGGTTGTCATGCGAACATGCCGTCGCATACGGGCATCGGCTGCTGCGCTGCTGCTGTTATTCATCGGGATGGGCGCGTTGCTTGCGCCGGTCAGCGCACGCGCAGCCGATTGCCATGCCGGCACGCTCGTCACGGTCGTTGCTCACCTTGACGACGACCTGCTCTTCGTCAATCCGGGCATCAGCGACAAGCTTGAGGCGGGCTGGTGCGTCACCACCGTGCACCTGATCGGCGGTGCCAATGGCGCGAATTTCGACTACGTGAAGCTGCGCGAGCAAGGCACCCGCCTCGCTTACGCACGCATGGCAGGCGTAGCGGATGACTGGATCGAATCGACCGTCATGTTCGCCGGCAAACCCGTGCACCAGATGGTGCTGAAACAGCAGCCGAAGGTGACCTTGCTGGAACTGCGGATGCCGGGTGGCGCGGTGCGCGGCGGCAAGGTGCCGCTGGGCCTGATGTGGGACCAGGGCGAGACCATCAACACCTATCCCATCAACAACGACGGTTCCAATGCCACGCACTATGACCGCGCCGAGACAGTCGCCACGCTCAAGCAGATCCTCGCCCCGGCGACCTTGATCTACACATTGAACCCGGACACGGTGCCGTTCATCGAACATCCGGACCATATCTATTCCGCGCGCATCACGCGCGTGGTTGCCCAGAGCCTGAACCGGAACATCCCGGTTGGTTATCACGTCACGTATCCCACCGGCGGCATGCCGAAGAACCTGAGCGCCGGCGATACCCAGATGAAGCGCGATGACGTGGCGTCCTACTTCGCTATTGATGGTGACGACAATGGCGAGCACGTCTTCGGCGAGTATCAATGGGACGGCAACTGGGTCGCGCGCCGTTACTGGACCGAGTCGAGCTCGAGCGCAGCCGGGCTGGAGTTCCGGCCACGCTCGAGCAACCTCGTCAACGAGTACTCGAGCCAGTGCCTGACCTCGGCGGGCGCGAACGGCAAGCCGACACTCTCCGGTTGCTCGGGCGCGAAGACACAGGACTGGCACTGGCAACCGGTGCCGGCCATGCCGGGAACCAAGAACAACTCGCAGCTCGTCGATGAATCCACGCAGCAGTGCGTTGCCGAACGCGGCGGCGAACTGATTGAGGAAGCCTGCAATAAGGAAGAGGCCGCTCAGAAATGGACGCCGTGGGACTTCGGCCTTGTGTACACCCCGCTCGGCCACTGCCTCGCCGCGCATAACGGTGTGTTGTCGGCCGGGCGTTGCTCGTCGCTGACCGCGGAGTCGAGATGGGCCCCCACACCGCATTCGCAATGGACCGACCTGCGCCAGGAAGCGGCAATGTACGGCAACGTTCGGGGGACCGTGGATGGTGAGAAGCCGATCAGTACGGTTTATGTCCAGCGTCGCCGGGACGGACCGGGCTTCAATGTATGGGTGGCCGGCATGTCGCGGTTGCCGACTGCTGCGCCGTGGTATCTGAACGCGGTGCCGTTCAACGCGCATGCAGGCACCCCCACGTGCGCCGGTGACACGCTCTGCTTCGACAGCGTGCGTTTCCTGCTTGGCGACTTCGAAGGCACGGGGCGCGACGACCTGATGGTGATTGCGCCGAGGAACGCAGGCACGGCCTTCTGGCTGCTGCGCAGCACCGGCACGCGCTTCGAGGCGCCGCGTCTTTGGTACCAGACCTCCTCCGCGCTGACGCCCGCCAGCGCACAGCAATACGTGGCGGGAGACTTCGACGGCAGCGGTCGCGCCGGCGTGATGATCGCGCAAAAACGCGGCGACGCCACGCTTGACCTTTGGGTTATCGCCGGCAAGGGTTTGACTGGGGACACACCGGCACTCTGGATGAAAGCGAGCGGACTGAGCGCGAATGCGCGCTTCCTGCCCGCTCACGTGGCCGGGTCACGGCACACGGGGTTGATTGCAATAGAAACCGTGAATTCAGCAATGGCCGTGACGCAACTCGCGAGTTCGGGCAGCGCGTTTTCCGGGCGCTTGCGGGGCAATACCTACGCGGAGTTCGCGCCGGCGTTCGCCAAGGTGGTCGCGGGCGATGTGGATGGTGATGGCATCGACGACCTGGTTGTGCTCCAGCCTCGCGGCGATGGGCCCGATATCAATGTATGGCGGATGAAGGGTGGTCCGCTATTTGGTGACCCGGTCAAGGTCGGCACGATTCATGAATCGTCTTATGCCGACGCTGTTCCCGCGCTTGTGCGGCGCAGTCGTGGTGAAACGCTCATGCTGTTCAAGCGTGCGAATGCGAAGCTCGGCGGTTTCTATTTCACGGGGGGTGCGCCAAGTCTTATTGGCTATGGCCTGGATACTTCATTCAAGATAGGGCCGGCGCATATATGGGGCGACCTGCCCGGGCTGTTTTCGGAAGCGCTGTGGATCAATACCTTAGCCCAGTAGTTTGGGTGCTCGCGCCGGTGAACTGACCTCGCAAAGTTGGACATCGATCCAACCTTTGGGGTGCAGTTCAAGGCGCGGGCCATTGTCTACGACTGACTAATCGCCAAAAGGCGATTTCTTCCCGCCGTCCGTTAGGTCCATTACCTTGTGCCCGTGCCGGTCCGTCACCAATGCAAGCGGACGCAACTCAGGAAATTGCGAAACAAGTGACATCAAGATTGTTCCGCCGATTCGCCGCGCGGCTTCGTCATCTAGCGGGTTTTGATTGTTCACGGGAATCTCTAAAAAAGCCCGCTTTTGCGCATTGTGTATGCCATCAAGCTCATTCTCTGATACCCAAAACTGACGCAGCGTCTTTGTAAGCGGGTCACAGTTTGTAAGCAGATATTATTGAGATGGACGCGCGGAAAAGTGCGTTAGGGTTTCGCGTTTGCCGTTAAAGAATCAGGAGACAAACGGGATGTGCGTGGAACTTTTCAACTACGGACGTTACCGATACATGCTGTGTGGTCCGAGTGATTTGTCGCCCCGTGAGCGCTACGAAACCGAGCTTGATGCACTCGCCGCAGGGGCGAAACTGTTTGCGGATCGGAACGAGAGACATTGGGCGTCTCAACCTGAAGTCGTGGCCCGGATTCGAACATTCATCAAAGAATCGATTCCGTGGCATCTATCGGGAATGTGGGAAGATAATCCGCGTGAAGTCGTGACGTGCTTATGCCGCTGCGTGCTCGACGGGTCGGTCATGATTCTTCGAGCCGAACCCGCCTGCATCGCGCACAGTGGCTTCGTTCCGATGCGCCAATACGATGACGCGGCGTATGAAAAGGACATTGCCGAGCGCGCCAGCAGCTACGCGGCCCGGTCGAAAGCGCACCGGGACGATTTCAAAGCGTATAACCAGGCGATTGATGAGCGCGCCGCGCGAGCAGCGAGCGCGCTAAAACCGTTCCGACACATCGAAACAATGGCCGAAGCGGGCGCGCGAAACCGTGCCGCTCGGGCAACAAGTGGCGGGTTGGCGGTGTTTGCATCGTCTGTCGGAGCGGTCGTTTCCGCTGTTGCGTCGTCGCTTCCATCGTTCAATGACGGGGCAGAGGACGAAGGCGTTCCAAACCTTGGCGACGTGACCGAGCTTCGCGCGGGGAGCACGCCGTTAGGCGATGCCGCGCCATTTGAGTACGGGAAGCGCGCGTCCGGCGATGATGTATTGTCTATAGCGGCGCGCGGCGTCAGCGAGGCGCAAGAAGCGGGTTGTTTCGCTGAGTACGAAAGGACGATTGATTTCTGTAACGCATTGGGACCGGCAATAGGCGGCGCACGCGGTACAGCACTATGCAAGCAAAACGCCTTTGATCGATACCAACAATGTAGGGGTTGTTAATGAATGCGGCTGATCTATCACGTTGTGTAATTGTTGATTTTTCGCCTGACGATGAATCAATCCCTGTGTATCAAGTGACTAGAGCGGAGGTTGAAAAGATCGTTGCGCATGCACCGAAGTTTCCGGTTTTTTTTGATGAGACCGCTGCGAGAGGAGAACATGGATATTTGCTAGACGATGAATTTGCGCGGCGAATCGGCGTCGGCATTCTTAACGCACTGGCGTTATCCTATCCAGAACTGAAGACGATGATAACCGCGACGAACGCTCCCATTGCTCGCGTGTCAGCAGCTGGCAAGTTGCCTGATTAGGTCAACGATTCGCAAAGAGTCCGGCCAAGCGATTGAAGCACCGGCCCGCACAGTTGCGGGCCTTCTTCGCCAGTAGCGGTGTGGCGGATCTATGCGGCTTCGCTGGCGTTATCGTCGTTCGCGGCACTAACCCCGACCGCTAACCCCAAAACCCGTCCACCGGCGCGAGCAAAAAAACCAGCCAAAGTCCTAAGCCAGTTTTATAGCGATAACACCCAGCAGGATAATCGCCGCAGCCGCCGGCCGCCCCCATCCAAACCGCTCCTTGAGCACGACCACCGACAAGCCTGTCGCAAAGACGATAGCAGTCTCGCGCAGCGCCGCGACCATGGCGATCGGCGCTTGCGTCATGGCCCAGAGCACCAGGATATAAGCGCCTAAGGTGAAGGCTCCGCCGATCAGGGCCAGATGCCAACGCGCGCGAACATGGGTGCCGACCCCGGCTCGCCGCCGCAACAACGCCCAAGCAAGAATGGGCGGCGCGGTCAGCAGAAAAATCCACATGGTGTAGGCAACAGGTTGCGCAGATAACCGGACGCCAGTCCCATCCACCAGGGTATAACCCGCTATTGCGACCGCATTGACCAGCGCAAACCCGGTAGATGCCCGGCTCATGCCACCACTGCGCCCGCCTGCCAGCAGCAGGCCAAGAATGCCTCCGCAGATAAGCAGGATGCCGCCCCATTCGCCCGCGGAAAGTTGTTCCCCGATCAGCGGGCGGCTCAGGAGTGCGACGAGCAAGGGCGGCACGCCGCGCATCAGCGGATAGGCATGGCTCATGTCACCACTGCGATAGGCGGCTCCGATCAACGCAAAATAAACGATGTGAATCACCACTGAAGCGGCCACATACGGCCAGCTTGCCGGCATGGGCAACGCAAGGAACGGAAGCGCCGCCACACAAAACACGGCAGACCCGCTAGTCACCAGGACGATATCCAGGAACTTGTCCGGGCTCGACTTCACGAGCGCATTCCAGCTGGCATGCAGCAACGCTGCGAAGAGGACAAGTAACACCATGCCGATAGACAAAGCGATTGCTCCAGAAAGCTTTTCCGGCGACTATATCTCTCGTGACAAGGGGCGACAAACCATTAAATCTCCAACTTCGCGCTAGTAAAATTGACCTGAATGCCGCATCCCTTACCTCCTCTCAATGCGCTGCGTGCCTTCGAAGCCGCTGCCCGCTTAGGCAGCTTCAAGGCAGCGGCGATCGAATTACATGTGACGCACGGCGCTGTCAGCCAGCATGTCCGTCTGCTGGAAGAGTGGCTGGGCGCCCCCTTGTTTGAGCGGCACAACCGGCGTGTTGTCCTGACGCCGGCAGCCCGCGCGTATCTCGCTGAAATCGGGCCTGCGTTCGAACAGGTCGCTTCCGCAACCGCGAGATATGGGTATGTTGGCGGCGTATCGCCGCGCGTGCTGCGAGTGAACGGGCCCGCCACGTTTGCCCTGCGCTGGCTCGTTCCAAGGCTCGCGGGTTTTCAGAAGCGGCACCCCGGCGTCGAGGTGAGACTGGACACGTCGAATGAGCCGGTAGAAGCGCTGCAAGACACCTACGACATTATTATTCGCGGCGGTCCCGATACGTTCTACGGCTATTCAATGCGCCCTTTCCTGTTAGAGGAACGTCTGCCGGTCTGCAGTCCCGCGTTGCTCGATCAACTGCCGCTTGGAACACCGCGTGACCTGATCCATCACACGCTCCTGCATACATCCAGTCTCCCGAGGTTATGGAGCGACTGGCTCGCCAAAGCGGGAGTTGCCGATCTCAAACCGGCCACGACGCTGACGCTCGATCATTTTTATCTCACGCTGCAGGCCGCTCTAGACGGCGTAGGCGTAGCAATGGGACCTACCGCGCTGATAGCGGATGACCTGGCATGCGGCCGCCTTGTCGCCCCATTCGCGGGTCCCCTTCTTCCTGCGCGCAGTTACTGCACCTATGTGCCTGAGGCCAAGGAAACGGACGCGCTTGTGGTTGCCTTCTGCTCGTGGCTGGAGCGAGAGACAGGTTCATAGGCGGCATTACACTATAAGTATTCCTATCCATATGGAATCCATCCGTCCCGCGATCCATGTCCTGCTCCACCCTTCGCCGTGAAAATAAAGCTTAGTCCTGCGCGTGCTCAGCAGCCTGTTCAATCAAGGCCGCTACTTCCTTGGGGTGCGACTCATACACGGAATGACTTGCACCGGCAATCTCGACGGTATGGCTGTGGGCACGGGCTGCGTACATCCGTTCCAGGTCGGGATTGATCATCTTGTCCGATTTCGCAACCATGTACCAGCTAGGTTTCACCTTCCATGCGGGGTCGGTCATGGCGGTTGAGAAAACCGTGGCCGATGTCGGCATCTGTGCACGCGCTTCAAACTCGGCTTGCTTCAGCGGCAGGTCCGCGGCGAAGTCACCAGGGTAGTTGGCCGGATCAAGGAACAAGAAACCGTCCGGAGTCTTCACGAGCGGATGTGCAGAATTCGGAAACTTCTTGCCGTTGCCGACCTCGGTCTCGCCGGTGTCCAGCGCATGAGCCGCGATGTAGACCAGACCGGCGACATGGGGATCGTTCCCGGCCGACGTGATGATCGCGCCGCCGTAGCTATGGCCGACCAGAATGGCCGGGCCATCCTGACGGTCGAGAATACGTTTCGTGGCGGTCACGTCTTCCGCAAACGACGTCAGCGGTTCCTGGACCAGCGTCACGTTATAGCCGTCCTTGGTCAGGATATTGTAGACAGGTCTCCAGCCTGAACCGCCAACAAACGCGCCGTGGACCAGCACGATGTTCTTGACGGGACCTTTGGCAGGTTGAGTCTGTTGAGCCATGGCGCCAACTGAAATGAAGGCGCTGGCAATGAGCGACAAAAGTAATGTAGCGCGACGGAGTTTCATTTGTAATTCCTGGGAAGTTTGCGGTTTGCAATGGGACGAACACAGCTACCCACTCCTCTATTCCCGTCGCGATGAAAAATTTTTCGATTCCTCCTTCGCATGCGACATGCGCTACCTTTTATCCAACGTCCGCAAGCGGCCGTTTTGGTACCGCAAGATCATATAATCGATGGGTAATGTCAGCGAAAGCCGACCTTCAAACTCAATACGCTCGCCAGCGTCTGGTGCGAACAAGGCAGCCACATGAACCGGAAAACCCTCTCCGACCGTGGATATACGGACCGTCAGCTTGCCGAGTCAGCATGGCAGGCCTCGCAACGGGGCGACCTTGCGGAGGCAGAACACGCGTACCGTACGCTGCTTGAAAGGGATGATCGCAATGGACTGGCTCACAATAACCTGGCGAATCTATTGCGGCAGGACGGGCGGTTCAGCGAAGCCGATGCGCACTATTGCCGCGCGCTCGAACGCATGCCGGATTCTGCGGAAATCAGGAATAACCGCGCGGGCACGCTTGAAAGACTTCATCGGTATGAGCAGGCGGAGATCGACTATCGCCGTGCGCTCGAACTGAAACCGGATTTTGCCGAAGCCCGTTTCAACCTGGGGATGCTCCTTCTGTCCGACGGGCGTTATTCGGAAGGCTGGGGCTACTACGAAGCGCGATCGGAAGTATTTGGGGAACACGGGCAGTTGCCCTTCCCTCAATGGAACGGTCAGGACCTGAGCGGTAAAACCCTGTTGCTCCTGCCGGAGCAAGGATACGGCGACACCATTCAGTTCATCCGTTACGTGCCTCTGCTTAAGGCACGAGGTGCGGCAAAGATATCGGTGATCTGCAAGCCAGTACTGGCGCCTCTTCTGCGCACGGTAGAGGGTATAGACGCGCTGGTAACGGACCCTCAGGCACTTCATGCCCACGATTACTGGGCTTCGCTGATGAGCCTGCCCTTGCGCCTGCGTACAACGGTCGAATCGATCCCGGCCAGGATTCCGTATGTGGGCGTATTCACCAACCGCATGGAGATGTGGCAAGCGCGCTTACCCCGCGACGGTCTGCGCGTAGGGCTCGTTTGGAAGGGAAACCCCGATCATGACAATGACGCCCAACGTTCGTTGAACCACTTTTCCGAGCTGGCGCCACTGTGGTCCATCAATGGGATCCGCTTCATCAGCTTGCAAACGGGCGACGCCGACGCGCAGGCCAACGAATGCCAAGCGCTGCAACCCGCTCTTTGCCTGGGACGGGAGATTCGCGATTTCGGCGATACCGCGGCCATCGTCGCGCAACTCAATCTCGTCATCTGCGTCGATACAGCGGTCGCCCATGTTGCCGGGGCATTGGGCGTGGCGTGCTGGCTGATGTTGCCGCAAACAGGAACCGACTGGCGCTGGCATCGAACGGGAACCGGGTCACCCTGGTACCCCAACAACATGTACTTATTTCGCCCGCGCCAGATGGGGTGGCCGGCCTTGATCGGCGATGTGAGAGAGGCTTTGGCGGACATCATGCGGGGCGTCCGGTAGACGGACACTGACCACTTTCTATTCATGGGAAGCTTTGCCGACTTCCTTCGCCGCCCGGGCAGCAAGATGTTTTCCTTCCCAGCTTGACGCATCGATTGTCAACGCCTGGGCCGCATTGTCGGCAACGCACTGCCAGTCTCCGATTGCACGGCAATGCCACGCGTGGTGCAGCAATGCGTCGCGTGTGTGTTCGCGGTCGACGAGTTCAGTGCGCATCTGCTCTAGCTGGCCGCTCTCTAGGTCGCTTGCTGATATCCCGGCGAGAAACCGGCGGGCCGCCGCCAGGTTCCCGCCTTGCAGCGCGTCATCAAACGCGCTGACATCGGACCGCTGCGTTCGCCCGTTCTTATCGTTGGTTATCTGGCGCCCGTTCGAAAGCGATGACTGCGCCTGAGAGACGCTGTCGCCGGATGCGGACACCACCGGTCCGCTCTGGACCGTCGGCCCTGCTGGTGGCCCTGCTGTCGACCCTTTTGTCGGCACGGGTGTCTCATCAGCTCGCGGGTGAAAACTCATGCCCGCAAGATAGGGTTGCGCAAGCGCATAAGTCAGCAGCACGCCAGCACCCACCGCGCACGCAAGCGCAATTCGTGTCGCGCGCCGCTTGCTAGCCCGATCGGAAAGAAGTGCGGCTTCCGCCAGTCCCGGATACGCGCCTCGCGATCGCGTACGACGCAACACGCCGCGCGCGCCCCCTCTTTTGCCGCTCGGGAGATAAGAAAAATTTGCCAGCCGCTGCATGATGGTCGGCGTATTTCCGCAGCGGCTGCATTGCTGGTCGCCAGCCGAATAGGTATTCCCGCATCGCTCGCAGGTGGTCCATGCGGTACGCTCGATCGACTCAAGCAAAGCCATAGAATTCTCCATCACTTGGATTCAGGGTTCGTTCGCCGCATCGGAAAGCTTCACGCTTCACTCGGCGTTGCCGGGATCGGTCGAATCGTGCTCTTCATCAACGGCTGCACGCGTGGGTATGCCCAACTCCTGCATCAGCCGATGCAGATGCACGCGCGAGATGCCAAGGCTGCGGGCGGCGTCGACAACCCGGCCTTTATGCACGAATAGCGCAACCTCTATCGCCCTTCTGTCCGCCGCCGTCCGTGCTTCCCGAAGCGAGTCCGGCGGCAGCGCCATATAGTCCGCCAGTTCAAGGTCATGAGCGGTGATGAGCTTGCCTTCGGACAAGACTATTGCGCGGCGTACACGATTGATCAGCTCCCTGACGTTCCCGGGCCAGCCGTAGTTATGCAACGCGGCAATGGCATCCGGAGCGAAGCCATGAATCCTGCGTGCACGCTCGTCTTTAAATCGCTCAAGTGTGTGCATTGCAAGCTCGGTGATGTCCTTTCCTCTAACGCGCAGAGGCGGCTCCCTGACCTCAAGCACGCAAAGCCGAAAGAAAAGGTCGGCTCTGAACCTGCCCTCCTCCACGGCAGCCGGCATGTCCTGATGCGTTGCCGTGATCACCCGCACGTCCACGTCGATAGACTCAAGTCCACCCAGGCGTTCGATCTTGCGTTCCTGGATAAAGCGCAGCAACGCGGCCTGACTCTCGTGCGGAAGGTCGCCGATTTCGTCCAGGAACAGCGTTCCGCCATGCGCCTGCTCGACCCGGCCAATCTTGCGCTGCGTGGCGCCGGTGAACGCGCCACGTTCATAGCCGAACAGTTCCGAATGCAGGAGATCATGCGGAACGGCGCCGCAGTTGACTGCCACGAAGGGCATGTCGCGGCGCTCCGAACGCGCGTGGATCATCTGCGCGGTCAACTCCTTGCCGGTTCCTGACTCGCCTGAAATGAAAACCGTTGCATCGGTCGCGGCGACCTTTCGAATCGCCCGATGAAGTTCCAGCATGGCTTCGGATGAACCTATCATGCCGCTGCTTAACGCTTCCTTAAGATCCGGCGGTTCCGCGTGGGAACGGAGAACCTCCATACCAATGGCTTGCCCAACCACATTCACGATCCGCTCGTGCGATGTCGGCAGCGTTACAAAGTCGAAGCAGTGTGTGGCTATAACGTCTCGAACGGCCGTCCACTTTCGCGTTTCTTGCGATACGAGCGCCACCCACGACACCAGCACGGAACGCGAAAGTTGTTCGACCCTTGCAATCCGGCCTTCGTGGATACCGTCAGTCAAATCAAGCAGCCCGGCCATGGGCGCGCGCGCAAGCTTCGCCACCGTGTTAGCGCTCATGGCAGGCACGACAAGCCATGCGCGGTCACCGAGGCGCCTTAGAAGTGACTCGTTGGGCTTACCTCCAAGGTATAGAAGCGTGCGATGAGCGCTGTCCATGGTTGCAAGCAATTCTCTGGTGGATTCTTCTTCACATCTTTAGTTTCGGCAGCTTTCTGCGCGAACCTTTGCCTGGCGACTATTCATGGTTCCAATCGGCTCGCGACGCGCAGGCGAGACGGAATGGGTGGACGCATGAAGAGCCGATATAGCCCAAGGAAAACGCGCGGCAAGCAGGCAACGAGCGGATTTCTAGTGTTATCGCAATCCTAGCGGCGCGAATTTATGACAGGTGAAACCAAAAGTTAAGTTGCGTTTCCATCGATGAGAAAAGGTCGCCATGTGTAACTGGAATGAGTAAGTGTTGCTGACGCATTAAACGGGCCTTAGATGAGCCTTAGTTGAACCTTAGGTTCGCCTTACGGTTAAGCCACAGGAGTCACGAGAAGCGGAAATAGCAAGTGGGTGCGAGTGGTTGCGTATCACGCGGGTCACTGGGGATCTCACCCGATCGAATGCCGGCGCTCACCTGTCGCACATCTCGCCCGCTGCTACTGCGTGTACTACTGCGCGCGGAACGTATTCACTAGCATGTCAACAAACGCCTTGACACGCGCGGTCATCTGCAGGTGCTGGGGATATACCGCGTAGATATCGGCACCGGGCGTTCGATGCTCCGGCAACACCTGGATCAAGCGCCCGTCGGCAAGATAATCGGCCACATCCCATTCCGCCCGCATCAGGATTCCGTGGCCATCGAGTGCCCATTTCACGGCAATTTCACCGTCATTCGTGGTCAGGTTGCCGCGCACGCGCACCGTCTCTGTTTTCTCCGTTGCTCCACGTCCGCTTATCAGACGCCACACGCCATAGCCGTCATCGCCTTGACGAATACCGATGCAATTGTGCTGGGACAATTCGGCCGGGTTTCTGGGTACTCGCCGTTTCACAAAGTAGGAAGGTGCTGCACACAGCAACCGCCTGTTAGGTGCAATCCGCCGTGCGATGACCCGTGCGTCCGGTGGTTCACCAAAGCGCACGCAGACGTCGAAGGTGTCGTCGCTCAAGGGAGGAGGGTCAACTGAAAGTTGGAGCTGTACATCCACTTCCGGGAACTGGCGAACGAACTTCGAGATGAGCGGTGCAACGTGACCTCGCCCAAAACCAAGTGTGGCATTGACTCTTAGCAAACCCTTGGGAACCGCTTGCGACCCGCCAAGCAATTGCGAAAGATCGTCCATCTCGCCAAGGATGCGCCGCGCACGGCTCAGGTAAAGCTCGCCCTCAGGCGTAAGACTCATTCGACGCGTGGTCCGGATGACAAGCGGCACGCCCGCGCGAGACTCCATCTGCGACAAATGCTTGCTGACCGCCGCCGTACTGAGGCCCAGTTCTCGCGCAGCAGCAGTCAGGCTGCCGCTAGCCGCTAAAACCGAGAAAAACTGCAAGTCTTCCGGCTGTATTAACGAACGCATCACATCACCCGATTGTTAACTTCAGGTTAAGAGCGGTTTGAGTTTAGCAGCATTTATGCGGTCGCCTAAGGCGCTAGCATTGGGCTCGAAGCCATCGGTTACATAGCATCGGTTAATAGGTCAATTAGCTCAGGAGACGAACGGTGAAGACATATCGCATCGCAACCATTCCGGGTGATGGAATTGGCAAGGAGGTCGTACCGGCCGGAAAGCGCGTGCTGGAAGCGATCGCGGCCCGAAGCGGCGACTTCACCTTTGAGTTCGAGGACTTCGCCTGGGGGGGCGACTATTACCGCCAGCACGGCGTGATGATGCCGGCCGACGGACTCAACGAAATTCGCAACAAGGATGCAATCCTCTTTGGCTCTGCGGGCGACCCGCACATTCCCGATCACATAACGCTTTGGGGTTTGCGCCTCAAGATTTGCCAGGGCTTCGATCAGTACGCGAATGTGCGCCCGACGCGCATCCTGCCCGGCATCGACGGCCCTCTCAAGCGCTGTGCGCCGAAAGACCTCGACTGGGTGATCGTGCGGGAGAATTCGGAAGGTGAATACGCAGGCGTCGGTGGCCGCGCGCATCAAGGGCATCCGATCGAGGTCGCCACCGATGTCTCGATGATGACCCGCGCGGGTGTCGAACGGATTCTTCGATTCGCTTTTCGCCTCGCGCAATCACGCCCCCGGAAATTGCTGACGGTGATCACAAAAAGTAACGCACAGCGTCACGCAATGGTGATGTGGGATGAAATTGCGCTGGAGGTATCGAAGGAGTTTCCCGATGTCACATGGGACAAGGAACTCGTCGATGCCGCGACCGCTCGCATGGTGAACCGCCCGGCCACATTGGATACTCTCGTGGCCACGAACCTTCACGCGGACATCCTGAGCGACCTTGCCGCGGCGCTGGCCGGCAGCCTTGGCATTGCGCCAACCGCCAACCTTGACCCCGAGCGCCGGTACCCTTCAATGTTCGAGCCCATCCACGGCTCGGCGTTCGACATCATGGGCAAAGGCCTTGCCAATCCAATCGGTACATTCTGGTCTGTCGTGATGATGCTCGAGCACTTGGGCGAGATGAGCGCAGCACATGCGTTGATGAACGCAATTGAATCCGTGACGGCAGACCCGGCGCTGCATACCGCTGACCTTGGTGGCAAGGCAAGCACCGCGCAGGTGACCGAAGCGGTATGTGCTTTCCTTGCGTCGGCCCCGGCGGTTGTGACCAAAGCGGCCTGAACAACACCGATCAATCGCATAAGGAGGATGACGCAATGACGAAACGCGTAATAGTGACTGGCGGCAGCGGGCTGGCGGGAAAATGGGTTGTCGAAGACCTGGTGGCCCATGGATATGAAGTGCTGAATCTCGACCGCGTCCCCATGACGAAACCCGTCGCCCGTACCTTGATCACCGATCTTACCGACGCGGGGCAGGTGTTCAACGCGATTGCGTCGAGTACCGCGCCGAAGGAATTTTCCGACAATATCGAGCCCCAACCCATTGATGCCATCGTTCATTTTGCGGCCATTCCCCGGATCCTGATCACCACGGACAACGAAGTATTCCGGATCAACGTGATGGCGACTTATAACGTCCTTGACGTTGCGTCGAAGCTTGGCATCAGGAAGGTCATCATTGCCTCGAGCGAGACCACGTACGGAATAGTGTTCGCCCATCGGCACCGGGATCCCGAATACTTCCCGCTGGACGAGCAGTACCCTGTCGACCCCATGGACAGTTACGCGATGTCCAAAGTGATCAACGAAGTCACGGCCAAGGCGTTTCATGCACGCACGGGTGCGGATATTTATTGCTTTCGCATTGGCAACGTTCTTGACCCGGTTGATTATCAGAAATTCCCGGTCTGGTTGAAGGATCCCGGATTGCGCAAGCGCATTGCGTGGAGCTATATCGACGGACGCGATCTGGCGACCGCTTGCCGGCTGGGTATTGAAAAGGACGGGCTTGGCTTCCAGGTGATGAACGTGGCGGCAGACGATGTTTCGTCGGATCTGCCCACGGCGGAATTGTTGAAGCGGTTCTATCCGGGTGTGCCAGTCAGGAAGCCGCTTGGCGAATTCGAGACCCTGCTAAGCAACGAGAAACTGAAACGGCTACTCGGCTGGCAACAGCAGTATCGGTGGAGAGACCAGGTACCGCGATAATTCGTATTGGCTGAGGCCTGGCTGCAGCCGGGCTAGCAGGCCTCAGCGTGCAGACCGTGCGAACCCGGGCCGTTACCCCTGACTCCAGATGCCCGTTGCCGCGGTTTCCCGCACGTAGTCGCTGAAATCCCGCGGAGGCCGCCCGAGCGCGCGAACGACACCGTCTTTCACGGAGGCATTGCGGCCGTCGAGCACTTCCGTGAAGAGGTAGCGGATAAGGTCAACAGCTTGCGTCGGAACCCCGGCTTCCTCCAACGCAGCGGCGTAGTCCGTCATGGAGACCTGCGTAAAGCGGATCGGCCGCCCACACGCCTGCGCGATTTGCGCGACCGCTTCTGCGAAGCTCCACAAGCGTGGACCGGTCAGTTCATAAAGCTGCCCGGCGTGGCCGTCTTGCGTGAGCGCGGCTACCGCAACATCCGCTATATCGTCGGCATCCACGAACGGCTCGCCGATGTTCGCGACCGGCAGCGCAAGCTCGCCTTCGCGCACGGGGTCCAGGAAATGGGCCTCGCTGAAGTTCTGCGCGAACCAGCTTGCGCGCAGCAGCGTCCACTCGACGCCGGACTTGCTCACAATCTCTTCACAGCGTTGCGCTTCGGGCTCGCCCCGCCCCGAGAGCAGCACAAGGCGGCGCACGCCGCTTTTCACCGCCAGGTCCGTGAAAGACTGGATCGCCTCCGCCGCGCCCGCGACGGACAGATCGGGGTAGTAGCAAACGTAGACGGCCCTGACGCCCTCGAGCACGGGCGCCCACGTCGATGGGCTCTCCCAATCGAACGACGGCGTGGCGGACCGGGAACCGTGCCGCACGGGCAAACCGCGAGCCGTAAGACGCTCGGCTATCCGACGACCCGTCTTGCCCGTGCTTCCGAGCACCAGGATGGTTTCTGTATTCATGGACCTCTCCTCCAGATGAACGCCGCATCGTGCGGTGACCGTGAATCCAGAGTAACGTCAGCGTACGAGACAAACAATGACGATTAGTCCTTGTTTTATGCTTTTTCATCCACGCTAATAGACGCATGCGCAGCCTTTAGCATTACACTGAGCACATGATCGAACTACCCGCCCCCGAAGATCCGCTCGGCGAAGCGCTCCACTTCCTGCGCATGAGCGGCACCTTTTATTGCCGGTCGGAATTCACGGCGCCTTGGGCTCTGGAACTGCCCGCGTTCGAGCATTGCCTGATGTTTCATGTCGTCATGACCGGCCAGTGCCTGCTGGAAGTCGACGGCGCGGAGCCTCGTCTGTTGCGCCCGGGTGATCTCGCGCTTGTCCCGCACGGTGCGGGTCATCGCCTGATGAGCGAAGCGGGCGTCCCGCCAGGAAAACTCTTCGATCTGCCGCGCGATACGCTCAGCAACCGCTACGAAGTTCTCCGCCACGGGGAAGGCGGCGCGGCGACGACAATGATCTGCGCCCTCGTCCGTTTCGATCACCCGGCCGCGCATCAACTGATTCGCCTGCTGCCGAAGCTGATTTGCGTCGACACGTGGAAATCGCCCGAAATGGAGTGGATCCAGAGCACGCTGCGATTCATCGCCGCCGAGGCGCAGCACTTGAATGCCGGAGGGGAAACGGTCATCACGCGCCTCGCCGACATCCTGGTGATCCTGGCTATCCGGGCCTGGATCGCGCAAGCCTCACAAGCGCAGACGGGGTGGCTCGGCGCGTTGCGCGACAAGCAGATCGGGCGAGCCATCGCCATGATTCATCGTGATCCCGCAAGCGCCTGGACCGTGGCTTCGCTCGCCGACGCGGTCGGCATGTCACGCTCGGCATTCTCCGCGCGCTTCACGAAACTTGTCGGTGAACCGGCCATGCACTACGCCGTGCGATGGAAAATGCAGGCGGCGCTCACGCGGCTGCGAGAGACGGATTCATCACTGGCGGAATTGGCAAACTCACTTGGATACGATTCCGAAGCCGCTTTCAGCCGGGCATTCAAGCGAATCACGGGTGTTTCCCCCGGAGCGGCGCGACGCACTGCACGAGCCGATGCAGCCGAATTCCTCCCTGGTCGACATGACGCTATTGACGCTTATTGACGCTATCAACCCGGAGATTGGCCAAAACCGTGCCGAATAGCACCTCCCGCTTGATCCTTTCCGATAGTCAACCAGGCGCGGCGCCTTGGTCCTGTGCGCGTTTTCCCTTGGATTCAGTAAAGATCGTTAGCCTGTACTATCCAAAAAGCGTTGGGCGCCACCTTCACGCCTGGGGAGCGTCGACGTTTCCGCGAACGTGAACATATCTTAGGGAGAGGCACATGACGAAGCCCGAGTACAGCGACCCGTTCAGTCAGTTTTCCGCGATGTTCCAGCAATACAAACTTCCCGGATTCGACGTACAGGCCATTCTGGATGCGCGCAGAAAAGACGTCGAAGCCTTGGCGGCCGCGAATCGCGTCGCATTCGGCGGCATGGAAGCGCTTCGAGATAAGCAGATCGAGATCCTGCGCCGGGCCCTCAACGACTTCCAGGGCATTGCGCAGCAGTTTGCCACCTCCCCGGCCAAACCTTCGTCCAATCCGACCGAAGTCGTCCAAAACGCGCTGCATCAGGCACTTGCCGACATGCAGGAAATCGCGCAGAAAACGCAGCAGGCTCAAACCGAAGCGTATGCGATTGTGACCAGGCGAATAGAAGAGGCGGCTAAGGAATTAAAGTCGTCGCTGGAGCAACCAAAGCCGTAGCAAACCGGGGCAAGCCGGGGCAGCCCTGCCCTGGAGCCTTACCGGGAACGTGACACGCGTTCCCGGTTTTCACCCCTTCCGCTTTCATTTCCCTTCTCCTCCTCGTGGCAAGACCTGTGCCCCGCTGGGTAACCGCGGTCGCCGCGCGGCCTTTATTACATCCGAGGTAATTGAACGTATTCGTGCAATCGCTAAGATGGCATTCATCTGCTTGCGGTATCAGCGTTGAAAAACAAGCGTCGCATGGAGATACACCCAGTTTCGTTCAATCAATGGAAAGGAGTTTAGGAATGCATAACTTTACACTTCACACAGTCGAATCAGCACCGGAAAAATCCAGGCCGACTCTGCAGGCGCTGCAACAGAAGTTCGGCTTTTTACCCAACGTAATGGCAACCATGGCGGGAAACCCTGTTCTTCTCAACGGGTTCGCTGGCGCTTTCGGGAGCTTCCATGGTGGAAGCCTGGACGAGTGCGAGAAGCAGACGCTGTTGCTCACAAACGCGGTCACCATCAAGTGTCCCTGGACCGTTGCGGCTCATTCCACATTTGCCCTTGAGGACGGCATGAGTGAGTCCGACGTCAAGGCGATCCGCGAGGGAAGATTGCCGGACGACCCGAAGTACGCAGCGCTTTCCGCCATATCAAAAGCCCTGATCGAAAAACGAGGCAATGTGGCTGAGGCGGATATCGAGAAGTTCACGGCCGCCGGGTATTCGCCGCTTCAGATTTTCGAGGTAATCACCAGCATTGGCGTGTCCACCATGGCCGCCACCGCAACGAACATGGCGGGTACACCGGTTGAAGAGCGCTTCAAGGCTCAGACGTGGACGCCCGCCTGAATGGAAAAAAGCGGGCAGGAGGAGGAAGTCCGCGCACGGTTCGGTTCGCGCCGAACCGTGCGCGATAGCTGCGATAGCTGCGATCGCCGGTACCCGATACCTGATACGACTCCGCGGCCTGTTGACTCCGGGAGTTAAGAGTATTCTCCTTTGCTGTATGGAAAGCATCGAGAGATTGCGAATGTTGGCGACGGTCGTATGCCTCGCGCGGTCGATCATGGACAATCACCCAATTCTTGTTGCAAATGAGAGACCGATGAATTCTGCGCGCCTCAACATCAAGCCGCCGGCTAATGAGCTCGGTTTGCTGCTGCGTCAATGGCGGGATATGCGCGGTAGAAGTCAGTTTGAGTTGTCGCTTGATGCGGGTGTGTCGCAACGGCACATCAGCTTCATAGAAAGCGGGCGCAGCGTGCCGAGCCGTCAGATGTTAATGGATGTCGCTCAAGCGCTCGATGTGCCTCTTCGCGAACGCAATACCCTGTTGCTGGCAGCGGGCTACGCGCCCCTCTATCAGGAGAGCGCGTGGGACGCGCTCGAAATGCAAAGTGTCAGCAACGCGCTGGGACGCATTTTGCGTCAGCATGAACCCTTTCCCGCGGTGGTGATGGACCGTTACTGGAACGTGCTCATGACCAATAAATCCACGCCGCGGTTCTTCAATTGCTTCATCGACATGGCTGCGCGCAAGGGGCCACGGAACATGCTGCATCTCATGTTCGACCCGGCGGGAATGCGCCCGTTTGTTGCGAATTGGGAGGACGTGGCAAAAAGCCTGATCCAGCGTGTTTATCGCGAATCCGTCGGCCACGTTATCGACGAAAAAACCCGGGAATTACTGACCGCACTGCTCGCCTACCCCGACGTTCAAACCGACTGGAAATCGCCACGTACGCTAAGCACCGTGTCCGCTACGCGCACCCTGCCCGTCATCCCCATTAGTTTCGTCAAGGATGACCAGGTGCTGAGTTATTTTTCCATGGTCACCACGGTCGGAACCCCGCAAACCGTCGCCGCCCAGGAGCTTCGCATTGAATGCATGTTTCCGGCAGACGATGAAACAGAAACCCGCCATATCGCCATGCTTGGCAACGTTCCGGTGGAGTAATGCCTTTTGATCCATCCTCTCGATCAATTGCAGGGTAGCAAGCGCACATAAGTTCCAGGCCGATAAGAAAATTCGATAGCCCCAGACGGCAGATTCGGTGCCCTCTTCCAGCTCGTGAAGTCGATAATCATCGATAACAACGACGCAAGGACGGTGGGCTGAAAATGGCAGAGAAATCGATGCTGGTGGTGAGCGCGCACAGCGCAGACTTCGTGTGGCGCGCGGGTGGTGCGATCGCATTGCACAAGCAGAACGGATACCGGGCGAAGGTGGTTTGCCTGTCCTTCGGCGAACGCGGCGAGTCCGCCAAGCTTTGGCGCAAGGGGGAAATGACCCTCGAAAAAGTCAAGGCGGCGCGGCGGGAAGAGGCCGAGCGGTCCGCGGAGATTCTTGGCGCGGAAGTGGAATTCTTCGATCTCGGCGACTATCCGCTGCGCGTGCCGGACGAAGCGCTGATGCGCCTTGTCGATGTTTATCGTGAACTGCAACCGGCATTCGTGCTCAGTCATTCGCAAAAGGATCCCTACAACTTCGATCATCCGCTTGCGATGCACGTCGCGCAGGAAGCGCGGATCATCGCGCAGGCCGAGGGTCACAATCCGGGCCAGAAGGTCGTGGGTGCGCCAGCGGTGTACGCGTTCGAACCCCATCAAACCGAGCAATGCGACTGGGTGCCCAACACGTTCCTCGACATCACCGAGGTATGGGAGACCAAGCGGCGCGCGATCGAATGCATGGCTGGTCAGGAGCACTTGTGGGACTACTACACCCGCGTCGCGCTGCAACGGGGCGTCCAGGCCAAGCGCAACATCGGCATTACAGCCACTCGCGATATCAAATACGCCGAAGGTTATATGCGCGTCACGCCGTCGGTAACCGGAGACCTGGCATGAGGCGCGGCGTGGTAG
This sequence comes from Caballeronia udeis, assembly GCF_001544555.2. Taxonomy (GTDB): domain Bacteria; phylum Pseudomonadota; class Gammaproteobacteria; order Burkholderiales; family Burkholderiaceae; genus Caballeronia; species Caballeronia udeis. The sequence goes on along the minus strand of NZ_FCOK02000006.1, from coordinate 152,457 downwards.
TGACCGGAATTTCTCGCGCGGACCCGCGTGCCGTGGCCGCACTGCAACTGGCCGGCACGGCCACGGTCCACGAAGCGCAAAGCCGGCTCGGCCTGCTGGCCTCCTATATGCGCCCGATCTACTCCGGCGCGGCGATCGCGGGGTCAGCCGTCACGGTGCTCGTGCCTCCCTCGGACAACTGGATGTTGCACGTTGCGGTCGAGCAATGCCGTGAAGGCGACGTGCTGGTTGTCGCGCCCACCTCGCCCTGCGAGGACGGTTATTTCGGCGAGCTGCTGGCGACATCGCTTGCGGCGCGCGGTGTGCGCGGCCTCATCATCGACGCCGGGTGTCGCGACGTGCGCGCGTTGAAAGAGATGAACTTTCCCGTATGGTCGAAGGCCATCTCCGCGCAAGGCACGGTCAAGGAAACGCTGGGCTCGGTCAACATCCCCTTGGTCTGTGCGCAGCAGATCGTGCACCCGGGTGACGTGATCGTGGCTGACGACGACGGGATTGTGGTCGTCCCGTTCGACACCGTGCAGCACGTGGCTGAAGCTGCACAGGCGCGTTTGGCGAAGGAAGAAAAGACGCGTTCGGTGCTGGCAGGCGGCACGCTCGGGCTTGACTACTACGCAATGCGGGAACGGCTCGCCGAGAAGGGCTTGCGTTACATCGACTCGGCGTCGGACCTGTGAGGGGCCGCTGATGTCCGCAACAAGCAGTCAGACTCGCATTCCTTGCATGATGATGCGCGGCGGCACCTCGAAAGGCGCCTATTTCCTCGCATCGGATTTGCCCGCCGATCCCGCTACGCGCGATCGCGTGCTGCTCGCGGTGATGGGCTCGCCCGACCCGCGCCAGATCGACGGCCTTGGCGGTGCCGATCCATTGACAAGCAAGGTCGCGATCGTCTCACGCTCCACGCACGACGACGCCGATGTCGACTACCTGTTTGCCCAGGTCGTGGTGAACGAAGCGCGCGTCGACTATGGACAGAACTGCGGCAACATCCTGGCTGGCGTGGGTCCTTTTGCTATCGAGCGCGGACTGGTCGACGCTCGTCCGGACAGTACACGGGTCGCCATTTACATGGCCAATACAGGACAGGTTGCGGTCGCCACCGTGTCCACGCCGAGCGGCCAGGTCATGTACGAAGGCGACGCCAGGATAGACGGCGTACCCGGCACGGCGGCCGCCATACCGCTCGAGTTCCGCGATACCGCGGGGTCGACCTGCGGCGCGCTGCTGCCTACAGGCCGCCTTAAAGACAGCATCAATGGCATTGAAGTCACGTGCATCGATAACGGCATGCCGCTGGTGCTGATACGCGCGCATGATCTGGAGCGCACAGGTTATGAAAGCCGCGAACAACTCGACGCCGACGAAGAATTGAAGGCTCGAATAGAAGCGATCCGCCTCATAGCCGGACCGCTGATGCACCTCGGTGACGTCAGCGAACGCACAGTGCCGAAGATGTGCCTGGTCGCCGCACCCGCCAAAGCAGGCACCATTTCCACACGCAGTTTTATCCCTCACCGATGCCATGCATCAATTGGGGTATTGGGTGCCGTGAGCGTGGCGACGGCCGCGGTGCTCCCCGGCACGGTCTGCGAGGGTCTTTCGAACCTGACAGACCCGGAAAGTCGGCAGCGTGTGTCCGTCGAACACCCAACGGGTGAATTCACCGTTGAGCTTGTAATGAGTCACGATGCAGACAAGCGCGAGGTGCTCAGTGCAGCCCTGCTTCGCACAGCGAGATGGCTGATGGACGGTGTTGTTGGTATTCCCGCCACCCTGTTCAACCGCTAATTCCCTCAAACCACCTGATGCCGTTCCTTGTCTCGGGATAAGTGACCGGCAGCCCGGGTTGCGCGCGCAACGTCGGCTACAGCCAGTCGAATTGCATCAATCAACGCACGCGCCGCGGGAGAAGGCGTGCCCTCCGCGCGAAGGGTCAAGCCAATATCGCGCTGCGTGTTATGCAACGCGATGTCTAGGACGGTCAGTTGTCCTGACTCGCACTCGAAATACAGCTGCTGCGCGGACAGCGCTGCCAGCATGTCCGTGCGCGACAGCAACCCGCGAATGACCGCCAGGTCCGCCGTTTCCACGGTTGGCATGGGCGGCTTCAGCTTGACTCTCCGGAACTGGGATTCGAAGAGACTCCGGGCGGGAGCGTGACTGCGCGGCAGAATCCATTGGGAAGTGCGCAATTCTGCAATCTTGAGCCCACGCTTGTTCGCAAGCGGATGGCCGCGGCGAGCCAGCACCACCATATCGTCCGACATCAGGCGCTCGTTCTGCAGGCCGCTTGATGCGTCGTTCAGGCGTAGTGCACCCAGGATGAAATCGACGTCGCCCGCGCGCACTCCCGCGACCAGCGTCTCATAGGCACTCTCGTCAGTGATCACGCGCACACCCGGATGCCGCGCGGTCATTCGGGCAATCGCGTCGGGAAGGATCAATGTTCGACCGAGCGGCAGCGCGCCGACTGTCACCGCGCCCTGGATATTCCCATGCAACGCGGCGATATCGTCCCGGATATGGCGCAATTCATTTAACGCGCGCCGCACGTGCAGCAGGAAGGTTTCGCCCTCTGCCGTCAGCAGGATCCCACGCGGGCTGCGATGAAAAAGGCTCAGGCCCGACCCGCTCTCGAGCACGCGCATGGCGCTGCTCACGGCCGGTTGACTAATGCCAAAGGCGTTCGCAGCAGTCGGCATGTGTCGATGCCGCGCAAGCGCGACGAAAATCTGAAGGCGCCGGGTGTTCAGGAGATAGGCTCGCAACGCCTCGGAAGGGGCGCGCCGGCGCGACTGTTGCGCCGCGCTCCACTGCGCCAGTTCCTCGAGTTCGGCCATGATCCGCTCGCAACGCTCGAGCACCGCGCGGCCAGTCGGTGTTGGCAACATGCCCGACGGCTTGCGCTCAAAGAGAGGCTCCCCCAGCGCTGATTCAAGCTCCTGCACGGAGCGCGTCACCGCAGACTGCGCCCGAAAAAGCGCGGCAGCAGCACGCGTCGCGCTGCCTGTCTCCGCGACAAGCTTGAACGCGCGCAGATGGGCCAGGTTGAGAAGTTCGAGGTTGCTCACAAATGGAACCGGGGTAAAAAAGGCAGTAAATCAAGCGCTAAACGCGGGACCGGAATCATGCAGCCCCGGAAATCAGATGAAATCTGGACGAGGATAAATTCAAGCTTTCCTTCGATATATAGGTGTGCTCCTTCATGAGCGCCTCCACGCGCGCACCCTCTCCATTGAGCAGTGCTCCCACAATAGCGTGATGTTGGCGGTGCGCATACATCAGCATCAGGAACTGGCGTTCTTTTGCGGTGTCATCGAACACGACCGTGGACGGCGACACAAACGGAATCTTGTCGTTCAGGCTGAGCGCCGCGCTGATCGCGGTGTTCTGAGCGGCATGGACTATCAGTTCGTGAAACCGGCCATTCATGGCCGCATAGCGTGTTTCATCGCCCTCGCCCAGGCGACCCGCGCTAAAGATGGCGTCGCCCTCGCGCAGGCACTCCTGGAGCGATTTCTCGAGGCCGGCATCGACCCGCCGTTCGGCGACAGTACGGGCGGCGAGCCCTTCGAGCGTCCCGCGCACATCGATTGCATTCAGGACATCCTGCACGCTGAAGCGCCGCACGACGTAGCCGCGCGCGCCGGAACGTTCGAGCAGCGCCTCCGACGACAACACGCTCAACGCATAACGCAACGGCGTTCGCGACACGCCAAGCCATTGCGCAATCTGTGCTTCGACAAGGCGTTGCCCGGGCGCCAGCTCACCGGAAAGGATCTTTTCGCGCAGCGTCTGGACGATAGCCTGCTGAGTGGTTTCGTTCATGTCTACCTGCTTCGTTTGCAAGAAGTATAGCGGCGCGCAAGCCGTTTCGACCACGTTGGGAAGGCGGCTTGCGACGTTGATTGCGACCTCGTTTTTTTGCCATCTGTTTTGTTTATGAGCTATTCATCCGCAGTTTCATAAAATGCATCCGCGCGTTGGACTTAGGATACCAAAAGCGCTTTATGTGACGGGCTTCTGACAGCTTACAATCTCATTGTAAAGCGCAATTGAACCCCTTATAACCCTGTAAACAGGCTTTATTCTGGTTAACCCGCCACTTCGTCCAATGACCCACCATTGATATCTTTGTATCCCAATATGTCCCGAAGCAGAAATAGGGACCAGGACCAACTATTCAATTTGCGCTTAAGAATGTGTGGATTGAAGCAACAGAAGGCATTGACATGGCAAGGATCATCGGTGGCATCGGTACATCGCATGTACCCACAATCGGCATGGCGTACGACAAGGGCAAACAAAATGATCCCGCGTGGGCGCCACTCTTCGAGGGCTACGAACCGGTCGCAAAATGGCTGGCGCAACGCAAGCCCGATGTGATGGTGATGTTCTATAACGACCATGCCAACAGCTTCTTCTTCGACTGCTATCCAACCTTCGCGCTAGGCGTGTCCGGAAATCAAGAATTCGCCGATGAGGGTGCCGGCAAACGCCCGCTGCCGGATATTGCCGGTCACTCCGATCTCGCGATCCACATTGCAGAGCAACTGCTCTCGGACGAGTTCGATCTGACGATCTTTCAAGACCGGCCGCTGGATCACGGCTGCAACTCCCCGCTCTCACTGATGTTGCCGCATGCGGGCGGATGGCCATTGGCGCTGGTGCCGCTTGAAGTCAACGTCTTGCAATATCCGCTGCCGACTGCGAACCGCTGCTATCGGCTGGGCCAGGCGCTGCGCCGTGCAATCGAATCGTTCGAGCAGGATCTCGACGTCGTGGTGGTCGGCACCGGCGGCCTCTCACATCAGGTCCACGGTGAGCGAAGCGGCTTCAACAACACCAACTGGGACATGGAGTTCCTCGACCTGATCGTCCATGACCCGCAGCGGCTCGCCGCGATGAAACACGTCGACTACGCCCGCCTGGGAGGCGCTGAAAGCGTGGAAACCATCATGTGGCTCGCCATGCGCGGGGCACTTGGACCTGCCATTCGCGAGATTCACCGCAGCTACTACCTCGCGACCAGCACCGCGATGGCCGTCACGATGTACGAAGACGAGGTGGCGCAATGAACCCGCAACTGATTGGCATTGAAGAGCTGACCGGCACCTACCCGTTCGATATTCGGCAAAGCATCAAGGCCATGCGCCTGAATCGCTTCTTCTGGCAAATGCGCGAGCAGCAGGCGCGAAACCTCTGGCTCGAAGATCGCGTGTCTGCGTACGACCTGGCGGGCTTGACCGAGGAAGAGCGGACCCTTGTCGACAACACGGACTGGCTTGGACTGATTCGCTATGGCGTGTGTTTCTTCGTGCTCGAGAAGTTTGCGCGGGTAGTGAAAATCACGAATCTGGGCATGTACGCGAGCATGCGAGGGGAAACACTCGAAGCGTTCCTCAAGACGCGCCAGGTGCCCGATGCAGTCTGACTTTCTCAAATCCCGCCAAGCACTTGGCCGCCTTGCGTTTGCGTAGAAATAGAACTCCGGGTCAATGGAACCCGGAGAGGTAACCCTGCTATCCGGAGACATGCATGAAACCTGTGGACTCAGTCGACATCAAGGCGTTTATCGACGCGCGCAAGATGTCGCCATACCAGTGGCTGGTACTTGGCTTATGTTTTCTGATCGTCACGATGGACGGACTCGACACCGCCGTCATGGGCTTCGTGGCGCCGGTCATCATGCATGACTGGAACGTCAGCCGTGCCGCATTCGGTCCGGTCATGAGCGCCGCCATGGTCGGGTTGGCGATTGGCGCGCTGGTCGCCGGGCCCGCATCAGACCGGGTGGGTCGAAAGAAAGTCCTGATTGGCTCGGTGTTCTGCTTTGGCCTGTTCAGCCTGATGTGCGCGTTCGCGGAGTCCTCGACGCAACTCATGGTGCTGCGCTTCCTGACCGGGCTTGGGCTCGGCGCTGCAATGCCCAACTCAACGACCTTGCTCGCCGAATACGTACCCTCGCGCAGCCGGTCGCTGCTCCTCACCATCATGTTCACCGGTTTCAATTTCGGCTCGGGAGCCGGCGGATTCGTTGCCGCCGCCCTGATTCCTCATTTCGGCTGGCGCGCCGTCTTCATGTTCGGCGGCATCCTCCCTATCCTGAGCGTGCCGTTGCTGCTTTGGCTCCTGCCCGAATCCGCCCGCCTGATGCTGGTGCGAAATCTCGGCGCCGCGCGCATTGCAACCACGCTGGGGCGCGTGTGCGGACACGTATTCGATCGCGACGTGAGGTTTACCGCACCCGAACCTGCTGTGTCCGTCAAAGCACCCGTCCGGATGTTATTCGCCGATGGCTACGCACTCAGCACGCTCATGCTTTGGGTCACCTACTTCATGGGGTTGCTGATCATCTATTTGCTGACGGGGTGGCTGCCGACGCTGATCAAGGACGCCGGCCTTCCCGTGGAGCGCGCGGCGGCGATTACCGGGATGTTCCAGCTTGGCGGGACGGTGGGCGCGATTGTCGTCGGGTTTGCGATGGACCGCATGGATCGTAATGCGGTGATCGCCGCTTCGTATCTGCTTGGCGGAGTCTTCATCTTCGCGCTGGGAATGGGAACGCTCAAGTCTGCTTTGCTCCCGATCCTCGTGACATGCGCCGGCTTCTTCATGAGCGGCGCGCAGACGGGTCTCAATGCACTGGCACCCACCTGCTATCCAACCCGGGCTCGCGCGACCGGCGTGAGCTGGATGCTCGGCTTCGGCCGCCTTGGCGGGATCCTGGGGTCGCTGATCGGCGGAGCATTGCTGTCTCTCGGATTCACCTTCGCGACCGTGTTCTCCGTACTGGCCATTCCAGCAATCATTGCCGCGATCGCCATTGTCATGAACCGCCTCGCACTCCGGTTCATCACCGGCCCCGTGGCCGACGTCTGACTTTGACTGACGGAAGGAGTCATATCCCCACGCGTGTCCGTTCCTGGTGGTCACGCATTTTTTAACAACGAGCTTTGAGGAGAGAGACATGGGCAACAACATTAGCGCAAGCGGCAAGGATCTTGACGATGGGTTGACGTCCCGCATTGCGGACAAGCCCGGTCTGGCGGCGACGATCCGCGCGGGCATCATTGGAGGCGTAACCGGTGCGTTGATCATCTGGATTTACGAGGCTATCGTCTGGGTCGGGGTGCAACACCTGATGCCCCTGGCCGGCATTCCTCGCAATGCTACGGGTCTGGTTTTCGGCAAGGAGGTGCAGGATTCCCTTGGTATAGGGGCGTACATCGTGGGTACGGGCATTCATTTCGTTTTCTCGATGGCGTGGGGCATTCTCTTCGCCGCTATCTGGCCTTACTTCCGTCAGCGCGGGTACGAAGCGACTTTCGTGGCCTTGTTTTATGCCATTTTTGCCTGGATCGTCATGCATGTGGCAATCATGATTGCCTCCACCAACCACCCGAATTACTACGATCCAGCGGTGATCATTGGCGGCTTCATGTCTCACTTCTGCTTTACCGTTCCGCTCGCCCTGGTCGTGAAAAGGCTGCTGGCGCCCCAACCGGTTCGTTGATGCAATCGAACAAAATATAAACTGACGAAACGACAGGAGGCGAAGTGAAAAACGCCAAATATAAAAATATAGCATTACTAACAATAACTGCAGCAGGACTGGCCGTCACGGGGCAAGTTCATGCGCAGTCGTCCTTGACCCTGTACGGCATCCTCGACGAGTTTGGAGGTTATCAATCCGCGAAGGTCGGCGGAAAGAGCACGTCGCTTTATGTGCTTGGCAACAACGGTGAACTCACAAGCCGTTGGGGCTTGCGGGGAACGGAGGATCTCGGCGGGGGTTACAAGACCACATTCGCGCTGGAAAGCGGTTTCGATCCCGGAACGGGAAAGCAGCAGAATAGCTACCGGCTGTTCGACCGGCAGGCGTGGGTCGGCATTTCAGCGCCCTACGGCGAAGTGAGGTTCGGCCGCCAAAATACGCCTATGTTCGGGTGGAGCGGAAATATGGATGCCTTTGGTGCGGCAACCTATGGCTCCGGCTATAACAATTTCGCCAACTGGCTGGCGCGAGTCGATAACGACATCAGCTACATCTCTCCCAAACTCGCCAACACGCAGATCGAACTGCATTATTCGGTCGGTGGGCAGCCCGGGACATTGGCGGGCAACGCCGTGTACCAGGCGGGCGTGCAAACAACGCAAGGCCCGGTATATTTCGCGGCGGCTTACCTGAACGCGGCTAATGCAACCAACACCAACCGGGTTCAGGAAATCATGGCCGGCGGCAATTACGACTATGGACACGGAAGAGTCTATATCGCGTTTTTCCGGGCGAACGAAGTGATATCTGCAACTACCGGCAATGCGCTAAGCAATCCAGCCGGCAAGTACGATCCGGCAGTCGGGCCGGTAAGCAATGCGGCTGGCAATTACCACAATACGTGGTCGTTCTCTGCCGACTACCGATTCAGTCCCGCTCTCAGCGTTGGCGCCGGATATGCGTTCATTACGGACAGTTCTTCTCTCGACAACAACGCACGCCAGATGAGCGCCATCCTGAACTACGACGTATCAAAGAGGACGCGCCTGTATGCTGTCGTGTCACGGTTGAACAACAGCAACTCGGCCCAGTTCAAGATGGCCGGGGCCAGCATTACAACGGGCTCGCTGCTTACGCCCGACGGTGGTCAGAGTGAGACGGGGGTGCAATTCGGCATTCGCCATCTCTTCTGACGACTGCACCCGGCGCGCAGGCATGGACCCCGGGCTGGACCCTGAGGTCCGGCCGCCTTGCGGGACGCTAACTTGCCATTGTTTATTGCGGATAAACGCTGACGAGAAACTCTCCAAATGTATCGAACAGAGGCCTGTTTTCGAGCACGACGTCAACCGTGGGCAGTTCGGCATTTTCCTCTTCGACGACCATGAAGCAGAACTCGGGCGCCGACGACAAAAGCGCTGCCCGGGCGTCGGCCAGGTTCCTCTCCGCGTCGAGGAGCAAGCTTCCTTCTTCCACAGCCGAAGGCCGTCCGGACGAAGGCGGACCCTTACGAATCATATGCACGGTCAGCCTGGCTTCGTTGAGCAACGCAGGGGGCACCAGGTGGAACTCGCTAAGCGAGAGCGTGCCCCGGGTCTCTGCAATCTCCAGAATAAATTGCATGCCCTCGTAAGTCGCTGTGTATCGTCTTGCTTCGCCTGCTACCGTGAACCCGCCTTTCATAAAGTGGTTCTTGAATTCGGCGACCGCCGTGCTTTTGGCCTGGACGACGGCTGCGTTCAACCGCTCGGCGAATTGCCTTTGCAACGGCCCGACCTGGGCCTTCAATTTTGCGATTTCTTTAACGGTTCGAAGATCCATCATTTTTCTCTGTGGGTTGCCAGGCAGGATAAGCCGTTCTGGCGAAAGACCATTGGCGCGGGTTGCTGCCGTACCCGTTGCTTCAGCAGTTCAGTCCGGACGAACAGGTTGCTGCAGGCGCGATGCTCAGCGCCTGGTCTTGAATGAACGGCAAAGCCGATGAAGCGTGGCGGCTCCCTAGTCGAATGGACGGACGAACACGTCACGTCTGGTCGGGTCGGAGACAAACTGAAACAACGACATCCCGGCAGGTTTGGCTCGCAGATCGCCATTTATGGCGGTATGGACGGCCTTGAAGGTCTGCGCAACCGCATCGCCCAGTCCGTTTGTACCGGCGAGGATAGGCGCCCGGGCACAATAATCCCGGACAAACGTATTTCCCGACGCTTGCAACAGTGAAACCATGACTTCGAAGTCAGTGCCGTGTATGCGATGGCTCAAGACCAACTTCCCTTCTCCGTGCCCGGCTAGCAACTCTTCTACGATCTGGCGATTCATTTCTAATGCCTTCTCCTTTGGCCGTCATACAGCAGCGCTGCAGGACTGGCACCCGCGCCTGATACCGGCGCAGCGGGTGCCTCCTTTAGGGGAACACAAATCGGGCGCGCAAAGGCAATTCTTTTTAAGGACCTTATTCCTGCGGTGGTCACGCTGCAGTCACGCATTAGTCACCGAAGTGGCAAAACGCACCGGTTAGCGCATTTCCGAGGCACTTTACGGTCGAAAACACGTAAAACGACCCGAAGGAGTCGACTCGACAGCGCGTTTGACGACCGTCTGGGGACGCCAGCTTCAGGCCAAACGCTCTCAGACATGCAACGCCTGCATCAAACTCGGCTGTTGCTGCGCTCGCTCCCGGCCGGATTTCGACATTTCGCTTTGCGAGTCCTTGCGCCCGCTTATTGCCCGCTCTTGATAGAATCGATGCCATCAATGGTTGCTAAACGATTGATCACACCATTGGAGTTTAATTTGGCAACGTACGAAGTCGATTTTTTCCATAGCTCGGCGGAAGCGCCGGAAACTTACAAGCACCACGTTACTCACCATACGGTCACCGGCGTGCCGGACTATCTTCTCGGTGAAGCTGCAGTGGCGCATATCACGGCCCGCTTGCTGCATGACAACCCCGGCTTCAGGCGGATCCGAAATCTGAAAATCCTTAACACGGGCGTTTCGCCAAGTTCAGGCAAACCGGCCGGCGAGTGAATGCGCTTTAAGCCGGGTTCAAGCCTGCCGTAAGCAAGGAGGCAAATCCGGTTTTGGGTCGTTCCTGGAACGGGTGAATGAGCGCTCCACCACCGTCTGACAGGTGAGGCAAAGGTCACGCAAGCGCGCTCCCGTCAAACACCAGAACACGCTCCCCAACCTGCACACTGATCAAGCTGCACATTTCCATCGTTTGCATGCGACTGTCGTAGCATGATGGCTTACGAAGCGAGACGTGTGCCCATGTCCGAACACCTGTCGAATCAAAAGCTGCGCCGGTTCGCCTCGATCACGGCGCTCGCGGTCGCCCTCATCCTGGTCGGCGTCAAGGCCTGGGCATGGCTTGCGACAGGCTCGATCTCGCTGCTCACCTCTGCGGTCGACGGCCTGGTCGATGTCGTCGCATCCCTCGTCACCTTCGTGGGTGTCCGCTATGCGGGGCGCCCTGCCGACCGGGGTCATCGTTATGGGCATGGCAAGGCGGAAGCCGTGGCCGCACTGGTGCAGGCGTTGTTGCTCGCGGGCGCGGCCGTGGGCCTGGGGATTGAATCAGTCCAGCGCCTGTTCGTCCCCCAACCGCTCACCGACATGGGCTTCGGCCTGTGGGTGATCATTGGCAGCATGCTTGCGGCAAGCGGCCTCGTTGCATTACAAACCTATGTCGTCAAACGAACGGGATCGACAGCCATTGCTGCCGACCGTGCGCACTACGTCACCGACGTTGCGGTGAACATCGCCGTGCTGGTCGCGCTGGTCCTTGACCGGTTCCTTGCGTGGAAGCGAGCCGACGCAATAGGTGCACTGGCCATTTCCGGCTATATGCTATGGAATGCGCGGGGCATGGCCTTGCATGCGTTGATTCAGCTACTCGACCGGGAGCTCGATACGTCTGACCGGGAGCGGATCCGGTCCGCTGTGCTCGGTTGCGAAGGTGTCGAAGGCGTTCATGACATCCGCACGCGCAATGGCGGAGATCGTGTCTTCGTGGAGTTCCACGTTGAGGTGGACGGTGCAATGTCGGTTGAACAGGGCCACAGCATTGGAGATCACGCAGAAGAGGCCGTGAGATCGATATTCGAGGCGGCAGATGTGGTTGCGCATCTGGAGCCCGCCGGCATTGATGACCGGCGCCTCGATGATCTGGTCAAGTGATCGCGCCGCTTGCGTCCTGAAGGGGACGTCAGACCGTCGCGACCGGGCTGACTGGCGAGCCGACTGCGCGCGGCAATCTCAAGGGCGGCGCGGTCAGCAGAAAACGATTCCGCCCGTTTGCCGCCAACCAATCTGCTAACGGACTCAATAGCCACAACTCTCCAAGATAGACGCCCAAACGGAACAGGCAGAGATCATGCAAAGGATGCGACGCGTGGAAATGCGTGGCAGCAGGACGTGCCGGCAACATTTCCACGGCGGCGTTGTCCGCAATCAAGGCGACAACACCTGAATCGACAATCCATTGCTGCAGTTCCGGGTCCCGGCCGTCCAGCGCCGCGAAGTGCGCGTTCAGCCAATCCATGTCCGGTTGCCCCGCCATCGCAAGCAATGCCTCGTCGGTGCCGGTGCGCAGACAGACCATATCGCCCTTCTCGACCACAACATCCTGGGCCGCGATTGCCGCCTGCAACTCACGATAGCCAATCGCGATCTTTTGCGTACCGAACTGACGCTTCAGGTCGATCATGACACCGCGGCCCTGCACGCCGGACGCCGCCATGTTCTCGATGCCCAGGCGATACGCACCCGGCGCGCGGGTGACGACGTGCTCTTCGCCATGCCGGAAGTCGATCGGGCCGATCACGTCCTCGCCAGCGCGATAGCCGTTGTAAAAGGCCATCTCCGGCTTGCCTGTTCCAGACAGGTCAAACCACTGTCCCATATGTGCAAGGCTGTCCCACTGCGTGGAGTATTGCAGCGCCATATGCACCGTATCGTCACAAATCACATCGAGCAGACCCGGCTTGTCGCGCGAGAGCGGATAGGTCATGTTGGGTTTGTCGCCGCGCATTGTCGGGCTCACCTGCGGGGGATGACGTCGAACATTCAGGGCGACGCCACCGGGACAGTCCAGCGGCAGGCTCAGGCAAAAATTGCGGCCCGTCCTGACTTCGCTGACACCCTCCAGCACCTTCGCGGGCGTCAGCAAGTTCAAGCGGCCCAGCTGGTCGTCCGGGCCAAAGTCGCCCCAGTTCGAATGCTCGGGGCGCTGCATCCAGCGACGGGCTGTCTCTGTCATGAATGGTCTCCCGTAATCAATGCACGGCGTTGCCGGCCGTCAACTCTTCGCTCCCCGCCGCCGCGCCAAAGGCTTCCTCTTGCGCGTCATCGGCGAGGTCCCCTGGCATCCACCGCGCAGTGTTGAAGATGCTGATTGCGATGACCATCAGCGCACCGCCGGCAATGAAGGAGGCCATGCCGAACTTGAGCCCCATCGAGGGTGTCACCAACGCAATCACATACGGCGCAATCACGCTGATGGAGGTCATTGCATAGCTGATTCCAATCCCGATCGCGCGGCCCTTCACAGGGAAACGGCGCGCCTGGTACAAAGGCAGGATACCGAACAATCCATTTGCGAACATGCCCATGCAGAATGCGCCCACGCCCATCAGGAAGTGATTCGAGACCAGCGTATAGAGCGCTGTGGTGGGCACGACGATTGTCAGGAACGTGACGATCGTGCCGCGCTCTCCGATCCTGCTCGCGGCATAGCCCGACAAAGGCTTACCAATCACGGAGCCCACCGAGTAGGCAATGATGAACGGAAAGATCGTGCCCGAGTCCAGGTGATGCACGGTGAGCAGGAACGTGGGATACAGCACCTGCACAGCCCACAACATGAAGTTCAGGCCAGCCGAGAAAGCCCAGGCCTGTGCAACGGCAGGATTGAAGACGAAGGTTCTAAAGCCATCCCCCGTCTGTTTGCTGCGCTGCTGTTCCTTCCAGTCCGGAGACTCCTTGACGTTGCGCCGCAGGAACAGCGTCAACAAGGCCGGCGCAATGCCCAGGAAGAACATCCAGTGCCAGCCGAGCACCGGGAACAGGAAGTGAAAGGCGAGCGCGGCCAGCATATAGCCGAATTCGTAGCCGGCCACCATGATGCCGGACGCGAGCGGCCGGATCTTTTCCGGCACGGTTTCCATCAGGAGCGAGACGGATGCTGTCCACTCGCCGCCAAAACCCATGCCGAACAGGATGCGCATCGCCATGAACGAAGCATAGCTCCACGCGAGGCCACTCAGTCCTGACGCACAGGAAAACCACAACACGGCCGCCATGAAGGCCAGCTTCCGGCCGTACCGGTCGGCAGCCAATCCCCAGCCGATCGTCCCGGCGATCTTCGCGAACCCCGTGGCCGTCACCACCAGCGCCATCTGCGGCAAGCCGACATTGAACACCTTGCCCAGATGCGGGATCAGGAACAACAGGATAGTGAAATCGAACGCATCGAGTGCCCATCCCGCGGTCGCCGCGAAGATGATATGCCAATGCTTCCTGAGCAAGCTGGCGTGACTGTTCATGGTCTGTCTCCTTCAACGGCAGCGCGCAACATGGCATGGCGATCGTATTTCCGCATGGTGGCGTCCCGCTTTTCTTGTTGCTAGCGTTCAAATCACATCGAACGCGAAATGGAAATGAAATCGATCGATGCCGCTTGCCGGCTAACTGCCAAGGCCAAAGTCCGCGGCAAGCTTGCGTGCGCCGTTGGCGAGAATCAGGATGTCGATACCCGTTGCAACGAACGCGCAACCCAGCTCGAGGTAATGCCGCGCCAGCGCCGGATCCGACGTGAGCGTCCCGGCCGCTTTACCCGATGCGATGATTTTCCTGATCGCACCATCTATGGCAGCCTGCACCTCGGAGTGACCGGCTTTGCCGCGATAGCCCATTGAAGCGGCCAGGTCAGCCGGCCCGATGAACACGCCATCAATACCGTCCACCCCGCAAATCGCATCCAGGTTCGACAACGCGGTAGCAGTTTCCGCCTGCACCAGCAGGCAGATTTCGTCATCGGCGACATCGAGATAATCCTTACGGCTGCTCCAGCGCGATGCGCGGCCTACGGCGCTGCCCACCCCGCGAATCCCGTGTGGCGGATAACGGACTGCGGAGACCATCAGGCGAGCCTGCTCCTCGGTGTCGATCATCGGCACGAGCAGGTTACGCACGCCGATATCCAGCAAACGCTTGATCAACGCCACATCGCCATTGACCGGCCGTACCACGGCTTCTCCACGGTAAGGCGCGACGGCCTGCAGTTGCGACAGGGTCGAGCGCACGTCATTGGGCGCATGCTCGTTGTCGATCAGCAGCCAGTCGAAACCGGCGGTCGCGCTGACTTCAGCGAGGTAGGGATCGGCCATCGACAACCAGAAGCCGATTTGTGCTTCCTGGTTCGCCAGCGCCGCCTTGAACCGGTTAGGCGCGGGCATTTGCGTTGTTCCGCTCATGATTCTCCAACTCCACGGGAGGGGTTTCAAATTCGATGGGTTCAACTTTACCCAGCAGGAAAAGATAGTTGATGATAGCGAGAACAATCAGGGCCGAGGAGAAGACCAGGGCCGCGACGAAGGAGCCGGTCGCACCGACGATCGCGCCGGTCACGATCGGGCCGACGACACCCCCCATGTTCGACACGGAGTTCTGCACCCCGGCTACCATTGACACCATGTTCTTCGGCGCAACATCGGCGGGCAAGGCCCAGACCTGGGACGCCGCTACAGTCATGCCCGATTTGGCGATGCACAACAGAACGACAGCCATGACGGCCGATTGCGCGAAGGCAGCAAGGCCAATACTCGATGCCATCACGAGCCCGACGATCAGGAACAGCTTGCGGGTGGCGGTCAACGACAGGCGGCCCGAGCTGTAGACGCGGTCCGAGGCCCAGCCCGCGAACACCTCGGTGAACATCGAGAGCAGCAAGGGCAGCGACGCCATGATGCCCATCTCCATCAGGCCCATGCCCCGCTCCTTGACCAGGTACGTGGGCAACCAGGTGATGAAGAAATACGAGTTGTAGTTGATCATGAAGAAGCCGATGCACATGGCCCATATATTTCGATGTGCGAACAACTTTCGCCAAGAGACGGTACTACGTTTGTCGTCAGCCGCATTGGCGGCGAGGCCCTCGCGAATATGCTCAAGCTCGGCGGCATTGACACGCGGGTGTTCGCCTGGCGAATCCCTGAACACGAACTGCCAGACAACGCACCAGACAATGCCCATCGCACCCGTGATTGCAAACGTCACTTTCCAGTCGAACGCGGCCAGCATGACGGCGATCAGAGGCAGTGCGACCGCGCCGCCGAGTTTCGAACCACTGTCGAAGATACCGGCCACGGTCGCGCGTTCATTGCGGGGAAACCAGCGCGAGGCAATCCCCGCATTGCTCGGATAAGCGCCCGCTTCGCCAATGCCCAGCATTACCCGCAGCGCGACCAGCGATTTGAAGCCTGTCGCGAAGCCGGTGACCGCGGTTGCGAGCGACCACCAGAAGACCGCGAGGCCCAGTACTTTCTTCTGTCCGAAGCGGTCCGCCAGCATGCCGGCCGGCAGTTGCAGCAGCGCGTACGACCAGAAGAAAGCGGACATCACGACGCCCATCTGCACGGCGCTCAGGTGAAAGTCCGACTGGATCCGGGGTGCGGCGGCAGACAGCACGGTTCGATCGATATAGTTGATTGCGATCGCCGCCCACATCATGCCGGCCACCATCCAGCGCATCCGGGTGCGTGCTTGCGCTTGCGGCGCGAGAGTCATCTCTTGTCTCCGTTCTTGTTGTCGGGCCGTCTAGCTGACAATACCCATATGCCAGGGCACGAACTCGTGGTCGCCAAGACCTAGCAGTTCGCTTTTTGTACGCTGCCCGGAAGCGGCTTGCAGGATATGCTCGAAGATGTCCTGCCCCATCTCCTGCACCGAGCGCTCGCCATCGATCACCAGGCCGCAATTGATATCCATATCCTCCCGCAGCCGCGTGAACATGGGTGTATTGCTCGCGAGCTTGATCGTCGGGGCGGGTTTGGAACCGAACATGGAACCACGCCCGGTCGTAAAGCAGATCATGTTGGCGCCGCTGGCGATCTGGCCGGTGACGGCAACCGGATCGTAGCCCGGTGAATCCATGAAAACGAAGCCCGGCTTGTCGATCGGTTCCGCATATTCGTAGACCGCTTGCAAGGGCGTGGTGCCGCCTTTCATCGCCGAGCCCAAGGACTTCTCGAAGATATTCGCCAGTCCGCCCTGCTGGTTGCCAGGGCCGACCACGCCATTGAACTGGCCGTTGTGCCCGCGTGTGTAGCGCTCCCACCACGCGAGCCGGTCGAGCAATTTCTGACCGACTTCCGGCGTCACCGCGCGGCGCGTCAGCATATATTCGACACCGTGGATTTCCGGGGTCTCGGACAGGATGGCCGTGCCGCCATGGCGCACCAGGATATCCATCGCCGCGCCTAACGCGGGATTCGCGGTGATACCTGAAAACCCGTCCGACCCGCCGCATTCCAGGCCAATCTTCAGATGACTGGCGCTCACCTTCCGGCGTTCGACAGCGTTCGCCAGCGGCAGCATGCTCTGGATCGCAGCGATCCCCGCCTCGATCGTCGCCCGCGTACCGCCGCTGTCCTGCATCACCAGGGTGCGCATCGACGCATCCGTCTCGAGCCCCTGCGAACTCATCAGGTCGGACACCTGGTTGCGTTCACAGCCCAGACCCACGATCAGCACACCCGCGAGATTGGGGTGGCGCGCATAACCGGCGATGGTCCGGCGCAGCACGTCGAAATGCTCGCTGGGCGAGGACATGCCGCATCCGCTGGTCTGCGCAAACGCGACCACGCCATCCACGTTCGGATAGGCGGCAAGCCGCTCCGGCGTAAACCACCCGGCGATATTCTTGATGACCGTAGACGAACAGTTCACTGACGCAAGGATGCCGATGAAATTACGGGTAGCGACCCGTCCGTCGGGACGTACGATGCCCATGAAGCTCGCGCGTTCAGCGTGCGGCACATAGTCGACCGGACGCACATCGAGACCAAAACCCGGGTCGCGTTCGAAGTCGATCAGTTCAATGTTATGCGTATGCACATGGTCGCCAGCCTCGATGTCCCGCGCGGCGCGGCCAATCACGGTGTCGTACTTGCGGATCGCTTCGCCACGTGCAATAGCCCTCGCTGCTATCTTGTGGCCGGCCGGAACCTGAGCGCGAATGCGCACGACGGTGTTTCCCAGCTGCACCTGGCGGCCGAGCGACAAAGCCTCTCGGGCTATCAGCACGTTGTCCGCACCGTTCAGGCGAATCAAGGGGGTCATGGCGGCGTCTATGGCCAGCGGCATGAGCAATTCTCCTGCAATCACATGTTGTATCGTGAGGTAAGGCGGTAACGAGCGGCAATGACGCCCCGGAACAATAAGGACAGTGTTCCGGATCTGCTTCATTCGCTATGTTACCGCTTCATGTTACCGGTTTATGTAACCGGTAACATTAGACGCATAGTAATATGCTTCCTGCTATGTGAATGTTCGCGTTTTCCCTAATCAACGTTTGTTCAACTCTCATATCGTTGTCGATGACCAAGCCGAAAACGGATAGCACCGCGGGAATAGCCGGAATTTTTGAAGACGTTGCCGTCCCCGCCGTGGCGGACCGCGCGAACTCTCGTCGCGCACGGAAAAATACGGGGCGCGTGACGTTAAGCGATCTGGCTGCCCTGACCGGTGTCACCAAAGTGACCGTGTCGCGTGCGTTGAACACCCCTGAACTCGTGTCGGTGAGCACGCTGGAACGTGTGCGCGCGGCCGTGCAACAGACAGGCTATACGCCCGACCTGGTCGCCGGGTCGCTGGCGTCGAACCGCAGCCGCCTGATCGTCGCGTTGATCCCGGCCATGGCGGGCAGTGTTTTCCAGGAAACGGTCGAGGCGCTGACCACGGAGTTGGCTGCGAACGGATATCAGTTGCTGATCGGTCAAAGCGGCTACGACGAGTCCCGCGAGGACGCGTTGATCGATGCCATCCTCGGAAGGCGCCCGGCCGGGATCGTACTGACCGGTGTGGTGCACTCCCAGGACGCGCGGCAGAAGCTGCGCGAGTCAGGCATTCCGGTGGTGGAGACGTGGGATATCACCCGCGAGCCAATTGACATGCTGGTGGGTTTCTCCCACGAAAAGGTGGGCAAGGCGGCGGCGCTTCACTTGCTCGCGCAAGGCGTCACGCGGGCTGCGGTCATCACGCCGGGCGACCGCCGGGCCCAGGTGCGAACGCAGGCCTTCGTCAAGGCGTTTTCCAAGGGCTCGGCCATCGAGATCCCGGTTATCACCATCCCTTCGCCTGCGAATCTAGGCGATGGACGGCGTGGGCTGGCCCGTCTGCTGGACGAATATGCCGCCATGGAAGCGGTATTCTGCGGCGCGGATATCCTGGCGCTCGGTGCGTTGATCGAAGCGCGCGCGCGCGGCCTGGATATTCCCCGGCGGTTGCGGGTCATCGGTTATGGCGACATGAATTTCGCGAAAGACACAGACCCGCCGTTGACCACGATCCGCATTGACGGAACGCGTATCGGCAAACTGGCTGCATCGCTGCTGGTCGAGCGGATCAGGGATGGTGAAGTCGACCGGCGCGTGGTCGACGTGGGTTTCAAACTGATCGAGCGCGAAACCAGTTGAGGTGATGGTGATACGTTGACAGAAGGTTTGGACAGCTAGGGATTTATTCGGGCCTTGGGGTCGACGCCATCTATTGACCAGACCAGTTTCTGCTGGCCTGGTTCACATCGTTTAGTCTGCTTAGCTGCACGTAAAACTTGACGCTGCTCCAACACTACCGCCTATATACGTCAGCTTCGACGGATACATGCAGATGGGCCGGGTGAGCGAAGCATCCGAATTCTGCAACGGGATCTTGTCCGGTGCAACGCCGTTCTCCACCCAGTTCGTCAGCGCCGTATACAACTGGTTCGGCGCGGGCAATGGCGGATTGGCGGCGGGGCTTACGCCTGCCACCCCGTTGGCCGATCCCACGCCCAGGCAATGCCCCATGCCGGGAATCTGGAAGTACCGGTAGAACGCCTGCGTCGCGGGATATCCTCCCATCCTGGCGGCCGTGTTGGCGTAGTAGTTGTTCGTCCCCTGGATGGTGATCAACTGGTCCGCCGTGCCGTGGTACGCAATCAGCTTGCCGTTACGCGCCTTGAAATTCGTGAGGTCCGGGTTGTCCGTGTTGATGCTTCCAAACTGCGTCTGCAACGCAACGCCCTGCGCCGACGCGTTCGCCAGGTCGGCATAGGAAAGCGACTCCCAGCCGTTCTGTCCATTGCCCGTTGCATTGATGAAGTCCGGGGTCGCCAGGCTCGACTTTTGAAGTTCGAGCGCAACCTGACCGGTGGCGATGGTAAAGGGTGCGGGGACGCCGTTAGCGGAACCGGCCAGTACCGCCAGTTGCGTTCCGCGTTCCATGCCGAACCAGAGCTGGTTAGGTTGCAGTTGCTCCGAATAGCCGTTCCCGACCGCTGGGGCCGGCGCGCTGCCGTCGGTGGTCTGCCCGTACCACATCTTGTTGATCGCCTGCGCCTGCACCGTGGTCACGCATGCTGATGTAGTGTTGGTTCCCCCGCTGGACGGGCACAACACGGTTTTATCGAGCGTCGGGTCGTAGTTGCATGAGGTGAGGTCGCTGACAAAACCATCGTGCTTGCCGGTCAGCGTGCTGTCGCATGCACTGACCGCGGCAGCCGATACCCCGTTGATTTGCGCGGTAGTCAACGGTACGCCGCCCAAGTCGCGTTGCATCACAGTCTGCGGGTAAAGTTCGCCGGTGATGAACCGGGTCCAGTTGATCGCTGCATCGCCGGCCAGGATCCCGTCGAAATCGTTCGGATTCGTTTGCGCTTCCTCGTTCCCCTGGCGACCGCCGGTGGAACATCCGTCCCAATACGAATACTTGACCGGTGTTGTGTAATAGGCCGCAGCCAGCGCCTTCGTCTCAACGGCCATTTCGTGAATGCCCCGGCTCGCGAAGTCCGTCCACAGCGTGGTATTGATACTGCCGTCGGGGTTCATCGCGAATGCGCCATCGCCGGTAGCGCCGAGCGGATCCGAAGAGACATGACCTGTATCGGTGACTGCGCTGACGGCGCCTTCCCCGCCGGCCACACCCGCTGCGGAGCCGTCAAGACCCATAAACTCGATCCCTGCGACCTGGGTGAGGGAACTAACCGCCGGGTCACCCACGAAACCGCCGCCGCCAAGCACATGAATCCGGCTATTCCAGTTGGCGGGCGACGGCAGCCACACTTCGATGCCGATGCCAGCGGACGTCGACGGTGCGCCCGCCGGCCCCGGGTTTCCGGGACCGACATTCAGCTTCACCAGACACTCGTCATTCGCCGCCTTGACACCGGACGCCGTGCCGCTCACGTTAATATCGTCGCCCTTCTTGAACGCCTTCACCAGCGTCACCGTCGTATTCGCATCGGGCTTGAACGCGGCCTTCATGGAGTCGTCGCAGGTCAGCGGTTTTGTTGTCGCAGCGGTCAACGCACTGGAACTTGTATTGCCTCCGCACGCGGCAAGCAACGCGACGCTCGCGCATGCGGCGACCAGAACAGGCAAACCCAGCCGCACCATCCGGCTCTGCATCAGGGGATATCGGACTCGCTTCATTGCATCGTCTCCTTGCCAGTGTCTGGCCTTGTTTGTCGTGAGTTTTTCGCAGGCAGGCGCGTCTTCGTTATCTGAAGCGGTCCAGATCGCGATCGGTTTCGGGCTGCTCCGGCAGCCCGGTCATGGCGGAAAGTTCTGACAACGGTGGCATGCCCGACTTCGCCTGCACGACTCCGTGGTTGTCTCTCCAGACAATGGCCGGCGTGCCGTTGCTGCCGAATGCATCCATCAACGCGCGGTTGGCAGTCAACCTGCGCGACGTCTCGGGTTTCATCGTGGAGACGGGAATAATTCCACCGTCCTCGGTCGCCGAGACGAAACGACTTTCGTTGAATTCGAGCGCCTGCATGGGCGCCTTCGCTTCGAGGATCGCCGCCGCACGCGGGGCCGACGTGGGCTTGAGAAAGCCGACCGGCACCCAGCGCACCTGCAAGCCTGCCTTGACGTAGGGCTGCAACGCCTTCCACGCGAAATGGCAGTACACGCAATTGGGATCGAAGAAGACGTAGATCACATTCTTCGATGCCGGCGCGCCCTGCATCACGTAACGCGTACCGTCCAGTTGTTTGTAAAGCGAGGCAAGGTCAGGCTTGAGAACATAGGCAGCCGCGTAGACCGGCGTGAGGTCGCGGCCGTTGGCGTCGACGAGTGAGCCCACTATGAGATGCTGTTTATCCGGCGTAGTGTAGACAATCGCGTTGCGCCCCTCGCGCGTGACGACCCAGCCGGTAAGACCCGCTTCGGCGCTGAACGACTTACCCGCCAGGATGCCGCGTGCGGCGAGCGCCTGAATAGGCGCGGGCAAGGTAGACACTGGCGCGGCTGCTGAAGCGGGTACGGCCGGCGTTGCGGCATGAGCGTATGCCAGCGTGCTCAAGACCGAGGACACGCCGATAAGCCGCACAACCGCCCAAACTGTCGGCCCGGCGCGCAGGATATCGTTTAGCGCGATGGAAAGGTTTTTCGTTCGCCATGGCATGTCATTTACACTCCTAAGTAACGATGTTGCAGCGCGCTATCGGCCAGCAGAT
Organism: Caballeronia udeis; assembly: GCF_001544555.2. Classification (GTDB taxonomy): domain Bacteria; phylum Pseudomonadota; class Gammaproteobacteria; order Burkholderiales; family Burkholderiaceae; genus Caballeronia; species Caballeronia udeis. Next base: position 130,231 of record NZ_FCOK02000006.1, on the reverse strand, counting down.
CGGCGGCTGCCGCTTCGACCACGACCTGCCCCTTCTCAAGCACGATGGCCCGGTCTGCATGCTCGAGGACGGTCCGGTAGTTCCGGTCGACAATGATCGCGGCTATCCCCGTTGCACGCACCGTCGAGATCACCTGCCAGATCTCTTGAACGATTTTTGGTGCAAGCCCCTCGGTGGCTTCGTCGAGAATCAGGCACACGGGATTGGTCATCAATGCCCGGCCAATCGCCAGCATTTGCTGCTCGCCGCCCGACAACTGCGCACCGCCGTTTGATAACCTCACTTTCAAACGCGGGAACGTATCGAGTACTCGTTCGAAGGTCCATGCCTGCTTGCCGTCCACGCCCGGCTGCCCCGCGAGCAGCAGGTTTTCCCGCACCGACAAGTTCGGAAATACACCACGCCCCTCGGGCACGTAGCTCAGACCGCGCCGCGCGATGGCATGCGCGCGGGCCGTCGACATATCGATGCCATCTATCTGCACGCGTCCTGTGCGACGCTTCACATGGCCGAGCACGCTACGTAATAGCGTCGACTTGCCCATGCCGTTGCGTCCCATCAGCGCAACGGTTTCGCCTTCGCGGATCATGAGGTCGACGCCGCGCAGCACATGGCTCGTGCCGTACCACGCGTTGAGTCCGGTCGATTCAAGCAGCGGCGGACGCAAGACCGCTTGAGGCGAGAGCGTTTCATTCGACATCGGCGGTCCCCAGATAGGCGCTTTGCACGGCGCGATTGGCGCGTATCTCATCGCTGGTTCCGGACGCGATCACTGCGCCGTCGACCATCACCGTGACGACATCGGAAACGGCAAACACCGCGTCCATATCGTGTTCGACGAGCAGGATCGCGTGTTGAGCACGCAGCGACTGCAGCAGTTCCAGCATGCGGGCCGTCTCTTCCGGACCCATGCCCGCGAGCGGTTCATCAAGCAGCAGGATGGTCGGCTCACCGGCGAGACACATCGCGATTTCCAGTTGCCGCTTCTGGCCATGCGACAGCGTTCCCGCAATGCGCACGGCACAGTGCGTAAGCCCCGCATGCTCGAGCGCGGCAGAGGCCAGTTCATTGCTCGCCGCGCAGCGCTGGGCGGTTTCATGCAGATGCCAGGCGCGTGGCATGCGCGCTTGTGCCGCGAGCCGGCAGTTCTCCATTACGCTGAGCGGTGCGAACACGTTGTTGCGCTGATAGGTCCGCCCCACTCCCGCGCGCGTGCGGCGTTGTTGCGACCATCCGCCAATGGATGCACCGTTGAGCAGCACGTCGCCTGACGTGAGCGTAAGCTCGCCGCACAGCAGGTTGATTAACGTGGACTTGCCCGCGCCATTGGTGCCGATCACGCTATGGATGGTGCCGACGTCAACATCGAGTGACACATCGTTCACAGCGGTCAAGCCGCCGAAGCGACGCGTCAGGTTGCAGGCACGCAGCGACGTAAATTCAGAGCGAGCGAGTGTCACAATGCGCGCTCCTCTTTCGGCGCGGCCTTGACGGGGCCGCCTCGTCTGCGTGCGCACAGCCGCTCGATAGCCGCGTGGCAGGCGGCCACACCACCGGTCAGGCCAAGCGGCAGAACCGCCACTGAAACAATGATCAGCAAGCCGAAAATGAGCTGCCAGTGTTTCGTGAGTTCCGAGAGCCAGTCGCTGAGCAGCACGAACACCAGTGCGCCCGCAATTGCACCGCCGAAACCGGGGCCGCCAAGTATCACCATCAGCAGCACGTTGCCTGACTGTTGCCACGAGAACAGTTCTGGATTAACGAGGCCATACTGGAATGCGTATAGCGAACCAGCGATACCGGCCAGCGCGCCGCCTGTTGCGAAGCTCGCGAGCTTGTATAGAAACACCGGATAACCAGACGCCGTCATGCGTTGCTCGTTATGCCGGATACCTGCTAACGCATGTCCAAAACGTGACCGCATGACGACCCACAGCACCCCGAGCGTCAAGACCAACACAGCAAGCACGGCCCAATAGAACGCGCGGCCATCGGCGAGGTCGATCCAGGTTTTACCGAACATGCCGACGACCGGCTTGAAGTACAGGTACGTGCCGTCGCTGCCACCAAAACCCTTGCCGTCGTGGACCACGTAATAGAGCATCTGCGCGAACGCCAGCGTGACCATGATCAAGTAGATGCCACGCGTTCTCAGCACGAGCAGGCCGATCACCACGGCGAACAGCATCGCAACACCACCTGCGAACGCCAGCGTTGCAACAAGGTTCGCAGCGCCCGCCTGCGGTGCAACGAGGACAGTGGCATACGCGCCCACACCGAAGAACGCCGCGTGCCCGAGACTGACCAGGCCGGTGCAACCCACGAGCAATTGCAGGCTCGCGGCGAAGATCGACATGATCATCACCTTCGATAGCAATTCGAGTTCAAAGCCGCCATCCAGCATCGCCGGGGCGGCTGCCAGCGCGAGCAGGAAGAGGGTCCAGTTAGAGGCGCTCCAGGCGCGTCGCCGTGAGAAGAATGTCATCGGGCGGCCCTCTCCCCAAGTAATCCAGCGGGGCGTACCAGCAGGATCGCCGCCATCAGGAGATAGATCGCGATGCCCGCGCCTTCCTGCCACAACACCTTGCCGAAGGTATCGACGAAACCGATCAGCAACGCCGCCACGAACGCGCCGGTAATGGACCCGATGCCGCCAATCACGACCACCAGGAAACACACAATCAGCATCTGCGCGCCCATGCCCGGATAGACGGTCGACACTGGCGCGAACAACATTCCGGACATCACCGCGAGCCCGAATCCCAACGAAAACACCACGCGGTACAGCAAACCGATATCGATGCCAAGCGACTGCGCCATCTCGCGATTCGACGCGCCCGCGCGGATCTTCATGCCCACGAGCGTCTTGCGGATCAGCCAGTACAAAGCGAGTGCAAGCATCACACACGCCGCCGATACAAACAGCCGGTAGACCGGATACAGCATGTCGTTGCCGATTGCGATCGACCCTGCGAGGAACGCGGGCACGGCGACCCCGTGCACATCGTCGCCTATGAGGATGCTGCGCAGTTCCTCGATCACGAGAATCAGTCCATAGGTCATCAACACCTGCTGCAAGTGATCGCGCTCGTACAGGAAACTGAAGAACACCCACTCCAGCAGGTAGCCGAAGATTAGCGACAGCACGAGGCCGAGCGCGAGCGCGACGAACAGGTTGCCGGTCAGCGCGGTCAGCGAATACGCGAGGTACGCGCCGATCATGTAGAAACTGCCGTGGGCCAGATTGACGATGCCCATGATCCCGAACACGAGCGTCAAACCGCTCGCGACCAGGAACAACAGCAAGCCGTACTGCATGCTGTTCAGGCATTGCACAAAGAATGTCGCGAGTGTCATTGCTTGAATATCCCGTTGCTGCTCAATTCATCCGGCAGCCGCGCGCGGGATCGGCCAGCCCTTTCGCCGCGACGAGCACCACGCGGTTCTCATGCCCCTTGACCTGACGCAAATAGATGTCCTGAACCGGGTTGTGCGCCTTCGACATCACGAACGGCCCGCGCGGACTATCCACCTGCGCTTCCTCCATGGCGCGGACCATGGCGTCGCGTTGGCTCATGTCGCCCTTCACTGCCACGAGCCCCGCCGCCAGCAATTGCGCTGCGTCGTAGCCCTGCACCGCGTAGACATCGGGCTGCAGCTTGTAGGTCTTCGCATAGTCCAGCCGGAAGCCCTGGTCGCGTGCCGATGTCAACCCGTCCGCATAGTGGAGCGTGGTGAGCAAGCCTTGAGCGGCGTCCCCCTGCGCTTCCAGCGTGCCGTCGGTGAGGAAGCCCGCGCCGTACAGCGGGATCTTGTCCTTGAGCCCGGCAGCGGCATAATCCTTCACGAACTTCACGGCGCCCGCGCCCGCAAAAAACACATACACGGCATCAGGTTTTTCAGCGGCGATCTGCGTAAGCTGCGCCTGGAATTCGACATTGGGGAACGGCACGGTCAACTCATCGACAACCTTGCCGCCCGCCGCTTCGAATGCTTCCTTGAAACCCCGCACCGATTCTTCACCGGCCGCGTATTTCCACGTCAGCGTCACCACTCGCTTCGCGCCTTTCGACGCAACCACCTTGCCCATCGCATAGGCCGGCTGCCAGTTCGAAAACGACGTGCGGAAGATGTTCGGCGCGCACAGCGGCCCGGTCACGCTGTCCGCGCCCGCATTCGGCACGATCAGCAGCGTGTTGGTGTCCTTGGCGACTTTGGCCATTGCCATGGCAACGCCAGAATGAACCGTCCCGAGCAGCACGTCGACGTGATCGCGCTTCACCAGGCGGCTCGCATTTTCAGAGGCTTTCGACGGGTCGGATTCATCGTCGAGACGGACATAGTCGATCGTGCGCCCACCAAGACGGCCGCCCTGCTGCTGCACATACAACTTGAAGCCGTTTTCAATCGCGACGCCCAGCGGCGCATAGGTGCCGGTGAACGGCAGCATCACGCCGACCTTGAGCGGCGCAGCGGAAGCGGCCTGAGCCTGAGCAGCGCCGCTCACGCACGCGAGTGCGAGCGCAGCGAACGCGAGACGAAATGTCGGCACGGAATCGAAAATCACGAGGGGTCTCCAAACGGTTTCGGGGTGGCGCAATGCGGCGGCCTTCCACCCCGTTTTTTTATTGTTGAATCGCTTCGATGCGCGCACTCAGAACGCGTGACGAATACCTGCCATCAAGCCGGTCTGGTTCGCTCCGGCGGGAGGCGTGGTGCCGCCGCCACCCGAGCTGAGGGAGTACCGCCCCTGCGAGCTGTTGCTCAGATACGAGCCCTGCAGATACACCGCCGTTGCCTTCGAGAGCGAATACGTGCCGCGCAGCGTGCCCATCGTGGCACGGGCGTCCTGCCGGGCGTTGGTGATCCGATACACCTCGCCGTCCAGCGTGAACGCCGGCGTGATCGCATAGGCCGCGCCGAGATAGAACAGGTTCGAATGCACGTTTGGCGTGGCAGGCGTCTCCGTATCGACGTGGCGACCCACCCAGCCACCACCGATCTTCACGCCGAAGATATTTGCCCATCCGTTCAATTGCATGCGTAAGTCTTTATCCGCGCCGCTGGTCAGTGGGAAAGGTGCGACGCCGTCGAAGAAATTGGCAGCGGCGGCCGCGCCTCCGCGCTGTTCATCGTAGGCGGCGGCAACGCCAAACACCGAGGCGTCGTACTTGAGCATGGCGGACCATTGACGGCAGTCGGTCGGTTGGCCGGGAACCTGTCCAGCGCACGTGCCTTGTCCCGGTGAATTGCCGGTGCCCGCACCATCGCGCCCGAACGAGTACGTCGCGCCAACGGTCAGGCCGTGGAAGGTGCCCTTGTAGCCGATGGTGTTATCGCTTCGGGCATTCGGCAGGTATGAATCAAGCGAACCGCTGCCGTAGATGTCCGGGCCGAGAATGTCCGCATCCGCCATGGCCCAGTACGTCATGGTGTATTGACGACCGAGAGACAGTTGACCGTACGGGCTCGATATACCCACCCAGGCCTGACGTCCAAACAACCTCCCGCCCTGCCCCGAATCGCCACCGCGTGTATTGAAACCACTTTCGAGAGCGAATACCGCCTTATATCCACCGCCCAGGTCTTCGGCACCACGCAGGCCCCAGCGCGAGGGGATTTCGCCGGTAATCCCAGGCATACGGACAACATGGTCACCCGCCGCGTTCGCATGCGAGACATATTCAACGCCGGTATCAAGGATTCCGTACAAAGTCACACTGCTTTGTGCGTAAGCCGACGCGCTCAGCGCACAACAGCTCGCTGCTGCGAAATGCGTCCATTTCATCGCCATCTCCAAATCTTGTATTTGTGTTTCTATCGATCGAAGGCCGTGCCGGCGTTAGCCGTGTGTCTGACTGAAGCGCCACGCAACGCCAAAGGGAACGCCAACCGCAGATGCACTTTATAGCATTATAAAAAGGACTTAAAGTGCGTGTTAACGCCTATGGTTATCATTAATGTAATTAAAGTGCATTCAGCTACGCCTGCGATCGGACAGATTAGAAATGCCCAAATCCTTCATTCTCCTGACTTGATGGGCAGAGATAGGGACTATCGAGTGCTCTTTCGCGGCGATACGAGAGTTTTGAGTTAAGGCGATATATTGCTGCTTTTAAAATGCGTAAGTAAGTAAACGCATAAAAATACACATCAATGAATGAGAGATCTACAGCGGTAGAGAGTTGGCCGCAACACTCGGCAAGCGTGTCGGCAGCGGACTGCCATGCTGTGTTGGAGCGTTGACATAAGCAGCCTCATGCGCCTCAGCCTCGCGACAACTGCGATCGGGCGAACCTCTGGGGACTGGGATTGGTGTGCCGGCGAGCGATTTTCCCGTCTGCTTGGGACCCGGCGGCAATGGGTTGGCCTCTGGTCTATATAATTCGGCATCCCAATCATTACCAGTTGATCAGTCTGACGAACTACGCAGCGTGCTACAGGGTTCGCACCAGCCGGAAAGCATCGAAGATCGCCGCATGAATGTTTCGCGACGATTCCGCGTCGCCTATACGGTAGAGCTCATAGTCGGTAGCCTCTGCTTTCGTCCACGGTTGGGCGTTGCCGGGCAGAAGACAATCCAGGTCGGCTTTCCCATCGTTCACTGACTCGCTGCGCAGCTCATGGAAAAGGTCGTCGACGGGCATCATGCCTCGTTCGACTACAACGTGATCCGCATCCAGGCAAACCACTTCTGAAGTCAGTTCGTGCATGAACCAGGCGCGGCGTTTGTTGTCCTGCAGGCGCTCCACGCGCTGGAGCCGCAAATCGTGCCGCAAGGAAACCTTCAACTGATTCAAGCGACGCTGCCAACCAATCTCGTCACCCCGCCCGTCCAGTTCATTACCAAAGCAGCGGTCCAGCGTAACCAGGTCCGCTTCAATGCCAGCCTGGGCATATCGCTCGGCGCATGTCGCCGCCACGTGCCGGCCGGTACCGTCGTAGACCAGCGCGTTTCCCGACAGGGGGACACGCATCGTCAGTGCATCGAAAGCCGAAATACAGTGTTCATTTCCCGGCAAGTCGTCAAGATCAGGCATCCCGCCGGTCGCGACAATCACCACGTCGGGGTGTTCATCTCGCACCGAAGAAGCGTCGGCATAGGTGCCCGTCCTGACATCCACGCGCAGACGGCTTAGCTCGTTCGCGCGCCAGTCGACAATCCCGATCAAGTCGTGGCGCCAGCTACCCATGTGCGCAAGCAGCACCTGACCGCCCAGCTTGGATGACGCTTCGAACAACACCACATCATGTCCTCGTAGCGCGGCCACGCGCGCGGCTTCGAGACCGCCCACCCCTCCTCCTATGACCACTACCTTGCGGCCGGTCCGGGCGGCCGGTTCGACCTCGTGTGCTATCCAGGTCTCGCGCCCACTCGACGGGTTGTGAATACACGCGGATTGGTGGGACCGGCAAAAGGATGCGCCGACACAAGGCCGGACACGATCCTCTTCCCCCTGCATCAGCTTCCTGACGATGTGCGGATCTGCAATATGCGCACGCGTCATACCAACCAGGTCGAGGATGTTTTCCGATACCGCGTAACGTGCACTGGCAAGGTCGGCGATCTTCGCGGCGTGGAACACCGGCAATGACACTTCGCGTTTGAACGAAGCCACTGCGGACAACCACGGAGCTGATTTGGCGTACATCGTCGGCATGTTGTCGTCAGCCAGCGCCGCGGCCGTGTCCATGCGCCCGTAGACCACGTTAAAGAAGTCGATAGCGCCCGACGCTTCCAGCATCCTGGCCGCCGTCAGTGCGTCGGCGGAAGTCAGTCCACCCTCCTGGGCTTCGTTGATCACGTAGCGAATACCAACAATGAAGTCACTCCCCACCTGCCGGCGGATCTCTTCGTGAACCTCCAGTGCAAAACGACAACGATTTTCGATGGAGCCGCCATACTCATCGGTCCTTCGGTTAGTCATCGGACTCAGGAACTGCCCGATCAAGTGCCCCCCGGCCAGTGTTTCAATACCGTCGAGCCCCCCTTCCTTGCAACGGCGGGCAGCACGGCCGAAGTCCCGGATAGTCCGGTTAATATCGCTGCGGTCCATCTCGCGGGGAATACTTCGATGCAGCGTCTCGCGCACCCGCGACGGCGCGATTGTCGACAACCAGTCGGACTCGTATGGACTTCCTCGCCGGCCCATGTGGGTAAGCTGGCACATCAACGCTGCGCCATGCCGATGCATCCGCTCGGAGAACGCCTGGAAACAGGGAATGATCCGGTCGTCAGTCAGGTCGATCTGCGCAAATACGTTGGAACTGTCGCGGCTCACCACCGACGAGCCACCAAACATGCTCAGTCCAATACCACCGATGGCCTTCTCTTCGTGATAGCGCTGGTAGCGTTCAAGCGGCAAGCCATCTTCCGTCAAACCGCTCGCGTGGCTCGTGCTCATGATCCGGTTCTTCAATACCAGGTGTCGGATGCGCAGCGGCTGCAGCAGCGGGTCATGGCTCCGTGGAGGAAGGTTCATCGAACGTACCTTTACCGTTAGATTGGGAAATTCATACGTTGGCAGGCATTCAGCGATGTGGCCGCGCCATCTGCGCGGAAACTGACGCCGCTGAGCGACACCGTTTCCGGTTGCTTCCATGCGTCAAACTCAGACAGAATGTTATGGTTATCAACACCGGCGACACCCGTGTTTTGATAGCCAGAACATAAGCAGCGCATTAAATTCCGTCAAATGACATTTGCTCTTTCCAACCCAACATAATGTTATGGATATCCTTCGCAACTTCGGTTCTTCAATGAATTCGCTGGTGGTGTTCGAGGTAGTCGCCAGGGAGAAAAGCATTACGCGGGCGGCGAATGAGCTGAACGTGACGCAGGTGGCAGTCAGTCGAATGATCGTGAGACTGGAGAAAGCATTGGGCACTCAGTTGTTCGTGCGTTCGCGCGCCGGGCTTGTGCTGACTGACGACGGGCTATTGCTCGAACGCGGCGTGAATGAGGGCTTCGGGTATATCAAACGCTCCGTGTCCGACATCAAACAGCGGCAGCAGCGCACGCAGACAGTCACCCTGTCGCTCTCCAGCGCTTTCATTGCGTATTGGCTGATGCCCAGATATCAACGCTTCCAAAACGCATTCCCCGAAATCAGCCTACGCTTTCATGTCATCAGCGGCGTGCTGCAAGGGAATGCGGATGAAGCCGATCTTGCATTGCGCCCGGCTGACCAGCGGCGCAAATCCCAGCAAGGCTGGACCTTCACCCCGGAGGTCATCATCCCGGTCTGTAGCGCCACCTATCTCGAGAGTCATGGACCAATCGACCACGCACGTGATCTGCCGCAGCACACCCTTATCGAGCTGGTGCCGACCACGATCAACTGGGAGGACTTCCTCAACCGCGTCAGCATTGTTGGCACGGCGCCCGGGGACCCGCTCAGTTTCTCCGACTATGCGCTGGTGCTCCAGACCGCAATGATTGGCCGTGGCGTTGCGCTGGGCTGGGTATCCGGCGTGTCCTGTGCATTACGAACCGGTCAGTTGGTTCCGGCTTCCCGGCACGTTGTCACCACGGGCCGTCAGTATGAGTTGATCAGCAGTCAACGGCCTACACGGCCGCAAGTGGAACAGGTTAAGGAGTGGCTGGTAGCCGAGATGGAGGCTGACCTTCAGGAGGTCGCGCGAATGTATCCGGTGTTGGCGAAGCCGGAACCGCTTCATCAACCCGGCACGGCATAGACAGAAAGGGGGAGTTGCCCATCGCGTCAGGGCATGCATAGCTACCCGCTAAAAACCGCGGGCAAGCTCGCCGACGCCCCTGCAACAATGCCGCGAAATTAACGCAATGCTTGTTGCGGCAAAACCGCAGGCAGGAACGTAAGCTCAGGTCACCTGGAAAGCAGCCACACTCTCCACAAGCCCATGGGCTTGCTCGCGCATTGACACTGCTGCAGCTGCTGCCTGCTCCACAAGCGCCGCGTTTCGCTGCGTTACTTCGTCCATCTGGGTAACGGCCCGATTGACTTGTTCGATCCCGTCGCTTTGCTCCTCGGAGGCCGAGGCGATCTCCTTCATGATCGCGGTCACCCGTTGAACCGAAACCAGTATCTCCTTCATGCACTGGCCGGCGTTGTCAACGAGCGTGGCGCCGCTCTGAACGCGGCCATTCGAATGCTCGATCAGTCTCTTGATGTCTTTCGATGCTGTCGAGGAACGCTGTGCCAGATTCCGGACTTCAGATGCAACAACGGCGAATCCTCTCCCGTGCTCGCCGGCCCGCGCGGCCTCGACAGCCGCATTGAGCGCAAGGATATTGGTTTGGAAAGCGATCCCTTCGATCATCCCAAGGATCTCTCCAATCTGCTTCGTACTGTCGGTGATCTCATCCATTGTCGCGACGACTTCCGACACGACGTCGTTGCCGCGATTGGCAATAGAGAAGGCGTCGCCGGCGAGTTGTGATGCTTGCCGCGCATTGTCGGCATTCTGTCTCACCGCTGACGTAAGCTGCTCCATGCTTGCCGCGGTCTCTTCCAACGAGGCGGCCTGCTCCTCGGTTCTCCTTGAGAGATCCGCGTTGCCGGACGATATCTCATCGGTCGACGTTCCAATCGATTTCGCCGCGCCTATGATCGCGACCACCGCCTGGCGCAGTTGCGCCTGCATCTCCTGAAGCTTGAACAGGAGGCTGCCTCGATCCCCCGCTTGCAGGTCAATGTGTTGCGCGAGGTTACCCCCCGCTGTGGCTCGCACGACTTCGGCCGCGTACTCCGGTGAGCCGCCCAGCGAACGATTAAGCCTGCGGTTCACGAGATACACGACACTGGACAGCATGGCCGCGATGATTGCGACGAGCACGACCAGCTGACGCAGCGACGCGTTGAACGCCTCGTCAATGTCGTCCAGGTAGGCGCCCGTCACGAACGACCAATCCCATGGTTTATAAGTGGCAATATGACTGCGTTTTCGCACGGGCTCCTTCGAACCAAGCCGGGGGGTCGCATAGTCAACAAACCCATCGCCGGATCCCTTCGCGATCTCCGCCATCGCGCGATACACGTACTTCCCGTTTGAATCCTGATAGTCACCGAAGTACTTACCCTCGGTTTCCGGCTTCGAAGGGTTCATGACAGCATGGCAGTCTGAATCGACGATGGATACGTATCCGTCAGTGCCATAACGGATCGCCCGCAATTGCGCGAGTGCCTGCTTCTTCGCATCAGGCGTCGATAAGGTTCCGTCGGCGGCCAGTGCCGCGTAACGGCGCGTAATGCTCATCGCAATGTCTCCGGCATCCTTCAATGAATGCTGCCTTTCTTCAAGGCGGACCTCGCGAGTCTGGTATGCCCCGAAGCCCGCCACAGAGATCAGGCAAACCAGGGAGAGTGCCAAAGGAATCCACAACTGTTGCTGAAATGTAAGGCGCTTCATGAGGTCTTTATAGAGTTATGTATTAACCGGTGTACGGCACAAAATTCGGATACTTGATAGTTCTCGCCGCGTACCTGCGTGTTTAGCAGATACCTGCCCTGCTGCAGGGCGCGTTTTTCCCGCCATGTCCGGCGCTCGCCAACAGTTGCTGACCTGGCCGGTCAAATGAGATCAAATTCAACGTACACATTTAATTTTCCCCGGCAAAGGTCATTTTCACGCACGCGATTTTATATCGGGTATTCCCTTAAATGAGGCACTTAATAGGGGTTTTCACCAAATCAAAGCACGCGTGCACCAACAAAAATATTCTTAGATATCTTGCCAAATTATAATGTGAACACTAGACTTTTGGAAATCAACCGCAACCTGACGCCACGCTGTGGAGGAGTCGAGAAGATGACCAAGGTCTTGCGTATCGGGCAGATTCCGCAGCCGTTGCCACGGCCCGCCCATGCTGTGGGAACGGGATCTCGAACGAATGGCGCCAGGTGTGCCGCTTTCAAATATTGACCAGTGGCTTTCGGCGAAAACGCGAGGCGCCGGTTCGGGCGAGCCTTGGCCTCGTTACGGCCGCCGCGATCGTTTCAACCTGCCCCGCGTCCGGGCCTGGCTTGGCTTTTGAGCGTGGACGCTGTAATCGAAGGCGAGAACCAAGACTACATAGACAGCTTTCATTATTGCGTTTCAGATCTCATCTATTTCGTAGTCCGACATTTTGTAAACGTTCGACTTGAGGGGCATTTCTTCTGATCCCTTGCCGATCAAAAAAGACTGACCGTGCGTCCTGGCGTCAGGACCCAACCAGCAGAAACAGTTGTTTTTTTTACACCTTTGGAGATTGACATGTACGACGTATTTCAAACAGATCGCCTGATTGACATGTGGCTGACCGAGGACATTGGATACTGTGACCTCACCGCGCAGGTCATGATTGAAGCGAACGAGACCGGAGCATTCTTCATGAATGCACGCGAGGACCTGATCGTGGCGGGTGTTGACGTCGCGGCCCGGGTGTTCAAGCGCTATGATCCAACGCTCGAAGTGGTGGTGCGCGTCAAGGACGGTGACCATGTAAAGAAAGGCGCCGTACTCCTTGATGTACGGGGAAATGCGCGGAGCGTACTGACCGCTGAGCGAACCGCGCTCAACATCGTCCAGCGCATGTCCGGTATTGCCAACCTCACCGCGGAGTATGTCAAGGCGGTCGCCGGAACGCGTGCACGATTGATTGACACCCGCAAGACCACACCGGGTCTGCGGATGCTCGAGAAGCATGCGGTGACCTGCGGCGGGGGCTTGAACCACCGCCTCGGACTCGATAACGGCGTGATGATCAAGGACAACCACATTGCAGTGTGCGGCGGGATCACGAAGGCTGTGCAGCGTGCGCGCCGCCAATTGCCGGTGTTGACGAAGCTCGAAGTGGAATGCGATCGCATCGAGCAGGTCGAAGAGGCGCTGGAAGCGGGCGTCGACGTCATCATGCTCGACAACATGTCCGTGGAAGAAATGACGAAGGCCGTGGAGCTTGTCAATGGCCGCACGAAGCTTGAGGCGTCTGGCGGTATCAACCTCGCAACGATCGGGGCAATATCCAGAACGGGCGTCGACTACATCTCCACGAGCAAGATAAACCAGGCTTCCGTGTGCGTTGATATCGGTCTGGACGAGGCGGAGTAATAAGCTCATGTCCGACGGAATCTTCTTTTTTGTGGTCGGCCCGAGCGGCGCCGGCAAAGACTCGCTTATTGACGGAGCCCGTGATGTTCTCGGTGATTTCGTCTTTGCACGCCGGGTGGTTACCCGGCCTCATGGTTCGCCGGGCGAAGATCACGAAGCGCTTGATGAAACCGGGTTCGCCCGGCTGGAGGAGCAAGGAGGATTCCTGATTACCTGGTCGGCCCACGGGTTGAGGTACGGTTTGCGCCATGACCTCCTCGACGCCCTTTCGCAAGGGCGTCACGTGGTCGCGAATGGGTCGCGGGCAATGATCGATATGCTTTCAACTCGCGTACCGCGACTGGTAGTAGTCGAGGTGAGCGCGCCCGCCTCTGTGCTTGCCACAAGAATTCTCGCACGAGGCCGCGAAACCCCGGACGAGGTTGCAAAACGCGTGATGCGTCAGGTTGAACCAACCTCGGCTGACGTCGAGGTCTTGAAGGTACTGAACGACGGAACGCTTGAGCAAGGGATAAAACGTTTCGTCGAAGCACTTCAGCGCGCCACGCAGCCTGCTCCGCCGAGCATGCGCGCCCTGAAGGCAAAGATCGCCGGCGACGCCCTGAACGAAGCTCAATATGGCGCCGTGCTGGACGACATTCTTGCACTGCGTTATTCGGACCGGGATATCAACGCGTTCCTTTTGCACGCGTCGCAAAACCTGTCCGACGCCGAAGTGCTCGCGCTGGCAAAGGTGCGATGCAAGCTGACGCCGCGGATCGAATGGGACGAGCCGATACTCGTTGACAAGCATTCGATGGGAGGTGTCCCCGGCAGCCGGATCACGTTGATCGTAGTACCCATTGTGGCGGCGTTCGGGCTTGCAATGCCCAAGACGTCATCAAGGGCAATCACCTCTGCCGCAGGTACCGCCGATGCAATGGAAACGGTCGCACGCGTTGATCTCACAAGCGCAGAGGTACGTCATTGCGTCGGTCAGGCACGCGCGTGTATTGCGTGGAACGGCCGGTTGAATCATTCGTTGATCGACGACCGGATCAATGCTTTTACCAGACCGCTGGGTCTCGATTCAAACCGCTGGTCCGTTGCATCCATCTTGTCCAAGAAGTGGTCGGCAGGATCCACCCACGTCATCATCGATCTTCCTTACGGCCCGCACGCCAAGCTGAAGGACGAGCTCGAAGCACGCACCTTGGGTGATCTTTTTGAGTATGTCGCGGCGGCCCTGGGGTTGCACGTAAAGGCGATGGTCACCGACGGCAGCAGCCCTATCGGGCGTGGCATCGGGCCTGCGCTCGAGGTACGGGACATTAAGCTGGTCCTGGATAACGACCCGGATGCACCCGCCGACCTGCGGGAAAAAGCGCTCCGTTTCGCGGCAGAAATTCTTGCCTGGGCGCCGGACGTCCGCACGGTTTCCAAGGGCCGGCAGACCGCGGAGTCATTGCTTTCTTCCGGCCTCGCCCGAACTGCATTCGAGCGCATTGTCGATAGTCAGGGCCGGCGAGAACCGCCGGTTTCCCAAGGCAGGTTTGTACGAACGGTGGTGGCACAGGAGGGCGGCGTCGTCGCAGGCATTGATGGTTGGGCCATCGCCGGAATCGCCCGAAAAGCAGGTGCGCCAACGGACCTGAGCGCCGGCGTAGACCTTCTCGCGACGCCAGGCCAGCACGTCGCACCCGGGGACGGACTGTTCCATATCTACGGCGCAGAGGAAGAGCTTGTCTCAGCAGCGGCTTTGATGGCACAAACAACACGCACGCATGACATCTGCATTGAAAGCATGAATAGCGCGCCGCTCCCCTCGTCTTAAACATGACGAATGATGAATGACGATTGGCAAGCGATTGGCAGGGCCGCACCGGTAGCAGTGATTCCAAAAAAAACGCGTAGTTAATTATCCTTGGAGTAGTGAGAATGCCCAAAAGAAGCGGCAATTTACGGTGGGGGATTGTTTCGTTGCTGATCGCTCCCATCACCTTCGTCATGACGCTGGACCGCGCGGCGATGACGATCGCGGCACCCACGATCCAGAAGGAGCTGGGTCTGTCGCTGGTCGAGATGTCGGTGATCCTGACCGTCTATTTCTGGACGTACGCTTTGGGACAGATCCCCGCCGGCAGACTGGCAGAGCGACATGGGTCCCGGAAAGTCCTTTTTGGAACGAGTGCTCTTTGGTCCCTGATGATGATAGTGACGCCGTTCGGCGTGGGGTTTAACTGGCTCGTTGGCTGCCGCGCCCTGCTCGGGGGTGCGCAATCTGCCGACTGGTCAAGCGGCGTGCTTGCGGTGAAACGCTGGTTCCCAAAGAGTGAACGCGCGAAGGGAAATTCCTTTCTCCTGGGCGGGCTCTATCTCGGCCCCATCATTTCCGCGCCTCTTACCGCGTGGATGATTTTGCAGTTCGGCTGGCACTCCGTCTTCTATGTGTTCGGCGCGATAGGCCTCGTCCTGGGAATCGCATGGTGGTTCGGTTATCGCGATGTTCCTGCGCAACATCCTCTGATCACGGCTGAGGAAGCGACGTATATTGCCGCGGGACAATCGGAAGCAGAGGCGGTCGCCAAAGGGGTATTTTTGAAGTGTCTCCGGCATCCGCGGTTCTGGCTTTTCGGCATCCAGTATTTTCTGTTGGTCCTGATCCAGAGTTTCTACACGACCTGGTTGCCGACCTACCTCATGCGTGCACGTGGACTTTCTCTCAAGTCCATGGGCTTTGCGGCATCGCTTCCATGGATCGCCGTGTTCGTGGCGGTGTTCGTGGCGGGGATCGTATGCGACAGGATATTGAAGCGCACTCAATCGGTCTGGGCCGCTCGCGCCCCGGTCGCCATGGTGGGATTTCTGGTCAGCGCCCTTGCCCTCTGTCTGGCTTCATGGGCTGTCAATATTGTGGCGGTCGTAGGTTTCCTGTGCCTGTCTTTCGCTGCGGTGGGTTTTGTGCAAGTCGTCGTCTGGTCGGCTGCTCAAGACCTGGCGCGGGATTTTACCGGCGTGATGTCTGGCTGGACTAACCTGTGGGGAGCTGCATCGAATGTCGCGGGACCCGTCGCCGTCGCTTTCATGGTGAAGCTCACCGGGAACTGGGGCAGCGCTCTGGTGGTCATCGCACTGGCGGCGGCGGTAGGCACGGTGCTCTGGTTGTTTGTGCATCCCGAGAAGCCGCTCTTTGCCCCCCAGCCAGCTAGCGTTGCCGGCCTGTCAAACGAGCGTTTCCAGCAGGTAGCAAGCACCAGGGATCTGACTTCAGACGAAGTGAGTCCTTGATCTTCTGTTACCCCGGGGGTTGACCGGCGCCAACGGCTGCTCATGTGGGTCCTCGCCTGGGCCGGCCCGTCCGCCGCGTGGCATCTGGAAGATGGAACCCCACCGGAAACCGCGGTGCGTGTGGCGGAAATGGCAGCGGCCGAATGGCATCTCCTCCGGGCGTCATAGGCCGGCGTCGCCGAGTGGCGGATATTCACTATGTCATGTGGAAATGATCCGACGTGCATTCATAACTCAAAGTCCTAAGACAGGAAATCGTGCTTACTGCGTTTGGCTGCCTTACACTGATACGTGAACCGATAGCTCGAATCGGAGGCTCAGATCTGGCGCTGTTTGCCCTAGCGGTCTATGTTCTACGGATGGATACTTTCGCAACAGTGCCAGGCAGCGACCTTCATGAACCTGGACGTCGCAGCAAGGTGGTTAGCCGGTGACACACGCGGCTCGTCGACGAACGATCAGTAGAAGAAAATCAACCGGGGCCAGCATCACTGACCTGTAGGGAGGAGGACTGCCGTGTCGTCAGAAAGCCCTGAGCCCGGTAAAACGTTTCGCAAAAACCTGTTATGGTTCGTTGCATTGTGGCTGCTCGGATTCGTCGGGACGGCGCTGCTCGTGCTTCCGTTCCATCTCATGGTCGTCGCAGCAATGCATCACTAGCATGAGCACTTCTTTAGTACCTGAACCGCGCACGCGATCGATCAGGACTTGACCTCTTCAGCAACTCGATGCTTCGTCAAGATCAATTCGGCATACGAATTATCTTGAATAACCCTTGATGCTCCGATAAATCAGCTCAAAGCATTTTTGTGCCTGCGGGGAATCTGCTCCCTTGGCGATCAATCAGGAGAGCGCGCCAGCTAAAGCAATGGTAACAATGTGACAGGAGAATAAAAAGCCGCTAAACCCGATACGAAGTATCGAACGGAAAACAAGGATTTTCGTCAAGGAAGGCGGTGCTTTAGTCACGCACGCCTTTAGCATGGCGTCGCTTGACATGTTATGGACCAACGCGTGCGCGACACTACAAAAACCTTTGTACACTTTCCATAAGGTGACTGCCCGGTATAACATCCGTGGACGCAGTGAACGTCAGGCTGTCAAGCACGTGTTCGCAGAGGCGGAAAGACGTTGGTTCCGCTGTTATCGGAATCCGTAACGGTTCATCAATATCCAAGCCGATGCCTAAAGACATTCCAGAATCGCAAAGCATTTGTAATACCGTCACCCGCAGTGCCATCTTCATCGTTGCGACATTCGCGGGTGGTAGCGATCCAGCAGACACAGTGCGCTCATGGTGCGCGGATATCGCCGCCCTCGTGCGCTCGGTCGGCAAGCGTGTCCCCTCCGGCAACCTCTCGTGCGTGTGCGGCTTCGGCTCCGACGCATGGGACACGCTGTTCGGCGCCCCGCGCCCCGCAGCGCTGCACCCGTTTCGCGAATTCGGCGAGGGCGAACGCCGCGCCGCGAGTACGCCGGGAGATATCCTGCTGCACATCCGCGCAGAACACATGGATCTCTGCTTCGAACTCGCCACGCAGCTTCTGGGACGGCTTGGCGACGCGGTCCTGGTCGTGGATGAAGTGCACGGTTTTCGCAACTTCGACATGCGCAGCATGGTGGGTTTCGTCGACGGCACCGAGAATCCCACGGGCAGCGAGGCTGTTGATTTCACGCTGATCGGCGACGAAGACCCGGGGTTCGTGGGCGGCAGTTATGTCCTCGTGCAGAAGTACCTGCACGACATGACCGGCTGGAACGCGCTTTCCGTCGAGACCCAGGAGCGCATTATCGGGCGCACGAAGCTGGCCGATATCGAGCTCGACGAAGCGGTCAAACCGTCGTCGTCGCACAGCTCGCTGACGACGATCGAAGAGAACGGCGAGGAGGTGAAAATCCTGCGCGACAACATGCCCTTCGGCCGGCCCGGCGCGGGCGAGTTCGGCACCTACTTCATCGGTTATGCCCGTTCGCCCCAGCCGATTGAGCAAATGCTCGAAAACATGTTCGTCGGACGGCCGCCGGGCAACTACGACCGGTTGCTCGACTATAGCCGCGCCGTCACGGGCGGCCTCTTCTTCGTGCCGTCGGCTACCGTGCTCGAGGCGCTCGCGGACCGCGATCCGGAGTCCGCCGCCAATGCTGCCGAGCCGCTGCCCGATACCTCTTCCTCCGCCGGGCCGCACCAGGACGGCTCGCTGAATATTGGCTCTCTCAAGGGAAACCCCTCACCATGAATAACCTGCATCGCGAACTTGCCCCCATCTCCCGTGCCGCCTGGTCGCAGATCGAAGAGGAAGTGGCGCGCACGTTCAAACGCAGCGTCGCCGGCCGTCGTGTGGTCGACGTCAAGGGTCCCGGAGGTACAGAACTGTCCGGCGTCGGCACAGGGCATCAGATCGCGATCAGCGCGCCGCAGCAAGGTGTCGCGGCGAAACTGTCCGAGGTGAAGGCGCTCGTCCAGTTGACCGTGCCGTTCGAGCTGCAGCGCGACGCGATCGACAGTGTCGAGCGCGGCGCGAAAGATGCCGACTGGCAGCCTGCGAAGGAGGCAGCAAAGGAGCTAGCCTATGCCGAGGATCGTGCGATCTTCGACGGGTATAAGGCTGCGGGGATTGGCGGGATTCGCGAAGGTTCATCGAATCCACCGCTCGCACTGCCGGCCGACGTCAGCGATTATCCGAACACGATCAGCAACGCGCTCGAGCAGTTGCGGCTTGCCGGCGTGGACGGCCCCTATTCGGTGCTGCTCGGCGCCGATGCCTATACGGCGCTCGGCGAGGCACGCGATCAGGGTTATCCGGTTCTCGAACACATCAAGCGGATCGTGAACGGTGACATCATCTGGGCGCCCGCGCTCGCAGGCGGCAGCGTGCTATCCATGCGCGGCGGCGACTTCGAGTTGCATCTAGGCGAAGACCTGTCGATAGGCTACGCGAGCCATACCGACACTGTCGTGCGCCTCTATCTGTGCGAGACGCTGACATTCCTGATGTTGACGAGCGAGGCCTCGGTGTCCGTCACGCAGGCGGAATAAGCGGGCAGTTGCGAAGCAGCCGGCAAATCGGGAAGACAAAAACACGCTCCCGGCCGGCGCGTGCTTTATCGTGTTGCAACCATCAGTGGTAACCAGCGTCTCCTTCGCGCACCTTGCCCCGGAATACGCGGTACTGCATGGCGTTATAGACAAGGATGACCGGCAGCACGATCACCGTGCCGACCAGCGTAAACAGCTGGCTCGAGTGGCTCGACGATGCTTCCCAGATCGTCAGGGACGGCGGGACAATGTTCGGCCAGATGCTGATGAGCAAACCGCTGAAGCCGAGAAAGCACAGCGCGAGCGTGAGAAGGAACGGGGTCGCTTCATGCTTTAGCCGGAGCGAGCGGAAGATGCCCCACACACAGCCGATGACGAGGATTGGCACCGGCAGGAACCAGCCGAGATTGCCGCTTCCAAACCAGCGAAGCGCGACCGCGGGCAATCCGATCACCGTCCAGAGACTCACGATCGCAATCGCCCCGAGCAGGACGCTCACGAGCGGCTTCATGACCTGCCGAATCTTGCCCTGCAGCTCGCCGTCCGTCTTCAGGATGAGCCAGCCGCAACCGAGCGTTGCATACGTGAAGAGCACGCCGATTCCGCAGAACAGGCTGAACGGCGAGAGCCAGTCGAACGCGCCGCCGGCGAAACGGCCATCGACGATCTTGATGCCTTGCAGCAGCGACCCCAGCACGATGCCCTGGCAGAGCCCCGCGAGCGCGGAGCCGCCAATGAAGGCGAGGTCCCACGCGTGCTGGGTCCTGACGGCCTTTGCACGCAGTTCGAAAGCCGCGCCGCGGAAGATCAGGCCCACGACCATCAGGATCAACGGAAGATAGTTCGCCGGCAGGAGCGTTGAATAGACCCCCGGGAATGCCCCGTAAAGCCCGGCGCCGCCAAGCACGAGGAACGTCTCGTTGCCGTCCCAGACCGGTGCGATGGTATTGACCATCACTTGCCGATCGCCTTTCTCCTCGAAGAACGGAAACAGCAGGCCGACGCCGAGATCGAATCCGTCCAGCATCACGTAGATGAAAACGCCCAGTCCGATGATCGCGGCCCACACGACAGGAAGATCGATTTGCATGGCCTCACTCCCCTTCCAGCGCGTCGAGCGCGCGATTGCGCAATATCGGATGTTTGGCGGACTCGCGGCGCTCGGCATGCTCCTCCGGGCCGCGCTTCATCATCTTCATCATGTAGTAGAAGCCCGTGCCGAACACCAGGAAATACACCAGCACAAAGATCAGCAATGAAACGCCTGCCTGCTGGGAACTGATCGGCGAGAGGGAGTCCACGGTACGCAGGACGCCATAGACCGTCCAGGGTTGGCGCCCGACCTCCGTCGTTACCCACCCCGCCAATAGCGCCACGATTCCGGAAGGCCCCATGCACAACACGAAACGCTGGTACCACTGCGTCTCGTAGAGACGGCCGCGCATCCTGAGCACCAGCCCAAGCAACGCAGTCAACAGCATCAACATGCCGAGACCGGCCATGATGCGGAAGGTCCAGAATATGATCGGTGAATAGGGACGATCCTCGGGAGGAAAGTCCTTCAGGCCGCGAATCTCGCCATCCCAGCTATGGGTCAGGATCAGGCTGCCCAGATGCGGTATCTGGATTGTGTATCGCGTGACTTCCGCGTTCATGTCGGGCAGGCCAACCAGGTTGAGCGCGGTGCCGCCGTGCTCGGTTTCCCACAGGCCTTCGATTGCCGCGATCTTGGCCGGCTGATATTTGCGTGTGTTGAGCCCGTGCGCATCGCCAACAAAAATCTGGATGGGCGTGAGCAGAAGCAGGATCCACAGTGCCATCGAAAAGCTGCGCTTGACGGGTTTGTCGCGGCGGCCATGCAACAGATGCCACGCACCGCAAGCGCCCACAATGAAAGCCGCGACAATGAACGCGGCGATCGTCATATGCGCAAAGCGATACGGAAACGACGGGCTGAAAATCACTTTCAGCCAGTCGACTGGCACAATACGGCCGTTTTCGATGACATACCCCTGCGGCGTTTGCATGAAGCTATTCGACGCGAGAATCCAGAACGAGGAAATCAGCGTGCCCGCCGCCACCATCAGCGTGGCGAAGAAATGCGCCCGGGGACTGACGCGTTCCCAGCCAAACAGCATGACGCCGAGAAATCCAGCCTCGAGAAAGAACGCCGTCAGCACTTCATAGGTCAGAAGCGGTCCCGTGACGTTGCCGGCCACGCTGGCAAATCCACTCCAGTTGGTGCCGAACTCATAGGCCATCACTACACCGGAGACAACACCCATTCCAAAGCCGACTGCGAAGATCTTCGACCAGAACAGGAACATGTCCTTGTAGGCAGCGTCTCCGGTCAGCAACCAGCGCCATTCCAGCACGGCCAGGAAACTGGCCATGCCGATGCTGATCGAGGGAAAAATAATATGAAACGAAACCGTGAACGCAAACTGCAACCTGGCAAGGTGGAATGCATCGAAGATTTCCATGATGGGTCACTGGCTCCAGGTGATAACGTCAGTTGCGTAAAAACGGGCGCCATGTGGCGTCGGAACTGAGTCAGCTCACGGCTGAGCGCAAGACATGAACAGGAACAGACTTGTACGAAGGCGTGCCGCTGTCCTTGTCAATGAAGTCGAGTGGCACCAGCACGTTGGCTTCCGGATAGTACGCACCGACTGAACCCTTCGCGATGTTGTAGGCGATCGCGGTGATGTTCTTCAGGCGCATCTGCCTGCCCGACGACGTGATCGTCTCTATGTCGACCAGATCACCGTGTTCGAGTCCTTGCTCGGCAAGATCGTCTTCGTTCATGAACAGCACGTCACGCCGCCCGAACACCCCTCGGTAACGGTCGTCGAGCGCATAGATTGTCGTGTTGTACTGGTCGTGGCTGCGCAGCGTGATGAGACGAAGCACGTTTTCAGCGCCGAGGACGTCCGCGTCTTCCCTCACTCCGCCGTACACCGAGAACATCGCTTTTCCTGACGGTGTGGGCCACACGCGTTCGGTCGGAGGAAGCGGCATACGGAATCCCCCCGGTGTTCTGATTCGTGCGTTGAAGGCTTCGAATCCCGGCACGGTTTGCTCGATCAGGTCGCGAATCCTGTCGTAGTCGGCAATCAAATCCTTCCATGCCACCTTGCTGTCCGGCAACGTTGCGATGGCGATGCCGGCAACGATCGCCGGTTCGGAACGCAAATGTTCGGATGCAGGCGTCAGCTTCCCCGAAGACGCGTGGACCATCGACATGGAATCTTCGACAGTAATGGATTGCCGGCCGGTCGCTTGCAGATCGAGTTCCGTGCGGCCCAGAACTGGCAGCACGTACGTCTCTTTTGCCACCAGCAGGTGCGAACGATTCAGCTTGGTACCAAGGTGGACGCTCAGGTCGAGCTTGCCCATTGCGGGAAAGGACTGCTCGGAATCGGGCAACGCAACAGCGAAGTTTCCGCCCAGGCAAATCAGCACCTTGGCCGTCCCCGCGATCATTGCCTGCATCGCCTGGACGGCATCGTGCCCGTGCGCCGCGGGCGGCTTGAATCCGAGTACATCCTCGATCTGCTTGAGGAAGGCGGCGGACGGTTTTTCCGTGATGCCGACTGTGCGGTTTCCCTGCACATTGGAATGCCCGCGCAAGGGACAGATGCCGGCACCGGGTTTGCCGATATTGCCGCGCAATAACAACAGATCCGCAATCAGACGGACATTGGCAGTCCCTTTGTTATGCTGGGTAATGCCCATTCCGTAAGTGATGATCGTCGCATTCGATTTTGCATAGGCAATCGCAACTTCCTCCAGGTCTTCACGGCTAAGTCCGCTCGCCGTTTCAATATCGTCCCATGTCGTCGCCTCCAGGTCAGCCGCAAATGGCTCGAAACCCTGCGTATGCTTGGCGATGAACTCGTGGTCCAGAACAGTGTTGCCCTGTTCCGCGTCCATGGTCAGGAGTGCTTTCATGATGCCCTTGAGGGCGGCCGCGTCTCCCCCTGCATCGACCTGAAAATAGGTCGACGCGATCCGGGTCGATCCGAAGGTCGCCATTTCAATGACGCTCTGCGGATCGGCGAAGCGCTCTAGCGCGCGCTCGCGCAGCGGATTAAATACGATAATCGGAACATTGCGCCGCGAGCATTCATGGAGCGTCCCCATCATGCGCGGGTGATTCGTCCCGGGATTGTGGCCGATCGAGATGATGAGTTCGGTGGTATCGAAGTCATCCAGCGATACCGTGCCTTTGCCGATACCAATCGACCGGGGCAACCCAACGCTGGTGGGCTCGTGGCACATGTTCGAGCAATCAGGGAAATTGTTGGTCCCGTATTCGCGCGCTAACAATTGAAAGAGGTAAGCGGCCTCGTTCGACGCCCTGCCTGACGTATAGAATTCGGCCTCGTCGGGAGAGGACAACCCTCGCAGCACTTCACCTATACGAGCGAACGCATCCTCCCATTCGACCGCCCGGAACTTGTCGGTGGCACGGTCATAGACCAGAGGATGCGTCAGCCGGCCAAGATCCTCCAGTTCGAAATCGGATCGCTGCAGCAGCGACGACACCGTGTTGTTCTCGAAGAACTCCGGCGTCACTCGCTTGGTCGTTGCTTCCCATGTGACCGCCTTGGCGCCGTTTTCGCAAAACTGGAACGTGGACTTGTGCTCCTTGTCCGGCCAGGCGCAACCCGGACAATCGAAGCCGTCAGGCTGATTGGTCCGTAGCAGCGTAATCGGCGCCCTGACACTTTCCATCTGCGTGCGGACGGCTTGAGCGGTCGCCCGGAGCGCCCCCCAGCCGCCAGCGGGATCGTCATACGGTCGGATTCCGGGAACTTCGCGTCGTTCAGTCATATGAGACTCCATCAGTTGCCCCGGGAAACCTGGGGACTGGCTCGCTACTGGGGCTACGCCGCATCACGGCATAAGGCCTGGAAACCGTTTCAGTCTAGTCAGGTTGATAAGGCGCCAAGGGGACAGATCGACCGGTGGCGGGAGTGCACAGTACGGAGACACCGCCGCCTGTGTCGACCCGGCTTGGAGTCCGCACACCGTCGGCGGCCAGTCACGCGCATCACCCCTTCGAATTCGCCGGTCTCTTTTTGCGCGTGCCGGTCAATATATGCCTTGATGTGTTGCGGCGAGAGCTTGAGCTCCTTGAGAAGCGCCGCGCACACGTCGGTGTCCGCAAGTACGCAAAGAAGGTGCTCGGTGTCGAACTCATTGCGGCCAAGCTCATATGCGTTCTACGCGGCACGCTGCAGCAATTCGACTGTCTGCTCACTGAAAGCGTCGGTCGCATCGAGCGAGCCGTGGAAGTCGTGGATAAGGGAATATTGGTTTTTCCAATGACAGGTATTGGTGAAATGGCATCAAAGGCATGGCGCGGAGGTATCCCTTTGTCGGACTGGGGATTCATCACAGGAATGGCAAGGGCAACGGCCTCATTACCGGCAGCCGTCATGCGCCGGTCTCGCGCTTACTCTGCTCCTCGACGGTGAAGATCGCCTCGGGAGTTGCTTCGAGCCTTGCTTTCGGTATTGGGTCACCGCTGGCATCGGAGAAACCATAGGTACCCTCCGCGATCTTCTGCAGCGCGCGCTCAATATCACTGATGCGCTGGTCGTTCACGTCATGCAGCGCCTGGTTGACCTCCTGCTGCGCCGCTCCCTGCGCCTCGTCTTCAAGCTCCTCGGCCTCGTCGCCATGCTGCTCCTGAGCCGTCCGCTCGTTTGCGAGCGTATCTTCCTCGCCGCCCAGCAGTTGCCGGCGCAGCGCTTCAAGGCGCGTGCGCTGCTGCGTGATGAAGGCCTCACCCAATGCACCCTGGTTCCCGGACATTGTTCTCTCCTGCGCCACGGCTGACGTACGGTTTAACAAGTCGGCGAAACACAGGTGTCATGGACCAGGCTTGCGGACTGTCTGTTCACGGTTTCGACGATCAAGCGGTATAAACCATCGCGCAGTCACACGTCTTCTATCGTGCGACAACGCGTTTGCTTCCGGATTGAGCTTAGGATAGTAGAAATTTGTAGAAATCGAAATGCCATCTCGACCGATACAAGGAATCAGCGGGCGCGATCAATACCCTGGCGGCACCCGGCGAAAGCGTCTTGGCGACCAAGCGCCATCACACGTCACCCACCCAACTCCTGAAATGCGTGGCCATTGGCCTCGAGTCCTTTCAGGATGTCGGGTGGCAGCTCGTCTTGCCACACGTTACCTTCGAATTCCCACTGATCCGCGTCAGCGAGATCAGGGAGGCCAGCCCCCTTACGCACGTAGAGCCCAAGTGTCGGCCTCTTCAGGTTCATGTAGAAATCGAATTCCTGCATTTGCAACACCTCACGCAAGCTACGCTTTCAATCACCATTCCCGACATCCTGCGGGCTCTCTCTGCGCACCATGCAGGAAGAGCACGGACTCCAACATAAGATCAGGAGGCACCGTCGTCAAGGTTACTCACGTGGATACCTCGCCCTTTACGAGGCACTTGCAAATGCGCAATGCGTGGGCGAGGCAACGTGACCGATGCAAGACGGGAGATTCGTCGCGTCTCTACCTGATGTAACGACCTTGAAATAAAATCGACTACTTCTATCGCCATCCTCGATGTCCGGGTGCAACGCCCGGTCCGCCGACGCTACGTCAATAAAAAGCAAAGCTATCCGATGTCCACTGCAAATCTCAGACGACTGGTCATGCTGGCCATTGCGACCGCCATCGGCACATCGGCGGTAGTCGCCGCGCCACTGCCTGTCATAGGCGACGGCGGTGTCCCCGCGTTCTACGCCTGGACGGAGAAGGTGCCGCCAACGCCCGGACAGATGCTCCGCACCGAGCCGTTGACGCCACAGCAAAGCCTCGCGGAAGCCGGCCAGGATATCCGGATCCTGTACACGTCCACCGACGGTATCGACAACCACACGCCAGTCGTCGTGTCCGGTGCTCTGTATGTGCCGAAGGGGACGCCGCCGCAAGGCGGTTGGCCGTTGATGGCGTGGGCGCACGGCACGGTCGGCAGCGCCGACATCTGTGCGCCGTCGTTCGCAGGCCGCAGTCCACGCGACACGCGCTACCTGAACCACTGGCTCGCGCAGGGCTACGCAATCGTCGCGACTGACTATCAGGGTCTTGGGACACCCGGCCAGCATCCGTACGGGCTCACTCGCCCCCTCGCGTACGGCGTTCTCGACAGCATCCGCGCGGTGATGCATGGCGGCTTCGAGTTGTCGGTGCGGGTGGTCATATTCGGGCAATCGCAAGGGGGTCGCGCAGCGTTCGCGACGGCCGCTTACGCGAAACCCTACGCACCCGAGCTGAACATTGTGGGCGTGGTCGCGACCGGCACGCCGTACGCGGCCGTCCGTGAAAGCGCGGATGACGAGGAACGGGCGAACGCGCACAAGTCAGTTGTCCCGACCTTCGCGTACGACATGCTGCGACTCAGCACCGCAACCATGCTCGATCCGTCGTTCGTACCCGCCGACTACCTGAACGACCGCGCGATGCCGGCGTTCGAAACCAGTCAGCGCGAATGTCTGCACGCGATCGAGCAGCGGATAGTCGCCGATGGACTCACATTCGACAGCAGCTTCAAGCGCTCGCCGATGCCCGCGCTCAATGTGATCAACCGCGAAGCAGCGTATCCCACGCTGAAGTCGGACATCCCGATCTTCGTCGGAACCGGCGGCAAGGATCGCGACGTGTTTGTGCCTGGCCAGGTCGCGCTCGTCACCAACGCATGCAAGGCCGGCGACCGGATCGAATGGCATTTCTATTCGGCGCTTGACCATTCCGGAACCGTCAACGGCTCGCTTCCTGACTCCACCCAGTTTGTCGCAAGGGCATTTGCGGGCGAGCGCATTAACGGCAATTGCGACTCTTTACCTAAGCCTTAGCAGGACTCCTTGCTTGAAGGAGAACCTGTCGCCAAGCCGTTATGGCCTGGATGCGCAACAGGGGGCTGCGTATCACACCGGGCCCGTATCAGCATGTCTGATACGAGTGAGCAAGAACGTGCGCCGCAACTCGAATCCAAGACTCTCGTACAGCCCGATAGCGGATTGATTGTCACTGAACACGTGCAGGAATGGCGTCTCCCCACGTTGCTCGATTTCCCGGCACAAGCCATTCACGAGCCGGCCGGCCAAGCCCTTGCCGCGCCAGTCGGGATCCACGCAAACCGCGCTTATCTCAACGTATCCGTCGAGGCGCATCCGTTCGCCGGCCATCGCAATGAGACGTCCCCGCTCGCGTATTCCGATGTAGTTGCCCATCTCGTGGGTTCGCTTGCCGAAAGGACCCGGCTTGGTCTTCTGGACCAGATCCTGCATGTCTTTCGCATCGACATTGCTCAGGCAGACCACTTCCCGATCGTTGTTGAGATCGTCCGTGCCTCGGACTTCGCGGCGAGTACCGACCATCTGATGGACCACGCCTATGCACTCCGCTTGCAGAGCCTCGATTGGAGCGACAGGATCGAAGCACAGCAACGCTACCTGCTCATGAGGCAGCAGGAGCCGGTGGAGCGCCTGATAGGCGTCGGGGGTGTCGTGCTCCGCGGCCGCAAACGGAGCCACGTCGGGGTGATAGCGACGGGCAAGCGCATCGCCCTGGCCAAGATGCGCCTGCCGTGTTGTCAGGGCCGCCCAGATCGGGCGGTCGAGGCTGGATTGGGTTGAGTGGTTCATACAGTTCCTTTTGGACGGCTCCGGTTCCCGCCGCACCATCACGCGGCGTTCATCAGCAACCGGAGCGGCATAAGCGGTCCGATTTGCATCAAGTCGAACGTCAGCAGGTTGTCCCGGTCGAGCGGCAACGCCTTCAGAAGCGTGTCGGCCTCGTCTACGGAATCCACGTTCATCAGGAAAATAACGCCCTTCGCCTGGTCCCGTAACCAGAATTGCTCCATCCTCCCGTCAAGGTAGAGCTGCAGGGTTGCCGGGACTTCCTCCGGCATATAGGTCTGCTGTTGCTCGGGGTAAGCGGCTTGAGTGTGCCAATCGCCATCACTTTCATCATGTGCTCCAGTTACAAAGGTTGATCAGGAGATCGTCCGGGCAACGCAGACAGGTTGCGTTCGGCTTGAGGACCACTGTAGACAGGAACGTGGATACGTACTATTGTCGTAAATGACATTTTTGATGTCATTTACGACATGCGACTGACAGTTCTCGCCCTCGACGGGGTGTTCGACACGGGGCTTTGCGCAGTACTCGACGCCCTCAACACCGCAAAGGAACTGGCCGCCGCCCAGCAGTCCGGCACCGGCCCGCACTTTGAAATCGATGTAATAGGTATGCGGCGCGACGTGCGGACCGCCCTGGGGCTACGTGTGCCGGTCAAGCCGGTGAGCGCAATGGAAAGACCCGACTGGCTGGTCATGCCGGCACTCGGCATCAAGGTGCCGGAGCAACTGGCGTCGACGTTCGCGCGGCGCGACGTGATCGACGCAATGGCATTGCTCCGTCAAAGTCACGCGGACGGAGTGAAGATCGCGGCCGCCTGCAAAGCGACTTTCGTGCTGGCGGAATCCGGTCTGCTCAATGGTCAGGAAGCCACCACGACGTGGTGGCTGGCACCGCTGTTTCGTCAGCGTTATCCGGAGGTACAGCTGGACAGTTCCCGCATGCTGGTGCCGTCGGGCGACTTCACCACCGCGGGCGCTGCGATGGGACATCTCGATCTCGCTCTTTGGCTGCTGAATCAGGCGAGCCCGGATCTGGCGTCGGTTGTAGCCAGCTATCTGCTGGTGGACGCGCGGCCTTCGCAAGCACCCTACATGATTCCGGATCATCTCGCGCGTGCAGATCCGCTCGTCGAGCGCTTCGAGCGCTGGGCAAGAGGCCGGCTCGCTGAGGGGTTTTCGCTTGACGCGGCAGCGGACGCCCTGGCAACCGGTACTCGAACACTGCAGCGCCGCATTGAAGCTGTGCTTGGAAAATCCCCGTTGTCTTACTTCCAGGACCTTCGCGTCGAGCGAGCCGTTCATCTGCTTCGCACGAGCCGCCTCGACATCGAAGCGATTGCCACGGAGGTCGGCTATGCCGACGGAGCGACGTTGCGCGCACTGCTGCGCCGACGCCTTGGACGCGGAGTGCGCGAGCTACGTGGAGAAAAGGCAAACCACATTTGAAAGCCAGCTGTCTGGCGAATATCAGCATCTGGCGGACCACGCCCGCACAATCGCCGCCGGGAAAGTCGGGCGTGCCCGACCGTCGAAGCTTGCCACCCTCCTTCGGTCCGTATCGCGCTAGTGGACCTTGCTTGCCGCTGCAACCCACTGTTCAAATTGCGGCTTGTTGCCCGCAAGCCAATCATCGGCCAGCTTCGTGATCTGCGTGGACGAACCGCCGTTCTTGCTGATCGCATACTCCCACTGCGACCACGTAGCGACAGGAAATTTGACCTCTTCGATCAGCGTCTTGATCGCTGGATTGGCGGCGATGAACTCCCTGTTCGCTACGGTATTGAAGTTCCATGACGACATCGCCATGCGGCATGGATCAGCACCGCCAGCACAGCCCTCCACGCCTTTCACGAGCGCCGTGCCCTTGTTGGGCACGTTGGGCGGCAGAGCATCAGCAGGCGTAGGCAGCCATACCACGTCCTTTCCCGGAACCACTGCGTTCGTTGCCCAGGACGGACTCCATGCGTAGAAAAGCGCGGGCTTGCCGTTCTTCACGCGCGTCACCGCATCGACCATCAATGCCTCGTATTTACCGCGCACGGCATGAACGGTTTGCTTGAGCCCAAACTTGTCCAACTGGTAATCCACCACGTCGCCGCAACTCCAGCCCGGATCGCAACTGATCAGCTCCGCCTTGCCGTCGCTGCCGAAAAGCCCCGCTATCTTGGGGTCTTTCAGTTGTTCCAGACTGGTGATGTTGTATGCAAGCGCCGTCTTCCTGTCGATGATATAGCCATTGATGCCACCACCTATGATCATGCCGTTGCCAACCACTTCCGTCTGTTTTTCAACGGCTCGAAAACCTGGCTCGCGCTGGGGGAAATTCACGTCGGTCGCCAGATCCGAGTCACCCTGCGCCGCAGCCTGGAAGAACAGCGTGGTGTTGATCGTGCTCACCTTCACGTCGTAGCCCAGCGCCTTCATTGCTTTCATCACGATCTGTGCCGCGACATAGTTCCCGCCGAGGCTGTCACCCTGCGCATAGCGAATCGTCTTGCCGTCGCCGGGTAGTGTTGGCGTAGCGGCAACCACGCTCGCCGATGTCAGCCCTACAATGGCGACGGCGAGCGCAACGAGTGCGCTTGCTGCCCGAACAAATGCTCTCATCAATGTTCCTCTTTCATGGTCGTTCGATCGCCTGGTTTTTAAACCCGACGCGCTTTGAATACGCTTAAAGGCCAGCTCATTCTTTCGTACGCCCTTTTCGACCATCCTCACAGCGCCTTTTCAGCGTCGTGGGCTGTGTCCGCCGTCACGCTCCTGGACATCCGTCCACCGCGAATGAACCTCGCCAGCACCGGCAGAAGCGCGCTCCGGGTTCCTCCTTTCGACTGGGCCGGCTTCTGGGTGATGCGATCGAGCATCATCGCGAGCAGGACGATAGCGATACCGCCTATGGCCGCCTGACCGACATCAAGACGTCCCAGCCCTTGAAGCACCACCAGCCCGAGCCCCTCCGCACCGATCATCGCGATCACAACCGACATGACCATGGCGGTGAGCACGGTCTGGTTGAGACCGCCAAGGATCGTCGGGATGGCTAACGGTAACTGAACCTCCCAGAGAAGCTGGCGCTTGTCCGCTCCGAAAGCGAGACCCGCCTCCACGATCTCGTGGTCGACCATGCGAATTCCGAGGTGAGTGAAGCGGATGAGCGGCGGCATGGCCGTGATGACGACCGCGACCTCGCCCGGTACCGTGCCCACGCCAAAGAGCATCACCACGGGCACGAGATACACAAACGTCGGCGTGGTCTGCATGATGTCCAGCACCGGACGCACGATCCGCCAGACCCGATCGCTGCGCGCGCACCAGATCCCGATCGGAATACCGATCACCGCGCAGAACACGATGGCGGTTGCGATCAGCGAGAGCGTTGTGATGGCTTGATCCCAAACGCCCAGCATCGCGATAACGATCAGTCCCACCAGGGTAAACGCAGCGACCCCGATACTCGCCAAACGCCACGCGAGCAGGAACATCAACAACAGCATGAGTGGGAACGGAATAGCGTGGAGCACGCTGTCGTTGAAGTTCAAGAGCCGTTCAACGGGCCATTTGATCAGCAGAAAGAACGGCCGCAAGTTGAGTGCGATCCATTGCACACCGTGCTGGATCCAGTCGCCGACCGGCAGGCCCGCGAGATCATCGGCTTTAATTAACATGGTGTGCTCCCGCGGCGCCCGGAGCGCCAATGCCGGCAAGAATCTGCCCGGCTTCCAGACGGCCTATCAGCCGGCCGGTGTCGTCTGTCACGCCGATTGTTCCGCCCGCGCGATAACGGCTGGCGACATCGACGAGCTTGGTGTGGACGGGCACGCAGGTGAAGCGCGTGTCTGGCCGGGGCATCGCGCCGCCGCGCGCCAGTTCGATCTCGGACGCCGTCACGGTGCCGAGGATGCGCTCATCGGCGTCGAGCATGAAACCCGGTCCCGGTTCACCGGAAGCGTCGCCGAGGACAATCCCGTTCGGGCTGCGCAGGATGGTCACGAGCGAGGTCATTACCGACCCTGCATCGAACAGTCTTCCCCGGTCGACTTCGCGGGTGAAGGCGGCGACGTAATCGCTGCCGGGTTCAAGCACGATGGACTGCGGCGTGCCTTCGCGCACAAGCCGCCCCTCCGACATGATGGCGATCCTCGAGCCAAGCTTGAGCGCCTCCTGGAAGTCGTGCGTGATGAACAGGATGGTCTTGCTTAGCGTGCGCTGCAGACGCAGCAACTCGTCCTGCATCTCGGTGCGGATAAGCGGGTCCAGCGCGCTGAACGCTTCGTCCATGATGAGGATGTCGGCGTCGGTGGCGAGCGCACGCGCCAGACCCACGCGTTGACGCATCCCCCCGCTCAGTTCATGCGGCAGGTTGTAGGCCCAGCGAGCGAGGCCGACAACGCTCAGTACCTCCTCGGCACGCTTGCGTCGTTCGCCGGCCGACATGCCGCGCAGCTTCAATCCGAACTCGACGTTTTCAATCACACGCCGATTAGGCAGCAACGCGAAATGCTGGAAGACCATGGAGATGCGATTGCGGCGCACGTCGCGCAAACCGGCTTCGTCGAGCGTGCAGATGTCTTCATCGTCCAGCAGGATCTTTCCTGCGCTCGGTTCGTTGAGACGATTGATGCAGCGTGCAAGCGTGGACTTGCCCGAACCCGACAGTCCCATGATCATGTACATCGAACCCGACGGCACGCTCAAGGAAACGTCGTCGAGCCCGACGACCTGGCCCAGCGTCTCCTGCACCTCCGACTTGTTTTTT
Organism: Caballeronia udeis; assembly: GCF_001544555.2. GTDB lineage: Bacteria > Pseudomonadota > Gammaproteobacteria > Burkholderiales > Burkholderiaceae > Caballeronia > Caballeronia udeis. The sequence goes on along the minus strand of NZ_FCOK02000006.1, from coordinate 97,420 downwards.
CCGGCCTTCAGCATAGCCAGTGCTCTCTCCGGCTTGTCCGTGAACACCTTGTACAAGTGCTCGATCTTCAAGCGCTCGGTCATAGCCTCTTCTCCTCTTGAGAGCCTGCGGAACGGGACAGATGCAGCAACGGTGAAAAGTCCGTCGGCACGAGAATCCTGTTTTCCGCCTGCTCGATGTTCTCTGACAGCTTGGGCAGGAAAGCCTGCCATCTGGGATCGTCCGCCAGTTGCTGACGGCGGCGCGCCCGATCCTGAAGGTCTGCGTAAGCCCACAGATGCGTCACCTGGCTCAATGGACCAATCTCCGTTGTGAAATATCCCACGAGACCACCCAGGATCGGCTGCTGGATCGCCAGCCCTTCTTCCCGCACAAGTTGAAGATACCGGCCCATGCGACCGTTCCTGATCCGGTAGATCCGCTCTTCGACAATCATCGGCCCGCCTCCTCACGCATCTCATCATCCCCCGCCAGAAAGCGGCGTAAAAGCGTCGCGACGAGATCCGGTGCCTCGATCAGGATCGAATGCCTCAGGCCGGGCAGGATCTCGAGTTGCGAGCCGGGAATGCGCTGGTGCATGAAGTGCGCCATGCGCGGATTGGAGCCCTGGTCCTCCTCTCCTGTCGCGATCAGGGTCGGTACGCTGATCTGGTCGACGAGTCCGCCGAAGTCCGTTTGCGCCAGCACGCGGTAAGCCGACGCGTAGCAATCGGGATCGTTCTCGGCATTGCGCTGGCGCATGCGCGCGACCAGCTCGGGATGACGCTGCTGGAACCCTTCGGTAAGCCAGCGCGACACCGACGCATCGTAGTGCGAGCCCCGGTCGCCGGCTTGCAGTGCAGCAAGCCGTGCTGCGACCCGCTCACGCTCCTCGGGCGTACGGCCCGCGACAGTGGCCAGCAACACGAGCTTCCTCAGGCGCGGTGCATGCGTGAGCGCCATCCGCTGTGCAATCAGGCCACCGAGCGAGAAGCCGGCGAGGTCGAATGTGTTGAAGCCGACATGGTCAGCGAGAGCCAGCACGTCCCCGACGAAATCATCGATCTCATAGCGGCCCTTCACCAGCGATGAGCGTCCGTGACCCCGCAGGTCCAGTGTCAGGATGCGGAAGGTGTCGTCGAGTTTTGCGGCGACGCCCTCCCACGCTTCGAGGCTCGAACCCACGCCGTGAATGCAGACCAGCGAGCGCGGACCCTCACCCTGAAGCCGATAATTCAGCGCCACGCCACGGCCGCTGAACGTGCGGTCACCGGGCGTTTGCGTCGTTGAAGTCCTGGCACCGTCCATGGCTCAGTACCCCGCGGCCGCGACGCTTGGCTCGCCCCGCGAATCCCCTTCACGGGCACCGTCGCGGGCAGCAAAATGCGGCATCACTTCGTCTATAAAGAGGCGCAGCGTCTTGACCTGCAGCTCGAACGGGAGATTGAACGAGAGGCCCAGGCAGTATTGATCGACGCCCTGATCTTCATACACCTGCAGCTTCCGGATCACCTCGTCCGGCGTGCCGAACATCAGGTTGTCGCGAATGTTGGCGGGATCGTAGTTGGCACGATTGGCCACCGTCTCGTAAGGCACGGGCTCAGGGAAACCGTCCTTCACAGTGCCGATGTTCCGCATCAGGTTTTCAAAGGTGCGGCCATAATCCACGCTGTGGCGCACAGCGGTTTCCCAGTCATCAGGGCGGTCGTAGACACAGGTGCGCCGCTGCATCATGAAACGCGGGCGTGGATGCTCGGGATGGTCGGCCACCGCCTTGCGGAACTTCTCGCCCAGCACCGCGACTTCGGCCGGCGGCGCGGACAGCGGAGTAGACAAGATGTTCGCGCCAATACCCACCGCCCAGTCGAAACTGCCGGGGTCGCGCGTGGCGACCCAGATGGGCGGATGAGGTTGCTGCAGCGGCTTGGGCACGGAAGTCGCAAGCGGAAACTTCCAGTAGTGGCCGTCATGGGCATAGTCGCCTGCCCAGAGCTTCTGCACGGCCGGCACGAGCTCCTTCATATACCCTACGCCCTCCTGCTGAGGAATGCCGCCGGCCATGCGATCGAATTCGTACTGGTACGCCCCGCGTGCAATCCCGAATTCGAGGCGCCCACCGGTCAGGTGGTCGCACATGGCCGCTTCGCCGGCGAGCCGGATCGGTGACCAGTACGGGGCCACCAGCGTCGCCGTTCCGAGCCTGATGCGCTGCGTGTGCTGGGACAACCACGTGAGGATAGTGAACGGATTAGGCGAAACCGTGCACTCGATGGTGTGATGCTCGGCAGTCCAGAGCGTCTCGAAACCGCCTTCATCGGCGATGCGAGCCAGCGTCAGCATATTGGACATGGCGTCCGACATTAAATCGGTCGGCGAAAACCGCTCCATGCTGATTGAGATGGCAAATTTCATGGTGAGTCTCTCTCTATTGGATTTTTTGCAAGCGTCTGGCTTAGCGCAGACGAATGACGAACGGGTCCTGCATGGCGCCCGAGTAGTCAATCACGACGTTCTTCAGGCGCGAGAACTCACGCATCACTTCGAAACCGCCGCGACGGCCGTAACCGCTTCGTTTGGTGCCACCGTTAGCGGACATGTAAGCCGCCGAGCGATAGGTGTTGACCCAGACCGTGCCCGCCTCTATGTCGCGCGCAAAGCGCAGGGCGCGGTCGATGTTCTGAGTCCAGATGCCGGCGGCCAGGCCGTATTCGGTATCGTTGGCGAGCGCGATGAGTTCCTCTTCCGTGTTGAACGGAACCACGCCCACGACAGGCCCGAAAATCTCCTCCTGCATGAAGCGCATCTCGTTGCGAGCCTGCGTCATCACGGTTGGCTCGAAGTACCAGCCGCGCGATAAGGCCGGGTCTTTTGGCTGGCCCCCGCCGACCGCGATCTTCGCGCCTTCGTGCACGCCGGAAGCTACGTAGCCCACTACCTTGTCGAGCTGGCTCGCGAGCGCGAGCGGGCCGATGTCGGTGTCGTCGGCCATCGGGTGTCCGACCTTCACTCGCTTCGTACGCTCAACCAGCGCCTCCACAAACCGCTCATACACACTTGCTTCCACAAAGCATCGCGACCCCGCCACACAGGTCTGTCCGGCCGCCGCAAAGATGCCCGATACAACACCGTTCACCGCGCGATCCACGTCGACATCCGAGAACACGACGTGCGGCGACTTGCCGCCCAGTTCCATCTGGCAGGGGACGAGATTTTCGGCCGCATTGCCGGCAATCTTGCGGCCGGTCACCGTGCTGCCGGTGAAGACAAATTTGGCGATGCCGGGATGGCGCGTGAGCGCGTCGCCCGTGGTTGCACCGTCGCCGGTGACTACGTTGAACACGCCCGGCGGAAAGCCTGCCTCAATCGCCAGTTCGGCGAGCGCGAGCGTTGAAGCCGTCGCATGTTCGGAGGGTTTCACGACGACCGTATTGCCTATCGCGAGGCACGGCGCGAGCGTGCCCGTGAGCATCATCAGCGGCGAATTCCACGGGATGATCATCCCGACCACGCCTATCGGTTCACGCAGATTGAAGTTCAGCGTGTCGAGCTTGTTGACGGGAATCGTGTCGCCCTGAAGCTTGTCGGCCATTCCGGCGAAGTAGAGATACGAGTCAGGGATAGCCCGCATCTGCGCGCGCATTTCCTTGATGAGCTTGCCGTTGTCGCGGCATTCGATCAGCGCCAGTTCGTCGGCGTTAGCGAGCACGAGGTCGGCAAGACGGCGCACCAGTTTGCCGCGATCGGTCTGCGTGATCCGGCGCCACGCCGGGTTCTTCAATGCGGCTTGCGCGGAACGCACGGCGGCATCCACGTCCTCGGCATTCGCCTGCGCAAACTCATACCAGGGCTGCGCCGTCGTGGGGTCATAACTGGATACATACTGGCCGCTGCGCGGCGGCGTGAACTCTCCATGGATGAACAGATTCTGTCTCGATCCCTGCAAGCTTTCGACTGTCGTTTTCATCATGTCCTTTCCAGACTCAAGGTTGCGAATGCTGCAAATGCTGCATGTGCGGCTGCGCTGCGCTCACCATCGCGACACGGCCGCCATCGTGTGAATCCATGTAAATGCCGAACCGTCCGCCCGCGCTCTCGGTCACATAACGCCGCAGCATTCCGCGTATTTCCGTCGTCGGAATGTCGTCGTATGGAAGCTGATCGAGCGGGAAGAAGCAGAAGTTTTCGGGGATCTCGCAAGCCGCACGCGGCAGCGCCAGCCGCGCGCGATAGATCAGGTAACCGGAGTCGCTGCCGGCTGCGTCGAAGACGGAATAGAGGAACGTATCGTCGGGCAGCAATTCCAGGTCGTCTCCTCCCGCAATAGGAAGCCGGCCATTGACGAGCCGGTGGGGTGCACTGGGCAGCGTCCAGCCGTTCTTGCCGTCGCTTGCCAGCAGCAGCGATCCTTCCGCCTCGATGAGATAACCGACGATCATGTTGTGCGATGAGAGCCAGCCTGGCGGCAACGGATTCTTGACTTGCGCGTAGCGGCCACGGCAAAAACCCAGCGGCGCGGAGGGACTGGTTCCAAAGGCCTGGACCCGGCCGATGAGGATCGTGTGGTCCCCTGCATCGACCCGGTCATGGACCGTGCAGTCGAACCACGTCAGGCATTCCGTCAGCACCGGGGCGCCGGTGTGAACGCCGTCATGGCTGACGGCAGCGAATTTGTCGGCGGATTTGGAGGCGAACAGATTGGAGACGTCGGTCTGCGCTTCGTGCAGCAGATTGACAGCGAAGTGATCGGTATCCTGAAAGACAGGAAAACTCGAAGCGCCCTTTCCTACGCATACGAGCAGAAGCGGCGGATCGAGCGACACCGACGTGAACGAGTTTGCCGTCATGCCGCGCGGACGGCCTTCGGCGTCACGGGTGGTAATGACCGTCACCCCCGTCACGAAGGTGCCGAACGCCCGGCGCAAGGCCACCGGATCAACGGCGACAGGTTTGTCTGAAACTTCGGCTTGCATGGTCTTTACCTCGAACGTCGTTACGTTGACGTCTAAGTTAAGCCATGCAAAAAAAGGTTTCTTCCGATGGACCGAAGGACGTTCGAGCCTAATTAACCTCTCATTCGGGGGATCGGCTTCGCGTGCTTCGCGGACGGTATGCTGCTCTCGACCAAGCTGTGCAGTTGCAATGCAAGCTCGATCGCGAAACGCTGCTCCGGCGTTTCGACCTGGATGCCAAACAGGTCCGAGATCCTCGACAAGCGGTATCGCAAGGTCGTCACGTGAAGGTCCATCGCATCGGCGCAATGCTGACTGCGGCAACCCGAGCGAACATAGGCCGCCAGGGTTTCGAGGTAAGCCGACTTGTGCTTCTTGTCGTGCTCCACTACGCGTCCTATGGCGCCGTCGATGAAGCTGCGTACGTCGGCCGAGTCAGCCGCGCCTATCAGCATGGGCAACGGCCCGAAGTCGGGGACGGTCATCGCGCCCCGCCTGCCGAATGTGCGGGCAACCCGGATCATGCGCCAGCAGCGCTCCCATTCCTTCGCGATCGATTCGAGCCCTTCGCAGGTATCGCCAACGACTACGATGGGCTCACTGCCGAACGAACGGAACAAGGTCTCGGACACGCGCTGCGCCAGTCGCGCGACCCGGTCCAGTTCAACGCCCTCTTCCTGCGGCACGAGACACACCAGCGCGCCGCCAACCGTCACGATGTGCACCGCAATATGCTGCTGCGCAGCAAGCAACGCGACCGCGCGATGACCATCGACGGAAAGATCAGCGGACGCGTTCGTGCGATCCGGGAAATCCGTCACGAGCATGCGCATGGGTGCCGCGAGCGACAGCCCGAGACGCCGCGCGCGGCGCAGCATGTCCTGCTCGTCGCGCCAGCGTCGCTCGACGATTTCGAAGAACAATTCGGTGAGCGTTCGCGTCTCGAAGCGAAAGCGTATGACGCTGCGCATCAATTGCACGCTCAGCGCAAACTTCGCACTTTCGACAAGCAGTTTCTGAAGATCATTCGCGTCGGACTTGTCGAAGGTCAGCAGCGCGCCAACGGCTTCGTCGTCGACCATGAGGGACTCCATGCGCGCGTCAAGCGAAAGCTTGTCGGAGAGGTGCAGCGTGATCGTCTCGGCGCGCCGTGTGGTCACGGCGTCCCGGACCTCGCCAAGAATCTGACGGCCCGTTGCACCCTCGAGCATGAGGCGCCACGCGTCGTTGTCATGGACACCCGGCACCGGCGACTCGGACCCAAGCAGGCTGCTTGCGAAGAAATCGACAATGAGCACAGGCGCATTAAGAAGATCGCCCAGCATCGCGGTGAGGGTTTCTATGGAACCGCCGGCAAGCACTTCCTGCAACAGCGAACCCTGGGCGCCCAGCACGCGGCGCAATTGCTCGGCCGCGGCAAGCTGCGCGCGATGCCGATGCGCACGTTCAATCGCAATCGCCCCCAGATGCACGATGATCCCCATGAACGCGAGGTCGTCCGGCGACACATCCACCACCTTGCGCGACGTAACGGACATCACCATGGGCCGCCCTTCCACGTCGACGCACGCCATGGGATAGATCAGCACGGTGCAATACCCGCGCTCATGAGCTTCAAGCCGATAGCCGGGGAATTCAACGGACTCACGTGCATCGCGGATATACACAGGCTCGAAACGCTGCAAGGCAACCAGCGCGGGACTGGTCGCCAGTTCCCAGCGGTCTCCCAGCGGGCGGCGCAGCATGGCGTTGGTCTCATGGCGCGCGGTGACCAGCGCGTAACCATGCGCGAGGTCCACGGTCATGATCGCACCCAGGTCCCACGAGCCATGCCTGCATGCCGCCTGGATGAGGTCCCGCAGCAGCGTATCGAGGTCACCGTCCGAGTTGATTTGGCTCGCGACATCACGAAGCGACATGATTCGCGACAGTTGATCTGGCATGTCAAAGCGTCCAAAAGTCTTTTTTCAATATACGACATAACGTAGCAAAAAATAAAAGATTCATCCCCCGAAGACGCGGAGGACGCACCCGTTTCGCATCGTTAGCATTCGTATGGGACGAGCCAATAACCCACTGATAACCAACCGCTAACCAACGGAGTGCGCAAATGGAAACTGGGATTCGCAAGATCGCGACGTTTATTGAAGAGACCGTCATCGAGGGCGGCCGGGCAGCGGAGCGGCCGATCACGACCGTGGTCGTTGCGGCAATCGTCCGCAATCCGTGGGCAGGTCAGGGCTTCGTGGAAGACCTCCGGCCGGAGATCCTGCGTCTTGCTCCCGTGCTGGGCGCCGAGATGACCCGCCGGCTTGTGGCCATCATGCCCGCCGATCGTGTCGAAGCGTATGGGAAGGCAGCAACCGTAGGCGTGAACGGTGAGATCGAGCACGGCTCGGCACTGATCCACACGCTTCGCTTTGGCAACATGTTCCGCGAAGCGGTCAACGGCACCGCATTTCTCAGCTTCACGAACACGCGCTCTGCTCCCGGCGCGCTCCTGTCTGTCCCGATGATCCACAAGTCGGAAACGGGCAAGCGTTCGCACTTCATCACGGCGACGTTCCAGGTGGCAGATGCGCCCGGCCCCGACGAAATCCTGATCGCGATCGGTGCGGCGGATGGCGGGCGTGCTCATCCGCGCATTGCCGATCGCTTCCAGGACATGGCGGAGATGGAAGCCGAAAAAGCGGGCGCTTGACCAGCGGGACGTGCTGGCGGCGTGGACCTCGTGGCCGGTTACCGGTTACCGGTTACCAACGTTGTTCGTGAAGGAGTAGTCATGCGTGCATCACCCGTTGTGCCGGCCAAACCGTTCATCGGCCATGACGATGAACGCGCATGCCCGATCGTGTTGTCGAAACACACCTCCACACTCGACGCGCATAACGACGGGAACGCCCTCGAGAGCGATAGCCCGGTGGCCGCCTGATGGTGATCAAGCTCGACCGTTACGACATCGCCATCCTGCGCGTTCTCGCCCGCGATGGCCGCATCACGAAATCAAAGCTAGCCGAAGAGGTGAACCTGTCGATTTCACCCACCTGGGAAAGGGTGCGCAAGCTCGAGGAGAGCGGCGTCATCAAGGGTTATCGTGCGGAACTCGACTGGGTCGGGACCCTCAACGCGAGCCGGATCGTGGTGGAAGTGACGCTGGCGCGGCATACGGAGCGAGACATGCGCCGCTTCGAGGAGGCCATGCAGGCCGCACCGGAAGTCGTGCAGTGCTATGCAACGGGCGGGGGCGTGGATTACGTACTGCATGTAGTGTCACGAGACATCTATCACTACCAGCGCTTCATTGACTCCTTGCTGACAGGTGAAATCGGCATCGAACGCTACTTTACTTATATCGTTACAAAGGTCGTGAAGAGCATGCCTGACAGCGTGCCCGAGTGGGAGTGAGGAACACTTCGATAAGCCGCAGCGGCAGTAGGACACTAAACCTCAATATGACATCAGGAGACGACGTTCATGAAAGCAATGATGCGAGCGGCAACCGTCGCGGCGTGCGTGGCACTGGCAATGCCTGCCATGGCGGCATCCCCACAAGCGCTGCCAGGCACGGGCAAGACAATTCACTATGCGCAGACTGACAGCCTGGGCGCGAATTACGTCGCGGTGCAGATTGTGAAGAAGGCACTGACATCGCTGGGCTACGAGGTGAATTTGAGCACCATGGGAACGGTGCTGTTCTTTCAGGCGGTCGCACAGGGCGACGTCGACATGGAGACCGACGTCAATTTTCCGCAGAGCGAGCCTGATTTCCGCGTAGTCCAGAGCCAGGCGGAAATGGTCGGCGGCGGAGAGATCATTGGCGGTGGTATCAATGGCTATCTGATCGACAAGAAAACCGCGTTGGCGCACAACATCACCAGTCTCGAACAGATGAAGGACCCGAAGATTGCGGGGTTGTTCGGGGACGATAACAAAGCACAACTGATCAGCTGTGATCCAGGCTGGAGTTGTGGCGACGTCGTCAACTATCAGTTGGACAAGTTCGGACTCCGGCAGACCGTGCATCCGGTGAGCGGCAAATACGAGGCGCTGATGGCGGACGTCGTGACTCGCGTCAAAGAAGGCAAGCCGGCGTTCTTTTATGCGTGGAGTCCGTCATGGACGACCAATGTGCTTGTTCCCGGCAAAGACGTCGTGTGGCTGCCAACACCCACCGACGCGTTACCGCCGAACGTGCCGAACCGGGGCTCCGCGCTCGTGAATGGTGTCGAAGGGTGTGCGGGCGGCGCCAATCCGTGCCGTATGGCCATGGCATCCTGGAACTATGGCGCCGTCGCGAACAAGGCATTCATCGCGGCCAATCCGGCCGTCAAGAAGCTCGTCGAGCAGATCCGTTTTCCATCGGCGACATGGTCGGCGTGGGAACTTGCGATCAGCAAGGGCAACGGCGCAACAACGGTCGTCTCGACCCTTGCGGATCAGTGGTTGGCCGCAAACAAGACGCAGTTCGACGGCTGGGTTGACACGGCCCGCAACGCGCATTGAAGGCGTCCCGGCGCTGAAAAGTGATTGGCAGCGCAATGCAAGCTAGACGTGCACTAGTCCAGACCCATGCTTCGCGACGGCTCTTCATTTCGCATGCTGTAGGCCGACAAGATCCGGTACAAGGTGACGCGGGATACGCCAAGATCCCGCGCCGCTTCGCCCACGCGCCCGCGATTCCTCAGCAGCGTCATTTCGATCGCTTGTCGTTCTCCCACTTCCCGTGCCTGAGCAAGCGACATGGGGATGTGGTCCGCAAACTCGCCCAGTTCCAGGTCGCGCGCACCGATCAACCGCCCTTCGGCCATCACGATCGCGCGCCGCACGCGGTTGATCAGCTCACGCACGTTGCCCGGCCAGCGATAGTTATGAATTGCAGCAATCGCATCGGGGGCAAACCCGCGCAGGCGCCGGTTTGCATCCTTTTCGAAGCGATCGAGCATATGCCTGGCCAGCACTTCGATATCCTTGCCACGCTCGCGCAACGGCGGCTCATCGATTTGCAATACGCACAAGCGGTGGTACAGGTCGGCACGAAACCGGCCTTCGGCCATCGCAGCCTGCATGTCGACGTGGGTAGCCGAGACAATGCGCACGTCTACCGGCGTAGAACCGTGACCGCCCAGCCTCTCGATCTTTCGTTCCTGCAGGAAACGCAACAGGCTTGCCTGACTCTCGAGCGGCAAGTCGCCAATTTCATCGAGGAACAACGTGCCGCCATTCGCCGCTTCCACGCGGCCGATCTTGCGCTGGTTCGCTCCGGTGAAGGCGCCGCGTTCGTACCCGAACAACTCGGACTGCAAGAGATGCGGGGGAATTGCCCCGCAATTGATCGCGACAAACGGCTCGTCACGCCGCTCCGAACGCGCGTGAATGGCCGTGGCCGTCAGTTCCTTGCCCGTTCCCGATTCACCTGAGATGAACACCGGGGCGTCGGTCGCCGCCACCTTGCGGATCGCACGGAAAAGCGCAAGCATCGCGTCGCACGAGCCGATCATTTCGCCCTCCGTGACGCCATCGTCTTTACCATGACGAGCGTCGCGTGTGGCGCTGTCATGCAGCGCCACCATTCCGTAAGCATGGCCCAGCGCATTCAGAATGCGCTCGCCCGATGCCGGGATCGTGACATAGTCAAAACAGAAATCGCGGACGAGGCGTCTGATGGTCGGATCTTCAAGCTGCTCAGGCGACACGAGCGCGACCCATCCCATGGTCTTTACCGATAACCATGTTTCGACCAGACGCAGATTTCTCAGCACGCCTCGCGCTGAGAAATCAAGCAATCCGCCGCTGGGTTGCGATGAAAAATCACCCGGTTGACGCTCCAGTTCCAGCGCTTTGACGGTCCAGCCGCGCGTGTCCAGGAGCGAACGAAGTTCGAGCGTCAGAGGATTGCCAACGCTAAACAGATGCCTGGGAAGTCGGGAAGAAGCAGCCATGAAAGTCATACCGGTTAGTTAAAGCGAACACCACCATCGAATGCCGCTGAAATGACCAAGCGGGCATTGAGGCGAACACGGCGTCGATGTCATCGTCACTCGCATCCACGATCGGCGAGTGCCTTACCGAACCGCCGGCGTTGTTGATCAGCACATCAACCTGTGCCGAAGGCTGCACGCACCTCCGACATGGGCCTGTGGACTTCGATGATCTCGCCTATGTCTGCGTGAAACGGCCCGGCAGGGCTGCCGGGCTCTCAGATCATCTGGACTGCTTATCGGCCTCTTCCACGCTGCTGCCATCCCGCACAGCCACGCATGCTGCTGCATTGCCGGACCCCGGGGCGGTCGCAGCACCGATGCCGGCGCCAGCTCCCGTCCCCATGATCACGACACTCTTTTCTCTCAGGCTCTGGACTGCGCCCTGGTGTAATTAATGACCGCCTTGCGTCATAGCCTCGAATTGCTTGAAGAAACGAATGAGGCAGTTCAAATATTCCTCGCCAATTGGCGATAGTTCCTTCGGGCTGGGAACCAGGATTGCCACAGGCGGCGTGTTGTCCGACACCCCTGCAATGGGCCGCCAGACAACCTCTCCCCGATCAATTTCGTCGATGAAACCCAGCTTGGTAAAAAACCCGACCCCCCGTCCCCGAACGACCATGGACTTGATCACACGGATAGAGTTGGACTGCATATGGACCTTCGTTTCCTCCCAGTGGCGGGAGTACTCGAGCGACAACGGGCTCGGTAATTCATCGCCTACGCCTGTCTGAAAAATGGGGTATTCACGACATTCCTCGAACGTCACCTGGTCTTTCCTTGCCAGCGGATGAGAAGCCGACAGCACAGCGCCGCTGGGGAAACTCGCGGTGGCGGCGATCCGGGTTCCGGCAGGCGCTTTCTGGCAAAAGCTGATGCCTATGTCGAATTGCCCCGACGCCACTCGCTCCGCCACCTTGGACAACGATGCGTACTGGATCGCGTAGGTCACGGCGGGAAACGACTCGCCAAAATCGTCGATAGCCGCCGGCAACAGTTTCTCCATGGCCGAGTCCATTGCAATAACGGAAATATGGCCGGTTCGCTCGCCTTTCATGGCGTCGAACTCCGCACGCATTGCATGAAAACCATCCAGTGTTTCGCGGATATGCTTGAGCAACCGTTCGCCGGCGGGCGTCAGTTTCAGCCCGCTCGGCAGGCGGTCGAACAGCTCAACCGCCAGTTCATCTTCGAGGTTCCGTATCTGCCGGTTGATAGCGCTCGGAGCAACGAACAAATGTTGCGCCGCCTTGCGCATCGAACCGCACCTGGCAACTTCAGTAAAATATTTCAAAACGCTGGCATGCATGGGAATCTCGACCTCGTTACCCGTATTACTGTCTCGTATAGCTGCGGACTTCCGGATGGTCGATGCCGGCCGGGCCGACGTCGCACGCTCCGCGGGGACTGCCAAGCGCTGTTACCGCAGGCCCGAAGAATTCCGAATTGATCCGCTCATATTTTTCAAGCCCGGCTGGGCATCGTTGGCATCAATGCATGCCCCGGTAATGACATGTGCCATCAGAGCCCCCTCCACACTGGCTTACGATGCTCCTTGAATGCCAGGACACCTTCCAGCGCATCTTCCGATTCCAGCGCGGTGACCAGCGCGGGCAAGCGCATGCCCTGCGCAGCGGATGGAGACAGTCCCTGCGTCGAGCGCACGAAAGCTTTTATTGCGCGCAACGACAACGGCGCACAGGACAAGATCTCGCAGACCCAGCGCTCGACCGCCACATCAAGATCCGCGCGTGGCACGACCTCGTTGACGAGTCCCATCTCGAACGCTTCGGTCGCCTTGACGTGTCGTCCGGTCAGCAGCATGCCCATTGCATGACGGTAGGGAATCTGGCGCGCGAGCAGCGTCATGCCGCCGTCGAGCGGCATCCTGCCTACTTTCGGTTCCGGCAGCGCGAATGTGGCTTCGTAGCAAGCAACGGCGATATCGCAGCCAAGCATCAATTCCAGTCCGCCGCCAAGCGCATACCCATTGACGCGCGCGATGACCGGCACGTTCAACGTGTCGCGTAGCGGCAATCCGCCGAAACCTTTTGGCAGCGGATGCGCCCAGTAATCGAGCCCGCTGGAACCCGCCGCTTTTATATCCGCGCCGCTGCAGAACGCGCGCTCGCCGGCGCCTGTCAGCACAACCACGCGGACGTCCGGGTCCCGTTCGATCCGTTGCCAGGTATCTTCCAGTTCCTGCTGCGCGGCGGAGTCGAGTGCGTTAAGCACCTCGGGCCGGGAAATCGTAACCCGTGCAACACCGCCGTTCACTTCCAGAGTTACGCCCATTGAATCTCACCTGTCATTTGACGAATCCGTCGCCAAATACTTCGGCGGTGTGCTGTCCGAGAGAAGGCGGTGGCCGGCGCAGTTCAACCGGTGACGCCGACATCCGGATCGGGCTGCCGATCAGCTTCAACTCCCGTCCTATTCCCTGCCCTTGCAAGATCATCTGGTTGTGATGCGTCTGTTCGTCGTCCAGCACCTCGCGCAGATGCTTCACAGGTGCGCACAGCAGGTCCTTTTCTTCCAGCAGGTGAAGCCAGTGATCGCGTGTCTCGCGGCGAAATCCCTCCGCCAGGATGCTGCGAAGTTCAGCCTTATGCAGCAATTGCTGCCCGAGATTGCAGTAGCGCGAATCAGTCGACAGGTCGTCGATTCCGAGCACATCGCAGATATCGCGTAACGGGTTCGACTTGAACGCGCCGACGAGCACGAACGCTGCGTCCTTCGCGTGAAATACCGACGAAAGCGGCATCGCGGCCCAATTCAGTTCGGAATCCTCCATCATCAGCATTGCCGCCTCCTGCATCTGGATGGCAAGCATTGAGTCGTACAGCGACACGGCTATTTTCTGGCCGGTCCCGGTCCTGTCGCGATGCAGCAGCGCGAGCAAAATGCCCTGTACCATGTGCATGCCGGCCGAGTAGTCCGCAAGCGTGGTCGGATAGATGTTCAGCGGCACCGACTCGTCCGATCGCCGGGCCATGACACCCGACATTGCCTGCGCCAGCACATCCTGCCCCCCCTTCGCGCTATACGGCCCCGTTTCGCCAAAGCCGGTTCCGACGGCAAAGATGATCCGTTCGTTAAGCCTTCTGCATTCCTCATAGCCGAGGCCCATACGCTCCATCACCCCGGCGCGAAAATTACTGGTCACGACGTCAGCCCCGGCAATGAGTTTCTTGACGGCTTCCAGCTGTGCCGGGTCGCGCAAATTGAGCGCCACGCTCCGCTTGTTGCGGTTCAGGCTGCAGAAGACCGGGTTATCCGCACCGGCGACCGGCCGGAACGTCGAGCGGCTCAGATCTCCTTCAGCTTGCCGCTCGATCTTGATCACGTCCGCACCGTAGTCGGCCAGCATTTGGGTGCACACGGGGCCCATCATCACTTGCGTGAAATCGACAACCTTGATTCCCGACAGCGGGAGCTCGGACACAGACGACTTGAACGAAACCGAACTCATGCGGCCACCCCGATCATGGCGCCTTCGGCCAGTGCGGGAATGTCAGTGTTGGACCTCATCTGGTCCCCCGGGTCCGCGCCCTGTGCGCGCAAGGTTCGTTGCAGCAGGCCGACATCGATATCGCGAACCTTTTGGCCCGCGTTGAGGGCCTGCACCGCGGCGACCCCTGCGGCTTCGCCCATTGCCATGCAGGGTGGAATTTCACGCGACATTTTTTGCGCCTGGGAGGTCGAGGAGTAATGGCGGCCCGCGATCAGCAGGTTGTCGACTTTCTTCGGCAGCAGCGAGCGATACGGATAGTAGTAGTCACGTCCGCGCGCGATTGCGTCCGGAAAACGGGCCCGCTTCATGACGTCGTCCTTTGTCATCACATACTCGCCCTGCAACAGCCGCGTTTGCCGGACACCGGTCTGAGAGGCGAAGTCCACCACATAGCTCGACTGAAAACCCGGGAAATTCTTTTTCGCAAATTCATGCATGTCGTGAGCGATCTCGCGCCCGAGCATTTCCACCTTGGTCAGGTCTTCGACCTCGATCCCGTTATAGCCGGGCAAGTGCGGGCAGTTGCACCAGACGATGCCCTTCAGTGGCGTCTTGAGCCACCAGTAGGCCCACGCGCCGCCCAGCATCTGCTTGATCGTCCGGTCCAGCGCGGCGTAGGCCACCGGGTCTTCGAATTCGAACCGCTCGGCGGTGTCGGTATCCACGCCACCGATCCGGAAGACGGTCGTCATGATGTAGCTGCCGCCAATGTAGGGCGCACCCGCCGACGCGGCGACATCGAGGTCGCCCGTGGCGTCGATCACGACGTCTCCGAGAATGGCTTCACGCCCGTTCTTGGTCTCGCACACCACGCCTTTGACGACACCGTCCTCGATGATCGTGCTTGAGAACCACGAATGCAGGCGCAGTTGAACCCCGGTCTCCTTGACGAGCTCGAGCGATACACGTTTCCAGCCATCCGGGTCGAACGCCACCGCAAAACAAACCGGACGCGGCCTCTGGTGGCTATGAAAATCGAACGTGCCCCAGCGAGCCCACTTCCGGTACGCCTCTTCGCTCTGCCGCCATTCGGCCGATTTCGGATAGACAGCCAGGCCCAGATGCGACAGCCGCTCAATGAATTGCAGGCACGTGCCCCGCACTGAAATTTCGTGTTGGCTCGCGTCCCACATGTCGTCCAGTATCAGCACCATGCCGCCGGATGCCAGGCCGCCAAGATGGTTATAGCGTTCAAGGAGAATCGTCTGCGCACCATTGCGCGCCGCCGCCAAAGCCGCGGCCACGCCTGCGGGGCCACCGCCGACGACCACCACGTCGGCTTTGGCAACGATCTTCGTATCGCGAGCCGGTTCATGCAGAAAATTATTAAAAGTCATTTTTTTCCTTGCTGCCTGTATCAACGAATTAGCCGTTTCAGTGCGACGCGGACCACTTCACGACCCGCTTTTCCAGCAGCACGATCACCACATAGAAGAGACCTGATAAAAATGCGCTCATGACAATGGCCGCATATAACAACGGGGAGTCATAGTTGTAGGTAGCCTGGATGATCTGGGCGCCGATACCCTGGGTCGACCCGATCCACTCGCCTATGATGGCGCCGATCACGCACATCGAAGCGGCTATCCGCAACGCCGAAAACAGATACGGCAGCGCGCTGAACAGGCGGAGTTTGAAATAGATCTGCGTACGCGTTGCCGACAGGATGCGCATCAGATCCATGATCTGCGGATTCACCGCCTCCAGCCCACGCACCATGTTGATCAGCGTCGGGAAGAAGCACACCATGGCGGCGATCGTGATTTTCGGCGCCATGCCGTTGCCCATGATCAACACAAGAATAGGCGCCTTGGCTACGACAGGAATCGCATTGATCGCGACCGCGATCGGCAGGAAGATCCACTGGAGAATCTTGCTGTGCACGAACACGGACGCCATGAGGATCGCCGCGAGGTTTCCGAGGATGAACCCGAACAGTGCTTCCAGTGCGGTCACGCCGAGGTTCTGCAGCAGCAGGTCGCTTTTCTGGATGATGGTTTGCATCACCAGCAAGGGAGACGGTGCGATGAAGGGCTTGATGTTGAAGCCGGCGATAACGGCCCACCACGCAATCAGCAGGCCCACGATGCCAAGCACAGGCAGCATGCGCCGCTGAAGCGCAAGCCGGCGCTGCTCCGCGAGGTAGCGCGCTTCGTCGATCGCAAGAGAGGCCGCCGGCGCATTCATGGGAGTCGGGTAGGCGTTCATCAGCTGGTCTCCAGCGTTCTGCGCAACCTGGCGGCAAGCGACACGAACTCGGGCGTTTCCCGTGCTTCGAGCGTGCGTTCATAGGGCAACGGAACGGGGACGATGTCGCGCACGCGACCGGGATTGGCGCTCAGGACAAGCACACGGTCACCGAGATAAGCCGCCTCATAAATACTGTGCGTCACGAACAGGATCGTCAGCTTTGTTTCCTTCCATATCCTGCGGATCTCGTCGTTCAGACGATCCCGCACAATTTCGTCGAGCGCGCCGAAAGGCTCGTCCATCAGCAAGACCCTGGGATTGCCTATCAACGCGCGCGCAATGGAAACCCGCTGCCGCATTCCGCCGGACAGTTCATTCGGGTAGGCGTTTTCCGATCCGCTCAACCCAACGAGATCCAGTAGCTCCATGGTTCTGGCGCGATGCTTGCGCGGGCTTTTGCCGGCGATCTCGAGCGGCAGCTCGATGTTCTGCAGCACGGTTCGCCACGGCATCAAAGCCGCATCCTGGAAGACAAATGCAACGTCGCCGTTGGCGCGGGCGCGCGAAGGCTTGTCGCCGAGAACCGTGATCGAACCGCTGCTGGGCGACAGGAGATCCGCTACAACCCGAAGGAAGGTCGACTTGCCGCACCCGGAAGGACCGAGCAGCGTCAGGAATTCGCCCTCCCGCACATCCAGCGACAGCCCGGAAATGGCCGTCACGCTGCGGCGCTCGGAAAAAAAACGAACCACGATGTCGCGGCAACTGATCGCATGTCCGGCGACCGCGTCGCCGGCGCCGCGCAATTCGCGCGCCGGAGAGTGGGCTGCGGTCATGTCGGTATCCGCGTTCATACGGCCATCCGGACTGCCCGGGTCTTATCGAGGATGGCTGTTGTCATGACTTCGTTCACCGTGGGCACGTGCCCGGAAAACTGACCCAGCTGGTCAAACTGCGTGATCTGCTGCTGCCAGCGGTCGGTGCTCATCGTGCCCCAGCCGTTCGCCACCGTTTCGTCGTCCAGTGCGCATTGCAGTTTGATGGCCAGCGCCGCCCGTTCGTCCTCGCGGTTCAGCTGCGGATAATCTTTCATCAAGTAGTCAACGGCGCGATCCGGCTGCGTCCTGCAAACATGCCAGCCGTGCGCTGTCGCCCGCAGGAAGCGCACGAGAAGGTCCGGACGGGTCTGGAGCGTGGATTGGGTCGCGTAGTACGGCCACGCATACAGATGCACGCCTGCGTCCCATAACGTCAGGCCGACTCGCTCGTCGCCCAACGCCCTCAGCGAGGACGTGTTCGAGAGCCAGCCTGTCACAACATCCACTCGCCCGGTCAGCAATGGCGACATGTCGCCGCCAATCGGGACGATCGTCACCTGGCTTTCCGGGATCTTGTTCTTGGCCAGCAGCAGGCGTAGCAAGATCACGCCGGTCGGCGCCACGCCCACGCGCTTGCCGATGAAGTCCTGCGGGGCATGCACGGGGTTCTTCTTGAGAGAGAAATAACCGTACGGGTGCCGCTGAAGACCCGCCGCGAAAGACTGGATCGGAATGCCTTGAGACGTTGCCAGCATGATCGACGGGCTGGACGAGATCTCCCCTACTTCAAACCGGCCCGACGCCACGACGGCGAGGCCGTCAACACTCGGGCCGCCCGGCTGGATCGCCAGCGTCAGTCCTTCATCCTTGAAATACCCCAAGGCCCGCGCCGTTACCTCGGCAATTTGATCGGCGCCGGCTATATAGCCGAGTTGCAGATTGATAAGCCCATCTTCCGCCCCCAAAGCCTGGACTGTCGCAAGAGAACCCGTCGCCGCAACGCCGAGTGTCGCTATGGACCCCAGTACAAGCTTTCGTCTTGGCAAGCTGAATCGGCAATGCATCAGGTCGTCATCCCCAAATGTAAGAAAAACAGGTCGCCGAACAGCGACATGTTCTATTTGCTGCAATGAAAACATCTAAATTCGCCCACCACAAGATCAAATTTTGCCTGCGTATGTTGCTAAAATTAGTCCCCCCTACCCGATTCCTTTGAGAGCCTTTTCCCTATTGGGTGTTCTGATTTTGTGGGCACATACACATAAATTTTGTACTTGCAACACCAATTTTTTTATCAAAAGATCTGGCATCGACCCACTGGCCCGGACGCCAAGCAGCCCGAATTGCCATAAGATCAATTAGTTCTTTAAAACTGGGAAGATATGTATAATAAAAGAGCGGTTCACTTGCTTGGCGCCATAGTCGCATCGCTAGTCCCACTCTTCGTACAGGCACAAAGTAGCGTAACACTGTACGGCCGGCTCGACGCCGGAATAACCTATGTATCGAATTATGCCGGAAGCAGTGCCTATCGGTTTGAAGACGGCATCTGGTACGGTAACCGGTGGGGATTCAAAGGGGTCGAAGATTTAGGTGGCGGCTTGAGTGCAATATTCACTCTTGAGAATGGCTTCTCATTGGGAACCGGCAAAGCCTTTCAAAATGGCGCGCTGTTCGGGCGACAGGCTTTTGTTGGATTGAACAGCAAATGGGGCGCATTTACTTTGGGTAATCAATACGATTTCGTATGGGATTACCTGAATCTGGGTGGATTCAATCTCGCATCCGAAGGGACGGGATATAGCAGCCACCAGGGAGACTTCGACGGGTACTCAGGGGCAGATCGGCTCAATAATGCAGTCAAGTTTTCGAGTGCCGATTTTGGTGGCGCCAGATTTGGCGGCATGTATGAATTTGGTAATGTTGCGGGTAATTTTCATCAAGGTAGCGCCTGGAGTGCCGGCGGCATCTTTAAAGGCAGCGCATTCCGCACTGCAATTGTCTATACAAAAATCAACAACCCGACTGGCAGACAGGGGTTCGATCCCTATGCCCAGTTGGGTGTAACCACGTTTTTGGGCCAGACAGTCGCCACTATCAATCCTGCGACAGGCGTTGCCACCGACCTTTTCCCGAACGGCATCCATGTCGACAGCAAAGGAGTTTTCGGTGCCGGCGCCCTTTACATAATCGGCAACCTCCAGTTGAATGCTCTTTATAACAATATCAACGTCAAGGGATATGGAACCAGTTCGACCATGCAAGTTTACCAGGGCGGCACGCAATACTATTTCGCACCTGATCTATTCGGCATTTTCGATTATCAACGCACGCGGTTTGAAGAATCAAGATGGAGCCGGTTTTCGACCGGCATTAATTATTTGTTTTCCAAACGCACCTCGGTTTACGCCGGTGCGGATTATTTGCTTGCTAACTCGGGTACGCGTGCCGCTATTGGCTACGCATTTTCTCCGTCCACAACAAACAAGCAGGTCGATGTCCGGATCGGCATGACTCAAAGCTTCTGAACACAAAGGCGAGTTGCGGGCCTCAACGCATGGCCGGTTTTACTCCGGCTGAATTTATAAATCAGATGCCGAAAATAAGCGGCACTACTATGAAGAGGGCTTAAAAATAAACCTGTGGAAGGCTTCATATGAGTGGTGAAACGCAATACGTCAATCGTGTCGACTTTTTTCTGAACGCAGAGCCCGTCAGCATCGAAAATCCCAGCCCGGATTTTCTGTTGATCGACTTTCTGCGGTCCCCCGATATCGGTCTCGCCGGACCCAAGAAGGCGTGCGGACAAGGCGGATGCGGCTCGTGCACCGTGATCCTGTCCAGCTGGAAGGACAACCGCGAGGAACACCGCGCCATCAATGCCTGTCTTCGGCCAGTGTGCGCGCTGAGCGGGCTCGTCGTCACGACAGTGGAAGGCACGGGAACACCCGGCGTGTTGCCCGCGCGCTACCCCATGCACGCGCCGACTTCGGGCTTCGCCCCGCTTAACTGGACGCCACCGCCGGCGGTGCGGCAAGCTGCAACGCGATCGCGCATGACGAGGATCGCATCCGGTACGACGAAGTCGGCGGATTTTTCGTCCACGGCCGGCCTGCCCGACCCTGGCGACGCGGATCTGCAAGCCGCCGGCAACCTGCCCGGCATCAATCCTGTCGCGCAGCGGCTGGCGGCAAACAATGGCAGTCAGTGCGGCTACTGCACGGTCGGGTTCGTGATGAACATGTCCGAATTCATCGTCAATAACCCGCATCCGACCAAGCAGCAGATCGAAGATATCTTCGATGGAAATATCTGCCGGTGCACGGGCTATCGTCCGATCCTGACCGGCATGAAGACCTTCGCATGCGACTACACCCGCGAGGACGAGAAGGAGCGAATGAAGTGCCTGCTGGAGCGCGGCCAGACCGGGCAAGTCCCGGCGGCCAGCGTCGCGATTCCGTTTCCGGAGGCGGCCCGGGCGGTGCCGCGGCCGGTGATAATCGGCGGGCCTCGCGGGCCTCATCACACGGGCAAGCACTGGTACACGGCGACCTCGTGGAACGAAGCGTTCGAGTATGCCTTCCAGTGCCAGTCCCAGGCGATTCCCTACCAGTTTGTCAACGGCCACACGTCATTCGGTATCTACAAGGACGAATGTCTTGAGTCGCGTGCATCTATTGATGTGCGCCGGGTACCGGAATTAAACCGGCCGCACAGCGTGGATGCCGAATGGCTCACGGTCAGCGCAGGCATTACCTTCAACGACCTGATCGCTCTTCTCGACACGGTGATGGCGGAATACGACCAGTCCGCGGTCAGTCCCCTGGCCGCATTGCATGGCTCGCAGGACCGGAGGCCGCATAGTCCGCAATGCCGCAACCTTGGGCGGCAATACGATGCTGGTGATGAAACACCTCTTCCCGCGGGACGAGGCACATCCGGGATACGGTGGTGAGCCGTTCCCCTCCGACACGCTGACGGTACTGGCCGCGATCGGCGCGGAAATTACCTTCGTCATGCTGCGGCCATCTCCGATCGACCCGCCGTCCAGCACCACGACCTATGTGATGTCCGTGAAAGAGGCGATCACATTCTTCCAGGACCTCGGCGGGAAGGCCGGCGAAGCCACGCTGATCGTGTCGTACCGGATTCCGCTTGCAAGGGCCAACCAGGTTGTCCTTTCCCAAAAGACCGCACTGAGAGAGGTGAACGCTCACGCTATCGTCAATATGACTAGCGATACGGTGTGGGCAGCGGCAGGCGGAGAACCTTCCAATATCTATATCCAGACGGCAAGCCTCGTATTCGGCGGGATTTCGGATGCGCCGTGGCCGGCCGAACGGACGGAAGCATTCCTGAATGGCCTGGGCCGGCCGCTGACGACGGAGGACCTCACGGAAAGCCTGGCCATACTGGAGCGGGAAGTCAGGCAAGAGCTCGAGAAATGGACGTCGTTTCGGGCCAAGCTGCCTGACGACGGCTTCTCCGACGGCTACCGGGTGACCCTGGCCTTGTCCCTGTTCTACAAGGCATTGATCAACGCGCTGGTGCACCGGGGCGTGCCGATTGACCCGGCCGTAGCCTCGGCAGGCAATATCCCATGGGGTCACTGGGGCGTCAGCTCAGGACGCCAGTCGTACGCCGTTCCGCCGGTCGACCGCCATCCGGTGGGCCAGCCGTATA
This sequence comes from Caballeronia udeis, assembly GCF_001544555.2. Lineage (GTDB taxonomy): Bacteria > Pseudomonadota > Gammaproteobacteria > Burkholderiales > Burkholderiaceae > Caballeronia > Caballeronia udeis. The sequence goes on along the minus strand of NZ_FCOK02000006.1, from coordinate 75,306 downwards.
TCAAGAATACGGCGATCTACCAGGCCCTTGGCGAAATGCACTATACGCACGAACTGGCGATCCCGCCGCGGACCCTGCATGGCGCCTTCGTTCAAAGCCTGCGTGCATTGGCCGGGTTCTATTTTTGCCTGCCGGGTTCTTCCGATACGGAAATCACGCGCGAACAACTCAAGGGCCATCTCGCCGCAACGTTCCCCAATCAATTCACCGATGTCCTGACAAGCGACAGTGTTCCGCCCCACGGCCTCAATTTTCAGGGAAAAGCGCTGGACCAGCCGCTGTTTGCGAAGCACAGCGTTCATTACCCGGGCCAGACGATTGCGATGGTACTGGCCCGCGACGAACAGGCGGCCAATGACATAGCCGAGTATGCGACCCGGTTCTGCATTGGCTATAGAACGATCACATGGGACGGAAGCTGGCCCACGCAGTGGAACGAACCGGTGCTGGGCATTGAGGATGCCATCGCGAGAAACAGCATTTTCCCGGATGCCCCGAGCACGGCGAACTACGTGACCCATATCTGGCAGATCACGCGGCCGGACAGCACGTTCGACTGGATGGATTCGAGCCGTGAACCGCTGGATCGAAGCATCGAGGTAACCGACCTGTCCGGTGTGCCGGATCAGGCCTTTGCCAACTGTGTCCGGCTGGCGAACAGCCAGCGCAACGGCGGCCAGATCCATTTTTATATGGAAACCCAGGCTTGCCTGGTCGTGCCGCAGGATGAAGGCCGGTTTATCGTCCACCCATCCTCGCAGAGCCCGATGGAAATGCATCAAACGTCGGCGATGGCGATCGGGGCTCCCTACAACCGGCTGGATATCCGCGTCGCACCGCTTGGCGGCGGTTTTGGCGGGAAAACAGAGCAGGCGCGATTCGTCACCGGACCCGCTGTCGTGGCCGCATACCGGCTCAATCGACCGGTACGGGTGGTACTGCCAAGAGATGTGGATACCCGGATGATCGGCAAACGGCACGCATTTTTTGGCCAGTGCCAGATTGCCGTCGACCGCACGACTTTGCAGATCAAGGGCTTCTGGACCCAGATGTGGGGAGACGGCGGCGCTTACTACGACTGTTCGTTTATCGTTTCAAACTGCATCCAGCTACGGGCCGACAACGTCTATAACGTGCCGAATTACCAGAGCCAGATCGACGTGTGCCGGACGAACACTGCACCCAGCACGGCGATGCGCGCATTCGGCGACCTGCAGGGAAAAAACATCATCGAGAATGCGATCGACGATGCGGCTGTCGCACTCGGCATACCGTCCGAGCAACTCAGGGAAGCCAACTTTTATAACCCTGGCGACGTGACTCCGTTTGGACAGGTGCTGGACGGCTGCTATATCCGGCAGGTGTGGAACTGGCTGAAAACCACCTGCTCTTTCGAAGACAAGTCCCGCGCGGTGGAGCAATTCAACCGCGACAACACATGGCGCAAACGCGGTATCGCGATGATCCCGGTGAAGTACGGCTCCGGATATAACCTGCTGCAACTGGAGCAGGCCGCGGGGATCGCGGTGGTCAATCAGGCGGACGGAACGGTGACGATTCATCAAAGCGGCGTGGAAATGGGACAAGGCCTGATCACCCAGGTCCTGCAAGTCGCCGCTTATGTGCTCAACATCCCGATGGAGATGATCCATATTGAAAGCCCCAAGACCAGTGTTACGCCAAACCCGACCAGCACCGGAGCCTCGACCGGAACGCAATACAACTGCGAGGTGGCCAAGGCTATCTGCGCAGACCTCGCTAAACGTCTCCGGGAATTCGGGCAGCAGTTGAGAGTCGACAAAGGCGAGCAATGGTGCAAGGACAATGGCATCAACTACTGGGATTACAAAGAAACCGGCTGGGCGCAAGAAGTCTTCGCACACGGGCAAACCGCGTTGATCTGGCAGAACCTGATTCACTACGCCTATGTAGCAAGGGTGAACCTGGTAGCGAGTTTCACGGTACAGGTCGCCGGTGGTGAGGAGTCCGTGCCATGGAAGACCTTCAAGCCGTTGGACCAGCAACCCCGGATTCCGGGCATCGACGTTGACGAAAGTGCGCAGCCCGGCGGTACAGTGGACTGTTTCGTCGGCTTCACCTACTCCGCGGCATGCTCGGTTGTGGAAGTGGATATCCTGACCGACGAGGTCAAGATCATCAGTTCGGATATTGCCTATGACATGGGATGGAGCATGAATCCGGCCATCGATATCGGCCAGGTCGAAGGAGCGTTCGTGCAGGGCGTCGGCTACCTGATCTCCGAAGACCTTGTGTTCGAGCCGGAAGGCGACGAAAAGGGCCGTCTGAACAGCGCCAATACCTGGCGCTATAAAGTCCCCGCACACGTATCCATTCCGCTGGAAATGAACGTGCACCTGTTCCCGCGAAACGACCCGTCAGTCGCGGGTGTGCCGACCACCGACGAGCACGGTATCTACTCGTCGAAAGAGGCCGGCGAACCGCCCATGGTGCTCGCCAACAGCGTGTTTTTTGCCATCAAGGCGGCGATCCGTGCGTCGCGCGTCGAGCGCAACCTCACACCGCTGTTTTTCCTGGATGCGCCGGCGACAGTACAGGAGGTACGGCGCGCGTGTGAGGTGGGGAGAGAAGCACTCGTCCTGCATGCCTGAAAGAAAACCACGGGGTTCCGGTCGGGGAACGCCCGTGGTTCAGGTACGGCTCATGTACGGCTCATGTACGGCTCAAGCGGGTTTCAAACGGATCAGCCGATCCCTTCGATCAACCCCTGGTTCGTCACCTGAATCGGGTTGACCTTGATCTCCCCGCTATACAACGGCGGCATCTTTTTGCAGAACGCCGCCAGTGTGTCGGCGTTCATCCGCGAGCGGACGTATTGATAGGGCGACGGGTTGTTGACAGTATCGAGCGCGCCTTCCATCGTCGAACCGTAGGCGCCTAGCTCCATGAAGCTCTGCGTCTGGCTAAGCGGGCCGATGTCGGGGCGCACCGGGGGCACGTCGTCAAGCATCGGTCCCAACGCGAAAACAAAGGTGCAGTACTTCGGATGGGGCAGGTATTTACGCGTGTCCTTGATTCCATCCATCTGAAGTTGCCGGCGCAATCCGGCATAGGTGCGGGTCACTTCCATGAACGCGGTCCGGATGGACGACATGGACTCCGACCCCGACTTGCAAAGCAGCAGATTGCCATGGTGATCGAGCAGCGCGACCGCCTGTCCCTTGCCGCCCAGGGTGATGTCATGCTGCATCATGGGCTTCAGGTACGGCACCAGCCCCTCGTCCGGTGTGAACGGCACCTGCGACCGGTACTGCAGGGCCTGGGCATATTTGCTGGACAGCGCGACGCGGATCGGATCCGTCGAAGCCAGCGACAGGATATCCCCGAGTTCATCGAACGGCAGATCATTGTTGATCTGGTTGCGCACGGTCGCGAGCGTCGCCTGGAAAATGTTTTCGCACAAGGCGACGGTACGGCCCTGGATGGTCTTCGCGGTGAATGCGGGAACGTTATTCTCCGGTCCCTTCGCCAGGCGGTTGTAGCAAACGCCGTCAATGACCTCGGGATAACCGAATCGCTCCTCCGCTCTTTTCGCCATGCCGGGCGTCAACGAAGGAAAGTCGGACTTCGTGTCGTAGTTGATGCCGGAATACGTATCGTAGGCAGCGGTCAGGACCTTGAACCCCGCGGTCAGGATCGCACCCGTGCACATGCAGCACGGATCGAGAGACGTGATGACGGTGATCTGGCTCGGCTCAGGAAGGTTATTGCTATTTGCGTAGTACCAGTCGGTAAGCTGCCGTTCTCCATGTGCTGTCGGGTCGGAGGTATAACCGTCCTTGATCACCTGGTTCGGCATCGCGTGCAGGACGTTACCCGCGTCGTCGACCAGCAGGCCACCGACCGAGAACGTATTCGCGCAACTGGCGATGAGCGTTTGATTCGCAGCGATTTCCATCGCCTGCTCCACGGTTGTTACTTTTGCCATTTCGACCACCCATATGGAAATTGTGATTCTGGATACGCAAATCTCTCAACCGACATGACTGCTGACGCACAACCGGATGTACATCCGACATACATCTGGCAGTCACGGAAATTGAAAGTCGCCTCCCTGCTCCATCAAACCCTCGTCAGAATATGGTCCACGGTCATTGACGTGACCGCGAGCATGGTCAGCGTCGGATTCTGCGAACTGATACTGGGCATTGATCCGCAACCCACGATATACAGGTTCGAATGATCCCAGCTTTGCTGGTGATAGTTGACCACCGAGGCCTGGGGCATAGAACCCATCACATGAGTGCCGCACACATGCCCCGCGCCGTAATAGTTGAATGACTGGTTGTCGCAGGTAAATTGCTTGGCGTTGCCGGCATCGAATTTCGTGTATTCCTGCGCGCCTACCCGGTGCATGAATTCGGTGGTGGCGAGCCTGGCCGAGATAAAACCCTTGCGCGTGTAGTCGGACAGGTTGTACGTGATGAGCGGCCTGGGAATGCCCAGGTTGTCGGTCTCGGTCGGCGACAACTGCACGCGATTGCTCTGCTCGGCGTCCTGTTCGACCAGGAAGGCAATCCTGAATTGCCGCGTCAGATAACCATTCAGTGCCTTCAGCAGGTTCTTGTTGCCGAGCACCTGCGGACTCCTGTTCGGGCCGCCGCCGTTCAGCCCCCCGTGGTTCGTGCCGTACAGGAAATCCGGGCCGATCGCGTACGGCTCGCCCCTCGCCCAGTTCCATCCTTCGTTGCCGAGCTCCAGTCGCCAGGACGCGCGCGTGCTCCTGAACGGTCCGTCACGCAGCGATTCGATCCCGCTGGTGGCGAGCGGGCCGCGATAGCTGTACGCCGGCGCGTTGACGGGCATCAGCCCCCACGCCAGATACGTGGCGTGGTCCATCAGGTTCCTGCCAACCTGGTCGCTGCTGTTCGCAACGGTCATGCCCGTTTTCCACGGCGAGTTAAGCAATATCCTCGCGTTTTCGATCGCGCTGGCTGCCAGCACGAACAATGTGCCGGCCGCGGTGCCTTCCCCGGTCTGTCCCGACTTGGCCGGTACTGAAATATCGTCGTAGGTCAGGTAATGCAGGCCGCTGATTTTTCCGTCCTCGCCGACCGTGATCTTGTCCACCACGGTTTGATACTTGACGGTGACGCACCCGGTACCCAGCGCCTTTCCCAACGCATAGGCCGCATCGTATTTCGCCTGGATCGGGCAAATAGGCACGCAGTTGGTGTTGCCATGACATACCCTGCGATTGTCATAAGGCACGGAATTTCGTGCTTGCGGCGTCTTCGTGACAACCGTCTTCTGGCCTGTGAAGTAATCCTCATTAGTTAGTGGCTCGCCATCTACACGAGCCTTGATGTACTTGTCGCTCAGTGACAGCGGGATCGGGGGCATGGGGAACTGGTAGTCTGGCGGAATGTCGTCGCGGGCCGCGAGTTGTTCCGCTGTGCTGCCGGCAACGCCCATGAACGCTTCGACTTTTGCATAGTGGTTATCCAGTTCCTCCTGGGCGATCGGCCAGTCGAGTCCATGCTGGTATTTCCGCCGCAGCATGAAATCATTCTTGCTCATCCGCAGCGTCGTCCCTTGCCAGTGATTGCCGGTACCGCCCGCAAGCTTCAGGTAGGTACTGCCGAACGGCAGGGAACCCGGCGTGTAGGTCAGGTAGGAAATCGCCGGATTGTTCCAGCCAAAGACCAGTTGCTGGATCGTCGGATGCGGGGCATTTGTCTTTCGCGGCTGATTGTTATTGGCGTCCGGCGGATACGGCGATTCCGGCGACTTGAATCCGGCAAGATAAAAAGACTCCATATAGTCTTCCCGATGCCGCGGCGTAGCCGGGCCCGCCTCCAGCATCAGCACCTTCTTTCCCTTGCCTCCCAGTTCGTAAGCCATGAAGGCACCCGCGTGACCGGTCCCGACAATTATCACGTCATACTCAGGCATCTTCGATTCCCCATGTTTAACGACGGTGCCGCGTTTTACGCGAGACTGATTCCGTAATCGGCGAGCGACGGCGGGGCACTTGCCCAGCTACCGAAGCTGAACTGGCTGAAACCCATTGGATGCGTGTGGGCGATGCGCCAGATCCAGGCGCTTTTGTATGCGCGGCTGGAAATGACGAAGTCCTTCTGGTAGTCAGTGGCGATCCCGGTTGCCGACGTGGAGATATTGTTTATTTCGGTGCCGCCGTACCAGCTACCGTAGAGCCACATCAATGTGATCAGGCGGGAAAAAGCACCATTCAGAGTGGTATTGGGCCCGTCCCCGGAGGCAAGCAAGACTTGGGCGATTTGATCGGGCCTGCGGTGCTGTTTCTCCATCACGTCATAAGCGGCGAGCAGGTTTGCAATGCTTTCCTTTCCGGCCAGTACGGTGAGGCCGTAGAACACGTCTGCCATCGATACATCATCCGGCCGGATCACCGGATTCAGAACGCCCGCGTCAATACCAAGCAGTGCCGATGACAAATTGACAAAGCCGGCGGGCGCCCGCTCACGCGGCGCCGCCTCCGCGAGACTCCAGAGCGGCAACCCCGGCGCGAGCAGCGCGCCACCGATCGTACCCGCGGTTTTCAATACGTCTCTGCGACTGATTTTTATCATGCCTGGTCCCTTGACCTTCTTGCTGCTATTCAATATTCGTCCCAATTTCCGTCTGCAATATCCGCCCAACCTATTTCCCGGACGGCTCCTCCGGCTTGCTGGTCCCCATCACGTATTCGACGACCGAGGACGCTTCATGTCCTGTGAGCACCCGCGCGCCGGCAGCACTGTCCGATTTCGTGCCGGACGTGCTCAGGTTGAGCCTGCCTTTGCTTTGCGCGCGGCTCAGCGAAAACACGAAATCGCTGGACGAGCCGGTGGTCATGGAAGCATCGGAGTGGCAACTGACGCAACTCGACGTCGTACGATCAGCGCCGCCCGACACGGTATGAGGCCCCGTTGAAGAGAAGGGCATCACCGCCCCCGTTGGCGGTATGGTCCGCATCTGGTCGTCCGGGGGAATCGGGTTGCCGCTCGGCGTGATCTCACCGTGGAAGAACCCCGGGATATACGTCTCCATGGTCGAGTTCGACAGGAAGGACGTGGCCGGCATTCCGTCCGGGTAGGCGGGATTCGGTACAGCGGCGCCCTGCTCGCCGCCCGCGGCCTTTACGTTGGTCGGGAACTGGACATCGACCAGGAAGTAGTTAGCCCAGACGCTATCCGGATAGGTCTTCTTGATCCGGTTGTTGTATTGCTCGTTGACGGCCAGCGCGAGCTTGCCCGGGGCAGCCAGGCGCACGAGCTGCGTCGGCGTCTGGCCGGGCCGTTGAGGATTCCACGGCTCAGCCGGTCCGGTATCGAACGCGCAGCCCGGCACTCCGCCCGATGATGGACCCGATGCCGCACATTTGGCAGCGTCAAAAAAACTGTAGTCACGCTTGAGCGTGGAGGTGAAATCGTTGAGCCAGGGCCCGTTGTCGACATGTTCGAATGTTGCCCATACCCATTGCGGCGCCGACCCGGCCAGATGGACGATATGAAAGCCGACGAGTCCGATCGGCTTCAGCGAGCATTGCTCCCTGACCGTGGGTTCATCGGCGAATGCACCGCCGGCCTGATCGTAGACATAGGCCTGGGTCCGGTAAAAGCTCGACTTGTTGTCCGAGGCGTCCAGTATCTTCCAGGACGATTTGACGAAAATGGATCCTGTCATTGCAGGATCGTCGTTGCCGGAATATTGGCCGGCCGGGAACCGGACCGTCTGCTTGTCACGGTCCGGGTTGTTCACATCCATCGCGGCCTGGCCTTCGGTGGAATAGAGCTGGTGAGCCGTGATGTAGTCGAATATCGGTTTATTGAAGCTCAAGCCATACCTGACATACTGCCCCTGCTTGTCGATCACCGGTCCCATCCGGTTGGCCTGCACATACTCGTCCAGCACGATCCTGTCAGTCAGTTCAAGCCGCCCCGACGCATCCGGCCTGAGACAGGTTGCCGGGGTCTGGTGACCCGTGCCGAACGCAGCAGGCACGGGTCACCAGACCCCGGCAGGAAGATGTCGCGTGCCTCCGGCCAGGTTTGCCAGACGGCGGTGTAGTCCCCGCCGCGATAGTCCAGTCCGTGCTCCCTGCTTGGCGCCGGTTCCGGCTTTCCCTGCGGGCTCGTTGCGGCCGGGAAGTTCAACGCGATGAAGTCCCGCCAGGCCAGCTCGGCATAGGCCATGTATCTGGCCTCGTAAGTGGCGGCGGTGGACGGGTTGATGTCGCCGCCAGGATGACAGCTATACGGTGCACTCCAGCAACCTGCTGCGTTCGCACCATCCGGCCTGAAAATGGAAAGCAGGCCAAAGGCCAGCAGCAAGATGACGTGACGCCTCGCAATCGCAACCATTTATTTTTCTCTCTACATCAAGGACTCGCCCGGACTGGTCCCCGGATCCGGTCGGGACCGGATTTTCCCGAGCGAGAGACTTCAGCCAGAGTCAACCATGCGCAGTCACATCTGGAATGGCCTTACCAGATGCTATTACCACATCAATCGTTGCGGTTGCCACCGTGGTCGACAAGTATGCCGGACCGGCATCGGCCAGAGAGCACGATGCCGGCACGTGCGTGTGCAGACTTGTTGAGTAGCGGGGGAATCCAAATGCCCTCGTAAGGGGCCGACCTCCTTCTTGCGCATACCGTCCGGTATTCAGCGAAGGCGGTCAGATCAATCGGCGGCTTTACGCTCAAGCCAACTCGTTGATCTCCTCATATTTCCATAACAAAAAACAGCGCCGCAAGGACAATTATTGCCCGGGGGCGCACTAAAAAAGAGATCGCTAATGAAGACGCTGGATTCAGCAAAAGCACGCGTACTTGAACGGCTGCACTATCCGCATGGATGGGTTAGCGACCTTGCTGATGGTCACGCCCCTTTCATTGCCAACTCCAAAACGGGCGCTTCATACAATCGAATGACTTTCAGCGTGGCCGCAGCACCGGCTCAGTAGCCTTGCCCCCGATCGATCTGGCCGATCATCGGCCGGCCTTCACGATGACGGCGCAGGTTCTCCAGCACAACCTCGACTGCCGTATCGGGTCGCGTGGCGCTGGCGATATGCGGCGTGATGCGCACACACGGGTGCGTCCAGAGCGGATGCGTGGGCGGTAACGGCTCGGGGTCGGTCACGTCGAGGATCGCCTGCGAAAGATGCCCGCTGTGAAGCAGGTCCAGCAGGTCCTCCTGGTTCAGGTGCCCGCCACGCCCGACGTTGATCAGCGCTGCACCGCGCGGCAACCCCGCCAGCAGGCGTTTGTCCAGGATGCCTCGCGTGGCGGACGTAAGCGGCAACAGGCAGATCAGCACATCGCTGCGCGCAAGGAACGGCGCCAGCGCCTCTTGCCCGGCAAAGCATTCCACGCCGTCGATTTCGCGCGGCGTGCGGCTCCACCCGGCACAGCAAAAGTTGAACAGCTTGAGCCGCTCGAGCACGGCCTGCCCCAGCATGCCCAGCCCCAACACGCCGATGCGCCGCTCGCTGGCGGACACCACCGGCAGCGGCCCCCACTCGTGCGCGGCCTGCTGGCGGCCATAGGTAAAGATGTCGCGGTGCAAACTGAGTACCGCCTGCGTGACATATTCGACCATGCCCTCGACAATGCCCGGCTCCACCATGCGGACCACGGGAATATGCGGCGGCACCAGCGAGAGATCGAACTGGTCAATGCCTGCACCGGTCGAGAAGACGACCTCGACGTTGGGCAGGAGCGTGTGCAGGTTCTCAGGTGGCGCCCATGCAGCGAGATAACGCACCTCGCGGGCGTCGCCCAGATCGGGCCACACGCGGAACCCAATCTCCGGTGCGCGCTCGGCGAAGAGCTTTGCCCATTGCTGGCCGCGTGAGGGATCGGCCTTGTAGAGAAATGTCATGAAGTCCTCTTTTGATCCGTGCCGCCCTGCCCCAATGGAGCGGCCGGGGAGAGCCCGGCATTACCCGGTAGCCTGGTTGATGGTGGAAAATGCGGTAGCAAATTAATGGTGGCAAATTGCCGGAGATCCTCACGATGACTTTACTGTGGCGAGATCTGCGGTTGCTGCATAGGACGATCTTTCTATTCTCGCTACGAATGCCGCCCATGGCGAAAAATTTGACAGTTTGTATATTTTTGGACAAACTGTATTTGCTCGATTTTCTAGCGTCGCCGGCATTGTTTTCCCCACAGTGCCAAGGATCATCTCTCGTATCGAAAGGCCATGGACAACTTGCTACCCCTTCCCACTTTCAACGACGTCACGGCAGCGAACGGCCGCATCAAGGGCTATGCCCATAGAACTCCGGTGCTGACTTCCCGCACGATCAACGCGGAGCTTGGAGCAGAGGTGTTCTTCAAGTGCGAGAACCTCCAGCGCATGGGGGCCTTCAAATTTCGCGGGGCTTTCAACGCACTTTCGCGCTTTAGCGAGACTCAGCGCAAAGCGGGTGTCGTGGCCTTTTCCTCGGGGAATCACGCACAAGCGATCGCACTCGCGGCAGGACTCCTTAACATGCCGGCAACTATCGTGATGCCGCATGACGCACCCGCAGCAAAAGTTGCCGCAACCAAGGGGTACGGTGGCAACGTGGTTATCTACGACCGGTACAAGGAAGACAGAGAACAGATCGGGCGGGAACTTGCTGCAAAGCACGGCCTGACCCTTATCCCGCCCTACGACCATCCTGACGTGATCGCCGGGCAAGGCACGGCCGCGTATGAGCTCTTTGAGGACGTGGGTCAGCTTGATGCGCTGTTTGTCCCATTGGGAGGCGGTGGCCTGCTCGCGGGCACGTCGCTATCCAAAGCGGCCATGTCGCCGGATACCGCGTTGTATGGAGTCGAGCCCGAGGCCGGCAATGACGGCCAACAGTCCTTCCGAAGCGGCAGCATCGTCCACATCGACACGCCGGTTACGATTGCCGATGGGGCTCAGACCCAGCATCTCGGGAATTACACCTTTCCGCTCATTCAAAAGGGCGTGCATGACATTCTCACCGCCGACGATCAGGAACTCATCAATTGCATGAAGTTCTTTGCCGCAAGAATGAAAATTATCGTGGAACCCACGGGTTGCCTGGGCCTGGCGGCAGCGAGGCAAATGAAGGATCAACTCGCCGGAAAACGTGTGGGCGTCATCGTCAGCGGAGGCAACATCGATCTCGCGAAATTCTCTGAATTGACGTCCCGTTGACGGACTCATGAGGAATCACAATCATTTTTCGCGCGCCAAAAAGCCAAACCATGGGGCGCCATCTGCGCGCTTTGTCGAGGGTGCGTCGACGTTGTGGTTTTTGATGTGAGCGATGCCAGTCGAGCTTAGAATTCCGCGACTTTCCCTCTGACCGATTTGGCGAGACGATCGGGATGATACGGTTTCGGGTCGACAATTGGCGTTGCGTTGGTGACAAGATCGGCCACCAGATGGCCGGCCCCAGGGCCAATGCCGAAGCCATGTCCACTGAATCCAGCAGCGAGAAACAAACCGGGATGCGTGTGAATTTCACCGATAGCAGGTACGCCATCCGGCGTGCTGTCGATATACCCGGCCCAGGCGTGTGCTATTCCCACTGCGCCCAAGGCAGGCAGAAGTTTCCTCGCCCGGCGCAGCGTTTCGTCAACCACGCCACGGTCAGGCGCCGGGTCCAGTATGCGATTCCTTTCCATGGGAGTCGGCGCGTCCAGGCGCCATTTTGCGAGCGTCTCATGTCCGGACCGCCAACCGGTCAGGTCGCCCAGCGCGAGGCTCGCTCGTCGCTTGGCGAACATGGGCATGAAGTCTTTCGAAAAGCGTAGTTGCTGAAGCGTCGGATCCACTTTGGCAAGGCCGCTGATGGCGAGTGTATGGCTGCCGTCCAGGCGACGGGTAACCGAAACATCTGCCGTGTGCAGCGCATGTGGCAGATCATGGCCACCGGGAGCGACCGAAAGGATTGACGATCTTACCGATGCCTGCGGAAATCGAATGCCAAGTTGCCGACAGAACGACGATGCCCACGCGCCACCCGCCAATACAACGGCCCTTGTGCGAATGGTGCCCTTTTCAGTGATGACACCGCTTACCCGCCCGGCTTCCATCTCGAGTCCGCGTGCCGCACACATCTGATGTACCGTCCCGCCGGCTTTGATGACCCCTTTGGCAATGACGGGTACGGCGATGCCGGGGTCTGCCGTGCCATCCGAGGGTGAAAACACGCCGCCTTTCCATGTCTGGCCCGTAGCGCGTCCATAGTCTTTTGCGTCCGAGGCGCTGAGCATGTTCGTGGTGACGCCCACTGTCCGCGCAAAGTCACGCCAGTTGGCCCACTGTTCAATTTCCGCTTCGTTGTTGCTCAGGTACAGAAGCCCGCATCTCTTGAAGCCGGTGCTTTCGCCAATCTCTTCCGCAAAGTTTTCCCACAATGCAAGACTGCGCGTGGCTATTGGCAATTCGCGGCCATCACGGTTCTGCTGACGGCACCAGCCCCAGTTCCGGCTTGATTGCTCGGCCCCTACCAGCCCCTTCTCGACAAGCGCGACACGTATGCCGCGTCGCGCCAGATAGTACGCTGAGCAAACACCGACAATTCCTCCACCGATGACAACGACATCCACCTGCTCAGGTAAGGAGGGTGTCGCTTCAATCTTCATTAAGGGGGCAGGCATCAAACTACTCCAGTTTCATATTCGGATAGTACGGGGGCACCGTGCTCCAATCCGGCGCCAGTTCATTTAAGCATGACGTGCTTCCGGATCATTATCAAAAATGGGGCGTTTGTAACAACGGCATGCCGATTGCCCCCGCCGATCAGCATATTGTTCCAAGCCTGATATCCGGCAGCTTCCCAGGGTCCGGCCCGGCCAGTTGAACACTGGAAAGCGGCCAACCGGGTCAATAGCGGAGAAGTCGATAGTTCTGCTCGCAAAAACCACTGACTAATGCCGGCGCAGGAATTTATTCCGCGACATCTGCTGTGCGCTCGGACTTAGCATAGAACGCATCGTCATTACCTCCTCTGGGGAAATCTGCATGGAAAACTTTGACCCTGATGCATTGGTGATTCCCAACGGCCATTTCATCGACGGCGAAATCGTAAACGGCGGCCCCGGAAGTGATTATCTGCCGGTCTCTCGCCCGTCCGACCATGTTCGCTACGCCCAGATGCCCGTAGCAAATTCGGAGCTGGTTGACCGCGCCGTGCAGAGCGCATGGCGCTCGCAACGCCAAAGCGGCTGGGGAAAATTGCCGCCGCGCGACCGTGCGCGCGTTCTGCGCCGGTTTGCTGACCTGGTGGAACAGGACGTTGCCACCCTGGCCCCTCTCGAAGCCGTGGGATCCACGCGCCCTGTACGCGATGCAACCGCGTGGGATGTGCCCTATACCGCTGAGTGCATCCGCTTCTTTGCGGAACTTGCAGACAAGTACGGTGGCGAAGTCGCCGCGACCTCCCCGTCCCTGCTGGGCATGACGCTTACTGAGCCAATAGGCGTCGTGGCAGGCATCGTCCCCTGGAATTTCCCGCTGGTGCTTGCAGCGTGGAAAATCGCACCGGCGCTGGCCGCGGGTAACGCAGTCGTGATCAAGCCGTCGGAGATGACACCTTTCTCGGTACTCCGTCTGGCACAACTGGCCGTCCAGGCCGGCGTACCGGCCGGCATCTTTAACGTAGTCCAGGGGGATGGCCGCGTCACCGGTGACGCGCTTGTGAGGCACCCACGCATTGGCAAGGTGTCGTTCACCGGCTCGACCCGTTCTGGCGCTTCGATCATGGCCGCGTGTGCGGAAACGGGCATCAAGCCGGTGACGCTTGAGCTTGGCGGGAAAAGCCCGCAAGTGGTTTTCTCCGACGTTCCCGACCTTGATGCCGTGACGCGTCGTATCGTCACGGGCATCACCGGCAACGCGGGCCAGGTGTGCAACGCAGGCTCTCGTTTGCTGATTCAGCGCCCCCTCGCCGAAGCGATACTAAGTCGGCTGGTCCCCATTTTCAATGGCCTGCGTGCCGGGCCGACCTGGTCCGCAAGCACGACGTTATCGCCCATCATCAGCGAAGCGCAAGCGATCCGTATCGACGGTATTCTGGAGCGAGCCGTGTTCGCCGGCGCCCAGGTTCATTGCGGCGGCGGGCGGGCGGACGCCCCGACCGGCGGTGCCTTCGTTGCGCCGAGCATTCTGAGCGGTGTGGCTCGTGAGTCGGAAATCGTCCGTGAAGAGGTATTCGGCCCGGTCCTGACAGTGGAGACGTTCGAAGACGAAGAGGAGGCATTGGAACTCGCTCAACACGAAGACTATGGTCTCGCCGCGGGCGTGCACACAGCCGATCTCGGCCGCGCATTGAGAATGGTGCGAGGGATAGAAGCGGGCAACGTCTGGGTCAATCGCTATGGCCGCTCATCGGACTTCATTATTCCCACTGGCGGCTACAAGCGCTCAGGCTTGGGCAAAGATCTTGGGCGACAAGCATTCGAAGCCAACCTTCGCTCCAAGAGCGTACTGATTGATCTGAACGGTTAGTGCGAAACCGGTGCCGCCGGAAACGAGCGCATTCGATTTGGAATACGGGCTGGATTCTATCCACGCCCAAAAATGAAGCTCAAATCCTGGTGGCTGGATTCGGTAACCCACTTCGGCGGCGCCCTGGAAGAACCCGTTGATGGAGTGGCCGATGTTGTTGTCATTGGCCCAGGCTTTACCGGACTCCCGGCCGCTCTCGCGCTTGGGAAGCGCGGGGCCTCTGTCACGGTCCTGGAGGCGTCAACGGTTGGCAGCGGCGTCTCTGGCCGAAACACTGGCCACTGCAATACCGGTGCGGCGCAAGATTATGCAGCAGTCCGTAGCATCCAAGGCGTCTAGAAGAAGTAGCTGGGCGTTATTTCGCGTCGTTATACACGGTCGCCCGAGATACTCCCAGGTGTTGCGCGACGATCTCCATTGAGCGGCGCACTTCCAGGAAACCCTCATCTCTCAGCTCTTGCAATAACTCTCGGCGGTGTTCCGTCTTGAGTGAGCGCGAGGTGGTCGCCAGGTTTATCGCGAAGCGGTCGATACGCGCGCGAATGGCATCTGCGTTCGTTGGGTCAAGCGACTCTTTGATCGGCGCTGCCGACGTGCTGCAGAACTGCTCCAGCATCCCTTGCATTCCGCGAAAAAGTGTCACGTCGACGTTCATGCAAAGCGCCGCAATATAGCGGCCGGACGAATCCCTGATGCCAATCGAGGTACTCTTCGCCGATCTGCCATCCGCGAATCGATTCGGATAGTTGGCAAGGAGCTGAGGAAAATCCTGATCCTGAATTCGGGCAAGGCCGAGTTCGGTGGCAGGCTCACCCACGCGCCGCCCAGACAAATTATTGTGGATCGCGAGAATGGCATGCTCGGGCGAGCGCAGGTCGTGCACCACTACTTCCGTGAAAGGCGCAAACATCTCGCCCAGGCCTTCAGCAATGCATTGCACTTGCTCAAGTAACGACTCCTGCTCGGACTTCTGTTTGTTTCTTGCCATGCCGGACGATGTGTCTCAATTCAGAGTGTTATGTACCTGGTTGCAGTTGCGCCGTTGGAAGCAAAAAAGGATTTCACGCAGCAACCCGGTTTTGCCGAATTATACCGAAATTCTAAATTTGGACTATGTGTTTTAGACCGCGATGGAAGTCACGATGCCCGTCGCAGCCGCCCCCCGGCGCAACGTGATGGTTAGGTTCAGGGGTTCTTGTACACTTCGAGTTGGCGTCGGGTGAGCGCGGTTTCATAGCGATGTCTCAGGTAAGGCGCTGAGCCGGTCGACCAGAATCATGGACCGTTGATTGAAACCCCTCACAAACACTATTCAGTTTAAGTGAAGAACGACGTCACCTCCGATCTCGAGTTTTTCGTCCAGCTTGCGCGCCTGGGCAGCTTGTCGGCTGCCGCGCGTGCGCTTGATCTCACGCCACCGGCCGCCACCCGACGGCTTGCGCTGATGGAGCAGCGGCTGGGCGTGAGGCTCGTGAACCGCACTACGCGCAGCGCAAGCCTCACTGACGAGGGCGACACATATCTGCGGCACGCTACGCGTATTCTTGCTGCTATGAGCGAAATGGAAGACGCCGTGTCGCGCAGCCGCGAAGCACCCCGCGGCATATTGCGCGTGAACGCCTCCCTTGGCTTTGGCCGCACCACCATCGCGCCGCTCGTCTCCGCGTTCGTGCAGCGTTATCCGCAGGTCGAGGTTCAACTGGATGTAACGGACCGGCCGGTGGATATTGTCGAGCAGGGTTTCGATCTCGCCATCCGCTTCGGCGCGCTACCCGACACGCGGCTAAACGCACGCCGCATCATGTCGAACCGGCGCTTCCTGTGTGCATCGCCGGCGTATCTGCAGCGGCACGGCAACCCCGCCGCGCTTGCGGATCTTGCACGTCACCGGACTATCCTTCACCGCCAGAATGACGACGCCTACGGCGTCTGGCGTTTCACGCGCGACGGCGAGACGGTGTCGGTCAAGGTGAACGGCGGGCTCTCGAGTAATGACGGCGACATCGTGCTCGGATGGGCGCTCGACGGACACGGCATCTCGATCCGCTCGGAATGGGACCTCGCGAAATACCTGGAAAGCGGCCGGCTGAAAGTCGTGCTGCCCGACTTCCTGCTGCCGCCGGCGGACTTGTTTGTCTACTATCCAAGCCGCCGCAATCAACCCGCGCGTATGCGTGCGTTCATCGACTTCCTGGTCGAGCACTTTCGCGGGTCCCAGTAACCCTGCCTGGATGAGATCGACCGCTTCGTCATGACAACTGCCCGCATTGCGTATGTACAGTGGCCCGAAGGATTGCAACCTGCCGGACCGGCATGGGATGCCATTCGCCGTTCCATCGAAAGTGCCCGCCCCGACATTCTGGTGACCAACGAAATGCCGTTCGGCCCGTGGCTTGCAGAGCATGCGAAATTCGATGCGCAAGCAGCGCAACGCAGCATCGCGCTGCATGAGCACGCGCTCGATGCATTGCGCGGCCTGGGCGCGGCAGCGGTAATTTCATCGCGTCCTGTTGCCTTCGACGGCCGTCTTGCCAACGAGGCATTTGTGCTGGAATCGAATGCGTATCGCACGATCCACCATAAGAAGTACTTCCCGCAGGAGCCAGGCTTCTTCGAGGAAGCGTGGTACGTGCGCGGCGCGGGTGGATTCGACTGCGTGCAGGTCGGGCAGGTCAAGGTGGGGGTTCTGCTCTGCACCGAGTTGTTCTTCAACGACCGCGCGCGAGCGTATGGTCGCGACGGCGTTGACCTTATCGTGACGCCACGCGCGACCGGCACGTCACTGGCGCGATGGAAAACGGCGGGCACCATGGCGGCCATTGTGTCAGGTGCGTGGTTCGTCAGTTCGAACCGGCATGGTCAGGGCGCGCTAGGACAACAGTTTGGAGGAGCCGGATTCGTGGTCTCGCCTGACGGTGTCTTGCTTGAGGAAACAAGCGAAGCAACGCCGCTACGCGTTGTCACGATCGACCTTGATGCGGCCCGCGCGCAGAAAGCGCAATACCCGTGTTATGTGAAAGAGATGCCCTGACCCGTGCGGGTTGAGTCGCGCGGCAAACGCATGATTGCTGGCATTTATTGCTGGTTCATTCCGTGACCGTTTAACTCAACGATTTATTACCGAAATAAAGCCGACACGTATGCACCACCCTAGGGAAACGGGCTTATTGTTGCCGCAACGGAAAATATCTTTCGCCGAAACTATCGTTTAAAACGGTCAATAGGCGACCTAGACTTGTTTTCATCAGAAGCGCATGCAGACACAGGCACTCAGTCTCAACGTCTTCCGAAAATCGAAAACAAACTCTGGAGGTTCATCATGACCAAGTCGCTTCTTTCCGCCCTGCTGATTGCCTCTGCGCTCGCCGCTCCTTCATTTGCGTTTGCCCAGGACAACAACGCGCCTGTGACGCGTGCGGAAGTTCGCGCTCAGTTGACCCAGCTCGAACAAGCCGGTTATAACCCGGCTGCCAACGACAATTATTATCCCCAAGCGCTGCAAGCCGCGCAGCAACGCGTTGATGCAGCGAACGGAGTAACGGCAGGAGCGTATGGCCCGTCGAACAGCGGCACATCGGCTTCAGGTGTGCGGACCAGCATCGCACCGGCTTCCGGCAACGACCCGCATTCAATCTTCTTTGGTCACTAAGATTTGATAAGCTCCGCCGTCGACTGATTGCTTGACGCAGGGACTCAAGAAATCGCTCACCGCTTAAAGGCGCTGGGCGATTTTTTTACGCTAGGCAAACAACTAAGCTATGCCAAGTATTATCCATATCCGTACCTCGCAGCAACGGATAGCACTTTGCAGCGCGCTCAAACGCGCAATGGTTTCTGCAACATCGCAAGAACAGCGCCTGTAGCAAGCAAGATTGATGAATACACGAGCCCACGAGCGAGCCCTGCGCCATCCGATATCCATCCAATGATTATCGGCCCGACAATCTGTCCCACGGCGAATACGATCGTGAACACGCCGATCCCGCGGGTCCATTGCACGGCTGGAAGATTGTGCCGGACGAACGCCGTAGTCGACGCCACCGCCGATAAAAACGTCGCGCCGAATAACGCTCCCGATACGAATGCAACCGCTGGTTGCGTGAACAACGCGGGCATCAAGGTCGCAAACGCGAGGACCGCATTAAACACCGCCAACGCCTGCCCGCCGCTCATGCGGTTGAGCAGCCCGGACCACAGCCGGGCCGAGACGATGGTCGCCAGACCGAGCAGCACGTAGAACGCGGTTACCACGGCCGCGCTCATGCCGGCCGCACGAAGCAACGCGATCAGGAAGGTCATGTAACCGATATAACCCACGCCGAACAGCGCGTAACCGGCCAGCATGAAACCGAAACGTCGCCAGGGCAAAGCGCTTGGGCGCAACGGCGATGCGGTATGTGCAGGAGAAACCGCCGGCGCAGGTTCAGCGTGCCCGATCCTGCGAGCGGCGGCGATCGCAGCAATGGATGCCAGCGCGCAAGCGGCGGCCAAGGCGAACCAGGCCCATTGCCAGCCATGCGGACCGCTGAACGTGGTCATGGGCACCAGCAGCGCTGCGACGACTATCCCGCTGCCCGCACCGCCGTAGTAGAGCCCGAGCACCAGACCCGCATCGCGTGGATGGGCCGACGCGAGACGTGCCGCCAACACCCCGCCGCCGACAAAGATCAACGCACTGCTGATGCCGGTGACAACGCGTTGCGCGAGCAATGCATGGGTATCGGAAACGAGACCGCCGAGGGTCATCAACGCAGCAGTCAAGATGCATCCCGCGATGAAACACGGACCCACGGGCCATCGACGCGATACCCATGGAAATGCGAGTGCGCCAAGCAGGTAACCCAGCGCATTGGCGGTGTTCATCGCACCGGCTTGCGCGAAGTTCCAGCCGAGATCGGCTTTCATTGCCGGCAACAGCAGTGCGTAGGAGAAACGTGTAAGGCCAAGCGCGATAGCGCTGCCGAATGACAAACCCGCGGCCAGCATAAGTGTGTGCCCGCGAGAGCGTGATGCTTGAACAGGTGATGCCTGTGCCGCGGTGCTGCGTGTGTCGTCGATCATCGGCTAAGGCGGCTTGTGGGCTGACGGGCTAAAGGAACTTGAAGGACATGAACCTTACCGGACGCGGCGTCGCTATCTGGCGGCGTGTCGCTATGGTAACGCGCCCTGGCCTCATACCGGCACGCTCGCTCCCTCCTTGCATGCCCGCGGCCTTCTGCTCAACAAAAGCCCAGCCTCAAAACGCAGATAGCGTGCCGAAGCACGCTATCCAGTCACCCCATGGCACAAACCTGCCGCCCTACTTCTCGCTGGGCGCACCCGACGGCCTAACACTCGTGCACGTCGCCACGCATCCCAGCACGAGCGCCACGCCGGTCACCACCAGCGCGCCGTTTGCCAGCCCGACTCCGGCCGCGACGACCGAACACGCGGCATACCCATTCAATGCAGCGATAAAAACCGGATACGCGCGATCGGCCATCGCCATTGCCAGGTAAGCGCCGATCAACGCGACCATCGCGCCGATGATCACTACCGCCACCGCGCCGCCTTCGAACCCTGCCGTATACGCAATCACCGTGCACAACGCGGCACAGGCGAAGTGCATCGTGCTCATCAGTTTTGCATTCGATACCCCGAAGCGCACACGGCCCAGTAAGACCGCAAACGCAATCGCCGCGATACCGCCAAGCGCGGTCCACGCGAGTGACGCGCCCGGGTCGAAGCCGAGCACGCGATCTGCTGATGCCGACGCAAGCGCGGCAAGCGCCAGCGCACTTTGCAGCGACGCGGGCGTGGTCCTGCCCAACCGGGGCGTCAGCATCGCGAACGCCGCGATGGCCAGCGCGACGAGCGTCGAGTCGAAGCCCGTCGCCATGCCGTAAGCCACGATCACCGCAGCCCCCACGCCCGTCGCATCGCGCAGTGCCTGCCGCCGGGTGGGCGAGACTGCGCCGGGCGCCTTCAGGCTCTGCATCGACGCCATCACGGCGAACGCACACAACGCACCGTCGAGCATTGATGCCTCCGCATCAGAGCAAGCGATTGACCAGGGTCCCGATACCTTCGATAGACACGCACACCTCGGCGCCGTCCTTGATCGATCCGATCCCGAGCGACGTGCCGCACGCGATGACGTCGCCGGGTTCGAGCGTCATGTCGTGCGAGATCAGGCTGACCTGTTCAGCGGGCGTGAAGATCATGTCGTCGAGCGGATAGTTCTGCCGCTCGACGCCGTCGAGCGTGGTGATCACGCGCGCCGCACGCCAGTCGAATCCGGTTGCGATCGTGGGCCCGAGGCATCCGAATGTATCGAATCCCTTCGCGCGGCACCATTGCGGAAAGTTCGGATCTTCCTGCAGGAGTTCGCCGGCCGTGACGTCGTTCACGCACGTGTAGCCGAAGATCGCGGCCTCGGCTTCCTCCACCGATACCGACGAGCAACGCCGGCCGATCACGATGCCTAGCTCGCCTTCGTAAGCAATCTTGCCGTCGTAGCTGGCCGGCCGGCGTATCGCCTCCTGGGTGCCGATCACCGACCGTGCGGGCTTGATCAGGAACAGCGGATGTTTGGGCGGCGCTTTATCGAGCTTCTTCGATAGCGCGTAGAAATTGTTCCAGAGCGCAACGATCTTGCCCGGCTGACAAGGCGCCAGCAGCGTGACCTCGTCCATGCCCAGTTCCTTGCCCGTCGGCTCTATGCGCTCAAAGGGAGAACATTCGCATTGCATCACGCTCCTGCCGTCTTCCGACAGCGTGCCGAAGCCCTCGACGCCATCGGCGCGGGAAAAACGTATCCAGTTAGCCACGTTGAAAGCCCTGAAGAAGTAGTGCTGCCGTCTTTTAAAAACGGCAACCGGAGCCAGCGGTCATGCGCGCCTTCAAGGGGCGCCAAGCACGACCGTGACCTAGATCGCCCCGAGGCTTCGCAACGTCGCGATCTGATCGGGCGAGTATCCAAGTTCCGCCATCACTTCGTCGGTATGCTCGCCCAGGAGGGGTGAACGCACGACGTCGGTTGGGCTATCGGAGAGCTTGATCGGGTTGCCTACGGTCAGGTATTTGCCGCGCACCGGATGGTCCACTTCTACGATCGTGCCGGTCTTGCGCAGCGACGGGTCTTCGGCAATTTCCTTCATCGAAAGGATCGGGCCGCACGGAATATCGTGCTGGTTCAGGATCTCCATGGCTTCGAACTTGGTCTTGGTCATGGTCCACTCTTCGATCTCGGCGAAGATGCCCTTGAGATGCGGAAGCCGTGCAGCCGGCGTGCAGAAGTCGGGATGATCGATCCATTCTTCCTTGCCGATCACCTTGCAGATCTCGCCCCAGACCGGCGCTTGCGTGATGAAGTAGATGTAGGCGTTCGGATCGGTTTCCCAGCCCTTGCACTTCAGGATCCAGCCCGGCTGGCCGCCGCCCGATGCGTTGCCGGCGCGCGGCACGGCCTCGCCGAACGTGCCGTTCGGGTACTGCGGATATTCCTTCATCGTGCCGGTGCGTTCAAGCCGTTGCTGGTCGCGCAGCTTCACGCGGCAGAGGTTGAGCACGCCGTCCTGCATGGCGGCGAGCACCTTCTGGCCGCGGCCGGTGGCGTTGCGTTGATAGAGCGCGGTGACAATGCCGAGCGCGAGGTGCAGGCCTGTGCCTGAATCGCCGATTTGCGCGCCGCTGACGACTGGCGGGCCGTCGTCGAAACCCGTGGTGGATGCTGCGCCGCCCGCGCACTGCGCGACGTTTTCGTAGACCTTGCAGTCTTCGTAGGGGCCGGGGCCGAAGCCTTTCACCGATGCCACGATCATCCTGGGGTTCAGTTCCTGGATGCGTTCCCACGTGAAGCCCATGCGGTCGAGTGCGCCGGGGGCGAAGTTCTCGACCAGCACGTCGCACTTTTTCACGAGCGACTCGAGGACCTTCTTGCCGTCCGGGTTTTTCGTATCGATGGTGATCGAACGTTTGTTGTGATTGAGCATGGTGAAGTAGAGACTGTCGGCGTCGGGGATATCGCGCAGTTGCTCCCGCGTGATGTCGCCTGCGCCGGCGCGCTCGACCTTGATGACATCGGCGCCGAACCATGCAAGCAGCTGCGTGCAGGTCGGGCCTGATTGAACGTGCGTGAAATCGAGGATACGCACCCCGTCGAGGGCTTTGCTCATGCCTGTCTCCTAACCTTTAGCAGGTTTTATCGTGATGCTTGTGATGCCCTTCGGTATAGCCCTGCGGGCCGTGCCGGGTTTTAGTGCTGCGGAGTTGCCTGGTTTCGTCTTGCTCTGGACATGATGGGCTGTTTTCCTCCTTTTCTGTAGATGGGGAGGCCCCTCACGGCACCGGTTAAAGTGCGAGCACTGTGATATACAATATTCTATACACAGTATTAGTCAAGCGGTTTTGCGTGATACGCGGTGGGTTTTGCGTGATGCGCGGTGGGTTGTGCGGTGCAGTAGGCCGGAAATGCTCGCGCAATGGCGAATGTCGGTCGAGTTTTGCTGCAATGCGAGGGACGGCGGATTTTGGGTGGAGGGTCTGCGGTAGCGGTCGGGGTTTTTGCCGGGTTGTTGCTTTCCAGGTCTTCGCGCGTTCTGTTCTGGCTGATCTTTTTCGCACTATTAGCCACTGTGCGTGGCGGCACGTCATTTCTTTGTCCAACGCGACAAAGAAACGAAGCAAAGAAAGCGCTTTTAACCGCACTACCCTAAGTGTCCACAGCGTGCAGTTTTAATTCATAGGTGCCCCAAAAGCACGGTGCTCGCCAGAGCAAAGAATGTTTGAACCCCTCTTTCTCGCGAATCCTGACATGAACACGCTTCGCCCCGCACGCTCTCGGGCAAGCACTATTGCTCAGAATCCGTACGGCCTCATGCATATTTTAGGATCGAGGTTTTTGGTGGTTGACGGTGTGGTTAGAAGTGCATATTAATTCGGAGACTGGTTTTCCGCGGATAGCGCGGGGTGCCCCTTGGGCAGGTTCAGTCACTGGTGGCGAAGCGTGTGGGTATCCGTGTTCGGAGAAAGAGGGGTTCACACATCCGTGGCTCTGGCGAGCACCGTGCTTTTCGGGTACCCATGAATAGAAACTGCACGCTGTGGACACTTAGGGTAGTGCGGTTAAAGCGCGTTCTTTGCTTCATTTCTTTGTCGCTAAGGACCAGGAAATGACGCGCCGCCACGCGCAGTGGCTAATAGTGATAAAGAAAATAGCTCACTCAGGCAGACCACTAACCCCGAAAGCAGCAACCCGGCACTGACTCAGACCGCTACCCCCGAAACCTGGCAACCCGGCACCAACCCCGACCGCCACCCCCAGAACCCGCACAACCCAAACTGCTACCCCCCAGCGCCAGCGCCCCGTCCATTCAGTCAAGAAAATCGCAATTCGCCTCGACAAACGCCGCGAGATCCAGCGAATGCTGCCTGACCAGCCTCTCGACCAACTCGGTATCCCGAGCCTCGAGCGCCTCGATGATCTTCATATGGTCTTGAATCGACCGCGCCGCCCGATCGCTTTGCGAAATCGTCATCTTCCGGATCGCGCGCACGTGCACGAAAATATTCTTGATCGTATCGAAGATGATCTGCGACTTGCTCAACTGCACAATCGCTTGATGGAAGGCAATATTCGCCTCCGAATACTCTTCGATATGTTCGGCCGGCGCCTGGTTCTGAAAATGGTCAAACATATGCCGCAACGAAGCAATCTCTTCGTCCGTCGCGCGCTGAGTCGCGAGCCTCGCCGCCATGCTTTCCAGCGCGGCCCACATATTGATCATCTCGACAATCTCGTGCTTGGTCTTGCGCACGATATAAATCCCACGACGCGGCACCGTACGCAGAAACCCTTCCTGCTCGAGCAACGTCATGGCTTCGCGAATGGGTGTACGACTCACGCCCAGCGCTTCCGTCAAATCCTTCTCGTCCAGCCGGATCTCTTCCCGCGAACGATAAATGTCCGCTTCCGAAATGGCCTGGCGAAGCCGCGCATACGCCTGATCGCGCAACGAAGCCGTCGCGTTGATCGGCGCCAGCGAAAGCGTCACGCCAGCAGGCTTACCTTCTGCACGCGGCTCAAGAAGATTGGCCGGGGTCGCTGCAACTTCTGTATCAGATGGCATTGATGGTTTGATGTCCCAGGTTCCGCACGCCCGTCGTCGCCCGTGTACCCGTGCTGCCGCCCTGGTCATCCGCCGTCAGCCCGGCGTACCGACCATTGTCCTGCGCGCGCTGCAACACGTCTTGCGGCACCGCCGATGCCAGTGCAAACGTCACACCCACACCGCCCGCTACCAAGGCAATTCCGATCACGACTAATAAAGCGATGCTCATTTCCGGCTCCTAGTGGTTTACTCCAAGAGCCTTCAGTATATGTTGCGTCGCAATGCAACGCAACATATTTCGTATGTGATATATCAGAAACAACAGTCCTCCTGTGTTCGCAGTTTAAGCGGCTTTTTGCGAACGTGTGAAGGATTCAATCGTTTTGATACCGGGCTTGGCCGTGCCCTGGTTGACGCCTTCGCGCAGCTTGATCAGCGCGAGCACGGCGTCGATCATCGGCGTGTCGACGGCAAGCCTGCGGCCAATTTCCTGCACGACGGTCACGATCGGATCGATCTCCATGGGACGGCGGGCTTCGCAATCCATCAGCATCGAGGTCTTGTGAGCGCCGACAGCTGCTGCTCCGTTGATGCGCTTTTCCACATCGACACGGAAATGAACGCCGAGCTGCTCGGCAATGCCCTGCGCCTCCTCCATCATGCGGCGTGACAGCGCGCGCACGGCAGGATCGCCGGCAAGAACATCGAGCGTGGCGCCCGTGAGCGCGCTGATCGGGTTGAAACAGAGGTTGCCCCACAGCTTCAGCCAGATCTCGTCGCGGATGTTGTCGCGCATTGGTGCTTCCATGTCGGCGGCGCCCATGATGTCGTGGAACGCCTGCAGCCGCGGCGTTACCAGTCCGCTCGGCTCGCCGATGGGAAATTTCTTGCCGTACACGTGACGGATCACGCCCGGCTCCGCAATTTCGGCTGCGGGAATCAGCACGCAGCCTATTGCGCGCTCCGGCCCGAGGACCTGCCATTGGCGGCCGCCCGGATCGACGCTTTCCAGCGTGGTACCGGCCAACGCACCGCCATGCTCGTGGAAATACCAGTACGGCAAACCGTTCACCGCCGTGACCACGGCCGTATCCGGTCCCAGCAGCGGTTGCATCAGGTCCACCACGCCAGGCACCGAATGCGCCTTCAACGCAATCACCACGTAGTCCTGCGGCCCAAGCTCCGCGGGATTGTTCGTGCAGCGGACCTTGACGGTGTGCTCCTCACCATCGATCTGCAAGCGCACGCCGTTCGCCTGCATGGCAGCCAGATGCGGCCCCCGTGCGACGAAACTGACATCCGCCCCAGCCCGGGCCAGTTGCGCACCCATATAACCGCCGATCGCGCCGGCACCGTAAATGCAAATTTTCATTGTTGTCTCCTGGATTGTCGGCTCTTCTGATATACAACATATTAGATTCAGTATTGGATAACAACGAAGAAAGAGCAAGAAAAAAGCGCGACTCTTTTCAGGGAGCCGCGCTTCGAATACTCAGTGGATTGGGGTCAGGCGTGGGCGATTTGCAGCGGCTTATGTTGCTCATCATAGGACGAAATGACGTGCGTCCAGATACACGCCGCCTGCGCTTGCAACGTGCGGCCGCGCCGCTTGACGAGCACGACGGGCCGCGTCACCGGCGGCCATAGCTGCACCGGTTGAACCAGCGCTTGCGCCGAGGCTGCGCCTGCGTGCATGGGCTGAATGCCAAACCCAAGTCCCGCCGCGACCATATGCTCGACGCTCGCGGCCTGGGTCAGCCGCTGAAGCCTGACGTTCGATGCACCGTGTTCATCGAGCGCACGCGCGATGAGGTCGAAACTGCCGGCGTCGTCGTCGAGAAGAAACAGACTCGCGCCGCCCAGGTCGCGCCATCGCACCGTGGCGTGCGATGCCAGCGCATGTCGCGCCGGAACGATCGCGCAGAGGGAATCGGAGAAAAGGGTTTGCGTCGATAAATCGCAGAGATCGTGAGGATTGCTATCGTCCAGGGGACCGGCCAGCACGCCCATGTCGGCATCGCCGGCGCGCACGAGCTCGAGCACCTTGCGTGCAGGCGCATCGTGCAACGTCAGCGCAATATTGGGGTAGCTCGCCCGGCACGATGAGAGCAGCGCCGGCAGCACCGAAGCGACCAGGCTTGAGCTGCTCGCTATCGACACCGCGCCGCTCTCCGCCGTGGAAACCTGCCGCCCGAAACGCAGCGCGGCTTCGAGTTCATCGACCAGTAACGCAATGCGCGGCAGCAGCGCGCGGCCGGTATCGGTGAGCGCGACCTGACGCGTCGTGCGGTCGAACAACTTCAGTTCCAGCAGGTCCTCCAGCTCCCTGATGCCGCGGCTCGCCGCCGACTGCGTGACGCCGAGCGCGTTGCCCGCCTGCGTGAAACTCCGATGCTGCGCAAGGATCACGAACAGGCGCAATTGCTGCAGCGACACGCCGGACGTCTTCAATCCCTGCACGGCATCAGTCGTCGGGCTCCGGTTCATTGCGCCGACGAGTTGCGCGGTGCTTCCGGCCAGGCAGCCTGAAACGTAGCGGCATCGAGCCGGCTCGACTCGGCAACCGTGTTGTCGATCCAGCGCTTTCTCATGGGCGCAAGCACGAACTTCGCGCACAGCCCGGCGGCAATCGAGATGGTGGCCGTCACGATGAACACCGTGTCCCATGAGCCGATGGCCGACAGCACCGAGGCAAGCGGCACGAGCATCGAAGCCGTGCCCTTCGCCGTATAGAGCGTACCGGCGTTGGCGGCGGCGTATTTACTGCCGAAGGTATCGGCGCAGGTGGCCGGGAAGATCGAGAAGATTTCGCCCCAGCACAGGAACGTCACGGCCGCGAAGAACATGAACAGATACGGGTTGTGACCGAACTCCATCAGCCCGAGCAATGCAACGCCTTCGCCGATGAAAATGAAGAACATGGTGTTCTCGCGGCCGATCTTGTCGGAGACCCAGCCGCAGAGCGGACGCGTAAAACCGTTGCACAGGTTGTCGATCGACAGCGCCATGGTCAGGAGCGGCAAGGTCACGCCGAGCAGGCTGACCGGCATCTTGGCAAAGCCGTATTCCTTCGCGATCGGACCGAGCTGCGCCGTGGCGATCACACCGCCCGCCGCCACGAACACGAACATCATGTACAGCACCCAGAAGAGCGGCGAGCGCACCATCTGGCCCGTCGTGTAGTCGATCTTCGACGCCACCACGCGCTTGGCCGGTACGGCATGGACCGGTGGCCTCGGACGGACCAGCAGCATGCCGAGCAACAGGATGCAGACGCCCTGGAAGATGCCGAAGAACACGAAGGTGTGCTCGTAGCCGGAGCGCTGGATCATGTTCGAGATGGGGATGACCGTGACCGCCGCGCCCGCCCCGAAACCTGCAGCCGTCAAACCGGCAGCGAGGCCGCGCTTGTCCGGGAACCACTTGAGCGCGGTGCCCACGCAGGTGCCGTACACGCAACCCGCGCCCACGCCGGCAATCACCGCCGCAATGTAGAGATGGACCAGGCTGGTCGCGTTTGCATCGATGATCCAGCCTAGCGCCGCGCAGATCGAACCGCCGATCACGACCGGCCGCGGGCCGAATTTATCGACGAGCCAGCCTTCGAGCGGCACCAGCCACGTTTCCGTGACAATGAAAATGGTGAACGCGGTTTGAATCGCCGCCTGACCCCAATGATGTTTCGCATCCATCGGGACTACGAACAAAGTCCACGCGTACTGCAGATTGGCGACCAAGCCCATGCAGATGATGCCGATGGCGAGTTGAGCCCACCGATTGTTGCGCCACCCAGTTTGGGGCTGGCCAGCGGCCGGTGCCGTCGCTGCGTTTGCCATGTCTGTCTCCGTTATGTTTGTATCAGCGCTCGTGCGGCGCGTAATCAACTGCTGCATCGACTATTTCGTCGATTACTTAATCGGCTGCGGCACACCGTGTCGTGAGTCAAGGTGTGAGGGGACTTGGTCGGTCAGGGAACGCGTTCGTGGCGCCGCTGCGGCGGATACGGCCACGCCCATCCTGCGGGCCGCAAAAGTAAGGGAGGTGATCGAAGAATCATGGTTAAGCGATTCCCAATGTTCTGATGCTTATAGGGGAAGACCCTGCCGCTGCCTTCTCCCCCCGTGCACCTTACGGAACTAGCGCACGTTGAAAGCATCCTGCGGCAGAAAAATGATTAGGGAAAGTTAGAAAAATTTATTGTATAAATTCAGGATCGTTTATAGGTGGAGATCCGCCATGATGCGTAATGCGACGCTCAGGCAACTGAAAATATTCGAAACCGTCGCTCGGAGGCTCAGCTTTTCGCGCGCTGCTGAAGAGCTCTACCTCACCCAGCCGGCCGTCTCCACGCAGGTCAAGCAGCTCGAGGAGCATGCGGGACTGCCGCTTTTCGAGCAGCTCGGCAAGAAGATCTACCTGACGTCGGCCGGCCACGAAATGCTTCACCACAGCCGCGCAATCCTCGAACAGTTCCGCGAAGCCGACGACGCCATGGCGCGACTCAAGGGTATTTCCGGAGGCACGCTGAACGTGGCCGTGATCAGCGCCGGGGACTATTTCTTTCCGCGCCTGCTGGCCGAATTCACCAAACGCAATGCCGACGTCAAGCTGAACCTGGCCGTCCATAACCGCGAAGAACTGCTGCACCAGCTCACCGACAACCTCACGGACCTCGCGATCATGGTTCGCCCGCCGAAAGACATGGACACCGAGAACGTGTCGTTTGCCCCGCACCCGTACGTGATCGTGGCGCCCCCTGATCATCCGCTGGTGGGCAGGAAGAACATTCCGCTGGAGTCGCTTGTCGACGAACCGTTCATCGTCAGGGAGCGCGGTTCCGACACCCGGAATTCGATGGAAGAAGGTTTCGCGGGACGGTTCAAGCCCCGCAATATCGCAATGGAAATCACCAGCATGGAGACCATCAAGCAGGCGGTGATCGCCGGCATGGGGATCAGCTTCCTGTCGGCGCACACGGTCAGCATGGAGTTGCAGATCGGACGGCTGGCCGTGCTCGACATAGAGGGTTTCCCCGTGATGCTCAACTGGTATCTCGTGCATCGTCACAACAAGCGGCTGCCGGCAGTGGCAATGGCGTTCAAGCAATTCCTCATTGAGGAAGGGGCGGCGCAAATCTCGACCATCACGCATATCGGGTAAACCATCTATTAGGTATCTTTAATAGTTAAGCAAAAAACAAGTGACTATCGTATATGGATGGTTCTTTCTATCCTGTAGTTAAGCCACGCAGCCATATCACGCTGTCGTTAGGGCTACCTTAGGAGACGACCATGAACCATTCACAAGCCACGATCGCCGATGCGCGCGAACTCCAGACGCAGCTTTGCGCCTACAACAGCGCCTTCGAAGAACTTGACCTGATGTTCCGCTGGGACGTCGAAACCCTTAAGTCGCTGGCGCATGCAGCAAGCGATCAGGCGCGCATCGCCCAGTACATCGAAATGCATTGCTCTCACCTGCTCAAGGCGTACAGCACGGAGTTCTTGTGCCAGGCCATCGTGGACAGGAAAAACGCGTATTACGAAGCGTGCCGCGCCACCAGCATCGCCCGCGCCGACGACACCCGCGGCGCGCGGATGTGGCGGCCCGACTGCGATACCCCGCATGCGCAAGCCGCCTGACGCGCGAATGTTCCAGCCTGAGGTCATGCCTCAGGTACTACGATTTCAAAGGGGGCGGGTTTGTCAAACCCGCCCCTTCCTTCATTGCGCCAGCGACACCCACACGCTCTTGGGCTCCGTGAAGTTCTCGATGGCCACGTCCCCGTGCTCGCGGCCAAAGCCTGAATCACCCGAGCCGCCCCATGGCAATCGCACATCCGTATAACCGTAGGTATTCACCCAGACCGTGCCCGCCCTGAGCGCTGACGCCATCCGGTGCACCCGGCCTATGTCCGCACTCCACACACCCGCAGCAAGGCTGTAGAGCGTCCCGTTGGCGATGCGCACGGCATCGGCTTCATCGTCGAAGGGAATCACGCTGACCACCGGGCCGAAGATCTCTTCCTGCGAGATGCGCATCTCGTGCTCGACATTGGCAAACACCGTGGGCTCGACAAAATAGCCGCGCTCGCCCCAGCGCCTTCCACCCGACACGACCGACGCCCCTTCACTCTTGCCTATGTCCACGTAGTCGAGCACCGACTGCATCTGCTTCGCGGAAATGAGCGGCCCCATCGACGTCTCTTTCTGCGATGGATCACCGAGCGTGACTGCCTTCGCACGCTGCGCAAGACGTTCGACGACCTCGTCGTACACGGCTCGCTGGACCAGGACCCGCGAACCCGCCGAACACACCTGCCCCGCGTTGAAAAAGATCCCCGAGGCGGCTGCGCGCGCGGCCTGATCGAGATTGGCATCGGCGAAGATCACGTTGGCCGACTTGCCGCCCAGTTCAAGCGTCACTCGCTTGAAGTTGACCGCCGCGCCCTGCAGAATGCCCCGGCCGACCGATGGCGAACCGGTGAACGTAACCTTGTCCACACCCGGATGTGCGACGAGCGCGTCGCCGACCACCGAGCCCTTGCCGGTAACAATATTGAGTACGCCCGGCGGTACGCCTGCTTCCAGCGCGAGACGGCCGAGCATCAACGCCGACAGCGGCGTCAACTCCGCAGGCTTGACGACCAGCGTGCAGCCGCAGGCAAGCGCGGGTGCAATCTTCCACATGCCGATCATCAACGGGAAATTCCACGGCACGATAGCCGCGACCACGCCGACCGGTTCGCGCACGGTGTAGGTCAGCGCGTCCGGGCGCGCGGGCACCACTTGCCCATTGATCTTGTCGCACCAGCCCGCGTAATACGCGAGGGTGTCGATGGCAGCCGGTACATCCTGGCGCCGCACGCCGGAGATAGGCTTGCCGGCGTCCAGACTTTCCACCGCGGCAATTTCATCCTGATGCGTGCGCATCAATTCTGCAAAGCGCGTCAGGATCCGGCCTCGCTCGGATGCGCGGATTGCGTTCCATGGTTTCAACGCGGCGCGCGCAGCTTGCACGGCACGGTCGACATCAGCAGCGGTGCCTTGAGCAACGCTCGCTATCTGCGTCTCGGTCGATGGATCGATGATGCTGGAATACGCGCCGCCACCGGGCGGTATTGCTTCGCCACCAATCAGCAGCTCGTAACGTTTCACGTCCGCTTGGGCGGTCATTGTTGTCTCCTTTTACCGTATTGCAGTCCCGCGCGCGGTCTCTGTATCCGGATCACGCGCTGGATTTTGCTTCGAGTTCAGCGAGGCGCTTGCGCAGGTTTCGCTCTTCAGTGAAGCGGCTGGTTTCATCGCGTATGACAGCCACGATGCCGCTTACACCGTGTTCCGGTCCGGCTGAATGCAGCAGCGCAACCGTGAATGCAATCGATAAGGACCGGCCGTCCTTGTGCATGGCCGGCACGCGCAGCACGTCGTGTCCGTAACGTGTCTCGCCGGTCGCCATGGTCTTTTCGTAGCCGCTCCAGTGACGCCCTCGCAAGCGCTCGGGAATGATGAGGTCCAGCGAATTTCCCAGCGCTTCTTCGGGCGTGAACCCGAACATGCGCTCGGCAGCGGGGTTCCATAAGGTGATTGCGCCACTGGCGTCGGAAATGACGACCGCGTCGCCGATCACGTCGACCAGTTGCTCGAAATCGATGGGGGATTTGGGTTGCATGGCGCTATTCATGGTTGAAATGGCCTGGGTCTTTTTCTGGCCGCGCCGCGGATCCCCGTCAGGGCATCCACGGCGCGGCGTTCTTGCGTCTGTGCTGCGTTTAAACGGCCTGTTTCTGATGCAGGTCGGCGATCTGCGCGCTGCTATAACCCAGGCTCTCGAGCACTTCGTCCGTATGCTCGCCCAGCAACGGCGACCCCGTGATCTCCGGCTTCATGTCCGAGAACTTGATCGGGCTGCCCACCGTGAGATACGTGCCGCGTTCCTTGTGCGGGACTTCAGCAATCGTACCGCTTTCGCGCAACGAAGGATCGTTGGCCAGCTCTTTCATCGTCAGCACGGGCGCGCACGGAATATCGAACTTGCGCAGGATATCGACTGCTTCGAACTTGGTCTTGTCGGCGAGCCATTCTTCGATGGTCTTGAAGATGTCGAAGATATGCGGCTGGCGTGCGCTCGCCGTGTTGTAGTTCGCGTCGTCGATCCACTCGGGTTTGCCGATCGCGCGGCAAATCGGCGCCCAGGCGTGACCCTGGATCGTGAAGTAGATGTACGAGTTGGGATCGGTTTCCCAGCCCTTGCACTTGAGCACCCATCCCGGCTGTCCACCGCCGCCGGCATTGCCGCCGCGCGGAACGACATCGCTGAATTCGCCGTGCGGGTATTGCGGATACTCTTCCAGGTAACCCAGCCGGTCCAGGCGCTGTTGGTCACGCAGCTTCACGCGGCACAGGTTGAGCACGCTGTCCTGCATGGATACCGCGACCTTCTGCCCCTTGCCCGTCTTGTCACGCCCGATCAGCGCCGTCAGGATGCCGATGGCCAGGTGCATGCCGGTGTTGCTGTCGCCCAGCGCCGCTGCGCTGATGGTCGGCGGGCCGTCCCAGAACCCCGTGGTCGATGCCGCGCCGCCCGCGCATTGCGCGACGTTTTCGTAGACCTTCAGGTCGTCGTAATGGTGGCCGTCGCTGAAGCCTTTCACGGAAGCCAGGATCATCTTCGGATTCAGTTCGCTGATGACGTGCCACGGGAAACCCATCCGGTCGAGTGCGCCCGGACCGAAGTTTTCCACCATCACATCGGATTCCTTAATAAGCTTCTCCAGCACTTCCTTGCCTTCCGGCTTCTTCGTGTCGAGCGTGAGCGACTTCTTGTTGCTGTTGAGCATGGTGAAATACAGCGCGTCGACATCCGGGATATCGCGCAGTTGCGTGCGGGTGACGTCGCCCGAACCCGGGCGTTCCACCTTGATCACGTCGGCGCCGAACCACGCTAGCAACTGCGTGCAGGCGGGGCCTGCCTGCACGTGCGTGAAGTCGATAATCTTGATTCCCTCGAGTGGCTTGCTCATGATTCCTGTCTCCTGACTCACTGGCTAAAGGTGGGTTTTTACTGATGTTCCAGGCGGTGACATCGGCGGCGCGCGTTTGCATTGCCGCCGATGCCTTCCAAGCGGATTACTTTTTCATCGCCGTGCTTTGCGGGTTCAGATTCGTCAGGCGGCCGCTCTCGGTGCCGGCGGCTTCATCGATAACCGCGTTGATGAGGGTCGGCTTGCCGGACGCAATGGCTTCCTGCAGCGCCTTCGTCAGCTCTTCCGGCGTGGTGGCGTGGTGGCCTACGCCGCCGAATGCCTCGATCATCTTGTCGTAGCGAGCGCCCTTGACGAACACGGTCGGGGCGACGTCCTTGCCGCCGGTCGGGTTCACGTCAGTGCCGCGATACACGCCGTTGTTGTTGAAGACGATGGTGCAAACCGGCAGGTCGTAGCGGCAGATGGTTTCGAGTTCCATGCCGCTGAAACCGAACGCGCTGTCGCCTTCAATGGCGACGACCGGCTTGCCGCTGGTGACCGCCGCGCCAATCGCAAAGCCCATGCCGATACCCATGATTCCCCAAGTGCCCGAATCGAAACGCTTGCGCGGCTCATACATGTCGATGATGCTGCGGGCGTAGTCGAGGGTGTTCGCCCCTTCGTTGACCACGTTGATGTCCGGACGCGTCTTCAACACGTCGCGGATCGCGCGCAGTGCGCTGTGGAAATTCATCGGCGACGGGTTCTTCGCGAGCGTCGCGGCCATCTTCTCCAGGTTCTTGCTCTTGCGCTCGGAGATCGCGCCCGTCCATTCGGTGCTCGGCTTCGGGAAACTGGCATCCATGCCGCCGAGCAAGGCCGACACGCAGGAGCCTATATCGCCGATCACCGGCGCCGCGATCGCCACGTTGCTGTCGATTTCAGTCGGCGAGATGTCGACCTGGATGAATTGCTTCGGTGCGCCGCCCCACGTCTTGCCCTTGCCGTGCGACAGCAGCCAGTTCAGGCGTGCGCCGATCAGGAGAACGACGTCGGCTTCCTGCAGCACGAACGAGCGCGCGGCGGACGCCGATTGCTCATGGGTATCGGGCAGCAGCCCCTTTGCCATCGACATCGGCAGGTACGGAATGCCGCTCTTTTCCACGAGATCGCGGATCTGCGCGTCGGCCTGGGCGTAAGCCGCGCCCTTGCCGAGCAGGATCAGCGGACGCTTCGCGCCCTTCAGCACGTCGAGCGCACGCTTGACCGAGTCAGGCGCCGGAAGCTGGCGCGGTGCCGCGTCAACCACGCGTACCAGCGACTGCTTGCCCTTCACGGCGTCGACGGTCTGCGACAGCAGTTTCGCCGGCAAGTCCAGGTAGACGCCACCGGGACGGCCCGACACCGCCGCACGGATCGCCCGCGCAATGCCGATGCCGATATCTTCCGCGTGCAGCACGCGGTACGCGGCCTTCGCGTAGGGCTTGGCCGCGTTGAGCTGATCCATTTCCTCGTAATCGCCTTGCTGCAAGTCGACGATCTCGCGCTCGCTGGATCCGCTGATCAGGATCATGGGGAAACAGTTGGTGGTCGCGTTGGCCAGCGCCGTCAGGCCGTTCAGGAAGCCCGGCGCAGAAACGGTCATGCAGATGCCCGGCTTTTGCGTCATGTAGCCGGCGATAGCCGCCGCATTACCCGCGTGCTGTTCGTGACGAAAGCCGATGAAGCGCATGCCTTCGGCTTGCGCCAGGCGCGCCAGGTCGGTAATGGGAATGCCGACCAGCCCGAAGATCGTGTTGAGGTCGTTCAGCTTCAGGGCGTCGATGACCAGATGAAAACCGTCGGTGGTCGCAGGTGTTTCTTGCTTCGCTGTCTCGGCTGCAGTGGCGGTCTGCGGATGGTTCAATACTTCTGCCATAACGTCTCCCCTCCTTGGCGGGTGTTGTTTGGTTTGTGATATACAATATTCCACACACAGTATTAGTCAAGCGGATTTGTTTGATGCGTCGAATGTGGTGCGGTGCGATTGACGCGAAAATGCTGGCGCACCGGCAGGTTTGACGTTTTTTTTGCTGCGATGCGATGAGGGTGTTTGAGCGATGCTGCGGGTTTCGCGGCAGGGAGCAGGGGCGAACGGGGACTGTGGTGGAGGCGTGCGGCACAGCCGTTTGCCAGCGCTTGCCGGAGCGTGGGTTTACCCGCGCTTAGCGGCGGATGCCTGCGCTTGAGTCGTCAATCCGCGGAGGATTGACGAGGTGATTGTCTGTATGAAATGTCGATCTTCCGCACGCTCACACGCTCTATGACGTCCATTGAAAAACCAGATCGGCGTGCCCGCGGGTTGACTCAATCAGCGCCGCGTTGACCTCGTCGGTTCGCTGGACCCATTCTCTGGCGGCGTCTTCATCGCGGCCAAACTGCACGTGGCGCGCGATGAGCCGCTGCACGCGCAATTGCGGATCGACGTCGACGTACCAGGCTTCGTCGAGCAAAGGCCGAACCGCCTTCCAGTGGCCTTGCTGCAGCAGCAGGTAGTTGCCTTCGGTGATCACAAGCGGCACGTCCGGCATGACCGGAATAGCCCCGGCAATGGGTTCCTCGATCTCCCGGCGAAACGTGGGAGCGTAGATCAGCTCGTTGTCACGCTGCGCGTGCAAGCGCTCCAGCAATGCGGCGTAACCGGCGCTGTCGAACGTATCCTCGGCGCCCTTGCGGGACGCGCGGCCCAGACGGGCGAGTTCGACGTTCGCAAGATGAAAACCGTCCATGGGCACGACCACCGCGCGGCCCGGCAGTGCCTCGAGAATGGCCTGCGCCAGCGTTGATTTGCCGGCGCCCGGCGCACCCACGAGCCCAAGGATACGGCGCCGACCATCCGCTACCAGCTGATGCAGTCGCGCGAGAAAACGGTCTTCGATCATCGGCACAATCCTGTTTGGGTTTTGTTTATTGCGGCACGGCACACTTCGCTGGTCTTCGAGCGGCTGGGGCTTCGCCGCGAAACGAAGAAAGGACCTGGACGCGACGAGCGCATGATCGCAGACGTGCCATGTCTCGCGTCCTTCCAAGCCCCAGTCAAAATCCCTCTAATGGTGCGCCCTGGCTTTAGCCGCGGCGTTGATACCGCCGGCCATGAACGTCCGCGCATGAGTGGCCAGATCCATGCTGTCGTCCCACAGGTTCCGCCAGATCGCCAGCGCGTTTGACAGTTGCTCGTTCACGACCGTGGATGAGAAGCTCTCGAAGGTGACCACGCCCTCATAGCCGATCATGGATAGTGCGTGAAAGAACTGGGCAAAATCAATAGTGCCCGAGCCCAGATAACCCCGATTACTTTCGCCGATATGGACATAACCCAAACGCTTGCCGCATGCCAGCACCGGCTGCATAAAGTCGGATTCCTCAATATTCATGTGATAGGTATCAAGGTGTACCACTACGTTGGGCGCATTGACTTCATCCAGCATGTCGAGCGCTTGTGATGCCGTGTTGAGCAGGTTGCTTTCGTAGCGGTTCACGACTTCGAGGCCGAGAGTGACGTCCTTCTTCAAGGCGAAATCCGCAATCCGCTTGAGCGAGTCAACCGCGTTGCGCCTTCCTTGAGCGGTGAGCGGCGCCGAGTACTTCGCCATTGCACCGTACAGGATGCCGCCGAAGTACTTGCCGCCGAGTTCCGCCGTGATGCTGACGCCCTCTTCCAGCAATGCCAGGCCACGTGCAACCGACTCCGGGTTGTCGCTGGATACGTCCGCGTCCAGCGTAAGGCCACGCGAACACCCGATCTCCAGGCCATGCTCCTGGAGCAGGTCACGCGTAAGCGACAGGTCCATGACCTTGGGCCCGTGAAGCGACAACTCGACCAGATCAAAACCCGCTGCCCTGGTCTGGCTGATGACCTTGCGGGTCGACTCCGGCGTCAGGTCGCCGGCCCATACCAATGCATGAACACCGAGCTTATTCATTGAGTCACTCCTCCGGTAGCGGTCGCGCGTCTGCGGACCAAAGACTGAAAATAACCGCGTGCCCATGCCCAGCGCAGGAACATCACGGCGAGTAAAAACACGCCCCACAAAGCGGTGGCAAGGTGCTGGTTGGCGCCGAGCAGGTTCAGGCCGGAGGCAATGACCTGCAGGATCACAAGCGCAATCACCACGGGCACGACTCGCCCGAAGCCGCCGAACGGATCCACGCGGCCGAGGAAACAGGCAAGCACGGCGATCAGCAGGAATGCCTCGCCGTGCCCGACGCGCACCGAGTTGAAACTCGCCAGCATCACCACACCAGCCACGCCGCACATCAGGCCGGAGAGCATGTAGATGCGGGTCACGGCGCTGCGGGTGTCAATGCCCGAATAGCGGGTCGCTTCAATATTCGAACCGATCATGCGCGTGGCGAAGCCAAGCCGCGAGCGCGTCATGACCACATGCCAGAGCGCCGCACATCCGGCGAAAATCCAGAGCGGGACCGGAACGCCGAGCAGGAGGCCGTTGCCCAGCTTCAGCACGAAGGGGGGAAACCCTGAAATGTCGCCGCCGTGGGTCAGGAATTCTCCTAGCCCGCGCAGGAAGATCATCATTGAAAGGGATACCAGGATCGGGCTCGCGC
Organism: Caballeronia udeis; assembly: GCF_001544555.2. GTDB lineage: Bacteria > Pseudomonadota > Gammaproteobacteria > Burkholderiales > Burkholderiaceae > Caballeronia > Caballeronia udeis. The sequence goes on along the minus strand of NZ_FCOK02000006.1, from coordinate 37,159 downwards.
CGGTGCGCGCGATGATGGCCCCCATGATCCATCCTGCCGCTGCGCCCGTGGCAAGTGCAGCGCAAATCCCAAGCACAATAGCGCCGGCGCCTGCATCCGCGCCCCCGTGGGCATGCAGCACCCAGGCCATCGCGAGGCCGGCTATGTTCGCGGTGAATGTGACGGCCAGGTTGAAGCCGCCGGAGATCAGCGGCATCAGCATGGCCAGTGTAAAGAGCCCCAGTTCAGGCAACTGAAACGCCACCGAGACAAAGGTGTCGGTAGTAAGGAAACGGTCCGAGGCGAAACTAAGGACCACGATCACAATGATAAGGAATCCTGACAGGCCGACGACATCAGCTTGCACGAGCGGCACAGCGGAGCCTTGCGACGAGGACGTTTTCATGATGAAACCTTTGCACGTGGCAGCGTGAAACGCGATCCGACCAGCTTGGCCAGGCCTTCACTCGACAAGGTGATGGCGATCAGGATGATGGCGCCGATGATCATCTTGAACGCATAGGGCGAGATCCCGAGCAGGTTCAGGCCATTCGCGGTAATGGCGGTCAGGAGGACGCCCAGGATTGCGCCGAGGATCGTGCCGCGCCCGCCGCCCAGCCGGGCGCCGCCGAGCACCACGGCCGCGAGCACGTCGAGTTCCCGGCCGTAAAGCGCGTTGGGCACCACCTCTTGCACGTAATGAGCCTGCATGAGCCCTGCGATACCCGCCATCATCCCGAGCCAGCCGAAGGCCACGTAATGCATCGCGCCAATGTTGATGCCCACACGCCGCGCTGCTTCCGGGTTGTCGCCCATGGCGTAGAGTTGCCGGCCGACAGTCGTGCGCCGAAGCAGGAACCAGGTGGCCGCGACCATGACTGCCATCACCGCGACGGGTAGCGCGAGCTCAGCCACGCCGCCTGACGTCTTGAACGAGATCAGCGACACGCGGTTCATCCACCAGTCCGGCAGGTCGTAGATCGACACGCCGCCCGTGAGGAACATCAAGCCACCGAAGAACACGTTGAAGGTCGCGATGGTCACGACGATCGATACGATGCGAAAGCGGTAAATGATGGTGGCGTTGATCGCGCCCAGCAGACAGCCGAACCCGGCGGCCACCAGGAAGCCCAATGCCCAGTCGCCGCCGCCCAGCCGCATGACGGTCAGCGCCGTCAGGTACTGGACCACGGACGCGCCGACCGCGAACGAGATGTCGATCCCGCCGGCAATGAGCACGACCAGCAAGCCGGCCGCAAAGATGATGTTGACCGCGCTTTGGTTAAGCAGGTCGAACAGGTTGGGCAGGGTAAGGAACGTTGAAGTCGTAGCCCCGAGCCCGATCACCATGGCGGCGATCACGAGAATCAGCAGGGCCTCGATCGAGCCGATCCCCCATTTGCGCAAGTCAGGCATGGACGTCTCGCTCGATCTGGTCGATGGTCGTGGCTCCCGGCACGTACTCCGCGATCATGCGTCCGTTGCGCATATGCAGGATACGGTCGGCGTTGAAATAGACCTCAGGGATCTCGTCGGAGATCAGCAGGATGGCCATGCCCTGCGCGGCGAGCCTATGAATAATGGCGAAGATGCCGGCTCGCGCCCCCACGTCGACCCCTACTGTGGGCGAATCCAGGATCAGCAGTTTCGGATTGGTCGCCAGCCATTTGGCGAGCACGATGCGCTGCTGATTGCCCCCGGACAATGTCGATACCGCATCTTCGGCCTTCCCGATCTTGACCGCCAGTTGTCTGATCCAGTCGCGGATCAGCGCGTCGCGCTTTCTGGGCGCAATCAGGCGGGTGGCATCGAGCAAATCATCCAGCACGGCGGCCACGGCGTTGTCGCCTATCGACTGCTGCTGCACGAGTCCCAGCTGAAGGCGATCTTCCGACACGTAAGCAATGCCCGCGCGAATCGCGTCGCGGTTCGAGCCGAGCGACAGTTTCGTTCCGTCGAGGCTGACCGCGCCGGCAGTCGGCCGCGTCATGCCGAACAACGACAACGCCAGTTCCGTGCGCCCTGCTCCAAGCCGGCCGGTAACACCGAGAATCTCGCCCTTTCGCACACTGAAGGAAACGGCATCGTATTCATTGCGACGTGACAGGCCCTCCACCTTCAGCACCACAGGCGCAGCGGACAGGTCCGTCGTGCGCACCGCGTAGTCGAAGGTGCGGCCGGTCATGAGTTCGGTGAGGCGGGTTTGCGTCATGCCCACAGTGGGGAACGTGCCGACATACTGTCCGTCGCGCAACACGGTCACGCGGGTACATACGTCCAGAACTTCAGCAAGCCGGTGACTGACGAATACAACGGCAATCCCGTCAGACGACAAGCGCCGGACAATCGTCAGCAATGCTTTGGTTTCGGCGTGACTGAGAGAAGCAGTAGGTTCGTCCATGAACACCAGCCGGGCGTCGGCTACGAGTGCGCGGGCGATTGCCACGATCTGCCGCTGGGCAATCGACAGCGAGCGTACGGAGCGGCCAAGATCGATCGCAACGCCCAGGCGTTCCAGGATGCGGCGCGCGGCAATTTTCATCTGGCCATAGTTGACCAGGCGCGGACGCGGGCCGAGGTTGCGTTCGAAGGCAATGTTCTCCGCCACGGTCATCTCGGGAAATAGCGCGAGGTCCTGCCATATCACCTGGATGCCAAGGTCGCGGGCCTTCGACGGTTCCAGACCGCCGATTGATTGCCCATCCATCAACATGACGGCGCCGGCTTCGGGCTGATAGACGCCGCTGATCACCTTGATCAGGGTGCTCTTCCCGCAGCCATTTTCACCGGCGAGGCACACGACCTCGCCCGGCATCACGTCAAACTTCACGGCCTGCAGCGCCTTTACGCCACCAAAAATCTTGGTGATGTTTTCAAGCTTGAGCAGTGGCGTGACGCCGATGCCACCGTTCTCGAGCGCCACCGCCATCTCGCTCGCGTCGCCTCGCGAGGGCGCGAAGCGGTCCTTCGAAGCCGCTGGAACCATGAAGACACTCCGATGCAACCCATACCTGGCCTGACCGATCAAGTGAAGGACAGCCTCGGCTGCCCCGCACCCTTCCAGAGAAACGAAACGATTCCGCTCAGAGCCCCATCTTCGCGAGGTCGTCGACGGTGTTCGCGTTGAGATCCACCAGTTGGTCAACGATCAGGTTGTGGCCGTCGGGGTGAACCACCCCCAGGCCTTCGATCTTCGTACCGTCCTTGATCGGCTCACCCTTCGCGACCATCACACCCAGGGTCACGAACACTTCGCCGGCAATCTCGGGGTTCCACATATAGCCGCCCGTCAGGACGCCATCGTGCACGAGACGCTTGCCCTGCCCCGGCGAAAACGGACCGAGCACGAGGATATTTCCCTGCTCGTGCTTTTCCGCCACCGCGCGCGCTGCCCCGATCGGACCCTGGCTGCCGAAGGCAAGAATGCCCTTGAGGTTGGGATGCGCACGCATCAGGTCGAGCGCGGTCTTGCGCGACGCGTCGACATCTTCGGCAACACCGTAACGGTCGCCAACCAGGGTCATGCCGGGATCGTTCGCCTTGAGATAAGCGATGGCGGCATCGGCCCACGCGTTATGCAAGGGCACGGTTAGCGAGCCGACAAAGACCGCGTATTCCCCCTTGCCGCCCAACGCGGTCGCCATGCGCTTGGCGTACGCTTCGCCGAAGCCCTTGACCGAGGCGAGTTCGAAGTCCCAATCCGTATTCTTTTGCTTGGGCGACTCGTGCGTGATGACCTTGATGCCCGCAGCGCGCGCTCGCGCCAGCACCGGCTCCAGGACCTCGGCGTCGTTCGGCACCACGCCGATCACGTCAACGTGCTGCGCGATCAGATCTTCGATCGCCCGGACCTGCAGCGCAGGGTCAGCGCTGGTCGGCCCGACCATGAACGCCTTGACGCCAAGCTGCTCCGCTCGCTTCTTGATGCCGGCGTCCATGGCGTTGAACCACGGAATCCCGCCAATTTTTACAACGATCCCAATGACGGGTTTGTCGGGTGAGGCCGCAGCCAGGCCCGTTGCCAACGCAAATGCAGCGACGCCTGCGCACAGAGCGCGTACGAAGTACCTTGACATGTCTCCTCCGCGTGGACTTCCGTGAGCTCTCGCTCCGGGGAGTCCATTGGTTTGATTGTGGACAATTTGCCGGATCATTGAACTATTTAGCATTTTGCTAAATCCATTCAGCTAATGACGGAACCGATGCTGAATCCATTTAGCTTGATGGTCAACTCTCGGATACCCTAGTATGGTTTCCGGCCGAAGCAGGTCAGCCTCCGGGTGGAGCGCCAAGCAATTGAAAGGGGAAATACAGATGGTCCGCAGTAGCAAGGGACGCAAATCCACGATCTACGATATTTCGGAAGCAACCGGCACGTCGGTCACGGCGGTGAGCATGGTGCTGAACGGAAGTTGGGCGAGATATCGCATCAAGGAGGAAACCGCCAACCGCATTCTGGAGAGCGCGCAGCAGCTCGGGTACAACGTGAACATGCGCGCCCGGGGCTTGAGGCTTTCCCGCTCCGGACTCGCCGGCATGATTCTTCCGCACTATCGCAATCGTTTCTTTGCGGGGCTCGCGGAGACCTTCGAAGAACAGGCGAGAAGCCGGGGTCTGTGCCCTATCGTCGTCAGTACCCAGCGGGATCCGGCGGTCGAGACGAGCGTCACGGAAACGCTGCTGTCGCAACGGGTCGAAGTGCTTTTCATTGCCGGCGTGCGCAACCCGACGCCGCTTAACGCACTGTGTGCGGCGGCGGGCGTGACTTGCATCAATGTCGACCTGCCCGGTGCCGGCGCACCGTCGGTGGTGTCGGACAACCGCGGCGGTGCTCGCGCGCTGACCGAGGTGTTGATCGACAAAATGAAGGCACGCGGTGGCGCCCCCGAAGAGCTGGTTTTCCTTGGCGGGGTTGCCGGCGAATACGCAACGGAGGAGCGCATTCTCGGCTTCCGCGACGCGTTCGAGGCGAGGGGAATCAGCCCAACCGCCGATGCGGTGGACTGCTGCGGATACAACGCGTCCGTTGCCCGGCAAGCGCTTGCTCGTGGCTACGAGAGCCTTGGCAAGCTGCCCGCGGGTTTGTTCATCAACTCGATCACCGCGTTCGAAGGGCTTGTGCAGTTCACGTCGCAACTGTCCCGGGATGCGTTGCAATCGACGGTTGTCGGGTGCTTCGACTGGGATCCGTTTGCCGCCCATTTACCGTTTGAGGTGACGATGATGCGGCAGGACGTGGATAGAATTATTTCGGAGGCCTTCGCACTTTCCGATAACCATGAGACCGCGGCGAATCATCCGCTGATTGTCGTGCCGACGGGCTTCGGCGACGTGATGGACGAAGACGATCCGGCGATCAAACACAAATATGACAGGTGAAAGTTGCGCCGTTTTTTTTGCACAACGCATCCCCGGCACGAGCGATCAACCCGCCCAGTCCGCCACCATCCGCGCATCGACGCTGACTCCGCCGCACACCACGATCACCACATCGTGGGCGCCGGCAATCGCCGGATGATCAAGGTAACCGACAGCAAGCGACACCCCGCACGCCGGTTCCACGAGCTGCCTGTGATCATCGGCGAAACGCGTCACGCCCATGATTGCGTCGGCATCCGGCAGCACAACGGACTCGTGCGGAAACTGCCTGATGGCGTTGACCGGCCAGCTCGCCACCTGAAGCGCAGCAAGCGACTTTGCGATGCTGTCGATGCGATCCAGTTTCACCGGATGCCCTGCATCCAATGCCGCGCGAAATGATGCCGCGCCCGTCGTCTCGCACGCGATCACGCGACAATCCGTGCGGCCATGGCGCAACAAACCGGTCAGGATGCCTGCAAGCAAACCGCCCCCACCCACGCTGGCCACAACGGCATCCATTTGCGGCAGCACCCCGACAATCTCGTCGATCATCGTGCTATGGCCTTCCCACAACACGGGGTGATCGAACGCCGGCACGTACTCGACTTCATCGGACGCCGAGAGCGCCAGCGCATGCTCGTTCGCTTCGTCCCAGACATCGCCCTGCACAACCACCGTCGCGCCGAGCGCGGCAATCCGCTTGCGGGTGCTTTCGGGCGTTGTGGAAGGCACCACGATCTCAGCCTGCATGTCGAGCAAGCGCGCCACAAACGCCGTCGCAAATCCAGCGTTGCCGCCTGACGGGCAAACCACGCGGAGCTTGCCGGCCTCTTTCGCCCGCGAACACAGCAAGCCCATGCCGCGCATCTTGAATGAGCCGCTGGGCTGCAGGTTTTCGAGCTTGAGCCAGATGCGGCGCGTGGACGTGGACAGTCCGGGATGCAGGATCAACGGGGTTTCGATGTGAAGCAAGATCGGTCCTTTCAAACGGGAATTCCGGGACCAGCGCGCCGGCATGACGGCCGCGGCTGGATTCGAGCCTCGTAGTTTATTGCAGGCCGGGAACGGCCGCGCCGTTGAATGCTACTCAGCCCGCGTGCCCCGTCAGCCCCGCATCGCCCGCCAGGATCTCCGCCAGGAAGTCGATGAACACCTGGACCTTGGTGGGCAAGCGCCGGCCGGCGGGGTGGACGGCGCTGATGGCCAGCGGGCCGGGGGCGTAGTCGGCCAGCACGACGCGGACCGCGCCCGAGGCGATCTCGGGCGCGAACGCCCAGGCCGGGCTGTGGGCAAGTCCCAGGCCGGCGAGTACCGCGGCGCGGATCTGTTCGGCGTCGGCAGTGCGAAAGTTCGCTCTTGGGTGATGCAGGAGGGTCCTCGCCCCGTCCCGGAACTCCCACGGCAGCGGCTCGTGGAGCGGCGCGAAAATCAGGCAGGCGTGGACGTCGAGGTCGGAGGGGGTCAAGGGCACGCCATGCACCGCGAGGTAGGCGGGCGTGGCGACGGTCGCGAAAGGCGCCGTGGCGATGCGGCGTCCGATCATGCTCGAGTCGGTGAGCTCACCGTTGCGGATCGCCAGGTCGACGCCTTCCTCGATCAGGTTGATGTTGCGCCCGGAGCCGGTGAGCTCGATGGAGATGTCCGGATAGCGAGCGAAAAACTCGGGGAGGCGCGGCACTATGTAGAGCCGGCCGAACACCGGGGCGACAGTCACCCGGACCAGCCCGGACGGCGCGGACTGGCCGTGGCCAACCAGGGACTCGGCCGCGTCGAATTCGTCGACCACCCGCAAGGCGGATTCGTAGAAAACCTGGCCGGCGTCGGTGAGGGTCATGCTCCGCGAGGTACGGCGCAGCAGTTGCGCACCCAGGTGTGCTTCGAGGGCGGCGATCTGTTTGCTGACCGCCGACTGGCCTACCCCGGCTTCGCGGGCAACCGACGAAAAGCTGCCGCGTTCGACCACGCGGACGAAGAGGCGCATTGCGTCGAGCCGATCCATTGAAGGTTCCCAATACTTCCTGTCAGGAATGGATTGTATTCCGGAAACCGGACTTCCGTGCCAGATGGAAATGGATGATCCTCTCGCCAGACGCGGCCGGAAGTGTCCGGCCCCAAGACCAGAGGGAAGTTCCATGACCACCGCCACCAACACCACCTCCATTGAGACCCGGCACGTTCTGTCCGAAGACGAGCGCCAGATCGAGCGGGCTGTGCTCGCCGGGATCCACCAACTGTTCTCGAACCCCACCGGCAATCAGCGCGAGGCTTATGACACGATGATCGCCAGCACGCCGATCGCCGACGGCGTTACCCTGGAAGCCATCGACCGCGACGGTGTCAGCGGCTGGTGGGTGCGGCCGGCCGGCGCCCCGGCCGACCGGGCGATCCTCTTCCTGCACGGCGGCGGCTACATGCTCGGCTCGGCCAAGGCGTATCGCGGCCTGGCCAGCGAGGTTGCGGTCCGCGCGGGCGTGGCGGCGTTCGTGGCCGACTATCCACTCGCGCCGGAGCATGTGTTCCCGGCCGCGTCCGAAGCCGCCGCCGCGGTTCGCCGCTGGCTGGGCCGCCAGGGCCAAGGTATTTCGCAGGTCGCGCTGGTCGGTGACTCCGCGGGCGGCGGCCTGGCGCTCAGCGTGTTGGGCGATACGGCGACGACCTCACCGGCGATAGCGGCCATCGCGGTCTTTTCGCCCTGGCTCGATCTGGCGATGACCGGCGCCTCGGTCACCAGTCCCGACATCCGCGACCCCATCTTCATTCAGCCGGAAATGCTTGGGGGACCCGCCGCTGCTTATCTCGCCGGCGCCGATCCGAAGGACGGCCGGGCGTCGCCGCTCTACGCCGTGCCCGAGGTCCTGCCGCCGTTGCTGATCCATGTGGGCAGCGACGAGATCCTGCTCGACGACGCGCGGCGCTACGCGCAAGCGGCCGCGGACAAGGGTGGCGAGGTGCAGCTCGAGATCTACGAAGGGTTGCACCACGTGTTCCAGGGCGCGACGAGAGACCTGCCGGCTGCACGCCGCGCGCTCGATGCGGTGGCGACATTCCTGAGCCGTCACTGGGCGTAACGCGACGCGCCCAGGAGAGCCGCCGCGACCAAGTGGATCCCGCGCTGCTCTTGCAGGAGCGCGGCCTCAAGATGCACCTTCAGGATTCCCCAATTCAGCGATATTGTTTGCGCGATGATCGAGCGCCCAGGTCATCTGATCAGCATTCCGAATCAAACGACGGGTTCCGAAAACAGCCGGTCACGGCCCCCGGCTTCATTGCCTCGCCATCGCTGAGGCGTCGTCCCTTCCCACTGGTTAAACGCCCGGGAAAACGAGTTGACCTCTTCAAAGCCCAGGAACCACGCAATCTCGCCGGCTGCGAGATCCGTACTGCCCAGCAAGCGGCGAGCAATGCGGCTGCGCACGCGGTCCAGTTGCTGCTGATAACTCGTTCCGTCGAGCGCAAGCTTGCGTTGCAGCGTTCGCGTACTGATCCCCAGTTCACGCGCCAGCGCTTCAACGCTCGGCCGCTGGCCGCACATGCTCCGTGCGAGAGCGGCATCGACGTGATCGGCGAATGTTTGCTCGCGGGCAAGCGCAGCCAGTCCGGCATCGAGTTGCGGCACCACGGCGGCAAGCAAATCAACGTTGTGCGTCACGAAAGGCAGCGTGAGACTTGCCGCATCGAACACCAGCACGTCATTCGGCGCATCGAACACGATCTCGCAACCATAGTGGCGCGCAAACATCGCCCGGTTGGCCGCCCGCCGCGTCAGCTCCACGCGACGCGGTTTGATCGCCACGCCCGATCCGCGCCGCGCGATGGCCAGCGCTGACGCAAACATGGTGTCTGCCAGCAGGTCAGGGACAAAACCGTTGGCCAGCAACCAGCGGAACGTCACAGCCGCCTCGTCACGCTGCACGGTGACCACCACCTCTTCCGGACAACTCAGCCGCTTGTAGCGCGCAAGCTTCTCCAGCGCCTCGCGGAAGTTGGCCGAATGCAGCGCCACAAGCGACATTGCGTCGAGTTGCCCGTGCAAGGTTTCAGCACCAATGCGCAAACCGATAGCCGGGTCCCCGCTCACCTGCGCAATAGCGTCCCATAGCGCGAAGTATTTCTGCGTCGTCAGCCGCAGCCTGCCCGGCTCGGCATTCGCCGCCGGCACGGGCAAGCCCGCCGCGCGGAACGTGCGCGGCACATCCACGCCCAGCGCCCGCAGCCGTGCGAACAGTGCGTGACTGACCGGAACGCCATCGGTTCTCATACGCTTTTCAGTCCTTGACCGGTTCCTTCACGATCCCGAGTTTGTCGACCAGCCCGCGCCATTCAGTGGCGTCGCCGGCGTCGGTCGACAAGCTCACGTGACGCCACTTGGCATCCGCCGCGCTGCGCGCTTCGTGCGCTTGCGCCGCGATATACACCGCGTCGCTGCCGAGCAGCAATCGCAGCGGCGGTTCATCCAGTCCCGCAATGCCGAGGATGACCTGTGCGGCTTTCGCGGGGTCTCCGACTGGCTTGTGCGAATCACGGTACTCCATGAAAGGCGCAATGCTCGTGGCGTAGTCCGGGCCGGGGGGGTGGATGGTCATCGACGAACCGGCCCAATCCGTGCGGAAGCCGCCCGGCTCCACGATCGTCACCTTGATCCCGAGCGGCGCGACTTCCTTCGACAGCACCTCGGAGAACCCCTCCACGGCCCATTTCGCCGATTGATATGCGGCGAGGCCCGGCGAACCAACGCGCCCGCCTATCGATGAAATCTGGATGATATGGCCGCTACGCTGCGTGCGCAGGATCGGCAACGCGGCGCGCGTCACGTTGAACACGCCGTAGAAATTGGTTTCCATCTGCGCGCGGAAATCGGCGTCGTCACCTTCCTCGATCGACGCGATGTTGCCATAACCCGCATTATTGACGACGACATCCAGACGGCCGAAAGACGCCACGGCCTGCTGCACGGCCGACTGTGCCGACATGGGGTCGGTCACGTCGAGTGCGACGGCGCGCACGCGCTCGCCATACTGCTCCACAAGCGCAGCGAGATCGTCGGGACGGCGCGCGGTCGCAACCAGACGATGACCCGCGGTGAGGACGGCCTTGGCCAATTCCTGGCCGATGCCGCGGGAACTGCCCGTAATAAACCAGACTGAAGACATTGAGGTGCTTCCTTTAATGGTGAACGAAAGGTGCTGCGATCACCAGATTCTAGGAGCGCCCTCCGTGTGGCACTAATCCGATCGCGCCAACTTGCAATCGGATCGCGCCAACGCCTTGACTGATCCGGGCAGTTACTTGTGGCGTGTCTCGCTGTCGAGATGGGCCATTTGCGCGGCCGCATAACGGTCGCCGGCTGCAGCGCCCTTCGGCACGGCGTATTCGATGGCACTCAGTTCGTCCGGCGTCAGCACGACATCCAGCGCCCCCAGCGCTTCGGCCAACCGGTCGCGCCGCCGCGCGCCAACCAGCGGCACGATATCCGCGCCCTGCGCCGCGACCCATGCAATCGCAATCTGCGCGACCGACACGCCCTTGGCTTCCGCAATCCGCCGCAACGCTTCGACCAGTTGCAGGTTGCGCTCGGCATTTTCGCCCTGGAAACGCGGGCTATGCGCGCGGAAATCGTTGCCAGCCAGATTTTGCGTCGTCTGCCAATGGCCGCTGATCAGCCCGCGCGACAACACGCCGTAGGCCGTCACGCCAATGCCGAGTTCACGGCACGTCGAGAGAATATCGCCTTCGATGCCCCGGGAAATCAACGAGTACTCGATCTGCAGATCGGCTATGGGATGCACGGCTGCCGCGCGCCGGATCGTCTCGGCGCCGACCTCGGACAGCCCGACGTGACGCACGTAACCCGCCTTCACCATGTCCGCTATCGCGCCCACGGTGTCCTCGATCGGCACATTCGGATCGAGCCGCGCGGGACGATAGATATCGATGTAATCCACCCCGAGGCGCTGCATTGAATACGTCAGGAAGTTCTTCACAGCAGCCGGCCTCGCGTCATAACCGACCCAGCCGCCGGCCGGATCGCGCAGCGCGCCGAATTTCACGCTGATGACGGTGGAATCGCGTTTCGTGCCCTTCAGCGCTTCGCCGATCAACGCTTCATTGTGGCCGCTGCCGTAGAAATCACCGGTATCCAGAAGCGTGATGCCGGCGTCGAGCGCGGCGTGAATCGTGGCAATGCTTTCGCTCCGGTCAGCCGGGCCGTACATGCCGGACATGCCCATGCAGCCAAGTCCAAGTGCCGATACGCGCGGTCCGGTCGCGCCGAGTTGCCGATAGTCCATGTCAAGTCTCCTGGGTCGGGCGTCGCGTGATTGCGAGCGTTCGAGAGAGTATGCGAGGCGTTTTGTCGTGCGACAATCCGGCCTTCACAGCACGGGCTGTACGAAAAACCGCACAATGAACGATCCCGATCTCTCCGATCTCAGCGCCTTCGTTGCCGTCACCGAGGTCCGTAGCTTCAGGGCCGCGGCGCGCTTGCGCGGTGTGTCGGCCTCCGCCTTGAGCGAGGCGATTCGCCGGCTTGAAGCCCGGCTCGGCGTGCGTTTGCTGAATCGCACCACCCGCAGCGTCACGGTCACGGAAGCCGGCCAGCGTCTGCTGGAACGGCTAGGACCGGCGCTCGGCGAGATTGCCGGTGCGCTCGATGCAATCAACAGTTTCCGCGACAGCCCGACCGGCACCTTGCGCCTGAACGTCCCGAGCATTGTGGCCATGCACGTGCTGCCGCCCATCGTCGCGCGCTTTCTCGCGGCGCATCCGGGCATCACGCTGGAGGTGGTATCGAACGATACGTTTATCGACGTGCTGGCAGCAGGTTTCGATGCCGGCATCCGCTACGACGAACGGATCGAGCGCGACATGATCGCCGTGCCTATCGGCCCGCGCACGCAGCATTTCGTGGCGGCGGGCGCGCCGGCTTATTTTGCGGCGCACGGATGGCCTGAACACCCTCGCGATTTGCTGGAGCACGCATGCATCGGGCATCGGTTTGCAAGCGGCGTGCTGGCGGCCTGGCGTTTCGAGCGCGATGGCGAACAGGTTCGATTCACGCCGAACGGGCCGTTGGTGGCGTCGGTGATCGAGCTTGAAGTGGGCGCCGCCACAGCCGGCCTGGGCATGATCTATACGTTCGAAGAGTTCTTGCGGCCAGCAATACGAAGCGGCGCACTCGTGCCCGTGCTGCACGAGTGGTGGGAGAGTTTTTCAGGGCCGTTTCTGTACTACCAGAGCCGTACGCACATGCCCGCGCCGCTGCGGGCATTCATCGATTTCATCAAAGAGGATTGAACCTGCGAGGATTGAACCCGCGCGCGGCAGTTACCGTTCGGAGAAAAACGCCCGAACCGCCGCCAAGGCGTTTTCAACCGCCGCGCGGTCCACATCCAGATGCGTGACCCAGCGCTGTTTGGTCGCGCTATACGTCGACGTGATGCCAATCCCGCGCGCCGCCAGATGTGTCTTGAAGTCATCGGCAATCGTGCTGTCCACTTCCACGAACACGATATTCGTGTCCGGCGTCGTGACTTTCAATTGTTCGAAGGCTGCCAGACCTTTAGCCAGCGTTGCTGCATTGGCGTGGTCGTCGGCGAGACGCGCCACGTTGTGCTCCAGCGCGTAAAGCCCGGCCGCGGCGAGAATGCCGACCTGCCGCAAGCCGCCGCCCACCATCTTGCGCGTGCGTCGCGCCTTTGCGATCAGCGGCGCGCTGCCGACCAGCACCGAGCCGACCGGCGCACCCAAGCCCTTCGATAAACACACGGACACCGTGTCGAAAGAGCGGGTCAGCGTAGCCACCGGCGTATCGAGCGCGGTCGCCGCATTGAAGATACGGGCGCCGTCGAGATGCGTGGCAAGGCCGTGCCGACGAGCCAGCGCCGTCGCGGCTTCCATGTACTCCAGCGACAAAACCTTGCCGCCGATCGTGTTCTCCAGCGACAGCAACCGCGTGCGCGCGTAATGCGAGTCATCCGGTTTGATCGAGTCTTCGATCTCCGTCAGCAGCAGCGAGCCGTCCGCCTGATTGTTCAGCGGTTGCGGCTGGATGCTCCCCAGCACCGCCGCGCCGCCCGCTTCCCAGCGGTAGGCATGCGCCTGCTGCCCGACGATGTACTCGTCGCCGCGCCCGCAATGCGCCATCAGCGCGACCAGATTCGATTGCGTGCCCGACGTCAGGAACACAGCCGCTTCCTTGCCAAAACGCTCGGCCATCACGGCTTCCAGTTGCGTAACGGTGGGATCGTCGCGGAAAACGTCGTCCCCGACTTCCGCGGATGCCATCGCGGCACGCATGGCCTGGCTGGGCCGCGTAACGGTATCGCTGCGGAAGTCGTGCTGGATCGGGGTGCTCATTGCAGCTCCTGGTAGGTGGAGGGGGTATTTTGCCATCGCGAGGAGGAACGTGTCGCGCGGGCAAGTTGGCAGATCAGGCTTCTACGGAGGATATGTGATCTGGTTTCCAGCTTGAAGGCGACAGAAATCTTGTTGAAATTTATGAAATTCCTTAAAAATCAGTTATATGTCGCCTGGATCTAATTCATAACAACATGTATTTTAGTTTTTTTGCATAAAATCAAATAGTTATTGATTATTTCTGCAGTTAATCATTAACAAGAGGTAGATCTTGAATCCTGATCAACGGCATCGCCAATTGACCCGCCGCGGCAGCGCGCGCCCTGAAACTCATCGAATTTCCGGACGCATCGCTCCAGCAAACCCCTCGACCACGCTCAGCCGTTGGTTGCCGGCAGACTAGTCGCCGCCTGCTGCGGCTTGCAGTCCGTATTGTATTTATCGATAAGCCGCTCCCTAGCTTGCGTGATATCGAGCGAGTAGTTATCGATCGCCGGCCGGTAGCCTACCGACTCAAGCTCCGTCAGTTCGCGCATCAGCGCACGATGCGTGAGCTCGCCGTGCGCCGGTTTAAACGGATAGGCGTTGCACTCGCGCGGAGTGAGCTGATTCGAGGCCATAGCGCACGCGCTGGCCAGCATCAGTCCGAGAGGGAATGCGAATTTGAAGGGGGTCTTCATGAGTGTCTCCTTGAGTTTGTCATATCGCCTTGAGAGGCGATGCAGCCTGGGTCACGACGGGTACCGGGCTGTTGCCGAGACTGCGCTTTCAGAATAGGCAGACGGATTGTCGTTTCCGCTTCGCTTGCGTGAAGGTTTTGTCATGCGGGGAGATCGGGGACAGCGAAAGGTACCGATTGGATAATTTTTTAGTTTTAAAACAGTTACTTATAACGTCTTTATGAACAAATTTCGAGTTCGCATGGATTTAGCGACTTGTGCACAAACAAATTTTTAAGTATCAAATATTTACCACGTCTTATTAAACTATTTTATCGCCATAAAAATCACGAATACCTAACCCCGACCGCCCATCGTTCCAACCCTAAAAAATCCCTCGACACCACCCCAAATGTGCCAGTCACGCTGAGCCACATCCGTCGACCGTGTAAAGTTTCGAACATTCAGCGTCACTCATTCACCCAGCTCATGCCCGCAAGCCAATGAACGCGCCCGAACCGAAGTTGCAAGACGATCCTCACATTGGCCGCTACGAGCGCTCGACGGGACAGGCCGCAGAGTGGTGGCAGGTGACGCTCTCCGACCGGCCGCAGATGTATCGAATTGAACATGGCTATGGTGAAGGGCCGGCCAATATCGATACGGTCGTCGACCTCGAAAATCTCAAGTCGAAATTGCAAAAGTGGCACCGGGAGGGGTTTTTCCGTCCGGGCGATCCCGCGCTTGCGCCGCTGCCGGCTGCGGGAAGAACGGGATTTCTGAAAGAGCTCCGGCATGCCGCCAGGCGAACGCCGCAAGGCGCGAATCCGGATTCAAACGAAACCACCACGGCGATCGGCCCGGTGGACATGCCTGTCGGCCAGCCGGGTCCGCTCGTGCCGCCCCTGAACCCCGCGTATCTTTTTCCCGAGCGTTTCGGCGACATCCTGCAGGACATCGTGGAGAACCGGCGCGTGCTGCTGATCGGCCATACCGGCGCGGGGAAAACGAGCCTGATCGAGCAGGTCGCGGCGCGTACGCAACACGGCGTGCTGCGGGCGAACATGAACGGCCAGACGACCATCGGCGATTTCGTGGGTTTCTGGACCGTGAAAGGCGGTGAAACGCTCTGGGTCGATGGCGTCCTGCCAACCGCCATGCGCGAAGGCCTGTGGCTCGTAGTCGATGAAATCGACTTCGCCGAACCCTCGATACTCGCCGTTCTCACTGCCGTGCTCGAACCCCACGGCCGTTTGCTGCTGAAGGAAAAGGGCAACGAACTGGTGGCGCCGCATCCGTCGTTCCGGCTGTTCGCAACGGCAAACGCGGTCGGTGCGATGAGTGTGTACCGGCATCTGTATCAGGGCGCCAACCTGATGAACGAGGCCTTTCTGGATCGCTGGCGCGTGTATCTGATGAACTACCTGTCGCCCGAGGAAGAGGCCGAAGTGTTGATGCGCACGCTTGGGAGCCGCTTCACGCGGTCGATGGCGCAAACGCTCGCAGCCGTTGCCGCCGATTGCCGCGCGGCGTTCGCCCGCGAGGATCTGGCAAGCGCGTTTTCAACCCGGCGCCTGCTTGACTGGGCCGACCTGATGCTGCGTTCCGGCGACCCCGAACGCGCCGCCGGCCCGGCGATCTACGCGAAAGTGAGCGCCGAGGACGCTGCGCTGATCCGCAGCATCATCCGGCATCACATTGCGTTCGACGAATGAGCGACGTGCTCATGTGCAATCCCGCCAACGTTGCGCGATCTTCCCCGAGCGCAAGCGCGGCTTTCACGCCAGCCGATGTGGAAAACGGCGTGAAGCGCGAGACCATCGTGTCTTACGGGTAACCGACGTGTCCCGCTCCGGCCCGATCTATTCAGACGCGACGCACGCCATGCTCGGCAAGATGGCGCGCGTGCTGACGGGCCGATACGGCGTGACGGTGTCATTCGACGCAACCGGACCACGCGTGGAACGCGACCGCATTGTGTTGCCGGAAATCCCACCGGAGTCCGCCGGCGCGATCAACCTGGACGCGCTCACGGGTCAGCTCGACTTGCTGGTGGCGCGCTCGAAATACTCCGCCATCGGTGAAATCAGCGCGCTCAATGCCGGCCCGACCCGGCAGATTGCCCAAGCGATTGAAGACCGGCGCGTCTGCGAACGCCTGTTCAACGACTATCCGGGCGCACGTAGCTATGTTGAGAAACTACATGAACAAACGGCGCTAAACACCCACGCACGCTGGTCGACCCTGGCCTGGCGCGACAAGCTGATCTGGTTCATCGAACGCGCGCTCTGGGACCAGGCGCCCGACGTGACCGAACGAACTCCGGCCCTGATCGCGACGCTCGGCGCCGTGAGCGAACTGCTGAAGACCACCCGTGCCAGCCGTTCGACTGCCGAAAGCGTGGCGGGCGCACGGGCTCTTGTGGAACGGATCAGGTCGCTCGCAGCCGGCGACGTGAACACCATGATGTTTTCCGCCGATGCCGACGAAGCCCTCGACGCCGAGCAGGCATCGGCCGATCCGGATGCGCTGGACGCTGCGGCGTCGCAGGAAATGTCCGACGCGGCGTCTTCTGACGCCGCCAGCCCCGCCCAAGCGCCGTCCGATGCCTCCTCGGAAGCTTCCGAAGCAGAGGCGCCGGCCGCGCCCATGACTTTCGATATCGACATGATCGATGGCCGGCCTCGTCTGTCCATTCCGCTCACGACCGAATTCGATCTCGTCACCGACCTCACCGGCCTGGGCGACGCCGCCGCGTGGCGCAATCTGCGCGCGCTCGCACGCGCAGAAACCGCGCCGCTGACCGCACGTCTTGAACGTGCGCTGAAAGCCGATGAACAGACGCACTGGAAACGCGAACAGGAGCGCGGGGAAATCGACCGGCCGGCGCTGGCCAAGCTGGTGATATCGCCGGGATACAGGACGCCGTTTCGTGTCAAGCGCACGACTGAAGGGCGGGATGCCGCCGTCACGCTGCTGATCGACCGAAGCGGCTCCATGGCCGGCGGAAAGATCGCCCTCGCGAGGCTCTGCGCCGCCGCACTCTGCGACGCGTTGATGCAGCTTTCGTTCAAGTGCGAAGTGCTCGGCTACAGCTCGGTCGAATCCCCGGAAATGCGCACACTTTATGAGCAGAAGCTGGCCGAAGGCGTGGATTTGAACCGTTTCAACCGGCGCGTCGAACGGCTCGACCTGCAGGTCTACAAGCGTTTCGGCTCGAATAACCCGGTGGGGTTGAGCGCGATCGATTGCGGTCACGAGAATCCGGACGGCGAGGCGCTGGCGTGGGCCGCGGAGCGCCTCGCCGCACAACGCGCCGGGAGGCACATCCTGATGGTCCTCTCCGACGGGTATCCCGCCACGGGCGACGGTCATCCAGTGATATTGCGCACCGACTTGCGGGCACGTATAGATGAGATCGCGAACTCGGGAATAGAACTGATTGGTATCGGATTACTCGACGACGCCGTAGAAAAGTTTTATGCGCATAACATCGTCGTGCGAAAACTCGATGAACTCCCCACGATGGCGTTCACGGTACTCAGCAAGCTCCTGCTCCAACGCGGCCGCACGCATTAGCCGCGCTGTTCGCTGCCCTCGCCTCGCTTCACTCGCATCGCGCCCCAAAAATTAATTCAATAGCTTGCTAACGAATTGTCAGCGAAATACAATGCCCGCCATGCCAGAAATCGATGTCCTTCGCCAATCCGTCAGCAGCGCGCTCGTCATTGCTGCGCGCCAGTGGCGGCGCACGAGCCAAGGGGTAATAGCAGCCTATAACGTCTCCGAGGCCTGCGCCACGCCGCTGCTGATCGCGGCGCGGCTCGACGCGCCCGTCCGGCAGGTTGCGCTCGCGGAGTTGACTGGAATCGAGGGGCCGTCGCTGGTGCGTCTGCTCGACCAGTTGTGCGCGGCCAACCTCGTGCGTCGCGACGAAGATCCCGACGACCGGCGCGCGAAGATCATCTCGCTCACCGACGAAGGCCGCTCCGTGACCGCCAAGATCGAGAAAGAACTGATCGGACTGCGCGCCGGTGTGCTGAACGACGTGAGCCGCGAGGACCTGGAAGCGACCCTGCGGGTATTCGCCGCGTTTAAACTTGGCGCGTTCAGTCAAACGCAACCAGCGTCAACACCCGCGTCACAGCAAGGCCCTGCCATCGGCCCGACCGACACCAATACGGAAGAAGGCGTCTAGCGCACCATGACGTACCCCACTTCGCGCGACTGGATATTTTCGGTCAAGACCTTCGCGGCTTCCATGCTGGCGCTGTATATCGGCCTCAAGCTGGAACTGCCGCGCCCTTATTGGGCGATGGCGACGGTTTATATCGTGTCGAATCCGTTCGTGGGGGCGACGCGTTCCAAGGCGCTGTATCGCGCGCTCGGCACCATGATCGGCGCATCGGCCGCCGTGCTGTTCGTGCCGCCGTTCGTGGAGTCGCCCTACTGGTTCAGCGCGATAGTCGCGTTGTGGACGGGCACGCTGCTGCTTCTCGCCATCTCGGACCGCACCGCACGCAGCTATGTGTTCATGCTGGCCGCGTACACCATGCCGCTGATCGCACTGCCCTCCGTGATGAACCCGGCGGGCATCTTCGACCTGGCTGTCACGCGGACCGAGGAGATCCTGCTCGGCATCGTGTGTGCGAGCGTGGTCGGCAGCGCCATACTGCCGAACCGCCTTGCGCCAACGCTGATCGAGCGGACCGACGCCTGGTTCCGCGACGCCGCTTTCTATGCCAGGGAAACGCTCTCCAGGCGCACGGGCGGCAAGACCCTCTCGGCGTGCAGGCAGCGGCTCGCGGTCACCGTCAACGCGCTCGAATTCCTGCTGAGCCAGCTTGCCTACGACCACACCCGGCCCGACATACTCGCGCGGGCGCAGGCGCTGCGTGGCCGAATGCAATTGCTGATGCCGATCATGTCGGCGATCAGCGACCCGCTCGCCGCGTTGTTCAACGGCCGGAACCCGCCGCCACCGGGCCTCGAACCGCTGCTCGCCGATATCGTCACATGGTTCGACGAACCGCTCTCCGCGCACACTGATGCGGCGTCATCCAGCAATGCCAATAACGACCCCAAGGCCGACGCCCTGCGCAGCCGGATCGCGAGCCTGCAACCGGACGCGGACCGGCTGCGGACCTGGGAAGGCGCGTTGCTTTCGAACACCCTGTGGCGCTTGAAACAACTCGTCGATGTCTGGCAGGATTGCCGCGCGCTGCGCGTGATCATCACGCACGAGCACGGCAGCTGGCGGCCCCGTTACCGGCATTGGCGGCTCGGCGGCACGCAGCAGTACTTCGATCGCGGCATGCTGCTGTTTTCGGCGGGTTCCGCCGTACTGGCCATTTTCATCGCGTCGAGCCTCTGGATTGCATCCGGCTGGAACGACGGCGCGGGCGCGGTCACGCTGGCCGCGGTGGCGTGCTGTTTCTTCGCCGCCCTCGATGAACCCGCGCCTCAAGTATTCGCGTTCTTCACCTACACCTGTCTTGCCGTGGTGCTCGCCGGGCTGTATCTATTCGTCATCCTACCGACGGTGCACGACTTCCCCATGCTCGTGATCATGTTCGCGGTCCCCTTCATCCTGATCGGCACGCTGATCCCGCGCCCGCAATTCAATCTCGCAACCATGCTGACAGCCGTGAATACCGCCACGTTCATGAGCATCCAGGGAACCTACGACGCGAACTTCCTGACCTTCATGAACAGCAATCTTGCGGGACCGGCAGGGTTGTTATTCGCCTTCGTCTGGACCCGCGTGACACGGCCTTTCGGTTCGGAACTGGCAGCAGCCCGGCTGATCCGCTCGGGCTGGCGCGACGTGGCGCTCAGCGCATCGACCCGGCCCGTCGACGACCAGAAAAATCACACCGCGCGCATGATCGACCGTCTCATGCAAGTCATCCCCCGTCTGGCCGCCAGCGACGACCAGCGCCATCCGTCCATCGAAAGTTTTCGCGACCTGCGTATTGCCTTCAACTCGCTGGATCTGCGGCGCCTGCGGCGACGCCTGCACGACGCCGATCTCGCGTCGGTCGATCGCGTGCTGGAAGGCGTGCGGGCGTATTTCCAGCAGTGCGTCGAGCGCGGCGTACGCCAGCCGGTACCGGCGAGCCTGGAGACGGCTATCGACATAGCGCTGGAACGCATGACCAGGCGCGGCGGCGCGGTGCAGGCGGAAGCGGCGGCGGAACAAGCGGTGGAAGCCGCGCAGCCGGACCAGACGGTCCCCGGCCGCCAGATCCGCGATGCATTGCATGCGCTGGTAGGCATGCGTCTGTCGCTGTTCCCGGACACGCTCGCGGCCGCGTTGCCGCCCCAACCGGGGCCTGCCGCATGACGCGCTGCTCCTTCCATTCCTCTTCGGACGGCACCCCGCGATGATCGGTGAAATCGATATCTACGGCGTGTACCTGCCCGCCGTGCTGGTACTGATGCTGGTCTCGTACCTTTTCTGCCTGATCGTCACGCGGGTGTTCGCCCGTGTCGGGCTGTACCGTTTCGTCTGGCATCGCTCCATTTTCGATCTCGCGATCTACGTGATCGTGCTCGGCATCGTGGTCATTGTTTCGCATCGGCTATTACCGTGAATTTACCGTGAAAAAAACCTGGTTCTCCGTTGGACAGATCCTCTTTACGCTCGTCGTCGTGGCGATCGCCGCATTCGTGTTGTGGCGGCTGGTCGACTACTACATGTTCGCGCCCTGGACCCGCGACGGCCACGTGCGCGCCGACGTCGTGCAAGTGGCGCCCGACGTGGGCGGCCTGATCGTGAGCGTGAACGTGGTCGACAGCCAGCCGGTGAACGCGGGCCAGGTGCTGTTCGTCATCGATCAGGCGCGCTACGAACTGGCGCTGCGCCAGGCGCAGGCAACAGCACTGCAGCGCCGCGCGACGCTCGATCAGGCGCGTAGGGAAGACGCCCGCAACCGCGCGCTCGGCGACCTCGTGGCACGTGAAGTGACCGAGGAAACCCATTCGCGCGTGCAAACGGCGGAAGCGGCGCTGGCGGATGCGGATGTCGCTATCGATACCGCCAGGCTCAACCTGCAGCGCACGACGGTGGTGAGTCCCGTCGATGGTTATCTCAACGATCGCGCGCCGCGCACGGGCGAATACGTGACGGCGGGACGCTCGGTGCTGTCGGTGGTGGACCTGCACTCGTTCCGCGTCGATGGTTATTTCGAAGAGACGAAGCTCCACGGGATCGATATCGGGCAACCGGTGGACATCAAGGTGATGGGCGAGACGAAAATACTGCGCGGGCACGTGCAGAGCATCGTGGCGGGGATCGAGGATCGAGACCGCACGCAAGGATCGAATCTCCTGCCGAACGTAAATCCGGCGTTTAGCTGGGTGCGGCTCGCGCAGCGGATTCCGGTGCGGATCGCGCTGGATGAAGTGCCGGCAGACTTTCGCATGATCGCGGGGCGCACGGCGACGGTGTCGGTACGCGATATCGCGCCGCTCGCCAAATCGAACCCGGCGGCGGGTGCGGGTGGCGCGAGCGGGGTCTTCGCGGCTTCAGGCGCTTCCGCCTCCGTTTCCGCCGCGGCTCCCGTGAGCGCTGCTAGCGGTGTCCTGCCGGTTAGCGGCACTGCCACCGCCTCCGCGCCGGGTGCGAGTCAATGAAGATGCCGCGCGCTCTCGTCCTGACGCCGTTCGTGCTCGCGCTTGCCGCGTGTTTTACCGTTGGTCCCGACTATTCGGTACCGAAAGACGCCGTCGTCAATGCGCCGTTCGCCAACGCCCCGCTCGACGGCGCGGATGGCCAGTCGACAATCTCGAGCGGGCCCGTGCCGGCGCACTGGTGGCGTCTGTACGACGACCCCGTCCTCGACGATCTGGTCCAGCAAGCCATGGCGTCGAACACGGACTTGCGCGTTGCCGCGGCCAATCTCGGCCGTTCGCGTGCCGCGCTCGGCGTGGCGCAGGCGCAAGGCGGCTTTTCAGGCGGGACGTCGGCTGCGTTCAAACGCGCGCAGGAATCGGCGGAGCAATACCTGCTGACGGAAAAAGTCCCGGTCGCGAATGAAGGCGATATCGGCATCAACATTTCTTATGAGCTTGATCTGTTCGGTACGCTTCGCCGAGGCGTGGAAGCGGCGCGCGCCGATAGTGACGCGACCCAGGCCGCGGCCGATCTTGCGCGCATTACGGTAGTAGCGGATGTGGTGCGGGCTTACGTGCAGAATTGTTCGGCGGCGGAAGAACTGGGCATTGCGCAACGCTCGCTGGACTTGCAGCGCCAGCGGGTGTCCGTATCGCGGCGCTTGCAGCAGGCAGGCCGCGGCAATGTGCCCGATGTCACGAGCGGCCAAACGCAGGTGGAAACGCTCTTGGCAAATATTCCGGTCTTCACGGCACGCCGGCGGATTGCGCAATACCAACTCGCCACGCTGCTGGCGCGTGCGCCCGCCGATCTGCCCAGGGGCGTGTTTGCCTGCAACAAGACACCGGTGATCGCGCAGCCGCTGCCCGTCGGCGATGGCGCCGCGCTGCTGCGCCGGCGTCCCGACGTACGCGAGGCGGAACGAAAGCTTGCCGGATCGACGGCGAGGATCGGCGTAGCCACGGGTGCGCTGTTTCCAACGGTGACCCTGGGGGCATCGGCGGGGCTTACCGGCGTGCTCGAGGATCTCGGCACGCAACCCACCGCACGATGGGGTTTCGGTCCTCTGATTAGCTGGACCTTCCCGGTGAACGGTCAGCGCGGGCGAATCCGCGAAGCGCAATACGGCGCCGATGCCGCGCTTGCCCAGTTCGATGGCGTCGTGTTGAAGGCGCTGCGGGAAACGCAGTCGAGCCTCGCCACGTATGCCGCCGATTACACCCGCGCCGATGCGTTGACGGCCGCGCAGAAATCAGCGGCTGAATCCGCCGACCAGACTCATCGCTTCTTTCTCGCCGGACGGGAGTCGTTTATCGCCGATCTGGATGCGACGCGAACGCTGACATCGACGAATGCGCAGTTGGCTGCGGCAAGAGGACAGGTCGCGCTGGATCAGGTCAACCTGTTCCTCGCGCTGGGCGGCGGCTGGGAGATGGACCCCGCCAACGCGGCAGCCGCGCCGGTGAGCGCAAGCGACAGCGCGCCGAGTCAGTGAAGCAGATGGACGAGCTCATGACGTTGCAGCTTCGCTGGCTGGTGAATTAGATCGTCATCCTGATTAATCATTCGGCCGGATCGCGTTGCGGCGATTTATGCG
This sequence comes from Caballeronia udeis, assembly GCF_001544555.2. Taxonomy (GTDB): domain Bacteria; phylum Pseudomonadota; class Gammaproteobacteria; order Burkholderiales; family Burkholderiaceae; genus Caballeronia; species Caballeronia udeis. Next base: position 13,590 of record NZ_FCOK02000006.1, on the reverse strand, counting down.
GATGCACGTTTGAAAACCTGCGCCCTTCGCTCTCTTATAATCCGGGCATCTCCTCACATCGCCCACTTGCGCTCGCCACGCGTCCCCCAGCAGAAACGCCGTCTGCTCGCCGATGAATATAAAACTGTTGTGACAGCGAATCTGACAGAACGCGTAAGCTAGGCCCGAGGCTGCCCGGCGGCATGCAGGTTGCTTCGAAGAACTTCCAGCGCGCATGCCCATACTAGGGGAACATGCACCATGTACTTCGATACCCCCGGCCTATGAAAACGTTCCATTGCAATCATTGCAATCAACTGGTGTTCTTCGAGAATTTTCGCTGCGAACGCTGCGAGTCGCTGCTTGGTTTCATTCCGGAAATCGCTGAAATCAGCGCTTTCGAAGACGCTGGCCACGGCCTCTGGCGCAGCCGGCACCCGGAACGCCCAGGCGCGCTTTACAAACGCTGTCATAACTACGAAGTAGAAAAAGTCTGCAACTGGATGGTTCCGGCCGAGTCCACCGACCCGCTGTGCCACGCCTGCCGGCTGACGCACACCATTCCCAACCTTCGCATAGCCAACCGCCGCTACTACTGGTTTCGTCTGGAAGCAGCCAAACGCCGCCTGCTCTATACGCTGGGCGTGCTGGGCTTGCGGGTGGAATCACGTCAGGTCAACCCGAAAACGGGGCTGCAGTTCAAATTCCTAGAAGATAAACGCGGCAAAAGAGTGCTGACCGGCCACGATAACGGCCTGATCACCATGAACATTGCGGAAGCCGACGACGCGCAACGCGAACGCGTGCGGCTCTCGATGGGTGAGCCATACCGGACGCTGCTGGGCCATTTCCGGCACGAGATAGGCCACTATTATTTCGATCGCCTGATTGCGAATACCCCGTGGATTACGGATTTTCGCGCACTATTCGGCGACGAGCGGGTGAATTACCGCGAAGCGCTGGCCGCGCACTATAAAGACGGACCACCGCCGGACTGGGGCAAATCGTTCGTCAGCGCGTACGCGACCACGCATCCGTGGGAGGACTGGGCGGAAACCTGGGCTCATTACCTGCACATCGTGGACACCGTTGACACCGCCATGGCCTGCGGTGTCGCGCTCATGCCGGGAAACTCGCTGGACCCGACGCTTTCGGCCAAGGCCCCGCCGGGCGAAGCCACCTTCGATCATCTGATGAAACAGTGGTTTCCGCTCACCTACGCGTTGAACAGCCTGAATCGCAGTCTCGGCATGCCGGACGCTTACCCGTTTGCGCTCGCGCCGCCCGTCGTCGAAAAACTGCGCTTCGTGGATCACGTGATCGCAGCCTCGCGGCACGTCCAGCCGACGCCGGGCGTAGCCGTTTCAGCGGCCATCACATCGCCGGCGACCAGCAGCAAACAGCAACCGCTACGCCGCTGACCCCGGTACGCTTTTCAATGCAGCGGCGGTCGCATCGGAATGAACAGCACCCGCGCCGTGCAGCGAGACCTTCGATGTTTCCGGCAGCATCAATCCACCGATCAATCCCATCACCGAGATCACGATCAGGTACAACGCCGGCGACATATTGTTGCCTGTCGTCGTAATCAGCCACGTGGCGACCAGCGGCGCCGTGCCGCCAAACACCGTATAGGCCAGGTTGTAGGTGATGGCGGAAGCGGTATAGCGCGTGCGCGTCGGAAACACCTCCGACAATAACGGCGCCGTGACCACGTTCGCCAGCACCCCGCCAAGCGCCAGCAGGCCCACGCCAATCACCGATGGCAAGAAGTGCCCCGACCCCGCCAGCGAGAACGACGGATAGACGGTCGCGATCAGGATGACGCACGCCGTCAACACGGTTTTCCGGCGGCCGACCCAGTCCGAATACAGCCCGGCCAGCGGACACAGCGCCGCCGCGAAAAACAACGCAATCACCGTGATCAGCAGCGACGTCGCGCGATTCAACCCGCCCGCCACTTGCAAATAGGTCGCGAAATAAGTGGTGAACATATAGAACGACAACGCCGTCACCGAGATGAACGCCCCCAGTTTCAGAATGCCCGACGCTTGCGTGCGCAGCGTGTCGCGCAGTGGCGCGTGCGCCACGTCGTGCTCGCCTTCGAGCGCGCGGAAGGCGGGGGTTTCGTTGAGGCTCATCCGCAGGTACAGCCCGATCAGGCCGATGGGCGCGGCGGCCAGGAACGGTACGCGCCAGCCCCAGGTGCTCATGGCATCGGCGGAAAGGGACGCGTCCAATGCATACGCGACGACCGCGGCCACCGCGAATGACGAGAACGTCGATACCGGTATAAAGCTGCCGTAACGCGCCCGCTTGTGTTGCGGCGCATGTTCCATCACGTAGGCGCATGCACCGGCATATTCGCCGCCGGCGGAAAACCCCTGCACGCAGCGGATGACCGTCAGCAGGAACGGCGCGAGCGCGCCGACGGCGGCGTACGTTGGCAGCAAGCCGATCAGCGTGGTGGCGCCGGCCATCATCAGGATGGTCAATGCAAGCGTGCGCTTGCGGCCAATCCGGTCGCCAATCACGCCAAACACAATGCCGCCCAGCGGCCGGAATGCAAACGCCACGGCGAAGACGGCGAAGGTCTTGAGCAGCCCGATCGCCGGGTCGCCGCTCGGGAAGAACTCGCGCGTGAGAATGGTTGCGAGAAAACCATACGCGGCAAAGTCGAACCATTCGACAAAGTTGCCGATCGACGCCGCGAAAATCACCTTGCGCAGCGTTTTCAGATCGACTTCAGGGGGCGATGCTTCCAACGGTCTCGACATTCGATGACTCCCGGGAAAAGGAACGGCCTTGCAGGATGGTTTTTTTAGCGAGCCGGCACACCGGAAACGCGCTGGATGGGTCCCTTTGAGTAGATGCGACCATAAACTCCGCTCCTAGAACGATCACGTCAAGGTGATAGGACCGAAGCGACATCGATCCCGCCGGCTACGGGTGCGGCCGGGACGAACGCAGCGCTCCTGACGAATGGGAGCACGGCCCGGCATTGGCAGAATCTGCGTGCAGCCGAGCTCCGCCCGTCGTCGTTACCGGCTCAAACTGACTGGGAAGACAGGTGCGTCTCTCCATTGACGACAGCGGCGGTTCATCGGTCGAACAGGTCATGGAGATGACCGGACCCGGCTGCGAGTGCGTCGGGTGTCAATGCGGTTGCTCGGGCCCTGAAGTCGCGAACCGGACGATGTGCAACCGGGTCAGGTCGATGCGCGCGATGACGGCTGGACCGAGGTCGTGCTCAAGCCGGCGGCTTGATTGCATCGCGTGCATGCGTGTCGATCAAGGCTTACAACTTCACGCGAAGCGCCGCTAGAAGAGAATCACTTCTTGCCATGCGTGCCGGCATATTTGAACGTCCCTTGCGCACTCGCAATCAGGAGCTTGTCGTCGACCCACGCTTCGCCGCGCGAGAAGAAGATGCTGCGCCCTTGCCGCTCGATGAAACCCTTCGCTGTCACGCTTTCACCCAGACCCGTATCGAGATAATTCACTGTCAGCGAAAGCGTGAAGCCGTGGATGGCCGGTTCGCCCTCCTCGGCATAAAGGCCCGCATAACCGCATGCGGCATCGAGCAAGGTCGCTACCGCGCCGCCTTGCAACACGCCTTGCCGGTTCAGGTTGCGCGCCTGGATCGGCATGCGAAACTCGGCATAACCGTTCTTCCACGCAACCAGGCGCGCATCGAGGAATTCGAGAAACGGGTTGTCGAGAATGAAATCGGACATCGAAAAGGCTCCTGCCGGGTAAGTAGGGTTTAACCAAAGCGTTTAACCAAGACTGTGCCATGGCGAAGCGATTGACGTGCGAAGACTCCCGGTCGCGGACGCGGGTTCATCATGTCTCTGTAGTGCGCTACATCCCGCTACCGCAAGGCAAGTACGTACTCACTCCGGCAGCCGAATCCCGGATAAGCGTTCACACGCTGCGATCAGCCGATCCTGCAAATCCGCATCGCGGGCGGCCGCGCTCGGCTCGCGCCGTTTCATATGGAAGAAATATTCGCCGGTCACCCTTGCGGCTGGATCATTGCTTACCGCGAGCCAGGCCTGTGTCTGCGGGGCCGCCTTCAGGTCATCGGGCGCGCCGGCGCCGCCCATCCTGGTCGGCACCCAGCCCGGATGCACGGCGTTGGACAACACGCCCGGCCAGCGGCGCGCCACGCCGAACGCGAGCAGGACGTCATGCAATTTTGAATCGGAATAGGCGCTTGCGCCCTGCCACGACCGCTGCACCCACAGAAGATCGTCGAGACTGGCATCGCCGCTTTCATGCAGGCCCGAGCTGAGATAGACCAGGCGCTGGGGCTTATCCATCAACGCGGTCAGGATGTAAGGCGCGAGCGTGTTGATGGCGAAGACATGCGGCAAGCCATCAACGGTCTCAATGCGTCGCGGCTCGCGATACCCCACGGCCGCGTTATGGATCACAGTATCGAAATGTCCGAGCCGGTTCACTTGCAGAGCCACGCGGGTGGTCTCCTCGATACTGGACAAATCGCCGGATACGGTAGCTTGTGCACCCGATACGGCTTGCATCGCTTCATGCGCGCGTTCTTCATGGCGGGCGTGCAACACCACCTGATGCCCCTGCGCAACCAGCAAGCGGGCGGCCATTTGACCGAGTCCATCGGCTGAGCCGGTAATGAAAATGCGTGACATGGCGGCACCCTTTAATGATCAGATGAATCAGACCGAACGAATATTGATTCGGTCAACTTGATGGCGAGCGTAGCGCGAGAGCTTGTCCTGAGCGAGCGCGCGCCGGTCATCAAGCTCATGACATGCAGTCATGGACGGTAAGCACTTGAGAGACTTTGTAAAAAACGATGTTTGCTTCAGGCCCGTGGTCAGCTAAAGTAATCGATCACGCCCTTTTTCGAGTGAGCGAATCATGGACGTCCCTAAGCATGTTGCCGACATTGCCGCGCCCAAGCCGTCGCGGCTCTTTTCCTCGTCCGCGCGCGACGCGGGGTTAAGTCTCGTCCGCAATCTCTCGATTCCCAAGCCCTTTCCCGAAGCCGCCCTCGAAGCCCAGTTCCTTGAAGACCACAGCCGCCGTTTCTGCGCGTTCCGCCGCGCGTCAGCGCTTCTCGCGCTGAGCGTATGGGTCTGCTTTCTCTGGTACGACTTCAACTTCGGCCGCGAAAGCGCGGTGCTTGCACCCGTCTTCATGCAGATCATGGCGCTGCGGCTCGCCGGCATCGTGTTGCTGATGTTCGTCGGCAGCCTGACCTTGAGGGCCTCGTTCGCGACGCATGCCACATCACAGCGCGTGATCCTCACCGGCGTCTATGGCTGCAATTTGCTGCTGCTCCTGCTGGTGGCCCTGTCGCCCGGGCCGTTCAATTACACCTGGTATTTCGTTGGCCTCTACCTCGTATTTTTCTTCCAGTTCGGCTTTTTCTACCTGAAGTCCAGGGTCGCGCTGACGGCCGCCGTGGTCACGTTTTCAGCAGTCATCGTGCTGCAGCTCACCATCAGGATTCTCTCGCCCGAAGACTTCTACATGGGCCTGTTCTATCTCTTCAACGTGGTCGTGATCGGCCACGGGGTGTGCGTGCATGCGGAGCGGGTATCGCGTGAGCGCTTCGCGGCAGAGCGTGCACTCGGTGTGCTCAATAACGAGCTCCTCACCGCAAACGTTCAACTGGAACGAAAGAACCTCGACTTGCTGGCGTCGAAGAAGGATCAGGACACCAAGACCAACGCGTTGCTTGCGCTCAAGGAGCAGCAGATGCTCGCCGCGGAAACCGCGAGCAAGGAGAAGTCGAATTTCCTGGCGGCCGCCACGCACGATTTGCGGCAGCCCATGCACGCGCTCAATCTCTTCCTGCAAGCTGCCGCCGAAGCGCTGCACCACGACGATGTCACCGAAGCCGGCCGGCTGATCGATGAATCCGGCCGTTCTTCGGTGATCCTCGCGCGCTTCCTGAACGCGGTGCTCGATCTGTCGCGGCTCGAGTCGGGCCGGGTCGTGCCGCGCTATCACGTGTTCGACCTCAAGATCGCCGTGCTGGAAGCGGCTGAACAACTGCGCCCGCTCGCAGCCATGCACGGTGTCGAGCTGCGGCTGCGCATGCCTGAGGCGCCCGTGTACGTGCGCAGCGACGCGCATTGGCTTGGGCGGGCCATTGTGAACCTGGTGTCGAACGGCATTCGTTACGCCGATGCCAGCAACAAAGCCACGCCGGTGGTTATTGTGGGCGTGGTGCGCTCGGCCACGCGAACGCGCATTGATGTGGTGGACAACGGTATTGGCATTGCATCGGAACATTGGGACTCGATCTTCCAGCCGTTCTTCCAGGTGGGCAATACCGAGCGGGACAGCGACCGGGGCCTGGGCCTCGGCCTGTCGATCGTGAACGCCGTGGTGTCGATCCTGGAGGAGCATCGGATCGAGTTGAAATCGACTGAAGGACGCGGTTCACGCTTCTCGCTCGAAATGCCCATTTGCGGTTCGCCTCTGGGCGAAACCGCGCCGCGTACGCGAGGCGAGACCGCCGATCTGCAGACCGTGCCGCTGGATGGGCTCTACGTATTGCTGGTGGAGGACGACAGCCTCGTGCGGGCATCGACGGAAGCGTTGCTCGTGCAGTGGGGCATGCTGTTCGACTCCGCCAGCAGCTTCAAGGAGTTCGAAGAAACGCTGGACACCATTGAACGCTATCCGGATCTCATCATCACGGACTTCCGCTTGCGCGATTCCAAAACCGCGCGCGAAGTGGCCATGCTGGGGGCGCAAAAGATCGGGCGCCGCTGCCCGTGCCTGGTCGTCACCGGCGAACCGGCTGCAACCATCGTGCCGCTTGCATGCGATCACGATGTGTTGAGCAAGCCTGTCAGCCCCGCTGAGTTGCGCAAGCAGATCGCATCGCTGATATCGGGGCGCGCGGTGGGTGAAACCGCAAAAGCTTGCTGAAGGGAAGGAGATGGGAAGCGAACGCGAACGCCAGGCTAGGGCGTAAGCCTGCTGGCAGGTTAGGGCCTGATTTTGGGAATCCCGATGAGGGCGCCAATTTTCGCTCTTACGTCAGTGAGTTCACTTGAAGAAACCTGGCCCTTGCGGGTTGCCTTGCGCGCCCCCCAATCCAGGCTCTTGACCTGATCGGCCAGCACCGCCTGCTGCCGGTCGCCACCAATGATCACCTCGAACGGATAACCCTTGATCTGCGTTGTCATAGGGCAACAAAGCATCAACCCAGTCTTGTTGTTGTACGTCGATGGACTGAGCACGAGCGCGGGTCGGTGCCCGGCTTGTTCGTGACCTGCCTGCGGGTCGAAATGCAGCCACACCATATCGCCGGCTTCCGGCACATAACGACGTACCATCAGAAGGTTTCCTTGCCGAGTGCCGCGCCAAAACTGACTTCGGCGTGCAAGTTTTCCCGCGTTATACCGGCAAGCATCTGATCAAGGTCGTATTCTTTGGAGCGCACCGGCTCGATAACGATCCGTCCGCCTTCCTCATGCACGTCTACAATCTCGTCCAGATTCAGGCTGATCGCGTCCATCACCGCGGCGGGAATGCGCACTGCTGCGCTATTACCCCATTTCTTCACCGTTACGCGCATTTCAATCCCCTGTATCGTCAATGTAGATACTATGCCATAACACCAAGGCAGTAGCAACTTTGTAGATACATGAGAGTGCCTGCATTGTGAAAGGGCGGCCCGCTGTTCTCAGCGCGCCGGTCCATCCATACTTGTTTTTATAAATCTCTCAGGTCCAGCCAACCCTACCGTGACGCGCTCGCAGTCGCGGTATTGCCCATCGGCATCTCGATTCCCCGGCGCGCCATCTCCACGATCAGGAACGTGCGCCGCGTCACGTGAAACCGCGCGAGGAGATCGCTTGAATACTCCTTGGCGGTGTTCTCGCTGATATTCATTTTTCTCGCGATCGCCTTGTTCGACAAACCCTGCAACAAATAGCGCAGCGTTTCGGTCAGGCGCGGCGGCAGGTTCAGCGACTCCACCGTCACGCCGGAATGCGTCGACACCGGCTTGGGGCTGTGACCGCCCTTTCCCAGCACGCTATTGGGCAGATACACGCGGCCGCTCAGAATCGTCTTGAGGGCCTCGCGGAACACGCCCGCCCCTTGCTCACTCGCCTTCGAAATAAAGCCGCATGCGCCGCTCCTGATGCATTCCAGCACCGTATCGCGGTCGTCTTGTGCGGACAGCATGATGGTCTGTACCTCGCGCTCCTGCTCCCCGATCCAGTTCAGCAGATCGAGTCCCGTGGAATTCCCCCGTAATTGATAGTCGAGGAAAACGAGATCGTACGAGCGCGCGGAAAGCTTCTCCGTCGCCTGTTCGAAGCCGTCAGCCTCGTCGATATCGAGTAACGGTTCGTTGGCAAGGATCAGGCTTTTCATGGCGCTTCTCGTGAGCCCCTCATCCTCGACCAGCAGCACCGTTTTGAAATTGCCGTTTTCCATTGCCATTCCCATAAATCACACCCTGATGGTAACGGCATGTCGGGGCGTCGCCACCCCCCCTTTCGCAGGGATACGAAGGGGGGTCTGCGACCCCCCCGAAAAATCAGGCCCTGCCCCTCCTCGACCGGGTTTTGCGGCAAACGTTTCACCGCGACACTGCGTCATCGGTTCCGCAGCACTCCCAACGCCGGATTCGAAACAGCCGTTCATGGAGGTCATACGGCTCCGGCGACTCGCCCAGTCACATAAAACCAAAAGGAGGACACCATGAGCAATCGCTCAGGCACGGATGATGAAAGACACTTTGCATTGTGGAGCAACAAGCAGGCACGCATGCCGATTGGATCACCGCGGGTACTGATCGCCCATCAGGACAAACTGATCGGGGAATCGCTGGCCGCGCTGCTACGGCTGACCGGGCTGCAGGTCATGCATACCCAGAGCCTGAAATCCGCACGGTCACTGCTGCAGAACTGGAAACCCCAGGCATTGATACTGGACACGCGGCTCGACAGCGAATCCGGTTACGCCTTCATCAACGCACTGCGCCCCGACGCCGACCTCACCGGCCGCCTGCTGGTCGCAATCAGTAACATCTGGCCGGCCGATCCTGTCGAAACCCTGAAAGACGCAGGCTTCGACGCTCACTGCCGGCGGCCCTGCGCCACCTGGCGCCTGGCAGAGATGCTGGCCACCTACTTCTCGATACCGAAACGGTGCCAGTACTGAAACTGCGCTGAAACCGCGCTGAATTCACGCCGACGCCGACGTCGACGCCACCAGCACCGGCTGTACTGAACTGAAAGGCAAGCTCAAGTGAACATGATGACGATCAACACCGCGCCGCCCGCTGACACTACGTCTTCTCTCAGTGCCGCCGGCAAATCACGGCCCATTGCGTGAGGCAGCGCACCGCGAACACCCGCGCCACCGGGCGTGCCGATGACAGCGCCTATCCGCCCTGCCGCTGCACCGCCAATCATCGAAGCCCGCCGCCGCACCCAGCGCGGCGCCGCTCACCGCACCGTGGAGCCGGCGCTTAAAAACCAGCGTATCAATGTCCGTAATACAGCGCGACGAGACCAATCAAAAATAATCGTTCGTATAACGAATCATTATTCGAACGTAAATACATAACACAGCGAGCGTATATAAAACGCTTCATTCACCTGCACGGAGGTGGCAGTGCGTCAGAACGCGTTCCAGCTCTCCTCGCCGGCGCTCGCCGTTTTCAACGGTGCGGCCAGCACGGTAGGCGAGCGTTTAACGGCACGTTTGGGATCGGCGAAGGAGCCACGCGAACCAACAGTTTTACGACGGAATGTGACGCAACGGTCGTCCCCTCCATCTGGAAGAACGCCACGGCCTCCGTCAACTGCCGGCCCTGATCCTGCAGCGACTGGGATGCCGCTGCCGCTTCTTCCACCAGTGCAGCGTTCTGGGACGGGCTTAACGCCGTCCGTACAGGCTAAATGCCCATTTGATCAATTGAAATGAAAACGGCGCACCTCAGGGTGCGCCGACGGGACACATGCGCTTGCTGCACGTGTCAGGAAACTATGAGAGCAAGCCGGTCAGACCGGACTTGTAAAGACGTTGTCGGTGGGTGCTTTAAACAGCCAGCCCTTTCGATGCGGCGAATAACGGCCCGCTGCGAGGAATCAGCCGCGGGTGTCGACCCAGTGCCGTGCCCACTTGCGTGAATGACCGAGCGCTTGCGCTTCGTTCTTGAAATAATCGAGAACGTGGAATTGGTAGCGGCTGCCCTTTTCGCTGCCGCTGTTACGCTCGAGCAAAAGGTTCGACGCAAACGATCCATCAGGCAGACGATGAGCGGAGGGAACGACTTTATAGCCGTTGTACAAATAAATATTAGAGTTATGCATAAGTTGAAACACACGAACAAACGCGGGTCCGACAACATTGATTGTCAGGACGCGTTGATAACAGGCACCAGGCCTTAAAAATTCGCAGAGGAAACAGCAGAAAAACAGCAGAAAGCAGCCGAAATCACAAGCGCGCCAACGAACTATTAACGTTCAGTTTGAATCGCGACGTGTGGCAGCGAAGTTGCAGGAGATTGCAGAGGGACTAAAGCGGACTAAAGTGGAAGTGCAAACAGATGCAAGCAGAGGCAGACAGGTGCAATGCTGGTGGTAGCGGCGTCGTTCAATACAGGCAACTGCCGCAACCGGGAACCGAAGCTCCGCGAAAACATTTACTACTCGCGTAAATTAGCGTGAGCTAATTTACGCGATCAATCACTTACACCACCAATTACAGCGGGGTAATGTTCGAAGCTTGCAGACCCTTCGGGCCTTGCTTGGTTTCGAAGCTAACCTTTTGGTTTTCGGCGAGCGTCTTGAAGCCGTCGCTACGAATTTCCGAAAAGTGGGCGAAGAGGTCGTCGCCGCCTGCGTCAGGCGTAATGAAGCCGAAGCCCTTGCTGTCATTGAACCACTTAACGATACCGGTATCCATATTAAATCCTTGAAAATATAAAAATGATGCAACCTCGTATTGAGGCGAGAGAAGCTTCAAGGAAGTGAGAGGACAACAAATACCGCGGAGATAACGAGGCAGAATGATGAACAGCAATCGAGCTTCTTGAATACTTCGACCTTCAGGTTACGTGCCGCGGCGTAAGGTGTCAAGCTATTTCGGACTGTGCCGAGTCGCGCAGTGTAACGATCACAGCCGATTTACAGTCGTTCGCCGCGCGGGCAAAGCGCCAGGACGGTCACTCAGGCACCGCAATGTCACCGTCCACGAGGCTTGCACCGTACTGCTCCGCGTAATCGCGGGCGCTTTGCGCGTCCGGGAAAAGCGGCATGTCTGCGCAACCGACAAACGGATAGATCACGCGCTTGTCGCTCAGGCGCGTGATGCGCAGCGTGGGCATGGTTCCGCCCGTTGCGCGCCTTGACGAGGCCGCCATGTTGTAATTGGCCCACCCGGCCGGCTTGTCGGCCGCCCGGTTATCAAGTGAAGCGGTCGAAGGCGAATGATCGAGCGAATAACTCATAGGTCGGCGATCGATTCGCCGGCGACGTTGCCGTCGATCAGCCGTTCCGCATAGCGCGTGGACGCGAGCCGCGCTTCGCCCGAGCCGCTGAACGGACCCTCGCCCGGCACGCGGTACACGCGGCTGGTGGTCGTGCTGTCGTCAATGCCGCGCCGGGAAATTTTCACGGCGGCGTCGAAACCCGCGTCGTAATGGCGCGAACCATCCGCGCCGCGCGGCTTGTGCGGGTAGATCAGCGGATAAATTTCGAGGCCGCGGTAGCTTCTTACAGTGTCGTTCATGATGTTCTTCAGTTATTGCGCGACGTCCCGAGGTCTTGCCGCGCGTGGGTACTGCGAGCGTTACCGCTCATGTGGCGTTGTCTGCGCCGCCTGGCTGCAAAGGTGCGGGCGCAACCGTCACGGATGGCTGGAACCGCCTTACGGAGCGGGAAAAGCGCCCGCTGCGCGCGTTATACAGAGCACCTGCCTGGACCTTGCCGTCGATGATGTCACGACCGTACTGCATGGCCAGCTCGATTGCGTCTTCGGCGTTAGCCGGCTCGGCGCCCTTGATTGCCGGCGAATAGCGCTTGGACGTTGCGCTGTCGGACGGTACGGCGTCTATCTGAACAATCGCAGAAAAACGCTTGGGACCTTTTGCAAACGGATCGCCATGCGGCGGGAAAATCTGCTGCGAATAAGCGCGCAATGCATAGCCGCGATATTCGATGGTATGGATGGTCATAACGCACTCGCTGGACACACTGCGCTGACCGTCGGGAAAATCTGCTGAAGACCGATATGCAAACTGGCGGTCATCGGCATCGGAACGATTAAGAATGCGCTCAATCGTTGCGTGAGGCAAGGCAAATCGACGTCTGACCGAGATTGCACGGATGGCGGAGGTGCTTGACCAGCGGAGGCGCCACGACCATTTTTAAAGCACTGGTCGAAGTACGCCGGTCGCTTTTTCCTGCGTCAGCACGAATTTCGCCACGGGCGGCACTTTTGGCCGGATCCAGACCTGGATAACCGATTCAAGCCGTTTTAGGCATCAGAACGCTGGATGAAAATAGATTACTACACCAATAAAAATCTGCAGTTTCGCGGCGCGCCGTCCGCTGAATAAAATGAGCTGGCGCATTCGCCACTTGCACCGCGATCTTTTATATTGACCCAATGCGGCAAACCCTGCCGATATTCCACAGCACGCTCGATTGCACCGGGATTTTTGTCGACCCGCGACGAAAACCACTCGCCTCATCTTATAAAGCTTCAGCTGGTGGCCGTAAATAGAACGCCGTTTCAACTTGCGTCGAAACGGCGGTTTTAAACTTGCTTGAGCCTTGGACTCGTCGCACGGGGTGATCGGCACGTGGATGTCGACCCTGCGTGCGACGACCGCGCAGGGTGACGTGGTTCGCCGCCAGCGAGTGCAACTACGGGCAACTCGAACCCAAAGAATGCTCGATGTTACGCGTGCCTCGTATCGGCCATCATTGCGTGCATCACTCCTCCTTCGTCTCGCTCCAGCCGCCGCCGAGCGAGCGGTACAACGCGACCGCTGCCAGCGCGTGTTCGCGCCTCGCCTGGTTCAGCGCATCCGAGTCTTGCAGATACGCTTCCTGCGCCGCGAGCACATCGAGGAAACCGCTCGCACCGCCCTTATAAAGTTGCGTAGAGAGACGCAGCGACTGGTCGGACGATTGCAAGGCATCCTTCAGGCGGTCCGCCTGTTCAGACGTACTGACAAGATCAGTGCGTGTGTCCTCCACGTCTTTCAGCGCCTGCAGCAGGGTCTGCCGGAGATGCAGATCGGACCCGCGCATGCGGCTTTCGCTCTGCTCGATGCCTGCCGTGATGCGCCCGGCGTTGAAAATCGGGCTCGTCGCATTGAGCGCGGCGCTGAAGAGGTTGTCGGTGAGCGTGGGCAAGCCAAGATAAGACGACGCCAGCAAACCGTCAGTCAGTTGCAGCGAAAACTTAGGATAACGATCCGCCTGCGCAACACCCACTTCCGCTGCGCGTTGCGTGAGCTCGGCGTAGGCGCTGCGGACATCCGGACGGCGCAGCAAAGCCTCCGAAGGCAGGGGTTGCTGGTTCGATCCCAGCCGGGCGCACCAATCCTGACAAGGGTTTCAGCGGTTTTCTCGC
>NZ_FCOK02000005.1 GCF_001544555.2 Caballeronia udeis | reverse complement strand
GCGCTCGAGATACAGCGCGGTCATGCCGGGGTCGGAGGGATCGTCGAACCAGCGGCGGCTACGCAGGCGCGGCGTTGTGGTTTCGGTTTCGTCGTGAGAATTCGGGGGAATGGATTGATTCGTCATGCTTATTTATCCGTTAATTTTGTATTCAGAGGTGGGAGTGCCGACATTCGATGAGCAGCTCAACGCGTGGGGTATTCGGTAACAAGCGGCTCACCTTCAAAAAATGCCCAAAGATTTCCTCGAACCAGTTGCCCCATCGCCGCGCGGGTTTCGACGGTCGCGCTCGACCGATGCGGCTGTAGAACCACATTGTCGAGAGAATGAAAGCGCGGATCGATCGACGGCTCGTTCCAGAAGACATCGAGCGCAGCGCCGCGGATGCGGCGCGTGGTGAGATAGTCGAGCAGCACCGGCTCGTCGACAATACTGCCCCTCGCAATGTTCACCAGAATGCCGTCGGCTCCAAGCGCATCCAGCGCATCACGGCTTACCGATGCATGACTTTGCCGGTCGGCCGCCGCGCAGATCACCAGGAAATCCGAATCACGCGCGAGCGCCACCGCGTTTTCACGGTAGGTGTAGTCGACATCGTCGAAACGGACGCGATCGTGATAGGCAATGGACATATCGAATGCGGCTGCCCGCCTGGCGAGCGCGCGGCCTACACGGCCGAGCCCGAGTATGCCGAGCCGTTTTCCGAACATCCGCGTTGCCAGCGGCAGCGTCACTTTTCCCCATTGACCGTCGCGGACCACGCGATCATTCGCTGGTATGTGGCGCGCAATCGCGAGCATCAGACCCATACCCATATCCGCGACGTCACCCGTCAGCACATCCGGCGTGTTCGTGACGCGGATGCCGCGCTTCGCGGCGTGTGCGAGATCGATCGCATCGACCCCGACGCCATAAGACACGATGATTTCAAGTTGCGGCAACGCGTCGATCAACTCAGCGCTGGCGCCAGCCTCTCCATTGGTCGCCACCGCAAGGATGCGCGGCCCCACGTTCGCCAGCAACGCAGCACGATCGGTCGAATCGGACAGGACGTGAAGCGTGTAATGCCGTTCGAGCTCGGCCATGTCCGCTTCGGGGTAACGCACGACTACCAGTAAATCCGTCTTGTGCACGCTATCTCCTCATGTTAGATTTGATTAGTAGTTACCGGTAACCATACAACACGACGAAACCCATGTCCAGCAGATGATGACTTCGGAGTAGCGAGATACTCAGGTGGGCAACCCATAAATAGAGAAATAGCCGGAGTTCAATCAAACGGCATCGATTTGCAAAGGAGACGCAAATGGATTTGCAGCACCCCACTGTGCCCGCGCAGGCAAGCGCCGCTACGCAGGTTCCACCGTCAGGGGCGGCTAAGAGAGCGCCCGTATCGCCGCAACAGTTGAGGCGCGCGATATTGACGGGGGCCGTTGGCAGCGCGCTCGAGTACTACGATTTCGCGATCTTCGGACTCGCGTCGGCATTGGTGTTCAGCCATATTTTCTTTCCTGCACTTGGCACGAAAGCCGGGTTGATGGCGAGCTTCGGCACCTACGGTGCGGGCTTTCTTGCAAGGCCGTTCGGTGGCCTGTTTTTTGGGTCTATCGGCGACCGGAAGGGGCGCAAGTTCGTCTTGCTCGTCACCATAGCCATCATGGGCACCTCCACAACCTTGGTCGGCTTTTTACCCAGCGGCACTGTAGGCGCGGTGGCACTCGTACTGCTGCGACTGCTGCAAGGCTTTGGAGCCGGCGCGGAGCAGGCGGGGGCATCAACGCTGATGGCGGAAGTCGCCCCTGTGCGGCAACGCGGTTTCTTCGCGGCCTTGCCGTTCGTGGGCATCTTTGGCGGGCTAGGACTCGCCACGGCTACCTTCAGCGTCATGCAGCACGTGCTGGGCGAGCAGGCCATCCTTGCATGGGCATGGCGCATCCCGTTTCTTTCAAGCGTCTTGCTCATCGGCGTGGCGGTCTGGATCCGGCTTCGCTTGCGTGAAAGTCCCGCTTTCATCAGCCTCGAGGGCGCGCACGCCGTGATCAAATCGCCGATGAAAACCGTTATTACCCACGCGCGCCGCCCCGTGCTTGCCGCGACCCTGATGCGATTCGCCGAACAAGGCGGATCGACGATCTACACCACGGTTGTCATCGCATTCCTTGGGGGCACCGTTGCCGCGAAACTGGGTGTTCGACCCTCCGAGCTGACGTCGATAGGGACGACGGGCGCGTTGATCGCCAGCATGGCGAGTGTTGTCACGACGCCGCTGTTCGGTGCGTTGTCGGACCGCATCGGTCGTATCGCGGTGTATCGGGGCGGTGCGATCTTCATGCTGCTCTGGTCCGTGCCTTCGTGGTGGATGGTGAACACGGGCGACGCGCTGTGGGTGGACGTGGCCATGTTCGGCGGCCTCGCGCTGGGAGCAAACAGCATGCTGGGTGCGCAGTGCGCTCACTTCTCCGAACTCTTCGGCAATCGCTACCGGTACTCCGGCGTCGCACTGGCGCGTGAGTTGGGCGCGGTGCTGTCGGGCGGTATCGCGCCGTTGCTGGGCATATACCTCGTTGGGCTGTCAGGCGGCGCGTTCTGGGTGATGGGAATTTATATGGCGACGCTGTCAGTGATCACGTTGATCGGCGTGTCCTTGTCCACCGAAACGCGGCAGCGGGATTTGACCGAACTAAACGATGCAGTGAGTTAGAAATCGGCCAGGCACCCGCTTCGACGAAGACGTGTCTGACGTGAGCCGATTCGGGTTATCACCAATTGGGCCGCCTTGTGCAGGCTATCTTCGCATGTTAGAGTCATTTCGTAGTTACCGGTAACCACTTGTAATTGAGCCAGCTATTTGACGGACCGTCTCGCAGCGCTCGACAACCCGTATCTTTCAATGATGGAGAATAGGGAGGGGTGACGATGAAAGGGAAAATTGCCTTGATCACGGGCGCAGGCTCAGGAATCGGGCGTGGCGTTGCATTAGGCTTACTAGATGAAGGCTACACCGTCGTGCTAGCCGGTCGAAACGAACGCGCGTTGACCGAAACGGCGAATATGGCGGGCGCGCATGCGGGCAATGCACACGCAATGCCCTGCGATATTGCGGTCCTAGATTCCGTCAATCGGTTGTTTAGTCAGCTTGAAGAAAAGTTCGGCCGCCTGGATCTGTTGTTCAATAACGCCGGTACGTTCACACCCCAAAATTCACTGGAAGACATCAGCTATGAACAGTGGGTTCAGGCTGTCAACGTTAACCTGACCGGCGCCTTCCTTTGCACGCAAGGCGCCTTCCGGCTGATGAAAAAACAGCAGCCAGGGGGCGGCCGGATCATCAATAACGGGTCAATATCGGCGCATGCACCGCGCCCGAAGGCTGCACCCTACACCGCGACCAAACACGCAATAACCGGCCTGACCAAGGCGTCTTCGCTGGACGGCCGGCCTTACAACATTGCCTGTGGCCAGATAGATATCGGCAATGTAGTGACTGACATGAGTGAGTTGATGGCGAAGGGGACGCTGCAGGCCGACGGGTCGATCAAGGTGGAACCACGCATGTCGATGGATAACGTGGTCAAGGCAATCCTGTACATGGACAGCTTGTCGCTGGATGCCAACGTCCTGTTCATGACGGTCATGGCCAGTCATATGCCTTACGTCGGCCGAGGCTGATCGCAGCGGGATACGTTGGCGCGTCGACCGGCCGGCGGGCTGATCTGTGGATCTCAACGCGTTGTTTCGAAAGCTGCCTGATAGACAGCAGTGGACAGTAGCGATTTCACATATGGCCATCCTGCAGACTGGCGCTGGCCCACAACATTTTGGAGACGAAGCATGAAAAGAAATGTGGCAAGCTGCGTGCGGACTTTAGGGTGCCTGGGCGTCATCCTGTTTGGAACGATTGGCGCTCATGCTCAGGAGAAGCCGACGACCAATATGAAAATTGCTTTTTCGAATTCGTTTGCGAGCAATTCGTGGCGACAGCAGATGCTGCAAGACTGGGACAAGGTCACCAAACAGGCGGTGGCCAGCAAGATCGTCGCGGCAGCGCCTAGTTTCACGACAGTTCAGAATCAGGCGACTGAACAATCCCAGCAAATTCAGAACATGATCCTGCAGGGCTACAACGCTATTGTTGTCGACGCAGCTTCACCCACGGCGGTGAATGGTGCAATCAAGCAGGCCTGTAGTGCGGGTATTGTCGTGGTGTCGTTCGACGGCACGGTTACGGAGCCCTGCGCGTACAAGATCAGTATTGATTTCAAGCGCATGGGAAAGATGCAGATCGATTATTTTCATGAGCGCAATTTAAAAGGCAACGTGCTCGAAGTGCGAGGCCTGGCGGGTTTCGTGGTGGATAACCAGATACATGCCGGCGTGGAAGAAGGTCTCAAGCAATATCCCGACTTCAAGGTGGTCGGATCGGTCAACGGCGACTATACGCAAACGGTCGCGCAGAAGGCCGTCGCGGGACTCTTGCCAACCTTGTCCGATGTCGTCGCCGTGACCACCCAGGGTGGAGACGGCGCGGGAACGGCGCGCGCGTTTATTGATGCCGGCCGTAAACTGCCTGTGGTTTTTATGGGCAATCGCTATGACGAGCTGGAATTGTGGAAAAACGAGCACGATAAAAACGGCTACGAGACCCAATCAGCTTCGATCGTACCGGGCGTCGCGACCTTTGCATTCTGGTACGCGCAGCAGGTGCTGGCCGGCGCGAAGCTGCCGAAGGAAATCAATCTGCCGATTGCCGTCATTACCCAGAAGGACCTGGTTCAATCAATGGCAAGCACTCCGAAGGGGGGTGTATTTGACCGCTCTTTCAGCCAGCAGGAAGTCACCGACTACGTAAAAACCCACGCCGCCAACTAACGCATGCGCACCTGCCTCGGCGGGTTTCGCATCGCGAATGAACTTATTGACGGTGATGAGGGTTTTTATGACATCCACTGCGGATGCAGCATTCGTTCAAACCGAGAAAATCGGTAAGACCTTTGGTGCGGTGAGGGCGTTGAACGACGCAACCCTGGCGTTCTATCCGGGGGAATGCGTTGGTATTGTCGGACACAACGGCGCCGGCAAATCAACGCTGATGAATATTCTTTCCGGTGTCTTCAAGAATGACAAGGGCACGCTGTATGTGGACGGGGGGAAGGTCGAGCATCACTGGAATACTCACGAAGCGATCAGGCACGGCATACGCTGCGTCTTCCAGGAGCTGTCGTTATGCCCGAATCTCAGTCTTGCGGAAAACATGCGTCTGCGAACGTCGGCGGGCAACGCGTTAGGGTGGCGCAAACAAGCCGGTGCGCAGGTGATCCGCGCGCTGGACAAGATCTTCCCGCGTCACGGCCTGGGGGCCAACCAGATTATCGAGTCGCTGCCGATTACCAAGCGTCAGATGGTCGAAATTGCCATGGCATTCACGCCGGGCGATCATCCGTTAAAGCTGGTCATTCTCGATGAGCCCACTTCCTCACTGGATGAACAATCGGCCAAGCAACTACTCACCTATCTTCGCGACTTTGTAAGTGGCGGCGGCATTTGCATATTGATTTCGCACAAAATGCACGAGGTCATGAACTACAGCGACCGCGTCGTTGTGATGCGCGAGGGTGCGGTCATCTACGAAAGCGACATCGCGCAAACCAGTGCGAAGCAAGTGGTCGAGGCGATGGGCCAGGGACACACGAACCGTGATGAACAAGCGGCGACCCGCGTTCATCAAGCTGGCGAGTTGCAGGTGCAGGCGCGTTTGTTAGCGGATGGTTTGCCGCTCAAGGCGTTCCGAGGCGAAATTATCGGGCTGGCGGGACTGGCAGGGCATGGTCAAACCCGCTTGCTCAAATTGATTCATGCGTTGCACAAGGGGCGCCAGGATTGGCATGGCAACGAACTGCACACCGAAACGGCTTTCGTCGCCGGAGACAGGCAGAGCGACGGGGTGTTCGGCCTATGGTCGATTGCAAAGAACATGAGTTTGTCGTGGCTTGGCAAATGCGGGCGAGCGGGGATGATTTCCTTTGCTCAGGAAGATCGCCTGATCGGGCAATGGATGGAAAAACTGAGGGTGAAAACTCCCGACATGAACCTGCCCATTTCATCACTTTCAGGCGGCAACCAGCAGAAGGTATTGTTCGCACGCGCCTTGGGAGCAGATGCACCCATGATACTCATGGACGATCCCACTCGCGGCGTGGATGTCGGCACGAAATACGAGGTGTATGGCATTGTTCGATCGCAAGCTGACGAGGGGCGAACGTTCCTTTGGTACACCACGGAGTTCGAGGAGCTATATCACTGCGACCGCATCTATGTGATGAACGAAGGGGAAATTGTCGGGGAAATTGCAAATGCCGACCTGAGTGAAGGCGAGCTGTTTCGCTTGTCCTTCAAGGAGTTGGCATGAGACATTTTCGCGCTCATATCACCCGCCTGCGGTCCGCCACCACCTTCGCGATCCTGCTGGGGTTGATCTACAGGAATCAGTCACTCGCGCTCTCGTATCTGGGCTTGACGCTGCTGTTGGGAGCATCTGTTCCCATTGTTTTTGCAACGTTGGCTCAGATGATGATGGTGTCGGTGGGCGATCTGGATCTGTCCATTGGACCGTTTATTTCAATGTGCGCGGCGATTGGCGCGATCATATTGCCGAACTCGCCCTGGCTGGCGGCCTTGTTATACGTTCTTGCAATCGGCATCTACGTATTTTGCGGTGTCCTGATCCATGTGCGCCGGTTGTCGTCGATCGTCGTGACACTGGGTTTGTCTTTTGTCTGGCTGGGATTCGCGCTTTTGCTCGTTCCGAGCCCGGGCGGGCAGGCGCCCCAATATCTGGTCGACCTGATGGCGTGGCAACCGCCGTTCGTGCCCCTGCCGGTACTGTTTGCCATCCTAGCTGCATTGATCGGTTATTTCATTTTCAATATCACGGTCTTCGGTACTGTCGTCCGCGGCTTTGGCGGCAACCCTAAAGTGATTGAACGAAGCGGCCGCTCGAGCCTGGGCATTCATGGGGCGGTTTACGCTTTGGCGGGGGTGTTCGGAATCGTCTCCGGATTACTTCTGTTGGGACAGACGACTTCCGCCGACGCTAATCAGGCAACCAGCTATACCCTGATTTCCATTGCAAGCGTCATCCTGGGCGGCGGTGAATTCGTGGGTGGAAAAGTCTATGCATTGGGCAGCGTGTTCGGTGCCCTGACCATGACGCTCGCGACCTCATTCCTGAACTTCTACCAGGTATCCTCGGACTGGCAAGTGGCGATGCAAGGGATCATTCTTATCGTGGCGCTCAGCTTGCGGACCGCCATTGGCTATTCAGGAAAACCAGCATGAGCGACACGCGTGTTCCTTCGTGGAATGGGTTACGCAACAGCTACTGGCTGAGCGCCTGGGTGGCAACGGCTGTCGTCCTCATTGCGACAACTTTGTTTAACGCAGGCAGGGGGGGACCTAGCCTGGGCCCTCTATTGACGACGGCACTGAGCTTCTCGACCTTCACCGTACTGGTTTCGCTGGGGCAGATGCTCGTGATTACGAGCGGACCCGGCAATATAGACCTCTCCATCCCTTCGGTCATAGCGCTGTCGGGCGCGCTCTCAATGGGGGCAATGCAAAGTTCGAACAGTTTGATTGCCCTGGGTATCCTGGTAGCACTCGCGTCCGGAATGGCGGTAGGAATCGTCAATTTTCTGCTGATCCGCCTCCTGAAGATTCCGCCGATCATCGCAACCATGGCTAGCGCATTGATCGTCCTGTCCTGCGCCATAGCCTATGGACGCGGCATGCGTACGGCGCCACCCGCCTTATTGGCGAAGATGCTGGTGGCGCGCGTAGACTATGTCCCGGTATTTTCCATTTTCGCGATGGCGGTGACGCTGCTGGTCTGGCTATTGCTCACGCGCACCATCTATGGACGGGCACTTTGTGCGATCGGCCAGAATCGAAACGCAGCGCGACTGGCCGGTGTGAAAACGGATTTCCATGTCTTGTTGACGTATGCGATCAGCGGCGCGTTAGCGGGTTTGACCGGTTGTCTGATCGCCTCTTACTCGGGTGGAAATTCGCTGGATCAGGGCAACGAATACTTGTTGTTGACTGTTGCGGTCGTGGTCATAGGGGGGACGTCGGTCGCGGGTGGCCGGGCGTCTTTAGGTGGCATCTGGGGCGGGGCGTTGTTTATGTTCCTGCTGGTTGCCTTGCTGAATACCGCTGGCGCAAGCGCAGGTTTGCGCACGTTGTTGACGGGCGTCATTATCGTGATGGTGGCGGCGTTGACTGAAAGACGTCAAACTCGTTAGGAAAACAGAATGACTAATCCGCTTATGGAAATATATGACGAACGTGCCCGCGATCTCCTGGGGAGCGATGCGAAGCTGGAGAAGCTTGCAACCGGCTGTATATGGAGCGAGGGCGCCATTTGGATGCACGAAGACGGGTCCGTGCTATGGAGCGACATTCCGAATAACCGCATGATGCGCTGGCAGCCTGAGGAGGGCGCGAGTGTCTGGCGTGATCAGGTGGAATATACCAATGGCCACTATCGTGAGGCGGACGGCAGCCTGTTGCATTGCTCGCACGGTCAGCGCGCAGTTATTCGTACTCGATTCGGTCCGGGTCTCAGTCAGCCCGTGGATGAAATCGTGGTCGACAACTATCATGGCCGGCGGCTGAATTCGCCTAACGACGTGGTCGTCAAGAGCGATGGGACAATCTGGTTCAGCGATCCTCCTTACGGCATTTTGTCCGACCGCGAGGGGCACCAGGCCGCTCAGGAAATGCGCGGTTGTCATGTGTTTCGTTTCGACCCGCGTAAAAAGACACTGGATGTAATGACGGACCTTCTTATTTGCCCGAATGGCTTGGCATTTTCGCCGGACGAGTCACTGCTTTACGTGTCGGATACGTCAATGGTCCCGTACGGTGACAAGGGCTTTCACAATATCCGCGTATTCGAAGTCATAGACGGCCGGTCCTTGAGCAACCCGCGGATTTTCGCCACTATTGCCGAGGGTGAAGGGCTGTCCGACGGGTTTCGGTTGGACAACCGAGGCTGGGTCTTCAGTAGCAGTGCCATCGGAATCCAGGTATTTCATCCCGATGGCACCAGGCTTGCGCTCATCCATGTACCGGAAACGGTGGCGAACCTGACGTTCGGGGGTGAGAATCGCAATGAGATGTTTATCGTCGCATCCACGTCCCTATACCGTATAAGCGTGAACGTTCAGGGCATACAGCGCCCCTGAACGATCTTCCTGGTACCTCGAAGCCGGAAATATGTTGGCCGAAGAGGTGACGGGAGAGGGCGCTGCATGGGCGCTCTCGCCCGCGGTCTAGAAATTGTGCCGCATACCAATGCGCGCATCCATTTGCGTGCGCCCCGACGAAGGCGTGAACGCATAGCCGATCACGGCATCGACACCCTCCGATGCGCGCATCCAATCCAGTCCGGCATAAACGTCCGTGGTTTTTGACAGTGAATAATGCGTTGCAAGCGCCACCTCATGCCAGTGATGACCTTCGAAGGTGGTGTACTGGTAGCCACTGATCAACGACAGTGCAGGTGTCGCGTGGTATTGCAAACCGGTCTCGTAGACACGCAGCGTTGATGATTGCCCGTAGCCCTTGAAGGTCGTACTGCTGAAATCGCCGCTGACCGTCAGTTTGTTAAAGGCGTAGGAAGCACCCAGGCCGAGAATGGATTGCGAGTCGACCTGGAATGGTGTGCTCGAATGCAGGTCGGTTACCGCGCCTGTAGCGGAGTTAACGGTCGCGACCGTTTGGCCCAGCATGGTCGTTATGCCGAACTGGGCATAAGGATCAAGGCCTGCAAGGCCGGTAGGTGAATTAAGTCGCGTGTAGTTGCCGCCAGCGGAAAAGCTGCCCATTGTGTAGGTTGACCCCAGGCCCCAGGCACTGCCGTCGCGGAAATTACCTGCCGTATTGCTGAACGAGTACAGGCCGGCAACCACCAGGCCATGGAAATTGGTGCTTTCGAATTTGACCGAGTTTTTCAAACGGTCGCCGCCCTGCCGGTCGGCGTCGCCCAGGTGGACGCCGTAGCCTGTGCCGTACCCACTGATGTTGAATGCGGATGTATAGGCGAATGCGAAATCATACTGATTACCGAGTGTAAGCGTGCCCCAGTTGTTGCCAAGACCTACGTACGCCTGGCGGCCAAACATCGCACCGCCCTGATTCAACTGGCCATTGCCCAGGCGAAAGCCGTTTTCCAGCTTGAACACAGCCCTGTTGCCGCCACCCAGATCCTCGGTGCCCGAAAAGCCGACCCGGTTTCCGTACGAGATGCCGTCGTCGAAGAGGTAGGAGTGCTGTCCCCCCGTATTGCTGACATAAGTCAGGCCGGCGTCAATGATCCCGTACAACGTGACCGACGACTGAGCCATCGCACACGTGCAAAATAGAGGACCGACTACTAACGGCAGGAATTTTTTCATGATTTAGGAACCCTTAATTTTATTTAAAAACGCGGTTGGGGAAGTGATCAAACTAAATTGCTACTCCGGGAATTGCAGGGATGAAACGACTATTTACGATTCCGTCTGCGCGGATTCGACGAAGGACGATGAAGTTTATTGACCAAGCCAAGCCGAGCCGCGTTGGTCAGCAATGCGGCTCTTTGAATCTCCAGGCCAGCCGATCAGGCAATAAGGCTGGGGCTAGCGTCGACCCGCATAGTCTTCAGGCATGGGTGAACGCAAGCTTGAACAGGCGCAGCCACCGTCTGCATCGAATGTGGCAATGGCCCTGAGCGCGATTCGCGATGCAGCGAGTTTCATATTGCGCAGCGCGCCTTCCTCCACGCCGAGCAGTTTGTGCTCAGGCGGAGAGAAGTAATTCTCGAACGCAGCGGTGATAAAGGCACAGTTGACGAAGCACGCGCCAATCTCACGGGCGAGCGTGGCTTCGGGCGCGAGACTGTGATTGATGAAATCGGCGCCAAGCGAGCGATACGCCGTCACTTCCGCAGGAGATGTCAGTCTTGGACCCCATGCGTGCGCCGCTACCATGCGTGAGCGTGGACCAAATACGCGGGCATCGGCTGACCATAGCGACTTGGCGGTTGCCTCCATGATCGAGGCACAGGTGGGGCAGACAAGCTGCTTGCCCGAGCAGTCGTAGTGGTAACGGCTGGGTAATAGCGAGTGCTGGGTCTGGGTCAACTCAAGCATGTCGCTCGCAATGACAAAATCGCCTGCAAAGACAGCACGGTTGAGCGAACCGGCTGTCGAACAGGCTATGACCTTGCGGACACCTGCCTCCTGAAGCAGCCAGAAGACGCGCCTGTGGGCTTCGTGATCAATTCGGTCCAGTGGCCATCCGTGAGAGAACACGGTCAGCACGGTGCGCGCCTTCCCGTCGGAGGTCCTGGAGCCGTCAATCTCCAGCACCTTCCACTCGGCGCTTGGCCCCCAGGGTGTGTCAAATTCGAGATCTTGCTCAACGACCGTGACGCCGGGTTCATCGAGGTCTTCGGGAAAACGCAGACCCCAATTGGCGCTGCCACAGACAATAGCAAAATCGGCACGAGGTATGGAGCGGGTAGTCATTTCATACTCTCTATATAGAGGATACCTAAATAAAATTAATTGCCGGTCGCAATCCGGCCGGGCGCTCAGGAAGCGATCGCCTTGACGTATTTCGCTTCGGCTGCCGCGCCATGTTCTGCGTACCACGCCTCGTTTTGCTGCACCTGCTTGTCTGCAAACGCCGTTGCGTTGTACTGTCGCTCCGCTGTCGGAATCAACGCGGAGGCCGCCGGATTCGACGGGCTCATGCCCACGATCGCGAACACCTTGGCCTGACTGGCGGGATCCAGCGACAGGTTGATAAATTTCATGGCCGCCGCCTTGCCCGCCGGGTTGCCCTTCGGGACCCCCCAACTCGATGAACAAAGAATGGCGTTGTCCCAAGTCCAGGTGATGCCTGGAACGTCGCGGCGCACGACGACGGCGCGGTTGCTCCACATGAGGCTGGCAACTACTTCGCCTTGGCGCAGCAGATCTTCGCTCTGGGCACCGGTTTTCCAGAATACGCAGTGAGGGGTGAGTTGCTTGATCTTGGCGATCGCGCGGTCGACGTCAAGCGGATAGAGTTTCGCGGGCTCGACGCCGTCAGCGAGAAGCGCCGCTTCCAGTGTTCCTGTTGAAATTCCGGGGAGGGCGCGCTTGCCTGGAAAGTCCTTGACGTTCCAGAAGTCCGCCCATGTCTTCGGCACGGGACCTTTGACTTTCTTTTCGTTGACTGCGAAGACATAGGAGAAGAGATAGTTGCCCACGCCCCAGCGCGTGGCGAGGCCTGGCAGCACTTTCGACTTGTCGACGATCGAGTAGTCAATCTCTTCGGCGAAGCCGGCGGTGCCCAGTTGCGCCATGTTCCCAAGGTCGATATCCATCACGTCCCAGTTGACGTTCTTCGCTTCCTCCATCGCGCGCACCTTGCCCGCCATCGCGCCGCTGCCGTCGACGACCAGTGACAAGCCGGTCTTTTTCTTGAGAGGGTCGGCGAAGGCTTCCATGACTGCCTTTTCCGCTGTTCCACCCCAGTTGGCGAGGACGAATTCATCGTCCGCCGCGAATGCCAGTTGCGGAATGGCGCCGGCAGCGCTGGCTGCGGCGAGCATCTTCAGGAAAGAGCGCCTGTTGAGGCCGGCCGATGTATCCAGGTCCAAAACGCTTTGATCCATCTCGTGATTTTTCTTCGACATCGACATGCTCCTGTTCTAGGTGATCCGACTTTGGGATGGTCTTGCTGTACCGCTGCCACTGCCGTTCGTAGCGGCCCGGAGTTCAGGCGGGCTTCTCTGATTTGGTCTTCGCTTCGCCACGGTCATCCTTGACGATCGTCGCCGCATCCGGCGACCAGCTCAACCAGACCTTCTGCCCACTCACAGGAGCAAAGTCCGATTGCCAGGTCGGCGCGTTGACCGACAGGCGGCCAAGAGGAGTGGTCACCTCGTAGTGCACTTCCGTTCCCCGATAGCTCCATCCCGCCAGCATCCCGGAGGTCAGATTGCCTCCGGCGGGCGGGCATACCGAGGTCAGTGAAATCTTGGATGGCCGAAGTGACAGGAGAATCGGTTCGCCAGGCTCGACCTTGACGTCGGATTGCTGCACGCATGCAGTTCCCTGCGCTTCGTATCGAACCAATCCTGCGCCATCGGCATGAACAACCTTGCCTTCCAGGAAGTTGCTTTCGCCAAGGAAGTCGGCGACGAAATGCGTGGCAGGGCGTTCGAAGAGCTGCTCTGGGGCGCCACGTTGCACGATCTTCCCGTTGCGTACAATCGCTATCTCATCTGACATGGACAAAGCCTCCTCCTGGTCATGTGTGACGCAGATGAAGGTTTTGCCAATACGGCGCTGCAGTTCCCTCAATTCGATCTGCAAGCCGATCCTGAGCTTCTTGTCGAGCGCGCTAAGCGGCTCATCCAGCAGCAGGATATCGGGCTCGAAGATCAGCGCGCGAGCGAGGGCCACGCGCTGCTGCTGGCCGCCGGAGAGTTGCTTCGGCAAACGGTCGCCGAAGCCGGACAGGCGCACGAGGTCGAGCGCGGCAAGCACTCGCTGTTCGCGCTCCGCGCGGCCCATGTTGCGCACCGCCAACGGGAAGCAGACGTTTTCGGCTACCGTCAGGTTCGGAAAAAGCGCATAGCCCTGGAACACCATGCCGAAGTTCCGCTTGTCGGGCGGTACACGCGTGAGCTCTCGCGTGCCATAAGTGACGTCGCCTGTGCTTGGCACCTCGAAGCCGGCCGCCATCATGAGCAAGGTCGTTTTGCCGGATCCCGAAGGGCCGAGCAGACTGAAGAACGTTCCGCCATTGACGTCAAGCGAGACGTTGTCGACGGCCGTCACGGCGCCATAGCGCTTGGTGACGGCCCGGAAACTGAATGTAGCGGGGCTAATAGTCATGACTGTCTTGACGGGTAATCAGTTAGGGTTTCGCGCAGTCTGGCGACGGCCCGAGAGCAACGAGATGGACAGCACCAGCACCGTGACAATGATCAGGATGACCGCGACAGCAGCGATCGCCGGATCGAGGCTTTCGTTGACGCCGGACCAGATCGCTCGCGGCAGGGTGCGGATCTTGCGGCTGGCAATGAACAACACGATGATCAACTCGTCCCAGGATGCGATAAAGGCGAAGACGGCGCCCGAAATAATGCCCGCGTTGATGTTGGGAATAAGCACCCGTCGAAGCGATTGCATGGGGGTCGCGCCCAGGTTGCGAGCCGCCCGTTCCAGGCGGACATCGAAATTCACCAGCGCGGCACTGACTGTCAGCACGACAAACGGAAGACCGATGGCAGCATGCGCGGCGATCACGCCCGCATACGTGTCCAGCAGGTGGAGCGAGGCATAGAAGCGATAGAGGCCAAGGGCGTAGACGATCTGCGGAACGATCAGTGGCGCGAGCATGAGTA
Source organism: Caballeronia udeis (assembly GCF_001544555.2). GTDB lineage: Bacteria > Pseudomonadota > Gammaproteobacteria > Burkholderiales > Burkholderiaceae > Caballeronia > Caballeronia udeis. The sequence continues at coordinate 197,361 of NZ_FCOK02000005.1, read as the reverse complement.
CGCGCACGAATTCGCCGAAGCGCGACGAAAGCCGCCAGCATCCGATAGCGCAGAGCGTACCGGCGGCTGTCGCGACGGCGCTGGCCGAGAGTGCGATGACCAGGCTTTGCATGAAGCCGCTGCGCCAGACCCGGTTAGTGACTACCGTGTGCCAATGTTGCAGCGACAAGCCATGTTCGGGTAGCCCGAGATAGCTGGTATCGGTCAGCGAGATTGGAAAAACGATCAGGGACGGCGCAAGAAGAAAGAAGATGATCACCCAGCCGGCCGCCAGCAGGATGCCTCGACGCGAAGTCGTTTTCATGGCCTCAGGTACCTCCAAATACGCGGCGCAGATCCACGATCCGCGACAACAGGAACATCAGCATGAGTACAAGGATGGCCAGTGTCGAGGCCATGGCCGTGCCCATTCCCCAATCGACGGTGGCATTGATCATCAAGCTGACGTACTCAGCCAGCATCAGTGTCTTGCCGCCACCAAGCATGGCCGGAACAATGTAAAAGCCGAGCGCCGTAATGAAGATCAGGATTACGGCGGCTGAGATGCCCGGCACGCTTAGCGGCAAAAAGATGCGGGCGAACGCATAGAGGGGGCGTGCGCCGAGACCGCGGGCAGCCATGGCGAGGCGGGTATCGATACCGGACATCTGCCCGTAGATGGTCAGTACGGCCAGCGGCACCATGTAATGCACCATGCCGACGACCACGCCAAAATCGTTGTAGAGGAGGTCGAGCGGCTCTTTGATAATGCCGAGCGAGAGCAGAGCGGAATTGATCACGCCGCCGGAGCGCAGCAGGACGATCCAGGCAAAGGCGCGGACCAGGACCGAGATCCAGAAGGGGATCAGCACGCAGACCAGCATCAGCTGGAATTGGCGTCGCGGTGCGTTGACCATTGCGAGGGCGACAACATAGCCGAGCGCAACCGAAACCAAGGTTGTGATGCCGCTGATACGGAATGTGGTCCAGAAAATGTGCCGCATTCCCGCGTCAAGAAGGAGTTTTTCGTAGTTGCCGAAGCCCGCTACTGGCTCCATGACGCTGATGGTGAGCACCTTCGCGAGGGGCAGGAGATACACGATCAACAAAATGATCAGTGCAGGGGCAAGCCACGGTAGCGAAGGGAAGACTCGCCGCAATCTATTGGCCATATCCATGATCTCGTGTGGAAAATTCTCTGGTTTTCATTCGCTTGAAAATGGTCATCAATTCTCGTACGCGATGATGGTGAGGTTGTGCAACCGTATAGCCCGAGTCCCGCTTGATGTCGAACATCGTCTTCGGTGAGGGGGCTTGCAGCCCCCTACGAGACAGCTTGCTATCCGACACCGTTTTTCTTTATTTGCCGCTCCCTTGCCAGGATGGAACGGGTGACTCCGGCGTGCCGCAGGAGTTGCCATCCGATCAAGCGTCGCGTGAGACCGGGTCTGCCGATTTGACCTTGGCGACTTGGTAGCCCCGGCCCAGGACAGCCGTTCTCAATTGCAACTGTTGCTAATGCCTGTGCGCTTGATCTCAATTCAAGTTGTAGCGTACACACTCAAATATGTCGTCGCAAGTACAAGTTAAAAAAATGCAAATAATTAGGATGCCTATGATTCAGAAAATAGGCTGAATGTGATGATTTTTCGATTATTGCCAAGCGGAAGTCGTGATGGTTTACCCGGGCGAGCAGTGGACGAGGTGTTCGCCGGGGAAACGACCTGCACCACGAGGGATCAATAAGTCACCAGCTCTTGCACAAATGCTCCAATTACACAGGTGAGAGTAGTGCATACACTCGGATGCTGGCTGTGGTGCCCGATTATTGCGCACAGTCCACCTCTTCGCGGGTAGGTATGGACGGTTGCGCTCCGTTACGCATGACGGAAATAGCGGCGGCCCGCTGGGCGAGCTTCACCGCTGCTTCAACAGGTTGCCGCGCAGCTATTTGCGCCGCGAACACACCAATGAAGGTATCGCCGGCCGCGGTTGTATCGACAGCATTGACCTTGACGGCAGCGAAGTGGATTCCTTCGCCGGTTTCAGTCAGCAGAAACGCACCTTGCGCACCGAGCGTCACTATGACGTTTTGAGCGCCGGCTCTCTGGAGTTCTTGCGCCGCCCTTTGCGCTCCGCTTTCCGACTCTACCGGAAGGCCGGACAGGATGGCGGCCTCGACCTCGTTGGGTATCAAGTAATCAACGAGCGGCAGCCACTCTGCGGGCAGAGGACCAGTTGCGGGTGCCGGATTCAATACCGTGACCTTGCCAAATCGCCGAGCCATGACAAGCGTTGCAAAGACCGAATCCCAGGGCGTCTCGAGTTGGCAAATCACGACATCGGCGGCTTTTACCGCGGCTTCGTGGCGCTTCACCATCGCGGGCGTAACCTGGCCATTGCCACCCGCCACCACCACAATGGTGTTTTGACCGTTGTTGGCCACGGTAACAATCGCAACCCCCGTCGGCGTTGAAGGGTCTGTCTCGACCGAACTGCAGTCAATACCGTCCGCCTCAAGGGCTGCAAGCCGGGATGCGCCGTTGTCGTCCGAACCGATGCACCCCACCATAGCGACGCGCGCGCCAATGCGCGCAGCAGCAACCGCCTGGTTTGCGCCCTTGCCGCCCGAGACCTGGGCGAATTCCTGTCCTTCTATAGTCTCCCCCGGGCGAGGCAAATAGAGAGAGCGTGCGACCAGATCGGTATTGATGCTTCCCATCACGAGCACAGCGCCTTGCTTTGCTTCTTTCGACAATGATTTCTCCTGTTGGGCAACCAAAACCAGCATCTGCGGCCGACCCGCTCGGGGCGCCAAACCGGTCCGTGGAGCAAGAACCCGCGATCTGGTTTCTGGCGCCGCATGGTGAGCGTTACATGGGATAGCTATGCCGCAGCGCTGCCACGAAATGGATGCGCGCAGTGCCTTACGATTGTTTGACGCAATACTGCGTATGTGCTCGGCGGCGAAGAGAAAAGCGGTCAACGCCCGAATGCGGCGAACCGGAGGTTGGGGGTACGTATCGTTGCGCTCCCCGGAGCTTATGGCTCCCGGTGGCTATGGGCGTTCTTGTTCTACCCAATATGAGTCGGCATGCAGCTAATGCTTTTGAAAGGACGTTTGGTCGGTGCATTTTCTACGTCCGCTCTGCCAATGCCAAACACAACGACGGCTAATGCTATCGTCGAAAAATTTGATTTGCTATGTCTTAATTCAAAACATGTCGTTTCAAATATGAAACGATAAAACCGAGGGTTAGCACGTGGCCAAGCGCCATAACGGTCCGCCGTCGGCTAAGGAAGCTCGAAAGCTTCTTTTCGAGCCAAAGACGTCCGTCGCACCAGTAAGGGAGTGATCCGCCCCGGTTTAAGTGGAGGCTGTCAGGTTTGAGCTACGCTGCCATTGAGACCGCGTGGTTGGCGAGTTGAGGGTCGTGAGCCAACGCCGATGGAGGAGGACAGGTGGACCCTGTTCCTGAGGGTGCTCGGCATGTGATGGACTATGCCGCTCACAATGCCGCAAAGAATTTGCTGAATCGGTTGCGCCGCTGATGATGCGGGTGCAGTAGTAGATGCTCGGTTATCCGGTGTGCTGGTGGTTCGCCAGCTCACCGGATAACTTGGTGGTACGTAGTGCTCAGGTTGCGGATCTTGCGACCTAAGCGGCCTGCTTCGCTACTGCCTTCTTGCTTGCAGCTTTCTTTGCAACAGCACCGCTCACAGCCGAAGACTTCGCCTTGCGCGCCGCAGTAGTCTCAGTGGCGACGGCTGCCGCGCCTGCAATCAAAAACTTCGTTCGGTCTTTTGCCGTGGCTAGCCATGCAGGCGCCGGACCACGTCCGCTCCACTGTGCCCCGGTTTTGGGGTCCAGGTATTTGGCCGGCTGCGGACCTGTGCGCTGTCCCCTGTGACCCACTCCACCAGCTACAGCCGAGGCCTTCTTGCCCGCGGTCTTCGCCTTGCTCACAGTGCTTGCATTGGCACCGTCAATCAAGAATTTATTGCGGTTTTTGGCATCGGCGATCCAGGCCGGCGCGCGGCCGTGGCCGGTCCAGGTCGCGCCAGTCTTGGGGTGTTGATATTTCGGCGGTGTTACGCCCTTCAGACTATTGGCAGCCTTTGCCTTGACCGTGGAAGCACTTCCGTTCGCCGCTTTTGCTTCTCGCCTTGCCTTTGCTTTAGCCTCGATGTCTTCAGTAGTCAAACCGTGCGCCAGCATGATTTTTCGAATTTCGTCGACCGCTGCCTGCGCCTTCTTTGCAATCAATGCATCGGCTTGGGCCTGCAGTTTCTTCATGTTCGCCCGGATTTGTTCGAGTGTCGGCATGGCGACCTCCTTGAATGGATGTGCCCGCACTATGCCATGCGCTTCGAGAGAGCGAAAGTACTGTAAGGTATTCGCGATGCAAAGGAGTCGCTAATAGCCACGGTGACCCGTGGGAATCTTTCGGGATTTGAGTGAGGCAGTCGCGAAAGAAGCTTTTGCGGCTGCATGCTTTATTGCAGAATCTACAGAATTGCCATGGACTCCGTCAGATTCTGTTTCATGTAGTCGAGGAATCGTTTCTGGAAAAGCATGGTGTGCTCATGCGCGGCTTTCTCGGCGGCGCTAGCGTCTCGCCTCGCAATCGCATCAATCAACTCATCGTGATCGCGCCCAAGCTTTGTTGCAGTGGGCGAACTCACCGTGAAGTCGAAGTGCAGGTGGAGCAGGCGTTGCCCTTCTCCGAGAAGCCGCTCGTAGTACCCCAGGAAGTACGGGTTGTTCGCCGCATGTGCGATTGCCGTGTGCAGCGTCTTGTTCGTCTCGGACATTGCCTGGAAGTCGCCGCTGGCGATAGCCTCCATGTAGACATCGTCGGCCTTGCGAATGCGGGCCAAATCCGACGCGGTATGCTGCGTGGCAGCCAGCCGGCTGACTGCCCGCTGCATGAGATCGAGAGCCGAAATATATTTCGGGAACTCCTCTATTTCGAATGGCGTGACCAGCGTAGTCCGGTTGGGCAGAATGGTGACCAGTCCTTCGCTGATGAGTCGCGCAAGTGGAGCGCGACGTAAGACGACTGCCCGTATTGACACGACCCCGGGCGGCCAGGGTTGCAAGATTTACCGAACTGCTCGTCCCCCACGGAGACCGGTCAACGCGGCCGGGAGGCAAGCTCGTGCAGGTCCGGTAGAGCTCATCGCCGACGCGATTGTGGAACATGACGCATGCCACGTCATTAATCTGTTCATACAGTGGATGCTGAACCTGCCGATTGATAGCAACCTTGATGCTTGACGCCGGATTCGGCCAGTTGTCGTGCGTTTTCCGGTGCAATATCGAGCCCGATCTGGTTCACGTCGATAAGCGCGTAGTAGACGCCCCCGAAGGCGATGTCTGCTCTGGTCCTGCCGACCTCGAAGTCGAGGCGCTCAACGAACGCCGGGACCATTTCCAGCGAGACGCCGATGCAGCGCCCGTTCTTGCAGGCGGCACGGGCCGTAACGAGTCCCGCAGGGGTATCCAGCAGGGCCGTGGTTTTCGGCCCCTGCATGGGCGCCATTCCGAGCTCGAGAAGCGCAGTGACCACGCAGATGGTGTTACCGCCGGACATCGGGTGCGCCTTGTCTGCCTGCAACACGATGAAACCGGCGTGGGCTTCGGGGCGTGTTGGCGGCAGGAGCAGGTTGTTTACCCAGCCGCTTAAGCGGGTTTTAATTTTGGGTTGCCATGATGATCATGCAGGCTAGTGTTCAAAGGGCGCTTGTTCCAGCACCCGCACATAGACGGCGATACCGGAAGTTACAGAAGGGAGTTGAATCAGACATGCCTAACAAATCGCGAACGCGCAAACATACTCAGCCGGCAATGTCGCCGCTGCTAAGGGCACTTACCTTTAGTCGTGCTGCACACGAACCCGTCACCCAGGCCATGCTTCTTCAGTGCTATGTGGGCCTGGATGCATTTCGGCGAGGCCACGGATCGCGTGAACTATTTACGACCCTCGGCCGCCAGTTGCTTGTTGCCGAGGAGCTCTGCCTCATCGGATATCAGCCGGACCAGATTGCGGACATACAAGAGGCGCTCGCGGCGATGATGCATATTGACGCTACCAGCAAGGAAGACGGTGTCTGGCAGATGGGCGATGTCGAATACGCATGGTTGTGTGTAGCGTTCGAGATTTTCGGCCGCCAGTTGTCTGCTGCCTCCCTCGAGAGTATTGCCAGGGCCGAAACGCGAATGGTGGAAGGCTTGCTCAAAGCCGAACGAACTCCGGCCATTGTTGAAGCGTCGGCTTAACGCAACCTGACGTAGCTTAAGTACGTTGGCTCCGTCTTCGCGAAGCACTTCCGGTTATTCATCAGGTTGTCTCACCGGACCGATACATTGTCCAGCTATCCAGTTATCCTATGCAAATCTGTCTTTCCGCAGAATGAGCGACGTTCACGGTCATGAAATAATAGTACGATGCTCCTGAAAGACGAACCTTGCCATTCGGCGAATGACGGGAAGGTATTGGACACACAGGATGAGTAATCAACAGCGCAGAAACGCGTCGGAAATACGAGTAGCATTCAAAACGATGACCGTTCAAGAACTCCCCTATAAATCTGCGCTCGCGGTATTCGAGCACTTGTGGGACGAGGCCAATCGCGCGGCAGTTGAGGTGATGGGAACGTCCTTGATGGCTGAGTACGTTGCGCTTCTTAAGGAAATGGAGTGGTGGTTTCAAGCGGAAGCGAAAAAGGCACAGTCCTGACTACAAGATCTTGACTGTTCGCGGGGATTCGCCGCGCGAATTGAAGTCCATCTGCGCTATCGCGGTTTTATTCGTCGTTGGAAATTCTCTGGATTTAAAAGCCCGTGACAGCAGCTACGCATCGAACAGCAGAGGAAATCTCGTTTGCGTTCGCAAGCCTGCTCGCATTGCCTCTCGCAAGGCCGGAGGCGGCCAGGCGGTTCCAGCTTCTGTGGGATGAAGCCAATGAAGGCGCCTATGCGTGCTTCGCCAGAGCGCCAATGTCCGATTACGTGGTGTTGTTGAAAGACATGGATAAACGGTGGCGCTTTAACGGCCCGCTACATTGACATGCTTCTGCGTGAAGTTGCCGTTGCCGTTGTGAGGCCTGCGCAATCGTTGTTACTTCATTTCCATCCGGTCCGCCTACTGCCCCGTTCTAATGGGGCTGCTTCTGACCGGCCTTGATTGTCGCGCGAACACGCTTGGCGACGAACAGGGGCACGAAGTCATGAATTCTCGCGTTCTCCGCGAACTCGGCCCACGTGTCAGCGTAGAGCTTGGAAACCGTCTCGGACGAAGTATTGGTCTCGGTCGCAATTGTCTGTACAACCTCGCTGGCATCAGTCGGTGTCATAGCGCTCTCGCTCCGCATACGTTGTAAGAGCACGAGTAGAGGCTTGTCGATAAGGCAAATCCAATTGAACGTGACTATCGGTGAGCCGCTGCGAAAGGACGCGCCATCCGCCCGGTCAAATTAGCCAATGATTCTTGATGTGCGTCGCGAGATTTCGCCACTTATTAAAGTCAGAAGTGCCGTCTGACGCGGGTCCGGGGGAATCACGGTCAAGCCCGTTAGACGACGCACGCCCTGATGCCCTGTCACTGCAGTGTCATTGGATTGCCAAACTGCGGCTGTAGGATTCGCGCGAGAAACCACCGCCATCAAATTGGGGTAGCGCCATGAATGCCAAATGCAAGGTCCTGTTCCTCTGCCGTGCAAATTCTGCGCGCAGCATCATGGCTGAATCCCTGCTCAGGCAACTCGCACCAGACAGGTTCGAAGCATTCAGCGCCGGGGTCGAGCCCGCGGCGCGAGTTCACCCGCTGACCATTGCGCAACTTAGCTCGACAATCGCTGACATCCATCTTTTGCAGCCCAAGAGTTGGCAGAGATTTGTCGATGCCGACGCCCCGCGTATGGATGTGATCGTCGCCATGTGCGACGAGGCCGATGAGGCACACGCGCCGAACTTCCCAGGCTCGCCTGTATTTTGCCGATGGACATTTGACGACCCGCTCGCCGAGTTTGCGACCGAGGACTTGCAGAAGCAGGCGTTCGAACGGGTTTTCCGCCAGATCCTAAGGCGCATCAGCGTGTTCATTGCGCTTCCCTTGCAATCGATGAATGCGGATGAGCAGGTGCTCGCGGTGAACGCTCATCAGGAAGCGGATCGCAGCGGAGCCGACTCCGCGTCGTAACCAAGGCTTGACGTGTGAGCACTCGCCCTGCTGCTTTACGACGCGGTCCGCAATATCTCGTGCGCAGCGCGCATGTGACGCCTTTTCTGGTCGTCGAAGTATTGGACGGCTTCTTTCACCCCGTCAGGTTCACCGAGCTGAAACGAATACTCCCGAAGTAACGTCTCGCTCGTGACAAGGTCATTAAGCTTGCCGAGTTCGTTCTGCACGGAGGTCAGGCGCTCGATTGTGGATGGGTGGCTGTGGGCCAGAACCGGCGAAAAGAACTCCAGCAAATATCGAAGTTTTTTCCCCGAGATTCGCACTTCGTGCAGCGTGGCATACCCGGAGTGTTCGGGTTCCGTTGCTTGCCTGACTCGCTTCTGCAGCGCCTTCTCAGCCCGTGCAACGCGCTCTTCAGCAAACTCGGAAAGAACGGGAAGCGCGGATCGTGAATCCAGCTGGTGCGCGGCGCCTGCCACCGCGCGTTGCAGTATTTCCTCAACGCCCGCGCTACGAATTGTTCTTAGGCTGAGTGAAAGAGCGTTGGTCCGATGCTCTTCTACCGCAACGATAAGCCGCCGGTGCGATAGCTGTTTCTGCTGGTTTGCCATGAGAATGTCACGGAGCACGTCCCAGTCACGGGTTTTACCCGCGGCATCGGCAAGGTATTTGAACTCGCCCCGCTTGAGCTTGGCATCTTTCTGATCGAGTAGTGGTTCGTAAGCCCACCAAAGTGAACGCAGCCGACGCAGAGCGACCCGAAGCTTATGCAGAACTTCGGGCTCAGATCCGGCATGCAGTGCATGGGCGCGCCGTATGGCCTCTGCAGACGTCTGGGTGGCGAGAACCGCAAACGCAGTGGCCACGGATGTAGCGGGACTTATCGACCGAGGAGGCGCGTTGTCTTCCCGCGAGTCCAACTCATCCGGTGCCAAAGCGAGAATGTGGAAACTCATTAGGGACGCCCTCGGAAAATGCACGGTGTAGAAGAAGCACTCGGAACGAAGCCGGTTTTCAATCAACTTCCAATAGCGCACGTCTGGCTGTCCCACGCTAAGGACCCGCGCTGAATCCTACAACAGCGGCGGACGGTGTGCCAAGAAGGTCATACGTTCCATTTTTTGATTCGAGAAAGTTTTCATATCAGTAAGTGCTTACGGACGGCATGGGCCGCTGGCAGTGACAAAGAATTCTTATGCACAGCAATAGTGCGCGACCCGCATCTCGTCAAAGCGTCATCAAACGTTCAAGCCACTAAGCAACTATCTGACGACTGACAGACCCTGTCAGCAACGCGTCCGTTCCCCCAATCTTTACTCCACCGCAAGAATTGCTTCGTTGCTCAACGAGCAGTCGGGATCATGGCGCGGATGCCCCTCGGCACCAAGGAGATATGAATGTCCACAAAATGTATTGCTCTCTCGAACAACGACGTCATTCTTGTGGCATGGACATTCGACCACAAGCTGTCCGGGTGTGTTGGTTTCGACGTCCGGCGCATTAATGCATCAGACGCGAAGCTCGACATCAGCACCCCTCAGGGTGTTTCCCTGCCCGCCATGGCAGGTTTTCCGAGTGACCCCAATTCAGGGCACGCCGGGCAGACCACCGCACAAGGTCCAATCCAGAAATTCTTCTGGAAGGATCTGTATGTAAAGGATGCTCACAAGCAGGGTGCCTACGTTTATCAAATCATTCCGCTTCAAGGCACCTTCAGCAAAGATGCGCCGCCGCAGTTAGCTGCTCTCGCAGGTGCAACTGTCCTCTATTCGAACCCTGTCAGCCTGGCGGCCGAACATGGCCCTCAGGACGACCCCGAGGCCATCAAGTGCTATTTCAATCGGGGAATCCTTGCGACGCAGGCCGTCGCCCGGCAACTCCCCAAGAGCAAGTCCGATTTGCCGGATTCCGGTGCTCTGCTCAAACGTATTGCCGACGCGAGTGACCCGCTGCGCAAGTCACTGGCAGGCGACCTTGTGACGGTGCTTCCGTCGCTGCTCGCCGAGGCAAAGGCGCAGGGCGGAAGCTGTTACGGCGCGTTGTATGAGCTTGCCGACAAACAACTTGAAGCGTCTCTCGTCGGCAACAAACAATTGCACCTGATTCTGTCAAATACCTATGACAGCACGTCACACGACGATGACAAGGAAAACGCGCCGGCACGCGAAGCGCTGCATCACTCGGGCGTTGACGTGACGGACCGGATGCTTCCCGACGGCAGTCATATTGGCCATAACAAGTTCATGCTTTATGTCGACGCCAAGGGCACGCCGGCAAGCGTACTGACCGGATCGACCAACTGGACGCCCACCGGCCTTTGCGCACAGACCAACAACAGCATCGTGTTCCGTTCGCCGTCACTCGCGAGTGCTTATTCGACCTACTGGGATGCGCTCAAGAAAGACACGCTGGATGCAGGCACGGATCCTCATGCGTTGCAAAGCAAAGCATTCCGCACGGCAAACGCTTCGCCGGTTACCGTGCAGGTTCCGGGCGCGAGGAAAACGACGCTCTGGTTCTCGCCGAACACGCTCCAGAAGAACAAGGCGAAGGGCGTTACACCGCCCGACATGGCAGATGTTTATGCTCGAATAGAGGCCGCGAAATCGGCGGTGCTCTTCCTCGCATTCGACCCGGGTCAGCCCAGCATTATTGATGCCGCCGCTTCTGCGCAGGAGAAGAATCAGAAGCTCTTCATTCGGGGTGCACTCACCAATGCGGACCGGGCAGGTAACTTCGTCATCGACCTTCACAACAACAATTCGAAGCCAACGGACCCGGCTCAGGTGATTCCCACCCAAGGCGTGAACGACGCGTTTGGCGTCTGGGAGAAGGAACTTGCCAGAGCCGGCCATGCTGTCATCCACGACAAGATCGTGGTGATCGACCCATTCGACCCCGAGCATTGCACCGTGGTGGTCGGCAGCCACAATCTGGGAAACAAGGCGTCGTCCACCAACGATGAAAATCTCGTCATCATCGAAGGCAATGTAAGCCTGGCGTGTGCCTACGCTGTCCACGTGCTGGATGTGTACGACCACTATCGCTGGCGCTATCTGCTCGCTCAGCATGGGACCAAGGATAGTTGGCAGGGGTTGAATGAAGACGATTCGTGGCAGGCCAGCTATTTCTCGTCGACTGGCCACGCGAGCAACGCCGAACTGGCCTTCTGGCTGCAGGCTCCCGCGAGTGGCGCAGGGCAGCAGTCGAAGCCACACGCCCGTGTACACGCTTTGGAACACTAGGGTACTGAGTGGGCTGGGGCAGCGAAGGCAGGAACGCATTGACCGGGTCCCAGCCCGATTCCACCATGTCGGCCGGTCGCGACTAATTTGAGCTTGGGACCGAATGCAGGATTGAAGCAATTCCCTTCGACGACAGCGCGCGTTCAATCCCGAGGACTGCTCCTCCAATCGCGCCGGCATATTGATTGAGCGCCGTATTTTCGATAAGCAGGCTTCTTGTCGCGAGCGGCAATGCCCGCCTGTAGACAACTGCTCGAACCCCCGCAAGCAAGTCGTCGCTGATCCTCGCCATCCGGCCGCCGAGGACAATCGCGGCCGGGTTGTACATGTGGACCAGCATTGCGATGACTTCGCCTATTTCAGCAGCCGCGGCGCGAATAAGCCGGACGGCCTGACGGTCTCCCGAGCGAACCAGCCGCACCAGGTCATCCACATTTTGCGCGCCGGCGTCAGGCAATGCTTGCAGGTTTGCAAGGACAGCAGTAGTCGAAGCGACTGCCTCGACACACCCAATATTTCCGCACCGGCAAATGACGTCGTCACGTCCGGGGACCCTGATGTGCCCGATATCACCCGCCGAGCCATCGGCGCCTCGGTGCAACATGCCGTTCGACGTAATGATCCCGCATCCTATCCCGGTCGACACCTTGGCAAACAGCAATGGAGACTGATGGGCGGGCCGCGTGCGAGCCTCGCCCAACGCCATGAGGTTGACATCGTTGTCGACCAGCACCGGGCTCTTGAGGCGCGATTGCAGATACTCGGACACCTGGAAGCCGTCCCATCCCGGCATGATGGGCGGCCTCACGCAAACGCCGCGGCTGAAGTCCACGGGGCTCGGCAGGCCGACCACGACGCTGCGTACGGATTGGTCGAGAAGCCGGTGCTCCCGCAGCAACTGCTGGAACTGGTCGACGATCGAATCGAGGACGATCTCGGGTCCAAGCGCAACATCAATGCCGAAGACTCTTTCCGCCAGCCGCCTCTGAGCAAGATCCGAGATGACGAGCCGTCCATGGGTCGCACCCATGTCCGCCACCAGGATGAGCCCCGCGCGGGAATTGAGCACGAGCATCGTGCCCGGCCGCCCCCTGGCCGATGCACTTTGCGTTTGCTCTTTGACAAGGTTGCATTCGATCAGCGGCTGGATCAATTGCGACACGGTGGAACGGGCGAACCCTGTGTTACGCGCAAGGTCGGCGCGGCTGATTCCCTGAGACGAAGCGATCAGCCTTGCCAGTTTGCTTTGAATTTCAAACTCTTCGAGCCGGAAAGCCCGGTCGAAGGTGGCGAGGCGGGAGGGGGCGGGCTGATGGATTGGCGTGTTCATGGTAGGGCCTTGGACAATCGAGCTTACTTAATCCACGCGCAAGCCACAAGCGTGCTCGCCGGGGCGATAGGTAAAGTATTTATGTCGGAAATCGAATTAAATAATACAAAATATCGGGCGAGGCTTTGCCCCGCTAATGTCCAGTCAACCAAATGGAGTTTAAAAAAATGGCTGAGACACTAGGTGTGGCAATCGTCGGCGCAGGAATGATGGGCGCGGTTCATTCCAGGGCTAGCCGGCTCGCCGGCGCGACGTTGAAGGGCATAGCGGCATCGAGTCCGCAGAGCGCTAAAGCGGCTGCCGCTCATCTGGCTCACCTGGGTATGGAGCGCGCGTATTCGAATGCCGACGAAGCCATTGCCGACCCTGCGGTCGACGTCATTCATATCTGCACGCCCAATTCCACGCATTACCCGATCGCCATGTCGGCGCTTGCCGCGGGTAAGCATGTGGTGTGCGAAAAGCCCCTTGCAACCAGTCTCTCCGATGCCAGGGCGCTCGCGGCCGCAGCTCAAGCAGCGGGGCGCGTTGCCGCGGTCCCGTTCGTTTACCGGTATCACCCGATGGTCAGGGAGGCGCGCTCGCTGGTGCAGGACGGCACCGTTGGGGCGCTTCAACTCATTCACGGAAGCTATCTGCAGGACTGGCTGCTCGGACGGGACGACACGAACTGGCGTGTGGACGCCGCACTGGGCGGCCCGTCGCGAGCATTCGCGGACATCGGGTCGCATTGGTGCGACCTGATCGAATGGATCAGCGGCGAACGATTCGAGACGGTCGTCGCGACACTCCAGACAATCATGCACGACCGTCCCACTGGCACGGTCGGGACGTTTTCGTCTCCTGCCCCGGGCGCGTCGCTGGAAAGGCAGGCGGTGACGACCGAGGATGTGGCCGGCGCGTTGTTCCGGACCACCACCGGCGTGCTGACAACGCTCACCGTGAGCCAGGTGTCGGCGGGCCGCAAGAACCGGTTGTGGTTCGAACTCGACGGCGCTCGCGCCAGCCTCGTATTTGATCAGGAAGAGCCGGAACGCCTGTGGCTCGGAGACCGGGATTCGACCCGGCTGCTGGTGCGCGACCCATCGCGCGGCAGTGCCGAACAACGACGTCTTGCGACGCTGCCGGCAGGCCATGCCCAGGGTTATGCGCAATGCTTCGAAGCATTTGTCGCCGACACCTATGCGGTGATTCGCGGCGAAGCGCGTGAAGGCTTGCCGACTTTCGAAGACGGGTATCGCTCGGCCCAGATCATTGATGCAGTGCTTCGTTCGTCGAAAGCGCGCGCGTGGGAGCAAATCTAGTCGCGGTCCACGTTGCATATCCATTAGAAAACCCGCCTTTGGCGGAACAACAGGAGACGAAAAATGAAGGTTCAAAAGTTGCTCAAGTCGACAACCGGCATCGCAGCGCTGGCCCTGACGCTGACGGCGTGGACACCCGCGCAGGCCGCCGATATCGCGATCGTGCTGAAGACGCTGGCCAATCCGTACTGGGTCGCCATGCGCGACGGCATCCAGAAAGAAGCCAAGGCGAAGGGGGTGACCGTCGACATCCTCGCGGGCAACAGTGAAGATGACATCCAGGGTCAGCAGCGTCTGGTGGAAGACGTGCTCAACAAGAACTACAAGGCTATCGGCGTCGCGCCCATCTCGCCGGTGAGCCTGATCCAGGCTGTTGCGGCGGCCACGAAGAAAGGCATTTATGTGGTCAATATCGACGAGAAGATTGACCAGGGCCAGTTGAAGGCAGCGGGCGGTTCGGTAATCGCTTTCATCTCGAGCGATAACGTGGCGCTGGGCAACAAGGCAGGCGATTACATCGCGCAGAAGCTCGGCAGCGCAGGCGGCAGCGTGGCGATTATCGAGGGCAAAGCCGGTAACGTCTCGGGCGACGCCCGTCGCGACGGCGCGAAGCAGGCCTTTGCAAAGGTGCCGTCCATCAAGCTCGTAGCAAGTCAGCCGGGCGACTGGGATCGTTCGAAAGCACTGGACGTGACCACCAACATCCTGCAACGTAACCCTGACCTGAAGGCCATTTACGCGGCGAACGACACCATGGCGCTCGGCGCCGCACAGGCGGTCAAGAATGCCGACAAACTCGGCAAGGTGATCGTGGTGGGCACGGACGGGGTTCCCGAAGCGCTTGACTCGGTCAAGCGCGGCGAGCTGACAGCGACCATCGCGCAGGACTCCGCAGCAATGGGCGCCAAGTCCGTGGACCTCCTGCTCGACGCGCTGAAGAACAAGCCCGCGATCAACCCGGCCGTGGCGCCGGTCTTCATACCGGTCGAATCCCATCTGATCACGAAGTAAGCCCGCGTGCCTGACGTATTCAGCGAGGACCAGATGAACGATGTACTGGTAGCCGTGCGTGGCATCACGAAGATCTTCCCGGGCACGACCGCGCTCAGCGATGTGAGTTTTGACGTACGTGCAGGCGAGGTGCACGTGTTGCTCGGCGAGAACGGCGCTGGTAAATCGACGTTGATGAAAATCCTCAGCGGCATTTATGAGCCGACGTCAGGCGCTATTGCGGCGGGCGGGAATGAATACTCGAAGTTGTCGCCCGCGTTGTCGGCCCAGCTTGGCATCTGCCTGATTTATCAGGAACTGAGTGTGATCGACTATTTGAGCATTGAGGAAAACCTGTTTGTTGGGCGCATTCCCACCGTCAGGCGTTTCGGTATTCCCGTGGTCGATCGCAAGCGCATGCACAACAAGGCGCGTGAAGTGCTTGCCCGGGTCGGTCTCGCACGTGATCCCCGCACACTGGTTGGCGACCTGGGCATCTCGGAGAAGCAGCAAGTCGAGATTGCCAAGGCGCTGGCCAGCGAGGCGCGTCTCATCATCATGGACGAGCCGACTTCGTCGCTGACCGATACCGAAGTCGCCAAGCTCTTCGCGGTGATTGGCGACCTCAAGCGCGATGGTGTGGGCGTGGCCTATATTTCCCACAAGCTCAAGGAGATTCCGATAATAGGCGATCGCGTCACGGTCCTGAAGGATGGTAAATACGTCGGCACTTACGACGCTAAAACGACCTCGACAGACCGCCTCGTCGCGCTGATGGTCGGCCGGGAAATCGTTCACGGCCGACCGGGCGGTGTGGATGCAAAAAACGCCGAAGTAGTGTTCTCCGTCGATCATCTTTCCTCACGCGATGGATGGGTGCGCGACGTCTCGTTCAACGTGCATCGTGGGGAAATTTTCGGCTTCGCCGGCTTGATGGGATCAGGACGCAGCGAGCTGATGGAAACCATCTTCGGCGTTCGTCGAAAGTCGGCTGGCCTGATGACGCTCAACGGGTGCGAGATTACGATTGACTCGCCTTATCAGGCGGTCAAGCAAGGGCTTGCATTCGTGACCGAGGACCGGCGTGCGACGGGATTTTTTCATAACCTGAATATTGAAGAGAACATCTTTGTCGTTCCCGCCTTGCGCAGCACGCGACGAGCACTCTCGCTCGGACTGATCGACCGTGCGCAGCAGCGCGAATTCGGCTTGAGCTACAAGGAGCGGCTTCGAATCCGATGCGCATCTTCAACGCAGAACATCACCGAACTATCGGGCGGAAACCAACAGAAGGCGATCATCGCCAAGTGGCTCGCGGCAAAGAGTGATCTCTTCATCTTCGATGAACCCACGCGCGGCATTGATATTGGTGCAAAGGCCGAGATCTATTCGATCATGCGTGCGCTGGCCAATGAAGGAAAGGCCATCCTCATGGTGTCGTCGGAGCTGCCGGAACTCATCGCGGTGTGCGATCGCATCGCGGTATACAAGGACGGCACGGTAGCGACAACGCTTGCCAATGCCGACGCCACGGAAGAATCGATCATGCAAGTCGCCACCTCATGAGCGACAACGAAGGAGGCAAGATGAACCAGTCCAACACGTCCGGCGCGCCGCTCGCGGCACCCCCTCGCCGGGATTTCGCCACAATATGGCAGACGTACGGCACATTCGGCATTCTCGTGGTGCTGCTTATCTTGTGCAGCATCGCTTCGCCGCAGTATTTCCTGACACGGGACAACCTGGTCCAGGTCCTCTTGCAGAGCTCGGTCATGGTCCTGCTTGCGTGCGGCGTGTTCTTCACCATCCTGATTGCAGGCATTGACCTGTCCATCGGGTCGGTGCTCGCGCTCTCCGGCATGGTGATGGCAAAGCTGATGATGGCCGGCTTGCCCGTGTGGCTCGCGGTGCTCATTGGCGGCGTAGGGGTCGGGGCATTGCTCGGCGCGGTCAACGGCGCGCTTGTCAACCTCACGCAATTGCATCCGTTCATCATCACGCTGGGCACGGCCGCGATTTACCGCGGCGTCACGCTCATCGTGTCGGACTCAAGGTCTGTATTCGGCTTTGACCGCTCCTTTACCGATGTCGTCGCCGGGCGTGTTTTCGGCGTGCCGGTGCCGATCATCATTGCGGTCGTGGTGGCCGGATTCCTGATGTTCCTGACCAAGTTCACGAAGCTCGGCCGTAACATCTACGCACTCGGCGGCAACGCGCAGGCCGCGTTCTATTCGGGCATCAGCGTGAAGTTGCACACCATGGTCGTTTTCATCATTGCGGGAACCTGCGCGGGCATTGCCGGGATTGTCACAACCGCGCGCACCGCCGCTGCGGAACCGAACGCCGGAGTGGGTTTCGAGACCTTCGCGATTGCTTCGGCGATTATCGGCGGGACAAGCTTTTTTGGCGGGCGGGGACAGGTCGCGGGCGTCGTCATAGGCGGGTTGATCATTGGCGTAATCAACAACATCCTGAACATCATGAATGTGGAGACCTACTACCAGCAGATCGTGATGGGCGCACTCATTATTGCGGCGGTCACGGCCGACAAGCTGTTCACACGCAAGTCCCGGTAAATCAATCTGCAAGCGCCGCGTGTCTTCGCTGACTGCGGCGCCGCTTCCGATATTCGTCCCCCGGAGTACCCATGACTCAAGCCGTAGAAAAAATCCGTCTGTTCGTCGCGCCTGCCCCACGTACCGTTGCGGACATTTTCAGTCCCGCCGATCTCAAGCGTCTCCATGCGCTTGGCGATGTGTTCATTCATGAAGATGGTCCCGTGACCGATGAGATCTTCGAGCAACACGCCGTTCATGCCCACATCATTGTTGGTCAGTTTGACATGCCGGCCGAGCGTCTGACGCGTGCGGCCAATCTGCGAGCGATCGTCAATGTGGAAGGGAATTTTCTTCCGAACGTGGACTACGCCCAGTGCTTCAGGCAAGGCGTTCGTGTGCTGAACGTGAGCCCGGTGTTTGCGGAACCCGTGGCCGAAGCGGCACTGGGCATGGCGATCGATCTCGCTCGCGGGATCAGTCATGCGGACAGGCGTTTTCGCAGCGGCACCGAGCAATATGGGCTCGATGCAAACAAGGATGCGTTCTCGCTGTATGACGTGCCCGTAGGGTTCATCGGGATGGGCGACCTCGGGCGTGCGATCCTGCCGCTCCTGGCGCCGTTTCGCGGCGTGGTGAGGGCGTTCGATCCCTGGCTGCCTCCGGCGTATATCGAGTCGCTTGGATGCGAGGCTGCATCGCTCGATACGGTATTGCGCGAGTCACAGGTCGTGTTCGTGGTGGCAGGCGTCACTTCTCAAAACCAGGGTTTTCTTACGCGCGACGAGTTTGCATCGATGCGAAAGGGGGCCGCTTTCATCCTGGTGAGCCGCGCGGGTGTGGTGGATTTCGATGCAATGCTCGACGCGGCTTCGGCGGGTCATATCCGGGTCGCGACTGACGTCTTTCCCGAAGAGCCGCTTGCTCCCGGGCATCGGGCGCGCTCGGTCGACAACGTGTTGCTCTCGCCGCACCAGGCTGGCGCACTTGACGCCGTGTTGAGGGACATTGGCCGCCGTGCTTTGGCCGATATCGAATTGATTGCGCGCGGGTTGCCGCCGGTGATGTGCAAGATCGCGCAGCCGGAAACAGTTGGCCTGATGCGCAGCAAGCCGGTGGACAAGAGCTGACCGATGCTGAGTCACATATCGCATTTCGCTGGAATCGCCGATAAGCATCGCGAGCTTAAATGGACTGAGTATCGCGGATGGACGGCGCTGTCCATGCGTCAGGGCGAGCTCGAGCTGACCGTTGTTCCTGTCATTGGCGGCCGGTTGATGAGCATCCGGCATGAGGGCGTTGAGCTGGCGTATATCAACGATGCCCTGGCCGGACGCGTGCCGGACTGGAGCGGCGCTCAATGGCGAACCCTTTGCGCGGAATGGGATTTTCCGCTATGGGGTGGCGGCAAGACCTGGGTAGCGCCTGAGGCCGACTGGCCCGGCGGCGCGCCTCAGCGCGATCTGGATAGCGGGCCCTACGAAGTCGTGAGTACATGGTTCGAATCCAGGTCCATGGGCATCGAGTTGCTGAGCGCAGTTTGCAGGCAGAGCGGCTTGCAGATCCGGCGTCGCATTGTCCTCTCGGCGCGCGATGGTGCATGGACAACGTCACACGAACTTCGTAACCGGGGCGAACGGGAGCGGCAATGCGCGATCTGGGATGTCCTGATGTTGCGCCGGCCGGGGAAGGTCGAGGTTGCTATCGGGAGCGAACAAGACTGGCGTGTATCGGTAACGCCATTTCCAGCAAAAGGCCCTTTGGGCGACATACGTGAATCAGCATTTGTGAGGGGATCGACCGGTCTTGTCACTACGCTATGCGTTGAGGCGGTCGAGTTCAAGCTGGGCGTAAAGAATTCGCCGGGTGTCATCCATGTCGAATTCGATTTGCCGGAAGGCAAGCGCAGGTTGCGCAGGCGCTTTCCTGTTTTCGCGGAGGCGAGGTATGCTCACGGGACGCCGCTTGAAGTGTTCAACGCGCCCAAGCTGCCATACTTTGAGATCGAGTCGCACGGACCCCTGGTCGTCCTGCAGCCGGGTGAATCGACAACGCTCAGTGTGGAAGAGGCCGTGCCCGGCGACGCTGCTCAACTTCCCTGAATGTTTGCCAGATTACTCACACGGTCCGCCGCTGCTCATGTTGCTTACTCAAGTCGAATTTCGCGCATCGTGTTTTCTGTTCGATATGGACGGAACCTTGCTCAACTCACATGCGCCCGTGATCCGGGCGTATACCGACTGGGCGCGTCGGCGGGGGCTTGACCCCGAGATGGTCTTGCGCGAATGTCAGGGCCGGCGCGTGATAGACACGGTTCGCGCATTGGCGCCGCCCGGAACGGATATTGAAGCCGATACAGCGGCGTTAAAGCAGATCGAACTCGACGACGTGGAGGGCATTGTCGAAATCCCGGGCGCTCGGGATTTACTGGCGTCCATCCCCGAAGATCGTTGGGCTGTGGTCACGTCTGCGGAACGCCCTCTTGCGCTAAGACGGCTCAAGGCCGCGGGACTACCGGTCCCCAAGGTCCTGTTCTCCTCCGATGAAATCGTACGCGGGAAACCTGCGCCGGATGGCTTCATTACAGCCGCGGGAGCATTAGGCGCAGCTCCCGGGCAAGCTATTGTGTTCGAGGATTCGGCCGCCGGGATTGCATCGGGACTGGCGGCAGGGTCCCTGGTGATTGCCATCACTTCAACTTTATCCGTGGCGCAGATCGACGCCCTGGGTCCACGCGGCTATCTTCACGATCTTCGCGGCCTGCATGTCTCGCATGACAACGGGGAGATGCGTCTTCGGGTGGCCTGAGTGGTGCAGCAGATTGACTGAAGCTAAAACCTGCCTTCGACAATTTCGCAATTGGACGGCATGTCCACGCATCGAGCGGCATCATCCATGCTGATTTCGTTCAGGATGACTCGCACGGCCTGAAGCGTCCAGCCGTGTGTGACAACCAGCACGGTCCGGGGGCTGCTCAGCTTCAGGTCAGCGATCAGCGCTTGAATACGCAAGAGCATGCCCGTGAAGGGTTCGCCGTCCGGCGTGGAGGTAGTCGCCGGTGCGTGGGCAATGAATCGCTGAAATTCATCGCCTGACTTACCTTCGAATTCGGCGCCGACCCGGTTCTCATTCGCTAGCCGATTAACGACTTGCGGTACCTGCAGTACCTCGTTGGCTAACCACGCTGTCTGGCGCGCGCGCAGGAATTCCGAGGTGACGATAAGCTCGATTTTCTCGTCCTTCAGGCGCTCGCCCAAGGCTCTCGCCTGTGCTTCGCCCTTCTCGGTCAGATAGAACCCCGTACGAGGATTACTGTTGCAAACCCCGCGGACGTTGCACGGATATTCACCGTGGCGCGCGAAGATGATGCGTTTGGATGCGGTGCTGGGTTCGGACAACCAGTTTGTTTCGGACATGTGGCGAGAAGGGACAAGGAGCGTGGGCGGATTGTACCAATCCGAATGCCGCTTAAGCTTGGCCGCCCTCGCAAAGCGGGACCGGACGAACGCACGATCCTTCGCGGAACTCCGCTGCTGACAAGCGCGGCGGACTAGCCTGAGCCGGCCGCCGGCACTCGACGATTTCATCCACGTCCATGCCGCGCGGACACCTCTTGCAAGTCCAGGTCATGCTCGAGGACATGCAGCATCTCGTCGTGAATGGCGCCGGAGCGATGCATGCGGAGCAACTCCTTGCGCCCGGCGGCAACGGCCGCCAGGATGACATCGAAATGAGTGACACGTTGCTCTTGCGGAAAATCTGCAAGGTCCGCATACGCTTCGGTAAGCGTTGCGCGGTAGGTGTACTGCTCGAGCAACCGGGGATGAATCACCTTTCCCTCGCTGTCGCGTACAAGTGGTTCGATAGCGGCGAGTTGCGCTGCCTCCAGTTTCGCCCACGCTTGCGGCTCGGTCAGATGCTGGGTGGCTAAATCCGAACTGCGATCAGGGTTGATCCATTCGATGAGAATGCCAATGGTGGTGCCTTGCAGCAGCACGGTCACCAGGATGACCGCAAACGATGCGACAAGGATCAGGTCCCGGCCGGGCAAGGTCTCCGGAAGCGACAGCGCCACCGCGAGCGTGACCACGCCGCGCATGCCCGCCCAGCTCGTTATGGTTGCGGTTCGCCAGTCAAGCGTGGTGTCCTCATGACCGTTCACGCGGCGCCATGACATGTTGAAAAATTCGGTGGCGAAGACCCACACGAAGCGCGAGAGCACCACCGCGCCGAGCACGGCGGCGACGGCTGGCGCGAGCGTCATCAGGGCGTCGCCGGCGCCACCGGACCGGGCAATGACACCTCGAAGAGACAGCCCGATCAGGATGAATACGAGCGCTTCGAGAAGGAAGACAATGACCTGCCAGAAAGCCGTGCCGCGCATGCGAACGGTAGCGCTCAAGACTTCGTGTTGGTACCAGCCCAATGTCAGGCCGGCCGTTACGGTCGCAATGACCCCGGAGACGCCGAGCATTTCGCCGGCAATGTAGCTTATCCATGGCGTTAATACGCTGATGGTGATGATGAGGTAGTCGCCATCAAGGCAGCGGACGATCTGCACGATCAAATAACCTACCACGCCACCGACCACCACGCCGCCCAGGCCGAGGAAAGCGAAGCTCGCTGCAGCATGTCCCATGCTGAATGTTCCAGTAAGCGCCGCTGCAACGGCGAAGCGAACCAGGACGAGGCCGGCGGCATCGTTGAGCAGGCTTTCCCCCTCGAGGAGAACCATCAGCTTGCGCGGCAGTGCGAGGCGTTCGAGCACGGCCTTGGCCGCAACAGCGTCAGGCGGTGACACAATAGCGCCGAGCGCGAAGCAGACAGCCCATGGCAGGCCCGGGACAACCAGATGGGCGACTACCCCGACCGCAAGGGTTGTGAATGCAACGGCACCAATGGCAAGCAGCAGGATGCCGCCGATATTGCGCTTGAGTTCTTCCCACACGGAGAAATAGGCGCCGTCCATGAGGAGCGGTGGCAGGAACACGACAATCACCAGGTCCGGGTCAAGGTGAACCGGCGGAAGGCCCGGCACGAATGCCATGGCAATGCCGCCAATCAGCAGCGCGGCAGCGGGGGGCAGCTTAAGACGCTTGGCTAGCAACTGCAAGCCGACCATCACGATTAGCGAGAGCAGGACGAGCTTGAAGGCGGAGACGGAGGACATGGATTTTCCTGCGGAGCGTCGGTCAAGCGAAGCTTACCCGATGGCGAGCGGTATTTCGTCTGAATTCAGATGCGCGACGGTTACCGGGCAAGGCGCTAGAGCGAGCGCTTAGCGGCAGGAACTATCTTCCTTTAGACTTTCCCATTCATGACATCGACCGCCTTAAGGTAATTCAATGAACATTGAACGATATAGATGCTTTGGCGCAACCGCGCAGAATGGAAACAATGCTCTGGTTGTCTTTGGTCCCGAACTCTCAGGCTGGTCGCTTGAGGACCGGCAGCAATTCACCATCGAGCAACATGCTCACGCGTGTGTTTTTGTAGACGCTGGTGGTCCGGAAAGCGGCCAGCTCTCGCTGGATTTTTATTACCCGCATGCACGGAGCCCCTTGTGTCTGCATGCGTCACTCGCCGCTGCCGACCATATCTGGAAGACAGGGCAGTACGGTGGTGCATTGTTGCTGACGTCGAGCATGAAGCAGCAAGCGCTGGCGTTCGACAGAGTAGACAACAATATTTTTGTGTCGGTCGACATACAGCAGGCAGATTTCCCCGATGTGTCCATTTCCGACTTGGCAAAATTATTGCGCTGCGATGCGGACGTGCTCGTGTCGTCGCCCAAGGTGGCGTCCGTAGGTAGCCCCAAGCTCCTTGCGGAAGTGGTGAGCGAAGAGGTCCTGTACTCCCTGCACCCCGATCTTGATGGGATCACGGAATGGGGGCGAACGCATGGCGTCAATGGTTGCTTCGCCTATACGCGGATGGGCGCGAGCCTGTATGCAGGCCGTAATTTCAATCATCTCGACCCGGCGCTGGAAGACGCTGCTACCGGCGTCGCCGCTGGCGCACTCAGTGTCAGGCTGGATGCGGATATAACGCTCTATCAGGGGCGAAATCTGGATAACCCTTGCGTTATTCACGCTGCTCGCACCGCTGACAAAATACGGGTAGGCGGCTGCGTTGCAACGAGCAGGTGAGTCAGCTTGGGCCTGGCCTGACGCCGCCAGCTTAGGCGGAACCGTATCTGCCCAAATGGATTCATTCCAGTCGGGTCATCGATTAACGTCCTAAACTGGAAGGAGCATTCAACCAAGCGAGACAGCCGTGACGCCCACACCCAAGCTAGCTTTTGCTACCGTGACGGGGACCGTTGTCTATCTCGGACTTGCTGTCCTTGGCTGGGGTGGCTTTGCCGCTTTCTTCTCACACCCTGCACTAAGCGTCGTGGCTATGGTCACGGTGTTGTTGTCGGTCTGGGCACTCTTCAGTAGCGGCAACGTTAGCCCGGGCGTGAGAGAGGATCGCGGTAACCGCTGGGTTATCCTAGCCTTCGCGATCATCGGATTGTTGTCAGCGTATCTGCCGGCCTACACGGACCGCAAGGGATTCTGGACACTCGACGGCGGTACTCTCCGATGGTTCGGCGTGGCCTTGTTCATCGCCGGCGGCGCGCTGCGGATATGGCCAGTTTTTGTACTCGGCCACCGGTTCAGCGGGCTGGTTGCCATCCAGCCCGGTCATACGCTGGTCACTACCGGCACATATAGCGTTATCCGGCATCCCAGTTATCTGGGCCTGCTCGTCAATTCGCTGGGGTGGGCACTCGCCTTTCGTTCCGGAGTTGGCGTATTGCTCACGGTACTCACTATCCTGCCGCTCGTCGCGCGCATCCGTTCGGAAGAAGCGCTGCTGCATGCGCAGTTCGGAGCCGAATACAATGCTTATCGTGCCCGTACATCGCGGTTGATTCCGGGGCTTTACTAAGAAGCGCTAACACAATGAAGGTTGACGTTGCCGCCAACCAATGATGCAGGTGGCGATCTTCATGAACGCTTCGTGAATGAGGGGGAGGCGTTCGAAGCGAACGCGCAGGACTCTGTCGACAAGAACTTCAGTGCACTCAACTTGCCCTGGAAACCACCTCTCGGAAATGCCTTCAGTTGGGCCCGGTCGCGCTCGTTGTAAGCCGACCCGTGAGGGCAGTGCTTACTGGTTGGAAGTTCTGCGATTCTGACGCTTGCCCCTTTTGCGTTACAGTGCGCCACAACCCTTTCGTTCAAGAGGCAATGGTGACGATCAACACGAATCGCAATGAAGCCGTCCTCTCGGACACAGCGTCTCCCAAGCTTAGACGCGCCGCACCCCGAATTATCACGCAGCTACTTGAGCATGCAGGGGTTCAGGTAAATGGCCCAGCGCCCTGGGACATTCAGATCCTCGATAAAGCATTCTTCCGGAAGATGTTCTCGACGTGGGAGCTGGGAATTGGCGAGTCTTATATGGATGGCGACTGGGAGTGCGAACAACTGGATGGGTTTTTTCATCGGATAGCGAGTACTGACCTTGAACAAACCGTGGTCGGCCCCGCAAAGATCAGATTCATTGTTGAAATGATGCGTCAAAAGCTGCTAAATGCGCAAAGCAAGAGTCGCGCATTTCAGGTGGGTGAGCGCCATTATGACATTGGCAATGACATCTTTGAAAGCATGCTGGACTCGCACATGATGTATTCGTGCGGCTATTGGGAACAAGCTCAGACGCTCGAAGAAGCCCAACTGCACAAGCTTCAGCTGATATGCCGAAAACTGCAGCTCAAGCCCGGCGAACGTCTGCTGGATATTGGTTGCGGTTGGGGCGGCCTGGCCCGATATGCTGCAACGGAATACGGCGTGGAGGTCGTGGGCATTACCGTTTCCAGGGAACAGCAGAAGCTGGCGCAAGAACGATGCGCCGGCTTACCCGTGACGATCGAGCTCACCGATTATCGAGATCTTACCGGGCAATTCGACAAGATCGTTTCAGTCGGAATGTTCGAGCATGTCGGGCCTAAAAACTACGATATTTACTTCAATATTGTGAGGGATCTGTTGCGCCCGGATGGCTTGTTCTTATTGCACACGATTGGTAACTTCGTGACGGAAAAGAAGACGGATGCCTGGATCGATAAATATATCTTTCCGAATGGCCATTTACCCTCGGCCAAACAAATAGCGACTTCTCTGGAAGGGCGCTTTCTTATTGAAGACTGGCATAATTTTGGCCGGGACTACGACAAGACGTTAATGGCCTGGTCTGCCAAATTCGACGAAGCATGGCCGCGACTAAAGGCTCAGTATGACGAACGATTTTATCGGATGTGGAAATACTTCCTCTTGTCGTCCGCCGGCTTTTTCCGATCAGGCCAAGGCCAGTTGTGGCAGTTGGTGCTGAGCAAGCGCGGACGGAGTGGCGCGTATCGGTCCGTCCGGTCCTGATTTTTTCGGGCTATGCTGAAATCCGGCCGGGGGCGCAACTCAGAGCGCGCGCGGGTGCAGGAGCGGCTCAAAGCCGCCGAAAAACGGGCGCTGCTGGAAATCGACCGGGAGCGACAAGCGGCCGCGCGCTTGCAGAAGGAACTGGACGCCGCCGCGCGCAAACGGGAGCAGAGCGACGCCCGGTATCGCACCGAGCTCCGGGCGGTCCACGTGCAACTTGGCGATCTGCGCCAGCAGGTAGGTGTCCTGGATGGCAATCTCGCGTCGGCTCAAGTAGCGCACGCGCGGGACGCCGACGAACTGGCACGCACACGCGAGCAACTGTTAATGGCGCGGGCAAGCGCGGCCACGCGGCGGCAGGCGCCACCGACGAAACCCGTGGCCAAGCGCAAGGTGCCGCGGACGCCCAGATCCTGATTCACCGCGCTACTTTCCGAGGTCCGCTTGGCCGACGAGATGTTACGCTTGAAAAGTCGTTGCGTCGGCGATAAAACATGCGGTGCCAATCTCGAAGTCTCAGTTCGTGATCGATAGCAACGGTTGTCTCTGGGGAATCGGTGAGGATCGGGCGATAGGCGTGGTTGGTACGATCTGTGTCCTGGATAAGAACGGAAAGCGAGTCTGCCGTGCAGGCACCTGGGAAAACACTGCTTGTAACCAAAAAAAGGAATACTATGAAAGTAAGGTTGGTTGCCTTGGCTGGGGTTGTTGCGTTGTCGCTGCTGGTTGTATTTATGTGTTTGCACGTTGTTCCCGCCGGGCACCGAGGAGTCGTTAAGATGTTCGGTGATGTTAGCGATGAGCCGTTACCTGAAGGGCTTCATTTTCTAAATCCACTTGCTCGTGTAGTCGACTTTAATGTTCGCTTCCAAAGCGCTACCGCACAGAAAGCGGAAGGCGGAACCGCTGATCTTCAAGAGGTGTTCGAAGACATCACGGTGAATTACGAGTATGACCCTTTGCATGCCCCTTACGTGTACAACAACTTCGGTGACGATTCAGACATAGAGGCCAAGTTCATCGTTCCGGCGCTGTATGAGTCATTCAAAGCAGTTACATCCAAATACACGGCCGAGCAGTTGGTCACCCAGCGAAGCGCCGTCTCGGCGGCGATCGTCCTAACGCTACAGGCGAAGCTCGCAAAATATAAGATCATCGTATCGGATATCAACGTACAGAATTTCCATTTCGATCCGCAGTTCGCTGAAGCAGTGCGAGCTAAGGTAGTCGCGGGCCAGAATCGATTGACCGCTGAGCAGTCGTTGGAGACTGCGAAGATCGCTACAGAACAAAGAGTGGTCGAGGCAGAGGGGAACGCTAAAGCGATCGCCATCCAAGCGTCGGCTGTCGAAAATCAAGGCGGCCAGAAATATATAGCCCTTGAGGCGATCAAAAAGTGGAACGGACAGCTGCCAACCTACATGGGTAGCAACGCCCCATTGCCTTTCATAAGCGTGACCGACGGCAAGTAACTCCTTCTATCGGAAAAGCATCCGGCGCCCGAGCGCCCTGTACGGCCGGTAGCCGAATGTCGGGATAAAGCGATGAACCTCCTCCAGCTTTTCGGCGCCGGTTGTTTCGGAGCAGTTATCGGATGGACACTGCGCTTTCACTCCACTGTGTGCACAACGGGATCAAAATGAACCAGTTACCGACACTCATGCCTACTAGCGCCGCCGACGAAACCTATGGCGGGGTCACCTATCACATTGGAGGCGAGCTCGTGCCGGTGCTATCGGTCGACGTGTCGCGTCAGTCGGTCTTCTTCGAGCACCACATCTTGCTCTGGAAGAATTCCAACGTGAAGATTGGCTTGCGCCCGATGAAAGGCGCATTGAAGCGCATGATGGCGGGCATGCAGATCTTCGTCACCGAGGCGAGCGGCAATGGCACGATCGCTTTCAGCCGGGATGGAGCCGGGCACATCGTTCCAATTCACCTCGGAAGAGGCGAGGAACTGGATGTACGCGAACATCAGTTCCTGGCGGCGACTGCGAATGTTGAATATACCTTCGAACGCGTGCGCGGCGTCAGCAACATGCTTTTCGGCAAAAGTGGTTTTTTCATCGATAAGTTCCGGAGCGATTCGAGTGAGGGTGTGCTCTGGCTACACGGCTACGGGAACGTGTTCGAGAAGGAACTCGCGGCTGGTGAGACCATCGATATCGAACCGGGTGGCTGGTTGTACAAGACACCAGGCGTCAAGATGGAGACAGTGGTTGACAAGCTCACGAGCGGTTTCTTCGGAGCCGGCATGAATTTCATCGTGAACAGATTCACAGGACCGGGACGTGTTGGCATTCAATCGATGTACGTCAACTACGAGACTGCCGACAATTGACCCTCGGGTTTTCACCGGAGCGAGCGGACCATCTCTAGCCATCGGAATAGCCCTTGCAAGGCCGCGGCGATACCTTCGGAGCGGCCTACGATTGGTCCCTGCGTAGGGATACCGCCCCTCGCAGCCAGAATCGTGCTCCAGACCGGATCCGCCGTTCGCCCACGTTGAATGGGCCGGACTTGGCAGTGCCGTTTGCCCGCGAAACACACGATGACCTCTGGGTGTTGCACCAGGGACTCCAGTTGCTCAAAGCACTGGGCGCACCGCTCCACTTCGCCTAGGGGAACGCATATGACGCCGGTTTCGGGCAATGTGAGGCTCAAGGCCCGAACCCAACCCGTTCGCTCCGACCAAGGGGCACCCCGCGCTATCCGCGAATAATTTTCCACCGAATTAATACGCATACCGAACCACGTCGCCAACTCACCAAGAAACGAACTCGCGAGGATGCGTCAGGCCGTAACCGACGAAAAACGACCGGCGACCACGCAGCCAATTCACCAAAAACTGAAGCGGTGGATACGCGTCAGGCGGACAAGGCAGCTAACCGATCAAAAAAATAGAACTGCCAATACGCGTGGGGCCGTGCGGGTTCCGTGGCACTGCAGGTCTTGCGAATTGGTGAATCACACGAAACATCGCAGGGAAATAGGCGCCCCAGAATCATTTAATTGCTTAAGTTTATCGGCAAGCTGGCCGTTATACGGTTCGAGGCGATGGGCATGGACTCGAATCATCAATGAGGGAGACACATGAACGATAATACGATCGGGGCGCAACGCACCTGGTTTACCATTAAAGCGCGGCTCGGCGTCGCCGTAGGCATCATGGCTTTGCTGATGATCGTTATCGGCGTGCTTGGGCTAGTCGGCATGAACCGCAGTAATGAATCGAATCGCCAGACCTATTCCAAGCAGTTACCCGGGACCGTCGCGATCGGCAACATGGAAATTTTCGTGGCGCGCGAGCGCATGGCGCTTGACCGGGCGGCACTCTCGCCGGAGGACGGGTCGGCTGCATCGATCGTCAGCAGGGCCCAAGGTTTCCGTATCGCTTCCAACGACTCGTGGAAGAAATACTTGAGCCTGCCCCGGGACGTCCCGGAGGACCATCTCGCTGAAACCACGAGCACGTCCCGGCTCAACATGCAGGCAGCACTCGACGTATATATCGCTGCGATCAAAGGCGCTAACCACGACGCGATTGTTGACGCAGCTAATCGCCTGACGCCGGTCTATGGGGTCATGACCAAAAGCGATGACGCGTTGAAGAGTTATCAGGAAGAACTCGGGCAGACAGGATACGAGCGCGCAGAACGCAATTCCTCGATGCTCAGCATTGCATGCCTGGTCATGGTGGCGACGGGCGTTATAGTAGCCGGCTACAGTTGGATGTCGCTGCGGCGTGCCATCGGCGTGCCCATTGCAGATGCGCTGAGGCATTTCAATCTGATCGCGAGCGGTGATTTGCGCGAGAAAGTCGATGTGAGGTCACGCGACGAAATGGGCATGCTGCTTGCCGGCCTGTCCCGTATGCGCGCAAGCCTCATCGACACCGTGAGCGCCGTGCGAGGCGGGACCGAATCGATAGGCGCGGCGACGCGCCAGATTGCGAGCGGTAACGCCGACCTCTCTAGCCGCACCGAGGAGCAAGCGGCTTCGCTCGAAGAGACTGCGGCAAGCATGCAGGAACTTACGGGCACGGTACGCCAGAATGCCGAAAACGCGCGGCAGGCCAGCACGCTCGCCGTCAGCGCATCGGCGATCGCGAATCGAGGCAATGACGTGGTGGGCCGCGTTGTCGGAACCATGGCCGAGATCAACGACAGTTCAATTAAAATTGCCGACATCATCGGTATTATTGAAGGCATTGCTTTCCAGACCAATATTCTTGCGCTCAACGCTGCGGTGGAAGCGGCGCGCGCCGGAGAGCAAGGGCGGGGCTTCGCGGTGGTCGCCTCTGAAGTGCGTGGCCTTGCACAACGATCCTCAAGCGCCGCGCGGGAAATCAAAGAATTGATCCTGACCTCGGTCAATCGCGTAAAGAGCGGCTCTGCTCTTGCGCAGGAGGCGGGCCAGACCATGAACGATATTATCGGAGCAGTGCGGCGCGTAACCGACATCATGGGCGAGATCACCGCTGCCTCGGAAGAACAGAGCAATGGTATTGAGCAGGTTGCGCGCGCGGTCACGCAAATGGACGATGTGACACAGCAGAATGCCGCCTTGGTCGAACAGGCCGCTGCTGCTGCCGCTTCACTGGAAGGTCAAGCTCAGGCACTTCGCACGTCGGTCGAAATATTCAAGCTGGAACACGCGGTGTGAGTGCTTGACGGGAGAAGGGGTTTGTACGCTGCCATGTTGGAGGCCAGGGGCGCGCGCCTTGGAAGTTATCGCAAGAATGAATGTCGTTCGCACATGGTAGTTTGTGCGCGTGCGGCTCAAGCTTGTCTGGCCGCCGGCGATGCTGCGATTGACCTCGCACTTGGCCTGGCGCAGCAACTTGATTATGTGTTCGGCCCACGACTGCCGGGTGGATTCCCACACCCCGATCAACTCGCGCAGACGATGCGCGTTGCATGACGCATGCTATGCAATCATAGTAGGGGTAAGGCACCCAGCTGTCGTGCACCGCGACCCCGGTAAATGAATGCAGGGTACCGAAGCTGATCAGTAATCTCGGAAAACAAATGCGTGCTCGCTCGATCTAGATAAAGGGGGAAACTTGGACTATCGAGACTTATTGGCTAAGGCTGCCGAACTGGATCGCCAGATTGCATTGGCCCGCGAAGTGGAAGCAGCGGGAGCTTTAGCGGAGATTAAGGCGAGAGTCGCCGAGTTCGGATTTACGGTCGAAGATGTGTTCTCAACCAAAAAGGCAAGGAAGGAACGCAAGCGCAGCGGCCCGACGTATCGAGACCCGGAGTCGGGCGCCACTTGGAGCGGAATGGGGCGGGAACCTGGTTGGATCAAAGGTAAGAATCGCGCAGCATTTGTGGTTGGCGACGAATATTCGGCCTCGGAAAACAGGGAATCGCCCATTGAACAGCTTGAGTCATTAGGATTGCCAGCAACCTTCCCCGCAGCGTTGATGCCCGAAGCCGGCTCGCGCTTCGTTAGTGATTGCGTCATGGGTATGGACAAAATGGCGCTCATGAAGCTCGCACGCGACAGGGGCTTCATGCCGTCCTGGTCTCGCCTCGCGCACCTTGGCGCTGGCGTGTACGAGCTTGGGCTGACAATTGATGGTCGTGGCGTTCCCCTGTTGGTGCGGATGAAGGTGGTAGAGCCGGCGTGACCAGCACAAGGAGAATGTATCACTGCATTTGTCAACCGCCATCAACAAGGTAAGCAGGGCAAGGGGAAAGCTGAGTGTTGATAGAACTGCCGAGCGTCGTCCGCGATTTGTGGTGCGCGCAGCAAGCGCTTGCTCTTCATTACGCGAGTACTGGGCTGAAGCGCACACTCGACGGCCGACTTGCAGGTGACATTGCAGAAGCGTTGGCGCTGCATCATCTGACTTGGCCAAGTCGAACCGGCCATCATGCAAAGCTTACCAGCCGCCCTGAAACGCCTCGCAGGAAGCGAGCAGGCGTCTGGCGTTATTGCGTTCCGGTGCGTCGATCCAATTGGCTGCGCCGGCGGCATACGGCTTGCATGCGCTACCTTACCCGTTGAAAGGATCGAGCCTGGACCGGTTGACCGGGCAATTGCAACGGGAAGTTTCTGGCCTCAGCGGTTACACCCCGCGCGGGCGCTTGCTCATTGCCAGAATGTAACGGTGTAACGCGGTGAAAAATGGCTGTAGCGCGAATGTAGATTTGGCTCTCTAGGATGCATGAACGCAAACCGTTGCGATTCATTCATGCAAGGAGATTCCCATGCTCAGCCCTCACGAGTTGTCGACACTGCTCCTGATCCAGCATTCACCGTCGCAGGTGGAACCGCAATGTTCCGATGTGGCCAGTCTCGAGCACGAGCACCTCGTCCGGATTGAAGCGACCACAAATGGCCGGGCCATGCCCCGACTGACCGCGCGGGGCTCCGAGTTATTGCAGCAGTTGCATCGATTCTGCACCCGTCAGTTCGCCGGCTACCGCTAATCCATTCGCCGGGCAGCATCGTCCTGTGTCATGACAAGCGCATGCGCGGCGGCGAGTATAGACAGCGCCAGTTCGCGATCGTCTACCGCACGCGCCAGTGTGATCGCTCCCACGATAGTGGCCACTACCCCTAGTCCCACCGCCTGGTTCTCACTCCCCGCTGCTTGCGTCAAGTGCCCTGCAAGCTGCCGCAAATACGTGGTGTAGAGCGCCTTCACATCCGCCGTTGCATGCACCGAGTCGCCGGCAAGTGCACAAAGTGCGCATCCGGTGCCTGGATTGTCCGCGTGCGTGGGGTTCAGGTAGGCGTCGGCAATCGCCTCCAACGGCGTCTTTGCATGTTCCGCCGCATCGACCGTGCGCGATCTCAAACGAGTCTGGCCTTTCGTCAGTGCCTGTTCCAGCGCGGCCCTGATCAACGCCTCACGCGATGAAAAATGCCCATAGAACGCGCCATGCGTCAGTCCCGCACTGCACATGCAGTCGGCAACGCCCAGCGCTTCAAGGCCGTGTTCGCGAATCTGCCGCGCAGCTACGTCCAGCACACGTTGCCTGCTCTCTGCCTTCTGTGCCTGTGAAAACCCCATCGCATCCCCCGCTTGACAATCTGCATGATGAGAATAATACTGAATTTGTGAATTATGTTCAACATGCAGATGACGGTATTGATACTGCCGATGCATCTTTCAGCCGCGACCGGCGGCGACCAGCACAGGAGAAGGACTCATGCGATTCACTGACAAAACTGCTTTGATTACGGGCGGAAACAGCGGTATCGGTTTTGCGACGGCGAAGTTGTTGATTGCCGAAGGGGCGCGCGTGGCGATCACGGGGCGTGACCGTGCGAAGCTTGACGAGGCGGTTTCCGAGCTTGGTGCAAACGCGCTCGGCATTCAGGCTGATCTTGACGATCCCATGGCAATCGATTCGGTGATCAAGCAAGTCAGTGATGCTTACGGTTCGCTTGATATCGTGTTTGCCAATGCGGGCATTTCAGGGCCAACGCCATTGGGCGGCACTACCGCCGCGGCGTTCGAGGCAATTCTGCGCACCAACGTGACAGCAGTTTTTCTGACGGTTCAAGCCGCGTTGCCGTTGATGTCGGCAGGGGGATCGATCGTGCTGAATGGCTCCGTCATGCGTGAGCTTGGGCGGGCGGGTACGGCGGCTTATTCGGCGTCCAAGGCCGGGATCACCGGGATGGCGAAAGTGTTCGCCGGCGAGCTCGTGCAACGCGGCATTCGCGTGAACACGGTGATCCCCGGTGGCACCCGCACGCCGATCTGGACCCGCGGCGCACGGACGGGCGCGACGATCGACGGCACGGAACAAGCGTTGTCGGGGGCTATTCCAATGGAACGCTTCGCTGCTGCTGAGGAAGTTGCGGAGGCGGTTGCGTTCCTGGCCTCGAATGGTGCGTCCGGAATCACGGCTGCCGAGATTGTGGTCGACGGCGGCACGATCGGCGCGCCATGGGCGTCCCCAGCGCTTCGTGCAAGCTGAGCCTGCCCATGCCCCGCCGCAACGCGTGGAGGGGCATGGTCGCGCTGTACGACACGCACGCGGGTACGCTTACCGTGCCCGCAGCGTCTCCGATGGAGATTCGCCGAACATTGCCTTGTAGACCATCGAGAAACGCCCGAGATGCGCGAAGCCGCAATCGAGGGCAATTTCAGCGACCCTCACATCGAGAGGCGCCGCACGCAATGCATCACGTGCGCGTTCCAGCCGCAATTGCCGCACATATTGCATGGGACTCACGCCGCGAAACTGCTGAAAGCCGTCGCGCAACGTGCGAGTCGAGACACCGGCAGCGTTGGCAATATCGAGTAATTCCATCGGCTCCCTGCAACGCGCTTCAATGAACGCCTCAGCGCGCTTCACGAAGCCGGGTGACACGGGCGAGCGCTTCGAAGCGAAACCCGACGCTCTATCCTTGCCCACGTAACTCGTGGCGAACAGATCGATCAGCAAACCTTCAAGATGCGTCGCCACACGCGGATTGCTGCGCGCACTGGCGAGCAATTCGGGCGAACTCGCGACCAGTTGCAATTGCTGCATCCAGCCGCGTAAATCCGAGCTGCCCACCGGCACCAGCGAGGCAAAGTCCTGCGCGGCCAGTCCCGCGTGCGCGTTCAGCGCTACCGGATCGATCCGCAGCACAAACTGTTCGCAGCCCGGCGAGAGCAGTGCATCGAACGCCTGCCCCGGCGCACATAAAACGCCCTGGTCGCGGTTCACCTGCATGGAACGTCCCATCGTGCGGACTTCAGCGTTGCCGTTTACGCAAAACATCAGCAGGTAATAACCGTCCACCGCCTTGACGTCCACGCGCATGGCGTCGCCGAAAGCGATCGTGCCGAGACCCAGTCCGCCGAGCCTGACGAAATCCATATGCGAGCGGCCGCGGCCCGTGCCCGAGGGTACGAGCGCGTGCGGCTGCATCACGCGCGAGATCAGTTCGCGGGTTTCATCGAGGTCAGTCGATTCGAATAATCGATAACCCCGCAACGCGTCAGCACGAAAGGCGGCTTGCGACATGGACGGTTCCGGTCGGTGAAAACAATCACGGCGATGCTCAGGGAAATGCTCAGGCAGATGCTCATGCAGCCTCGCAGGCACATGGTAATTCACTTCGCCGTTCTGCCCGAGCCCCGTGCCGCGCGCCACCCGCTTCCCGGCGAAAACGTGCCGGAAGTGGATAGCGGAGCCTGCGCGCAGCCGTTATCGGATAGACCCGCTATTTTGGCGCTCCAAAAATCGCAGCACACCAATCCCCCACAAAAGGAGAAATCGCCGTGGAAACGAATGCGATGAACGCCCAGGATGTACCGGACGCACCGGACGGCGGGGCTGAATTCCCCCTTCGCCCGATGAACCCGCTCGACTCCGATGCGGTAACTTTTCCTCATGACGACGGCTCGCGCGTGCCCTACAAGGTCTTCAGCTCGCAGGCGGTGTACGAGCGCGAGCAAGAGCGGATTTATCGCGGACCCACCTGGAATTTCGTGGCGCTGGAAGCCGAGATCCCGAATCCGGGCGACTTCAAAAGCACCTTCGTTGGCGACACGCCCGTGGTTGTCACGCGCAACGACGACGGCTCGCTGGCGGCGTGGGTCAACCGCTGCGCGCATCGCGGCGCGTCCGTTTGCAGGAAGTCCCGCGGCAACGCGAGCTCGCACACGTGCGTGTACCACCAGTGGAGTTTCGACAAGAGCGGCAACTTGCTGGGCGTCCCGTTCCGGCGCGGGCAGAAAGGCATGACCGGCATGCCCGCCGATTTCGATCCGAAGAATCACAGCTTGAGAAAGCTTCGCGTGGAGAGTTATCGCGGGCTGGTGTTCGCGACCTTCAGCGAAACGGTCGGTCCCTTGCCTGAGTATCTTGGCGCCGAAATGCGGCCCTGGATCGATCGGATCTTTCACAAGCCGATTGAATATCTCGGCTGCACGCGGCAGTTTTCAAAATCGAACTGGAAGCTTTATTTCGAAAATGTGAAGGACCCGTATCACGCGAGCATGCTGCATCTGTTTCATACGACTTTCAACATTTTCCGCGTCGGCATGAAGGCGCGTTCCATACCCGACGCCACCCACGGACTGCACAGCATCATCACCGTGACGAAGACGGGCGAGGACACATCGGCGGCCTACAAGCAGCAGAACATCCGCTCCTTCGACGAAGGCTTCGCGCTTGAAGACGATTCCATCCTCGGCCTGATTTCCGAATACGAAGAAGACACGACCAATCATATCCAGCCGATCTTCCCGCAACTCGTGATCCAGCAGATCCACAACACGCTGGTCGCGCGCCAGTTGCTGCCTAAAGGGCCCGATAGCTTCGAGCTGATTTTCCACTTCTTCGGTTATGCCGACGACACGCCGGAGATGCGCGAGCTGCGTATCAAGCAGGCGAACCTGGTGGGACCTGCCGGTTATATATCGATGGAAGATACGGAGGCCACCGAACTCGTCCAGCGCGGCACGATCCGCGACGCCGGCGCGACCTCGGTGATCGAGATGTCGCGCGGCAATCCGGACCAGCAAGACACGGTCATCACCGAAAGCCTGATCCGCAAGTTCTGGGTCGGTTACCAGAAGCTGATGGGTTATTGAACGTCGAGGAACGAGATCATGGAAGCAATGAAGCTGTGGTTCGAACTGCACATGTTGCAGGACCAGTACATCAACAACCTCGACAACGATCGTCTCGAAGCCTGGCCGACGCTCTTCACCGAAGACTGTCTGTATGAGATCGTGCCGAAGGAAAACGCCGACATGGGCCTTCCAATCGGCATCATCTATTGCAACAACCAGAAGATGCTGCGCGATCGCGTGGTGTCGTTGCGCAATGCCAATATCTTCGAGGAACACAGCTACCGGCACATGACGTCCGGGCTCTGCGTGATGGCGGAGAAGGACGGCGTGATCGAAACCGAGAGCAATTACGTGGTGATCCAGACGCGCACGAACGGCGAATCGAACGTGTACCAGGCGGGCAAGTACTACGACAAGGTGGTGCGTACCGACGCCGGTTTGCGATACCAGTCAAAGCGCGTGATCTATGACACTTCGCGCGTGCAGACCCTGCTCGCCACACCGATCTGAAGGAGAGAAGAATGAACCAGTTGGCTCATACGTGGTTTCCCGTTGGCGCACTCGATGACTTCGAAGAAGGAGAACCGGTTGCTGTTGTTGCGGGTAACAAACCCATCGCGGTCTTCCGTTTAGGCGATGAGGTATTCGCGTTGCACGATCTTTGTACGCACGGTCACGCGCGTCTCTCGGAGGGATTCGTCGAGAACGGTTGTGTCGAATGTCCCCTGCATCAGGGGCTTGTCGACATTCGGACGGGTGCGCCGCAATGTGCGCCTATCGTGGAAGCGGTCCGCACGTATCCGGTTCGCATCAACGAGGGCAGCGTCGAGATCCATGTCGAATGAAGCGTATGTGATCGCCGGCGCGGGACACGCCGCGCGGCGTGCCGCCGAAACGCTTCGGCTGAAGGCGCCGGAGAGCCGCATCCTGATGATCGGTGAGGAGGCGGAACTGCCTTACGACCGGCCGGTGTTGTCGAAGGATGCGTTGCTTGGGGTCGAAGGCGAGCAACGCGCTTTTATCCGCGATGCAAACTGGTACGCGCAGCAGCGTATCGAGATGCGGCTGGGCGTGCGGGTGACCGCGATCGACCGTGAACAGCAGTGCGTGTTGCTCAGCGATGGCGCGCGGGTCGGCTATCAGCGCTTGCTGATAGCAACCGGATCGCGGGTGCGGCGTTTTAGCGGACCGGTCGACGAGGGTGTGAAGCTGCACTACGTTCGCACTATCGCCGATGCGCGCGCGCTGCGCGAAGTGCTCGCGCCGGGCGCTCGGGTCGCTGTGCTGGGAGGCGGATTTATCGGGCTGGAGGTGGCGGCGTCAGCGGTATCGCGTGGCTGTGCGGTGACGGTGATCGAGCCCGCAAGCCGCTTGTTGCAGCGTTCAATGCCGGCTGAAGTTGGCGCGTTCATGCTCGGGCTGCATCGGCGTCATGGCGTGGATATGCAGCTCGACACCACGCCGCTTGCCATCGACAAGACTCCCACCGGCGCGATGATCAAGACCGATCGCGGCGAAGTGCATGCGGACGTGGTGGTGATCGGCATAGGCGTTGTGCCCAACGTGGAGCTGGCCGCATCGGCGGGATTGCTTGTGGATAACGGCATTGTGGTGGATCAGCATTGCCGCACCGCCGACCCGCTGATCTTCGCCGCGGGCGAAGTGACGAGTCACTTCAACGCGCTGCTGGGGCGGCATGTGCGGGTGGAGTCGTGGCAGGTGGCGGAAAACCAGCCTGCCGTGGCGGCCGCGAACATGCTTGGCGGCGAGGAACTTTATGCCGAGATGCCGTGGCTTTGGTCTGATCAATATGCCTGCAATCTGCAGACGCTGGGCGTTTTTGCGGCGCATCAGTCGGTCTTCAGGCGAGGCGATCCGCAAGGCGGTTCGTTCTGCATGCTGGCGCTTGGTGCGGACGACAGACTCGAGGCTGCGGTGACGGTGAACTGCGGCCGGGAAGTGGCGGTGTGCCGGCGGTTGATGGCTGCGGGAAAAGTATTGGACCACGCCCGTCTCGCCGATCCGGATACACCGCTCAAAGCCCTGCTCAAATAGAGGCTTGTCTTGACTGGCCGTGGTGGCCAGGCTGGAACGAATGCCTATTCCGAAAGCCTGGGAAGCGCGCGCGTATGATCTACGTCTAGAAGTTTCCGGGGCGGTGAGGTGAGTGGCGAATACTCGTCCACCGCTCACCGACGCGAACAAAAACTGGACGTAGAGGAGAGATTCAACGCATGAAGTTCGACACAGTCGTGCTGGGCGCGGGCATCGTAGGGGTATCGATCGCCATTCATTTGCAAAAGCGTGGCCGCTCGGTTGCGCTGGTGGACCGCAAGCGTCCCGGACTCGAAACCTCGTTCGGCAACGCGGGGCTGTTGCAGCGCGAGGGTGTCTATCCCTATGCGCTTCCCCGCGACATCGGCACGCTGTTGCACTACGCGCGCAATTCGTCTATCGACGTTCATTACCATCGCGATGCATTGCCCGCGCTCGCGCCCTTCCTCTGGGCCTATTGGCGCAATTCCGAACCCGCGCGCCATGCCGCTATCGCGCGTCAGTACGCCACGCTGATTGAACATTGCGTGACCGAGCACGAGGTCCTCGCGCAGGAAGCCGGCGTCGAGTCGTTGTTGCGGCCAACGGGCTGGATCAAGGTGTTCCACACTGCCGCCGCGCGGGACGACGAGTTGCGCGACGCCAAGCGGTGGCAGCGCGAGTTTGGGGTGCAATACAAGCTCCTCGATCCGGCGAAGTTGCAACTCGCCGAACCGCATCTCGACCGCTCGCTCGTGGGCGGTCTGCATTACACGGATGCCGTGTCGGTCACTGATCCGGGTGCGCTGGTCGCGGGTTATGCGGCGTACTTCGAGCGCCTCGGCGGCCGCTTCCTGACTGGCGATGCAACGTCGCTGGAAGCCGAGGGCGACGGTTGGCGCGTGACGACGCAAGACGGTCCGGTCAGTGCGTCGTCGGCGGTGATCGCGTTGGGCCCCTGGGCCCAAGACGTGACGTCGGCATTGGGCTACCGGCTGCCGCTTGCGGTCAAGCGCGGTTACCACATGCATTACGCGCCGCAACCCGGGACGGTGCTGAATCATCCCGTGCTGGATGTGGACAACGGTTTCCTGCTCGCGCCAATGGCGCGCGGCATTCGGCTGACAACGGGCGTTGAGCTGGCGGATCGCGATGCGCCGAAGACACCCGTGCAACTCATGCGTGCCGAGCCCTTGGCACGTACGCTGTTCCCGCTGGGCGAGCGGGTGGATGAGGAACCGTGGATGGGCCGGCGCCCGTGTACGCCCGACATGATGCCGATCATTGGCCCCGCGCCGCGTCACAAGACCTTGTGGTTTGCGTTCGGACATGCGCATCACGGCTTGACGCTCGGTGCGGTCACCGGCCGGCTGATCGCGTCCATGATGACGGGGGAGGAGCCGTTCGTCGATGTCACGCCGTTCAGGGCCGACCGCTTCGGGTCAGCCTGACGCCGCCGGCAATCACTCACCTTGGCTCACCTTGCAATCGAGACCCTGCTCTGAAAATTTGTCGATAGCCCCGTAGAATCGGGGCTGACGCTGAAGCATGTCCCGCTCGTTTCGGCCCTGAGCCGAACGTCGAATCCCGATCCCCGACCCTAATCGTGCCTACGCCAATGAACGCTACCACTGCCGAAAACCACGTGAACCAACCCGAGATCTGGCTGATCCGTCATGGTGAAACCGAATGGAGCCTGTCCGGCCAGCACACGGGCCGCACCGATATCCCGTTGACTGACCACGGGCGCGAACAGGCGCGATCGCTGCGGCCGGTGCTTGCGGCGCAGCCCTTCGACCTGGTGCTGTGCAGCCCGATGTCCCGCGCTCGCGACACCTGCGCCGAAGCAGGTCTTGGTGCTCAGGCAGAAGAAGAGCCGCGCTTGAGCGAATGGAACTACGGTATTTATGAAGGCCGTACGACGCACGATATCCGCGCCGAAGATCCTGACTGGGCCGTGTGGACTTCACCCATGCCGGAAGGTGAAAATGTAGAAGCCATCCAGGCCCGGGCAGAGTCCTTGATCGAGCGGCTGCTTGCCACGAAAGGGCGCATCGCGCTGTTTTCGCACGCGCATTTTCTGCGGGTTCTCGGCGCCTGCTGGATGGCTGATTCAGCGGCGCTCGGAGCACATCTGCTACTCGATACCGCGTCGGTCAGCGTGCTTGGTTTCGACCGCGAAACGAGGGCGCTGAAACACTGGAACGTGCGTTATCCGCAGTCGTAGGGCAACGCCTGGAGCTTAGAACAAGTCCTCGTGCCGGAAATTCACGAGGATCTCCGCGACACTCGCCGTATTCGGCATCGCTATGGTGTTCGCGATCAGCAAGGCCAGATCCTCAGGCTGGGTCAATTCCTGAGGATCGACGTCGGCTACGCCCGCTGCCATGTCGGTATTCACGAAGCCGGGGCAGATCGCCGTCGCGCGGATGCCGTCATCCCAGCCGGCTCGCCGCACCGCATGATTCAACGCTATTACCGCATGCTTCGACATCTGGTAACCCGCGTTCAGGTTTTTCACGCGCTTGCCCGACAACGACGCAATCTGCACGACCCGGGCGTCGCCGGGTTTGCGCAGATGCGGCAACGCGGCCTGGATCAGGCGGAAGGGCGCCTTCACGTTGATATCGAGGGTCTCTTCGAGTTGCTCGCCCGTGCCGTCCTCAAGCGTGATGTGCGTGCAGATTCCCGCATTGTTGATCAGGACATCGATACGGCCAAAACGCTCGACGGTCGCGTCGACCCAACGTTGTCCGCTGAGCGGATCGCGTGCTTCATAGGCATACGTGAATGCGTCGAAGGGGATGCGCGACGCTGAAGGGTCACGCATGCCGAGGGACAACCGATAACCTCGCCGGTGCAATTCGGTGGCTACCGCCAGGCCAATCCCGCGATTCGCGCCGGAAATCATCGCTACCTTGTTCATGGTCCAGCTCCTTGCTTAAAAACCCGCGTCAATAACGACCTTCGTGCCGTCACTGAAACGGCTTAGCCGGAACATGTGCGGATCGACAAGCGGCGTGTCGTTCGCGACGAGATCCGCCATCAGTTTTCCCGCGGCCGGACCGATGCCAAACCCATGCCCTGAAAATCCGGTGCCGATGAAAAGCCCCGGCACGCTTTCAACGCCCGATATCACGGGAATGGCATCCGGTGTCACGTCCATGAGACCCGCCCAGCGCTGCGCGATACGCGCGCCGCTCAGATGCGGAAAGACCTTCACGAATTCACGCAGGCCGGCATCGGTGTAAGCGGAAATGGGCTCCGGGTCGAGCGTGCGAACGTCCTCGAAGGCGGTCCGTTGATCAAGCGCCCAATGACGCGGACGACGCAGTTCATCGAAGAAACGCGCGCCTAATCCAATCCGCAATGCGCCCATCTGACTCTTGAGCGCAGGGATATATTGAGGAAACAGGCGGAAGCTGTCAGGCGTGATATCCGTATAGGTGCGAAAGCCGAAAGCAATCGTATAACCGCCGTCCGCGCGCTTGCGGAACGCAAACTCCTTGTTACTGGCGCTCACCATGGGACCGCCTTCAATAGGCGATGTCCGCAACACGGAAGCCTTCACCATCAACTGCGGCACGTTGACATCCAGGTTCCCGCAGAAGA
Source organism: Caballeronia udeis (assembly GCF_001544555.2). GTDB lineage: Bacteria > Pseudomonadota > Gammaproteobacteria > Burkholderiales > Burkholderiaceae > Caballeronia > Caballeronia udeis. The sequence continues at coordinate 155,160 of NZ_FCOK02000005.1, read as the reverse complement.
GCCGCGACCACGCACCGCCCGCTACCACCACGCTCTTGCAGCGGATTGTTCCCAGTTCGGTCACCACCGCGCTGATGCGTCCAGCGGTTGTTTCCACACCGCGCACCGCACAGGGCGTGAGGATTTTCACGCCGCGTTTGCGCAGCGCATTTGCGATCGCCGGTGCGGCTTTCTGAGGTTCAGCGCGGCCGTCGCCGGGCGTGTACAGGCCGCCCTTGAAAGACCTCGTTGCGCCCGGCAGCAAACCGGCCACGGTCTTGGGATCGACTTCACGGGTATCGAATGCATCGTTGCCGGCTAATGCGCGCGCTTTCTCAAGCCATACGCGATGCTCGTCCATCTTCGCATCGTCGTTAGCCATATAAAGGATGCCGCACTGCGTGAAGCCGGTGTCGATGCCAAGCGTGCGGTCTAGCGTGCGCCACAGTTTCAGGCTTTCAATGCTCAGCTCGAACTCGCGCATGTCGCGATGCGTGACACGCACCCAGCCCCAGTTGCGGCTGGATTGTTCGCCCGCTATATAACCCTTCTCGCACACTGCAACGCGCAGGCCTTTATCGCTCAAGTACAACGCCGTACTCACGCCAATAATCCCGCCGCCGATCACCACGACATCCACTTCGTCCGGCAGGAGGGTGTCGTCGGTGACGCTCTCGACTGGTGGTCCCATAAGCTTGTTATTCCCCGGGGTTGGTCTAGTTGTGTTGTTCGGCCATGCCCGCGCGCGCGGCTGCTGCCTGACGCTTGAGCTGCTTGCGCGTGGTGGCGCCGCTTGCGCCGCCGTAGCGTGGATTCGAATGCCGGTTGGTCCAGCGGTCGATATGATTGATCGCGTGCGTGAGGGGCACGGTAATCAGCAAGTAGACGAGCCCGGCTGCAACCAGCGGAGACAGGTTGGCCGTGTTCACCGACGTGTTCTGTCCAATCGTGAACAAGTCCCGTTGCGAGGTCAGCAAGCCGAGAAAATACACAAGGCTTGAATCTTTCACGATCGAAATGAACTGGTTCGCAAGCGCAGGCAGAATGCGCCGGATGCCTTGCGGCACGATCACATGACGCATGGCGGTCCAGTACGTCATGCCTAGCGCCTGACATGCGGAGAGTTGCCCTTTGCCCACGCTCTGGATGCCCGAACGAAAGATCTCCGCTATATACGCCGATGAAATCAGCCCTAGCGCCACGATGGCAAGCGGATACGGATTCGGGCCGAACACCGCGAGCCCGACCGGCGCCAGCCCTTGCCCCACGAGCAGGATCACGAGCGCCGCCGGCAGACCGCGAAAGACTTCGACGAACACGCGCGCCGGCGCTTCGAGCCAGCGCATGTGCGACACGGCCATCAACGCCAGCACCATGCCCGCGATGATGCCGAGCAGGGTCGAGAACAGCGACAGCACGAGTGTGTTCACGAGCCCGGTTTCGAGCAGCGAAGGCAGCGATCCCGTGAGCAACTGCCAGTCGAGGAAGTTCTGCAGGAATGCGTTCATGGCGCTCTCCGGATCATGTCGGCGAAAGGTCAGCTACCGGTTTTCATCTCGTACGGCGGCAGGCTGGCGGGCTTCGGATAACCGGGATGGAACTTCGTGTAGAGCTTCATCCAGGTACCGTCCGCCACCAGCTCGTTAAGCGTCTTGTTGACCGCGGTCTCTAGCTTGACGTTGCCTTTGCGTATCGGAAAACCGGCCGGCAGGTTGATGGCGGAGATATCCAGCCGGTCGGCAAGATTCAACTGCGGGTACTTGCTTTGCAGACCGTCGACAAGCGATTTATCGATGAAGAAACCATCGATATATTTCGAGCGCAGGGAGAGAAAACCCGCGTTCACGTTCGGGAACCGCACGATCTGCGCGCCCGGCAGGTAGCTGTCCGAATACGTGTCTTCAATCGTACCCTGGACCACGCCAATCCGCTTGTCCTTGACCGACGCTTTGTCGCTCGTGATCGCGCTGTCGGGCAAGGTCGCTACGCTAAGCAGCCCGGTAAGATAACCCTCGGAGAAATCGACCATCTTGAGCCGGTCCGTCGTGATCGATATCGATCCGGCGGCGAGATCGATCTGCTGGTTCGACACGCTCGGCAGCAAACCGCTGAAGTCTTGCGCACGGAAGTCGACACTCAATCCCAGCTTGGCGCCAATCGCCCGCAGCAACTCCACGTCGAAGCCGGTCATCTTGCCGTTATCGATGTAGGAATAGGGCTTGTTGTTGGCGTCCACGCCGGCCATCAGTTTGCCCGGCGCAAGGGTGCCGAGGTCGTCGGCATGCGCGCCGGTCGCGGCTATCAGCGAGAGGGAAGCGACGATAGAAACGAGGCTGAAAAAGTGTCGAAACCGCATGATGTTGCTCCAGGGGAAACCAGCGATGAGTTGAAAATACGACAGGTCGATGCAGCGTCACTAACAGGCTTGAACACGAACGTCAGGGTCAGGGTTAGCGTCAGGACAGCGCGCCGCGCACGCGGCCGTTCCAGCAGTCGTCGAGCTGATAGAGCACGGCGCCCACCGGCACGCTCAAGCTGCGCGCGATGCCGCCCGGACTCAGCGGAAACGGGCCTTCGCCGAATGCACCGGGCGCGGCATCGAGGCCTGATAGTGTTCTTGCAATGCGCTGCCCGAGGTAACTCATCAAGGCGACGCCATTGCCGTTGCAGCCGAGTGCGTAGAACACGCCGTCGTGCTCGCCGATATGCGCGAGCTTGTCACCGGTCATGGCAACGTATCCCTTCCATGCATGCGTGATACGAACGTCGCGCAAGGCGGGCCAGAGCTGCACCATCTTTGCGTGCAGGATGCGGGCCGCCTCGCGTTCGCCGACTTCGCGAAACGACGGCCGCGAGCCGAACAGCATGCGCGTGCCGTCGGGCGAAGGGCGCGTATAAAACAGGTTGCGCTTGGAGTCGCTGATCATGCGGCGGCCCGGATTCAATACATCCATGAGTCCCGGCGGCAGCGGTTCCGTGGCGATCTGATAACTCGCCACCGGCAGCACGCGACGCGATAAAAACGGCGACAGGTTTCCCGTATAACCGTTGGTCGCGACCAGCACCCGCTTGGCATCGACCTTGCCGCGCACTGTATGGACAGTGAAGCGCGCGCCGGTCCGTTCAATCCGTTCCACGGCCGCGTGCGAATGCAGGCTTGCGCCGCAACGCCGCGCAAGATCGCGTAGCGCGCGGTGATATTTCGCCGTATGCAGGCCGCCGTATTCATCTACGAGAATGCCGCCGTAGTAGTAGTCCGACCCGACTACCGCGCGTTGCCCGGCACGTGTCACCACGTGCACGGTCACGCCGGTTTTCTCGCGCAGCAGCTCGCCTTGCTGACGCAGCCGCTCGAAATGACCGGGGGTGAACGCGCCGAAAAAGCGGCCTGTTATCTGCAGGTCGGCGTCGAGCGATTCGCTGGCGATCAGGTGCTTGAGATACTCGAAACTCGCCATGGATTCGGCCATCAAGCGGCTCAGCCGCTCCGCCGATACCCCGCGAATGGCGTCAGTCAATGCCATTTTTTGCCCGCTCGACAGCATGCCGCCGCTGCGCGTGCTGCCGCCTGCACCGATCTCGGCGGCATCCAGCACAGCCACCGACGCACCTTGCCGTGCCGCTTCAGCCGCCGCCGACAACCCGCAATAGCCGCTTCCCACGATCACCAGATCCACGCTTGACGGCAGGGCGACGCGCGACGTTTCGGGCGGCGCTGCGTCCCACCAATACGGTGCGATGCGGAAGTCATCGTGGAAAAGCAGTGCGTCGGCTCGCATGGTTCGCTGGCAGTGACTAGTTGCAATCAGTCTAGGAGCGGTTCTTTCATCCGGTCAAATACGGCCAAAAAGGTCTGCTATTCATTTTTGATATGACAAGCTTCCATGCGGAACGGGAGAATCCCGCAGGAGGAACACACATGAACCAGAAGCAAATCGAAGCGTTCAGGCTGGTGATGCTGCGCGGATCGATGACCGCAGCGGCTGAAGAACTCGGCACCTCGCAGCCCAGCGTCAGCCGCTTGATTGCGGAACTGGAGGCGTCGACGGGACTGGCGCTTTTCACACGCAACGGCGGCCGGATCCAGGCCACTGATGCAGGCACGGCCTTCTATCGTGAGGTCGACCGTAGTTTCGTGGGACTCGAAAAGCTCGGTCATTCAGCGCGGGAAATCCGCCAGTTCGGCACTGGCAGGCTGCGTCTGGTGGCGCCGCCGGTGCTCGCATTATCGTTCGTACCCCTTGTGATCGAGCGCTTCCTCGCGGCATATCCGCGTATTGCGGTGTCGCTGGAAATGCGTAGCGAGGGCACGATCCAGCGCTGGGCATCGTCGGCCTATTGCGACGTTGGTTTTGCCACCACCACGCCCGATGCATTCGGCGTGACCAGCACGGAGTTGTATCGGCTGGCGGGGGTCTGCGCGCTGCCTGCCCACCATCCGCTCACCGCACGCAAGCGCATCCATGCGCGTGACTTGAGGGACCAGAGCCTCATCCTGCCGTCCTATGCCGACGACACCCGCTCGTCGCTCGACCGCGCGTTGCGGCAGGCCGGGGTGAACCAGGTGCCGGTGATCGAGACGCCTTACGGCGCGACCATTTGCGCAATGGTCGCGCGTGGCCTGGGTGTGGGCGTGGTGAATCCGCTGGCTACTTCCGATACCAATCCCGCGCGCATTGTGTTCCGGCCGTTCTCGCCGGACGTGATGTTTCGCGGCTTCACGGTCTGTCCTCAGTTGCCCCATCCGAATCCGCTGGTGACGGCTTTCCTCGATCTCACCCGGGAAACGATGGCCACTGAGGTGGCCCGTTTGCGAGGTCCCGCCGCAATGTTCTGAACTTTTCCCGCTAGGTGTTTCGCCGATTTTTCTTGACGCCGTATATTCACGTATATAAAGTTTTATTCACAGGCAGGAATAATGAGATAGAAAAACCGTTACCGATGGAGACAAAAATCTTGACTCAAACCCCTCTGGGTTCGCTCGACGGCATTCGCGTGATCGATTTATCGCGTGTGCTGGGTGGTCCTTACTGCACGCAGATCCTCGCCGACCACGGCGCCGAAGTCATCAAGATCGAACCTCCCGCGGGCGACGAAACGCGCACCTGGGGTCCGCCGTTCGACGGCGATACCGCGTCGTATTTCCTCGGCGTGAATCGCAACAAGCTCGGCGTGTCGCTGGACCTGTCAGAGGAAGCGGGGCGCGCGAGGCTGCTTGCGCTGCTCGAAACCGCTGACGTGCTGATCGAAAACTTCAAGCCGGGTACGCTCGAGCGCTGGGGTATTGGTTACGAGCAACTATTGCAGGCGCGCTTTCCGAAGCTCGTCCATTGCCGCGTATCCGGTTTCGGCGCGGATGGTCCGCTTGGCGGCCTGCCGGGCTACGACGCGGCGATCCAGGCGATGACCGGCATCATGAGCGTGAACGGCGAGGCGGACGGTGAGGCCACGCGTGTGGGCATTCCGATTGTGGACATGGTCACCGGCCTGAACGCCGCGCTCGGCATCCTGATGGCGTTGCGCGAACGCGAAGGCAGTCAGCTTGGGCAGTTCGTGGAGTCCACGCTGTTCGACTGCGCGCTGTCCCTCTTGCATCCGCACACGGCGAACTATTTCTACTCCGGCAAGCCGCCGCAGCGCACGGGCAATGCACATCCGAACATCACGCCGTACGACATGTTCCATACCGGCAGCGTCGATATCTTCCTGGCGGTGGGCAACAACGCGCAATTTACAACGCTGTGCGAAGTGCTCTGGACGCCTCAGCTTGCCGACGATCCGCGCTTCGAGAGCAACAAGGCGCGCACGGCGAATCGCAGGGAACTGCGGCGCGAACTGGAAAGCGTGTTCGAGCGTTGGGACGGGGCGGTACTTGCCGATACGCTCATTCGGCGCGGCGTGCCGTGCGCGCCAGTGCTGTCCATCAATGCCGCGCTTGATTTGCCGCATACGGCGCATCGGGGGATGGTGGTGTCGATGGAAGGTTACAAGGGCATTGCCTCGCCGATCAAGCTCAGCCGCACGCCTGCCACCTACCGGACGCCACCGCCCAAGCTCAACGAGCACGAGGCGCAGGTCTTCGATCAAGCCCCGAAGGGAGACGCCTGATGCTCGCGCTGACTGGCACTATTGCGATCGTCGCGCTGTTCGGCCTGATCATCACCAAGCGGCTTTCGCCGCTGGTGGCGCTGATCGCGGTGCCGACGGTCGCGGCGCTCGCCGCTGGCTTCGGGTTATCGACAGCGAAATTTATTGTGCACGGGGTACAGGCAATCGGCCCGGTAGCGGGGATGTTTGTATTTGCGATTCTTTTTTTCGGAATCCTAACAGATTCGGGCATGCTCGATCCGATCATCAACGGCATCTTGCGGATGGTCGGCGCCAAACCCACGCGGATTGTGATGGGGTCGGCGCTGCTTGCACTGCTGATTCACCTCGATGGCTCGGGCGCGGTCACGTTTCTCGTCACCATCCCCGCCATGCTGCCGCTTTACACGCGCCTCGGACTCGACAAACGGATCCTCGCTTGTGTTGCATCGATGGCGGCCGGCGTGAACTTCCTGCCCTGGGTGGGGCCCATGCTGCGGGCCTCCGCCGCGCTGCATATTCCGACCACGGTGATTTTCTATCCGATGATTCCGCTGCAAGCGGTCGGCCTCACGTTCGTGTTCGGCTCGGCTTACTGGCTCGGCAAGCGCGAAGAGAAACGCCTTGGTCTCGGCAAGGGTGCGCCGGAAGCGGTGTTGCAGCCGCGTGAACTCTCCGCGGAAGAAGCGGCGCTGCGGCGGCCCGAGCGTTTCTGGATCAACGTGGTGCTGACGGTGGTCGTGCTTGCCACGCTGGTGAGCGGGATCGTGGACCCGGTCGTCATGTTCATGCTTGGCACCGTGGTCGCGCTGATCGTGAACTATCCGGAGGTCGACGCGCAGCGCGCTCGCATTGACGCCCACGCGAAAGCGGCGTTGATGATGGCGAGCGTGCTGCTCGCGGCGGGCGCATTCACCGGCATCATGTCCGGCACCGGTATGCTCTCCGCCATGGCGCAGGTCGTCGTGCAGCACGTTCCCGCCGAACATGCACGCCACATGCCGTTCGTGCTGGGTTTGCTATCCATGCCGCTGTCCCTGCTGTTCGACCCCGACTCCTTCTACTTCGGCATTCTCCCCGTGATGGCGGAGAGCGCGAAGCTGCTTGGCGTGCCGCCCATACAGATGGCGCAAGCCGCATTGCTCGGTCAGATGACCACGGGTTTTCCGGTCAGTCCATTGACGCCCGCAACGTTCCTGATTGTTGGTTTGACAGGCGTTGAACTGGCCGAGCACCAGAAGTTCACGATCCCGTTCCTCTTCGCGGCCACGTTGCTGATGGTTGCGGCAGCGGTGGTGATCGGTGTGTTTCCGCTCTAGTACAGGACTTCTTCTCATGAATTTCGAACTCACTGAAGACCAGCAATCCATCAAGGCCGCGATAGAAAAACTCTGCGAACGCTACGATGACGATTACTGGCTCGAACGCGATCGCGAAGGGGGTTTTCCCCACGACTTTCACCGCACGCTGGCGGATGCGGGCTGGCTCGGCATTGCAATGTCGCAGGACTACGGCGGCTCGGGACTTGGCATGACCGAGGCCGCGCTGATGATGCAGACCATCAGTGCGTCGGGCGCGGGTTTGTCGGGCGCCTCGGCGGTGCATATGAACATCTTCGGGCTGAATCCCGTGCAGGTGTTCGGCAGCGCGGAACAGAAGCAGCGCTTCCTCCCGCCGTTGATAGAAGGGACCGACAAGGCGTGCTTCGCCGTCACCGAACCCGATTCGGGACTCGACACCACGCGGCTTAAAACGCAGGCCGTGCGTGATGGTGACCACTACGTGCTGACGGGCCGCAAGATCTGGATATCGACGGCGCAGGTGGCGAACAAGATGTTGATCATCGCGAGGACCATGCCGCTCGATCAGGTGGCTAAGCCAACGCAAGGCCTGAGCCTTTTTTATACCGATCTTGACCGTACAAAAGTTGAAGTGCGCGAGATCGAGAAGATGGGCCGCAAGGCGGTGGATTCGAACATGCTTTTCATCGATGGCTTGCGTGTTCCCGCCGGTGACCTGATTGGCGAGGAAGGCGAGGGCTTCAAATATTTGCTGCACGGTCTGAATCCGGAGCGGATCCTGATTGCAGCGGAAGCGATCGGTCTGGGTCAGGCTGCGCTAAGGCGAGCCACGCAATATGCAAAGGAGCGCGTGGTGTTCGGGCGTCCGATTGGACAGAACCAGTCGATCCAGCATCCGCTCGCGCAGTCGTGGATGCAGCTTGAGGCAGCCAGCCTGATGGTCTTCAAGGCGGCCTCGCTGTATGACGCCGGCAAGCCGTGCGGCGCCGAAGCAAATGCCGCCAAGTATCTGGCCGCGGAAGCGGCCTTCCAGTCATGCCAGACCGCAATGGCGACGCTTGGCGGAATGGGCTACGCAAAGGAGTATCACGTCGAACGTTATTTGCGCGAGTGTATGATTCCGAGGCTCGCGCCAGTGAGTCCGCAAATGATCATGTGCTTTATTGCAGAGAAAGTGCTTGGGTTGCCTAAGTCTTACTAATGCGTACTGGCGCAAGCCGCATGGGAGCAAGCGCTTTGCATGCGCGGCCTTAAAGGTGCAGGGAACCTGCCTTAAACCAGTGGAACGAATTGCCATGGATGTCAAACTCGTTGCACGCACGCTCGACTTGTTCGAACGTTTCGCCACGGAACAGCGGCCTTTGCCGCTGACCGAACTCGCCCGGTTGATGGACGTGCCGGTATCGAGTTGCCTCGCGCTCGCCCGTACGCTGGTAAGCCGCGGGTACCTCTATGAAGTAAAAAAACGCGGCGGTTATTATCCGACCCGGCGGCTGCTGCAGCTCGCGCAAGCGATAGACGCGGTCGATCCTGTGGTGGAGATGCTGCACGCGCGGCTGGTCGCATTACGCGACGCCACCGGCGAGACCATCGTGCTCGGCAAGATTCACGATACAGCCGTGGTTTATCTCGACGTAGTGGAGTCGTTCAAGGCTATTCGCTACATCGTGAAGCCGGGTGAGCTTCGTCCCGTGCACGCCAATTCGATCGGCAAGGCGATCTTTGGCGAGCTCGCGCCGGAACAGCAACAGGCGCTGGCTGCGAAGCTCGGGTTCGAGCGGATGACCGATCGCACGACAGCGGATCTGGCAGCGCTCGTGACGCAGGCGGAGGCCGCTAAAAAACGCGGCTGGCATGTCAATCTTGGAGAGAGCGCGCCGGAGCTTTCGGCGGTGGCGATTGCGGTGTCGGTTGGTGGGGACCTGTACGGCATATCGGTGGTCGGGCCGACCGAACGGATCGAGAAGCAACAGGACGCTCATGGGGCCGAGCTTGTGCGTGTGAAGCAGGAGATCGATGCGCAAGAGAAATGAGGGGCTTTGGTTTATCCAGGCGTTCTTGATGCTGGCGTTGATACCTCTTCCCGCCCTGGATACTCTCGTCAAGGCAAGGGCAGTCTGGCATGAACCTTCTTGATTTGGTCGCTGAAGCGTACACCGGCAATGCCGGCTTGGCCGAGAGACAAGCGGCCAGTCCGGTGGGGCAGATCAAACGCAAGGTCCGGCGGCCAAGGCCCGTCAGCCGCCGAACTTTGCCATTGCCACTTTAAGTCGGCGCTCCAACCTGCCGCTTCGGATCGGCCTTCATGAATGCCGGATGCTGATCACACGCGGCCATGATCCGGTCGATAGTCGGTGCATCGGGAATCGCGATCTTGAACACACGCGTCACCGCGACAATGCTCGCGAGACAGATATCCGCCATGGTGGGTTCATCGCCATGACAGAAAGTCCCTGTTTCCGGCGCGCCCGCGAGACGCTCTTCCACTGCGGCAAGGCCCGTGCCGAGCCAGCGGATTTGCCATGCGCGCCACGCTGCATTGTCGAATCCACCGGTTTCCTGCAGATACTTTTTCACGCGCGGCACGACTAGCGGATGGGTATCGGCAGCACACATGGACGCGATGGAGCGGACCCGTGCACGGCCGTATAAATCGCTTGGCAACAAGGGCGGCGAGGGTTGAAGTTCGTCGAGGAATTCGAGGATGGCCAGCGATTGTGTCAGCGGTTCGTGCCCTTCTTCCACCAACGCCGGAATGGACCCTAGTGGACTGATTTTCAGGAATGCTGCGCTGCGTTGTTCGTCTGCGTCGAGATCGATGTACTGTTCGTGCGCGCTCAGGCCCTTCAAATTAAGGGCGACACGTACGCGAAAGGCGGCGGACGAGCGCCAGAACGCGAAGAGTTCGAATTGCACTTGCTCTGACATGAGGATCTTCCTTCGTAGTGGACGATTGGACGGTAGCGGCGACGCGGGCTAAGTCGCCGGTTCTCAACTATGCATCAAAGTGCTCCAGCCAGGGTCCACAGCTTGAATGCCAGGTATGTCAGGAAGATCGCAATCTTCACAAACACCGATGCCCGGCGAACCTGAGTTCGCCGGGCATCGACTTCCCGCTAAGCGCCAAACTTCGGCTTTGATCAGTTATGTAAGTCGAGCGAATGTGTGCCGTTAGCCTGAACACGGACACCGGATTGCGTGGAGGTGTTTCGCACGCCGCCGTAAGCGCTCGCGTCAGCATTGGTCGCTGCATTTTCCGCTGCGATGGTTTGCGCGCTTTGGCCGCGTTGCGAAGCGGGTGCGCCAACCTGCGGGTTATACGACGGTGCGGGACCATAACCGCTGCTAGCGAATGCAGGTGTTGCAAGGGCGGCGGAAACGGCAACTAACAACGATGCAATAAGGGTCTTGTTCATGATGTGCTCCGATGCGTATCAGTAACTCAGCGACTTCATTTCATGGGCTACGCAGCGGTCCTGCTGGTTGGTGTGCTGCGTCGATGGAATGGAGTATATGCGCGCACTATCGAAATATTGTACCGATAGAGGGGAATAGTGAATCCGCGCAAAACGAACAATCAGACGCAAGGAATTCGCTAAGAAAATAGGGCGTGATAACGCTAGTGAGCAAGGCTGAATCAGGCTCGAACCTAAAGAGAAAACGCTAAGCGGCTTAAGGGCATAAAGGGCCTAACCCCTTAAAGGCTTAACCACCTTGCAACGGCAGTTCCTTTAATTCCACGTCCGGCGCCATGGTATTTCCCACGGCCGCTGCAGGGACATTGACGGATGATTGCTCGAGCTGGTTGCTGCCCCTGTTCGCCAGCGCAGCGCAGTCGCCCATTGGCAAGCGCTTGACCACGGCGTATGCGACCAGCATGGCCATCGTGCCGAAGATCGCGTTGCCGGCGGCCTGTCCGATCATCACGCCCACAGGCCCATGCCGCATCCCGGCCGCAACAAACGGCACTGTGCCGATAGTCGCGCGTCCCCAGTTGAACAGCGTTGACAACAATGGCCGATCGAGATTGTTGAAGGTCGCGTTCGCCACGAACTGGCAGCCGACGAACGCGTAACTCGCCACCAGCCACGAACAGAACGCCGTGATGATGACGGCGGTGTCGCCACGCGCCGAGAACGCGCGGATCAGGCCACCCTGCGCGAGCGCCAGCACGGCCCACGCAACCGCGACCGTCAGCAGCACGAACACCAGGCTGTTGCGGACAGTTTCGCGAATCCGGTCCGCCCGCCCCGCGCCAAGATTCTGGGCAATGATCGGACCGACCGCGCCGGTCAGCGCATAGATCACCGCGAAGGCCACGGGCGTGATGCGGTCTATGGTAGCTTGCCCCGCCACGGCTGCCGCACCGAAACGGGCCATTGCGTGCGTCACGTAGGCGCTTGCAACGGGCGTGGCGAGGTTGGTCAGCACGGCAGGCAGCGCGACCTTCATGACCGGCTGGCTGTTGGACCATAAGCGTGCAAAGCGGACGCGGGCAATGAGATCGTTGACCCGGGTCGCGCCATACAGACCGACGAGTGCGAGCGCGAGACGTGCTATATCGTTCGATATGGCCGCACCCGTCAGCCCAAGATGAAAACCGAAGATCAGGATCGGATCAAGAACCGCGGTCACGACTGCCGCGGTCAGCGTGACGGTCATCGCCCGGCGGGCATCGCCGACAGAACGCATCAGCGCGGCCGTGCACATGCCGATGGCGAGGAACACGTACGTGGGCGTGGTGATCAGCAGGAAACCTCGGGTCAGCATGCGTGTCTCGCCGACCGCTCCGAGCGCGTTGAGGATCGGGTCGAGGAAGAGCAGCGTGGCGGCGCTCAGGGCGAGGGTGATGAGGATCATCAGCACGAGACTAGCCGACGCCACTTGCCGCGCCTTGGTCCGCTGGCCCGCACCGAGAAGCCGGGCGACGGTTGCGCTGACGCCGATCGTCATGCCAATGGAAATGGCGGTGTGGAAGAAGTTGATGGTCCCGGCAAATCCGACCGCCGCGGCAACCGACGTGTCGCCGAGCAGCGATACATAGAAGAGATTGGCCAGATCGACGGCGAACACGGCCATCAATCCTATCGCCCCGGTTCCTGCCATGACCACGACATGCCGCAAGGTCGAGCCGTGTACGAAGCGAGCGGAGTCAACGTGGCGTTTTGATGTCATGGCGGAGCATGGGGTGGGGGTGAGCGAATCATCGCATGAATGATCCCGCTCACACTCCACAAGGTCATCACCATGATCTGGGACGAATCAAGCGTCAAGCGTCAAGCGTCAAGCGTCGGCACTGCGAGAGGCCTTCGCGGCATGGGCGCCACCCCAGAGCGATCCCGGATTGATCAGGTCGGGATAAAGGCTGAGCATCCGATCGTAGAGTTCCAGAGCGGTGTGTGTTTCATTATCGAGGCGAATGAAATCCTCGATATATTTCCGCGTCTCCTGGATGTGCCGCACGGCGTTGTCCGGCTCAATTGGACCGTGGCCAACCACTACGGCACGCGGGTTAAGCGCCTCGATCTTATCAATTGCGGCGAGCCAGTCGCGCAGCCCCCGCCGGTCTGATTCGGCGAGGTACGGATGCGTGCCGTTGTAGATGGCATCGCCCGCGATCACGAGGCCAATCGAGGGCACATGGAGGCAGGTGGTGTGGTCAGTATCGGTGTGGCCAATATCGATCGGGACAATCTTGTGACCTTCAAGGTCGAATGTCGCGTCACCCAGTCGTTCGGCAGAGATGAGATCCGGGGGAATGTGACCCGGAAATCGTCTGCGCCAGCGCTCGACGGCTTCGGGCGCGAGCGCGGCCTGCATTGCGTCAACCACCTGTGCGGGCGCGATCGCCCGCGCCTCCGGAAAGCGGTCGCGCAACAGTTTCAGCCCAAAGAAATGATCGGGATGGGCGTGGGTGATGTAGATCGTGCGCAGGCGCTTGCCAGACGCGGCAATCCAGTCAGCGAGTTCCCCCGTTTGCGCCTCCGAGAGGAAAGTGTCAACCAGCAGGGCATCCCGTTCACCGTGAATCAGCGTGGTCGTGTTCGCTACCCATTTCAGTTCGTCCTTGCCCGGCGGTGTGCCTTGCGTCGCGCTGGCGCGCCGACGGATGAACAGCTTCCATTGCAGGGGTTGGTTGCTTTCAGATGTCTCGGTCATTGATCTTGGCTCAGATGTCGACGGAACCAGAACGTTGCCGCGGCGCTCGCGACAGCGAACTGCCCCAGGTAGGGATCGAAATGTCCGCCGTCGATCGTGACGAGCTTCTTAGGCTCAAGCGCCTGCTCGTAAGCGCGCAATTCGAGGTCGGTCAGCGTAATGTGATCGGCCAGGGCGACGATCATCAGCAGCGGCGTTGGGGACACGCGGGCTATCCAGGCACCCGGCTCGTACATCCGGGCAAGACGGCCCGAGCGGACCGTCACCTCGTTCGTCCAGGCATCCGGTGGCAACGGCTGGAGATAGAACGAAATGGCGTCTCTCGATCGATACGATGCTGGCACCAAAGGATTGTCGCCGACAACTTGCTGCCGGCGGGCCGGCTCGCCGTGAAACTGCGCCCGCTCATCGTCATCGAAGAGGTCTTCCAGCGCGGTGAGCGCATCGGGCGGCACCCGACGCAGTCCCTGCTGATAGCCGCTGATCGTCGGTACCTGCGCGACAACGGCTCGGATCCGGCGGTCGGTCGCAGCGAGGACGAGCACGTGGCCGCCGGCATAACTCGTGCCCCAGACTCCGATCCTGTCCGCGTCGACCTCGGGCAGGGATTCGAGGAAGGAGATGGCCCGTCGCCAGTCGGCGATCTGGCGCCAGGGGTCGATATCGTGTCGGATTGCGCCGTCGCTTGAGCCGAAGTTTCGATGATCGTGTACGAGCACGACAAACCCGGCCTCGGCGAAGGCTCGCGCGAAACGCTCGAGTCCATGCTCCTTCACACCTGCATAGCCATGCGCCATTGAGATGGCCGGATGGCGGGCAGCCGTGTTCTCTGGAATGAATAGCCACCCGCGGAGGCGATCGCCACCCTCTGCCTCGAATTCAATATCGCGCCGTTCGAACATCATCCCCTCCGTGGTGAAACGCCTGCAGTTGGGATCATCTGTCCATCCCGGGCGTCGAGCCACTGACGAATGTTGTGGACCGTCTCTTGATAGAAACGTGCATAAAGGCTACGCGAGACGTAGCCGATATGCGGCGTCGCCAGCAGGTTCGCCTGGCTACGAAACGGATGATCGGAGGGCAACGGCTCCTGGTCAAAGACGTCGATCGCGGCGCCAGCGATCTTGCCACTCCGCAATGCCGCGAGCAGATCGGCCTCGACCACGATCGGGCCACGAGAAGTGTTCACCAGCCGCGCCGTGGGCTTCATGAGCGCAAGTTCCTCAGCGCTCACGAGCCCCTGTGTCCGACCGCTGAGCACGAGGTGCACGGTAACGATATCCGCTCGCCGGAACAGTTCCTCCCTGGTGACCAGGGCGGCGCCCGCCTCCGCGGCATGGTCGGCTGTCAGGTTCTGGCTCCATGCGATCACTTCCATGCCGAACGCCTTGCCGATCCGCGCCACTGCGCCTCCGACATTCCCGAGACCCAGAACTCCAAGCGTGCGTCCGGCGAGATCATCGCCGACAAAGCGCTGCCAGCCCCCGGCGCGCAGCGAACCGTTTTCTGCGACAAGGTTGCGCGCGCTCGCCAGGATGAGCGCCCACGTCAGTTCGATCGTTGGGGCGGAGCTATAACCGGTATGCATGACGTCGACGCCCCGCTCTGCGGCGGCCTTAACGTCGATCGACGCATTCCGCAGGGCCGTCGAGGCGATCAGACGGAGTCTTGGCAGACGCTCGATAATCGCCCGCGTCATCGGCGTGCGCTCACGCATCGCACAGACGATTTCGAAGGGCTGGAGGCGGGCAACGACAGCGTCTGGATCTGCCACGTGGTCATTGAATACGGTGATGGTCGCGCGCCTGTCAAGCCCCGACCAGTCCGCCATGAGAAGGGCGACATCCTGGTAATCGTCGAGGATGGCGATCCTGACGGGTCCGGATCTATTCGGCATGGGCGACTCCACCGACCACCCCGAATTGAACAGGCACAATTTCGTGCGTATCTTGGGACATCTGTTACTCCTTGAGCGTAGTCAGGAATCCTTGTAAACGACATGCAGATATCGACCGGCAAGCGTGCTTCGCAGCCCCGTTAGCGTGAGACGGGTACATCACCTCTCGATAGCTTCCGACTGTGCCTGCCGCAGTCTTCATCAGATGTCGACATAATCAATACCTGTCAGAACGCCCAAATGAGCAACAGTGGTGAAATGCGATTCTTGCTTCGTATCGATGTCCAGCTCACGCACATTGCCGCCCAGATCGGTCACAAATGCCCGACGCCCGCGTGCATCCAGAGACACGCCAATTCCCTCTTTCAGACCGCGGGCAAGCACGTGGCGATCAGCTAGTCCAGACGCCGTGATTCGTGCGCGATTCAGTGTGTTTCCGTCATGCGTATCGTCACCACGATCTGTCCAGTAAAGCATGGCGTCACGGTGGTCGATATCCAGATCGATTGGTTCGGGTAGATCGGCGAGCATGCATTCAATGTCCGGGCGCTGATCGGGTTTGGCGCCGGGCGGCAGTTCAATACCCGCTCTGAAGATGCGGCCCTCTCCAGCATCAGGCGCGCCCTTTTGCGTCCAATAGATGTGTCCGTTTGCCCTGTCTAATGCGATACCTACGCAGTGACGGGTCTCGTCGCCCGTATCCTGGGGGAAATTCCCAGTGCGGACGAGTTCCGTCACCTCCGTGCCGGCCAGCCGTGCGCGCATCACTCGCATGCCTTCGCGATCGCACCAATAAAGGTGACCGCCGTCCTTGTCGAGCGCGAGTTCCTTGGGCGTGCCGGCCATACCGGAAGGCACCAGCACACGATGCCCGGTTCCGTCGAGCCTGGCGCTTTCGATCGTGCCGTCGTTCGGGGGAACTGCGCCGGAAGCCGGATCGCCGTCGACCAGATGGATGCCGCTTCCCATGTTGGTCCAGTAGACCACCTGGTTTTCTGCATCGACCTTGATGCCATCAGGCGTGCGCGTGAGGTTCGCGACCACGACCTTGTGTGAACCGTCCGGTGATAGAGCGATGATCGCTGGTGGGCGCGCCTGTAAAACATACAACGTACCGCCATTCTTCGTAGCCACAGTAGGTACCCTCCGTCAGGTTTCAATAGCCGCCGTCGTACTGGCGGGGCCTATCCGTAGATCCGCCGTTGCCGAATGGATTCCCCTATTCGACCCTGTGCGTTACGGAAGAGCCGCCCCACAGGATCTGACCGACCGCTCCGGCAGAGATCATTCCGTCGATATCCGCCGCGTCATAACCCAGTCCCAGGAGAATTTCCATTGCATCGGCCCCCGGTGCCGGAGCGGCCGCTAGTTCAGGCAGGGGTCGGCCATCGAAGTGAAACCATGTGGGCTGGAGATTCAGGGCGGGAAGCATGCCAGCGTCGGTCTTGAAAGCGATGTCGGCACAAGGGGCAGTTCGATGTCGAGCCTTGAGTTCGGCGATTGATTGCACAGGTGCAGCAATGATCTCAGCGGACCTGGCGGCAGCCAGCGCCTCCGGCACCGTTAGTCCGGAAATCCCGCGAATATCGGCATTGGCCGGCTCGACGCAAATCCAGCCGTCCTTCACCCTCCGCAAGCAATCCGCCGTTCCTACCGACGCGGGCGCTACCTGGAACGAGAGCTGGAGGAAACTCACGGCGCTAGCAAGCGACGTGTCGACCCAGTCGCCGCCACCTTCGGGACGCCGCTCGCGGGCGACGAGAGCGACGACCGCTCCGAAAGCTGCGATGTACCCTGTGAGATAGTCGACGCAGGAAGCTAGCCCATGCAATTCGGGGGCGTCGCAAGAGCCGAATCTGGCCATGATGCCGGTCGCGGCCTGCAAGATCGGGTCGTAACCAGGGTAGTCATCGTGGCTGCTCGGCCGCTCTCCTTTGAAGGCGCTGAGCTGGACGGCTATGGCATCGGGATTGATCCGGGCGAGACCGGCTCGTTCAAGACCCAACCGCTCCATAACGGGATCGAGTTTATTGAACACGAGCAAATCAGCTTGGGCAACCAACCGTCCGAGAATCTCTCGCCCATTTTCTTGGTGCAGATTGAGAAGAATGCTGCGCTTCCCCTGGGAGAGTTCGCCCGGCCAGACTACGGTTACCAACGCCACGTGCTCGGGCTGCGTGGAATCCACTTTGATGACCTCGGCGCCGAGTTCGGCCAGCATTCGGCCGCAAGACGGCCCGGCAATGACATTTGCGAGGTCGACGACGCGCATACCAGCCAGGGGAGCAGCCGATTTTGCCGATACCGTTGCAGTTGGCAATTGCGAAGCCGGGAACGAAGTCTGTCCGGTTGTGCAGGTATGGAGAGGCGGATACGGTTGTGCGGAAGCCAGCCGAACGACACGCCCAAGCTGCGGCCAGTCGCATCCGCCAACTGTCTCGACGATTCCGGATTGCCTCGTATGATCCGAAGCGCGCCATTCGTCGAAATCGCGAACCATAGCACATGGAATGTCGTCCTCGCCAAGGGTCCGTTCCCACTCTTCGGCCGGCTTGCGGGCTACTGCGGCAGCAATCAGTTCAGCCAATTTTGCGCGAAGCGGTAAACGCAGATTCTGCGCCACGGCGATATTGTGATCGGCAAATTCGGCGTTAGCTGGATCATAGATCGGCAGGTCGACCACTCCCAAAGCCTGCATGTTTTCCCAGATCCCAAGTTTCTCGAGCAGTCGACGGGCGTAGTGACGATGAATGACGCTGAGGAACATGACCTGGCGACCGTCAGCGGAAGGGTAGCAAGCAAACAAGGGATTCATCTGCCGTTTGAGCCATTCGAAATATGCTTTGTCGGCACGAGCCTTGTCCGCGTGCGCCTCCAGTTCGGGAGGCAACGAAATGAGAGGGTCGGCCTTCAGGTGCTCAGGAATGCCGGCAACCTCAAGCGCCAGCGCTCCGACAGCAGACAGGCCGGCGGCCAGACGCGAAATGACGATGTCCCGGCCGGCACCAAACCGGATGCGATCCACCAGAGCCGCTCCGACCGCCGTCGCACCGAGGACTCCGGCATAGATTGAGCACAGCTGCAAAGGGGTGTAAAGGACGTCGTCACCGACCAGCTTTCGCGTAATCGCCAAATCGGTATAGAAGCCGATGATCGCCTTGAGGATGTCGTCACCGACGCTGTCCGGGAATGGATAAGCGGCCTCGCCGGGAAGAACCGCTGTCATTGCGAGACGAATTTGCCCGTGAATTCTTTCACAGGCGTCAATGTCGTCGCGGATGACAACGTCGGCCTCCGCTGACGAAGCTGGCTCCGTTCCGGCATGGATATGCTTGCCCCGGTCCAGGTACACGTCCAGGGGCGCGGGCTCGCCTCCCTCACGGCGAACCACTACGGTTGCACCTTGATCCGCCAGCAGCAGGCCCACTAACCTGGCTGCCAACCCCGTCCCGTATTCCACGACAGAGATTCCCGACAAAGGTAAAAGCGACATGGATATTCCTATGAATTTACTCAGTAAAGTTAACTATCTGCTTTGCCGATATCGGGCGGAGGTTCCTTAAAGTAACGCGGGCGGCGGGATGCCATAGGAGACGACGTCAGCAGAGAGCAACGTCTACGACGGCCCTGCTTATCTGTTCGCGCAGCAAGGTGAGATAGCCGTCGAGTGCGCGCTCGTACGGACACTCAAAACAAGCGATGACCCTATGGCGTTTCATGATCGCTGCGCCTCTCACGTTTGCCGATCAGAGCCCATATGTAAGAGTAGATACCCGGCAACGCCATCGCCTCCTGTCGCGCTGAAAAGTCCTGAAATCTTCTGATATCAAATCGCGACTCCATGGGCGCGAAATGTGGCGGATGCAAGCAACAGCAAGGCGGAGCCCCGGTATAAGGCAATCGCGAGACATGGCAGTCTCTTAAAAACATTTACTTTTTTATGCGTCTACATTGACCTAGATTCATTGACATCGGATTGTGTCCAACACGCACATCCTCGCGGACCTTAGGCTCGATTTAAGTAAGGTCGAACGCATAGGTTCAGCCTCAAACTATCGGAGCGCAACGGCGCCCACGGAGAATCCAAATGCAAAACCTGGAAAACAAGACCGCGCTTGTCACTGGTGCAGCCAGTGGTATTGGCAAGGCTATTGCACTTCGACTCGCTAGTGCGGGCGCGGCCGTGGCGGTCGCTGACCTGAACCGTACCGCCGCTGGCGCCGTCGTCACCGAAATCGCAGCAACGGGTCGCCGCGCAGTCGCTGTAGAAATGGACGTCGCTGACGAGAAGGCCGTCGAGCAGGGCTTCGCTGGTGCGCGTGCCGAGCTCGGTCCGATCGACATTCTCGTGTCGAATGCGGGTATCCAGATCGTCAATCCTATCGAATCGTTCGCGTTCGCCGATTGGAGAAAGATGATGGGCATTCATCTGGACGGCGCCTTCCTCACAACGCGGGCCGCCCTGACCGACATGTATCGCGATAATCGTGGAGGCGTAGTGATTTATATCGGCTCCGTGCATTCGCACGAGGCGTCGCCGCTCAAATCGGCTTACGTGACCGCCAAGCATGGGTTGCTGGGTCTTTCACGCGTCCTTGCGAAAGAAGGGGCGGCGCACAACGTGCGTTCGCATGTCGTCTGTCCAGGCTTCGTGAGGACGCCGCTCGTCGAGAAGCAAATCCCCGAACAAGCACGCGAGTTGGGCATAAGCGAAGACGAGGTTGTCCGGAAAGTCATGCTTGGACAGACGGTCGACGGCGTATTCACAACTGCCGCCGACGTTGCACAGACAGTAGAATTTCTCGCTTCATTCCCAAGCGCCGCGCTGACCGGGCAGTCATTCGTGGTCAGTCACGGATGGTTCATGCAGTGACAGGCTCGGGAGGCCGGGTTATGCGCAGGCACGTCCGACTTCAGTTACGTTCCGGTGAACGCCAGCAGCGCGCGACTCTGAAGCCGTTCCACTATCGCAACCGGTGCTCCCATCACTGGTGATTTACTCATATTCAGGAGCAGATTTTCCCAAGAACAGCTCTTATTCTCAAGCGTCCGCTTATCTAGACTTGAATCACTGACTCACGAGCAGGGCTGTTCGTGGCAGAACTAAATAAAGTCTGGAGGTAATTATCATGAAATCGCTTATTCAAGCTGCTGTCGTTGCCGTTGCCCTTGCTGCTCCGGTTGCTGTGTTCGCTCAATCGAATGCCCCTTTGACTCGTGCTCAGGTGCGCGCCGAGCTCGTCCAGCTGGAGAAGGCTGGATATCAGCCCGGCCAAGGTGATAACGTAAGTTATCCGGCGCAGATTCAGGCTGCTGAGGCCAGGGTCGCTGCACAAAACGGCGCGACAGACGTCGGTGGCGTTGCGAGTGGTTCGTCGGACGCGGGACGCCCGGCAGTATCGAAGGCCGACTGGAACGCAATGTACAACCGTCCTTGATTCGGCAATCCGGTGGCGCCCAAATTTTGATCACAATATCAGCGCTCCCGGTAACACCTCGGGTCTGCTTTGCAACGGCGGGAAAGGTCTCTTCCCGCTGTTTTGATTAACGCGAGGTTATCGGGGAAATCATATCGCTACCGGCTTCCCATCCTCCACCGAGTGCCTCGAAGAGGTCCACTTGGCTCATTGCCAGAATGAGTTTGCTCTCGGTCAATATTCTGATGTCAGGCCGCAGCGCCTCTGGCGCGCAATGAGAGCGTGAGAGGGGAGTCGAACGGTTCATACGTCGCTGGCAGTGTTGAATCCGTCAGGACGAACTGAACCGGTGGTTTTCCAGTAGCTTTCCATAGCCGTTCGAGGCTAGCCCTGCAACGCGCCTCCCACGCCACGAACCCGTGACGCCGTGCGACGTTCAAAGCGTCGAGGAGTATGCATTCGGACAGGTGCGAGGTGCTGTCGGACTCGCGTCGTAAAAGCATGATCTCCGCTTCGGCTCGCAGCAGTTCTACCCAGGAAAAGAGGTCGTTCACAGCTGCTGCCCTTGCCATGGCGCGGGCGAGCAACGCGTCCGCATCGCGGGTTCTGCCAAATCTCGCCAACGCGATTGCGGTTTCAGCCAGGAACACCGTCAGCACGACGCAATACTGCGCATCGCCCATTTTCTCCAACGAAGGGGCGATGCTGGTGTCATACGATTCGACCTGCCCCTGGCGCAGCGCAATCAAACCTCGCCACATTTCCGCGCGCGGCTTAAATGCCCACACTTGTCGGGCGGTGTCGGAGAGCATCTGCGCCGCCTGGTTGAGCCATGCATCGTCGCTGCGCAGCAATGCTGTCGGACATACTGCCTCGCTCAACACGTAGCAGATCGATGGCGCGTGACCCAGTGCGTGCGCGTCCTCGAGTACTCGCCGCGCCGTTAGTTCAGCTTCATCGTCGCGGCCGAGAAACGCCTGTGCCTGCGCAAGCACGGAGCCGGTTGCGCTGTGTTCGTCAAAAAGGAAACGGATACGCTCGGCGCGGCTGGCATGGTCGTCCGGTATTTTGATCGACTCCAGTTCGGTGAGTGCATCATTGAGTTCCCCAAGGTACAGACGAGCCATTCCGGACATCCTGCGCGCCACGGTCCGGTCGCCGGGCCAGCGGGACTTCCCGGCAACTTCCGTGAAGCTCGTCGCTAGAGCAAGCATCCGCGCATACTGCCCATGCAGCCATGCATGAGTCCAGCAGCCCCATGAGGCCCACAACTGATACTCAATATCACTAGTCTCCTGGGCGAGTGCCAACGCAGTGTCAAACGGCTCGCCAGTCTGAGCCCCTACACTTTGAAACAGCAGGCATGCGCCTCGCGCCGTCTGCAGCTTCATCTCCCATTCGACTACCGGCAAATTCAACCGGGCTTGGACGGGGAGTCGGGCTAACGCGTCGAGAGCTCTGTCCAGGCGGGAGAGACACTCCGCGAACAACGCAAGTTGCATGGACGGGGTAATACTGGCCACGGTGAGTTCAATGGCGATAACCGTCGTCCCGTCTGTTGAAAAACCCCATTCGACAGCGGAGCGAAGATCGTCCAGATAAAACCCGAACGTGCGGCTCCAGTCGATCTCCTTGCGTTCTCTAGCGGACCTCTCGGCCGTCCGGAAAGTGTCCAGAACATGCCGGGCGTGACGTACCAGCCAGTCGTTGCTCGTACCGCTTTCAACGAGACGGTCATACGCATACGCGCGGATCGTGTGGAGCAGACGGTAGTGCATCCGCGGTAGATTGGGAATGGCACATAAAAGCGACTTGTCGACGAGTTCGGCGATAGCCGTTGTCACCTCGTGCTGAGGTACGTCGGTGCCGCCGACCATCCGCTGCGCCGAGTCCAGCGTGAATTTCCCCGCGAACAGACTTAACCGGGCCAGTATCGTCTGTAGCCGTGGCGGCAGAAGCGCGTAGCTCCAGTCCACCGTCGCGCGCAATGTCTGCTGGCGTGGAAGCGCGGTCCGCGCCCCGTTTCGGAGGATCTGAAACCGGTCGTCGAGGCGGTCGGCCACGCCTTGAATGCCAAGAGCGGCAGTGCAGGCGGCAGCGAGCTCGATCGCCAGCGGGATACCATCCAGCTGGCGGCAAATACGAGCGATGAGTGGCATGCATGCGTCAATTCCTGCATCCAGCCGCAAGCCGGTTCGTTCAAGAAACAGTTCGATCGCGCCGAAGCGCGCGACGTCTTGTTCCCCGTCGTGCGAGGGCATGTCGAGCGACGGCACGTGGTAGACATACTCGCCTGCGATCCTCAACGCCTCCCGGCTTGTGGCGATGATGGTTGAGGCCGGCACCTGCAGCAGCGTCTCGACGAGCTGAGCCGCGCTTTCGATCAAGTGTTCGCAATTGTCAACGACGATAAGGAGATGCCGATCATGAAGGTGGAGCGCAATCTGTTCGAAGTCTCGCGTTCCCTCTCCCGATGGAAAACCGAATGCGCCAGCCACAGTGGCCGAAAGATAGTCACCCGATGCGGTCGCCGCCAGTTCCACAAAAGCAATACCATCGGCAAAGTTCACCGACAGCCGGCGCGCCGCTTCGATCGCGAGCCTCGTCTTGCCAACTCCACCTGCGCCGACGAGGGTGACAAGCCGGTGCGACTGGATCAGATCCACGACTTCTGTGAGATGTGCCTCGCGGCCGATGAGGCGCGATACATGGGCGGGAAGCCCTTTGCAGCGCAGTCCGATTGCGTTTGTCGGCGACGTGGGCGTCGGGTCTGGACCGAGCGACGCGTCAATGCCCAGATCTCCGACGAATTGATAACCGCGTCCGGCAATGGTCCGGATCGCATCACGATCGTTTTGCAGCGCGCGCCGCAACAGCGATACCTGACCTTCGAGCGTGTTCTCGCCGACAACTCTTCGCGGCCAGACCACCTCCATGATCTGTTCCTTGCTGACGACAGCGCCACGCTGCTCGATGAGCAACACGAGAAGGTCAAACGCGCGGTCTCCAACGCTGACGGGCACTCCCTCATGGCTCAACTCGCGACGCCCGGGGTTAACGGTCGTCGCGCCGAAGCGAAACAGGGTGGCAGGTTGAGGCGGCCTGACCATGAAGCGTTCTCCGGGCAGCGCGGGCTCTGAAGAGTCAAGCCGCACAAAGGATACGGCGCCACTTACTTCCCTCGTCAATTCCTTCGCAATGGTTACGTCGGAACAATGCCAGCCCAACTGAGGAGAAAGGCACAGTAGCACCAGGAACATATTCCTAGAACGAGCGGATGACATGTAGAGTCGCCGCTCGATGACACGCAAGAGAAACTGCTGGTGCAACGCGCCGATGGTCAGCTATCTGCCGTAGCCGGAAGTGCTAACAAGTCCGGTCCGCACGCTGCCAGTCGCATCTGGATTTTGCCGAAGACTCGTTTCAATACATCAAGATGCTTCATGACTACGCCAACCGTCATTCATCCCTGAATATGGTATCACCAACCAAGCGCATGCACGACCAGCTGTCCGCTCGGCAGGCAATGGACGTGGAGCACATTCCGTAATTCCCTGAAGGCTGAAAGACGGATGTAACCTCACCCCCATGCATCATCGCGCGACAGCTTGACCTCAGACGTTCGCGTTGAGGAAGCAACTGAACCTTGACCTGTGGGCATCCGTTTTGATGTGAACAGATCGCCGCAACCATGCGGTTTAGACTCATCCCGAAGCACGTACGCCTCGCAATCTCCCAGAGGGGCGTACAGGTTACGGGTACCTTTGGTCTCAACCTCTTCGACAAGCGCGGATATTCGACTTCGGGTATGGCGCGCCCTCAACAGACAGCCCTGTCTTCATGAAGTGCTTACCGCTCATACCTGCGGCGTCGCTCGCGCTCTTCGACTTGCAAGCTCCGGTCCCGTGGCCGCGGAGACGCCGCAGGACAGAGCCAGAAGATTTCAGGACTTTTCAGCGTCCCAAGAGGAGATGGCGCGGCCGGGCCGCTATTCTCAATATCATGTTCCACACGACCGGCATGTCAGAGCAGTGGCGATCCCGAAGTGCCGTGCAGCGATTGTCGGGTTTGGAAATGGAAAGTCTTTCCCGCCAATGCTTTTAGGAGAACTCAGATGAAAATTGATAAAGTCCTTTACCGTGCGCATGCCCAAGCGACGGGAGGCCGCGACGGCCGAGCAGTCGTACCCGAAAGCAATCTCGTTTTCAAGTTGACCACACCGCGTGAGCTTGGTGGCCCAGGTGGCGAAGGCGCTAACCCTGAACAACCATTTGCGGCTGGCTTCAGCGCCTGTTTTCTCGGGGCATTGAAATTCGTCGCTGCGCAGAACAAGATCGCAATCCCAGCTGACGCATCCATAGAAGGTAGCGTAGGTATCGGTGCTGTTCCAACCGGCTTTGGCATCGAAGTTGAACTGGAGATTTCGCTACCTGGTATGCCACGCGAAGCAACTCGGTCTCTTATCCAGAAGGCCGAGGTTGTTTGCCCGTATGCGAACGCGACGCGCGGCAACATCGACGTCACGTTCACCCTCGTCTAGAAACGCGTGGAGTTAAGCCCGAACTAACTCCTCCACAAGAGATCTCCCGGTTCAATAGTGGGTTCGGGCGGCAATTCCCCAGATGGTTGGATCTCCGTCGCTCGAAAAAAACACCGTCTCATATGAACACGTCAAATCCCTAGCGGAATATCTACGGGTGCGTCGGGCTCGAGAGGGTTCATGGAAACTCTGTAAAGGAAAAATGACATGAACAAGCTTTACATGGTTGCTGCGCTTGCAGCTACGTTGACGACAAGCGCCCTGCAGATTGCCTCGGCGCAATCCGCACCCAAGACTGGCATCAAGAACGTGGTTCTGGTACACGGTGCATTTGCCGATGGGTCCGGCTGGGAGGCCGTCGCCCGGATTCTCGCGAAGGATGGCTATACGGTGTCTGTACCGCAACCCCCGGAGACCTCCTACGCAGATGATGTGAAGTATGCGAAGGCAGCGGTCGATGCTATGGACGGACCGGTGGTCCTCGTTGGCCACAGCTACGGCGGGGCCATCATTACCGAGGCGGGCAACGATCCGAAGGTTGCTGCACTCGTCTACATCGCCGCCTTTGCAGCCGATGCCGGTGAGAGCTGCGCTTCGATTGAACAGGCCATGCCGCAAGCGTCCAAGGCATTCAAGGCGGACAGCAACGGCAACTGGTGGATAGATCCTGCGCATTTTGCGGCCGACTTCGCGGCGGACGTCCCGCCCGCCGTGTCCCGCTTCATGGCCCAGTCGCAAGTACCAATCTCCACCGACTCGTTCACCAGCAAGATTACGACCCCTGCATGGAAGAACAAGCCTACCTGGTACATGGTGGCCACCGAAGATCGGTCGATCAACCCGGACAACGAGCGCAGGATGGCCAAGCGCGCGAATGCCACTACTGTCGAGGTGAAAGCAAGCCATGCCGCGTACCTGTCTCACCCGAGGGAAACGGCCAAACTCATCGAGGAAGCTGCTAACTCCGCGTTGGTGAAGTAAATGCACCATCACCACGAAGGTTGAAGCTGTCTCCCGAAAATGGTGTAGCAGAACATTCTCTTGAGCGCTTCATGGGTGAAGATGGAGCGTACGCATCGAACGCACAAGCGCCTCGAATCATGTAGCCAGGCGATTGCGCGTTCAACGCCCTGACAGCTGGCGAATCGTGGTTTGCGATAACGGTCCCTCTGGCCCACGTTATTGGGGCTTCTTATCTGAGAGGTACGCCGACATGGAAGAAGTCAATCCGTGGAGCCAAGTAGTCTCGCTTTTGTCGCACCTCTCCGGCGGAGAAGATAACGCTGGCGGGGAGTCGTGGAGAATCGTCCAAACGCGAGGCACACGTACTGGACACAAAGAAATGCCCGGCGAGGCGCATCAAGCTATGTCGCATCCAGACTCCCGAAACAGGGTTACGGCTATCGAGCGGCAGGACGATGTAAGCGCATTGATTTCATGGTGCGATCCCACGATGTGTCACTACGTCGACCAGGTCTGGCGCCAAATCGTGGCTCGCAGCAACGGTTACTGCGCATTGACCGGCAAACCTATCCGAAGAGGGGACGCTGTCTTTATGCCGAGCGTGCGCGGTCGACCTCGTCCCGCCAACCATGACGAAATGATCCTTGCCACCGAGCTCGAGCGGACAGGTTGACGTATTCGTGTCATGCATGGGTCTCGCCCGCAACTGGGCGGGCCTATCAAGTCGCTCGGAAGCCAGATCAGCTCACTTCTCAGCATGCGTTTCGGGCATCCAATCGAGCAAGTGAGAACTCCTGCTGACACGTCCAGCGGGAATATGACGGAGCTTGGGTAACGCTGTTCAACCGCATGCCGCATCGATGCAGGTTCAATTGAGGAATGGATTTGACATGGACATATTGCACAACATGCGAGTGTTCACTCGCGTCGTCGACGCGGGTAGTTTTACGGCGGCTGCATCAAGCATGGATATCACCTCGGGACAAGCGTCGCGGGCCGTCTCCGAGCTGGAAACGCATGTTCAAGCTCGTTTGCTGAACCGGACTACGCGCCGTATAGCGCTGACGGATACCGGAGCACGTTACTTCGGAAAGTGCCAACATATACTGGAGTCCGTCGATCAGGCCGAAGCCGAAGCTCGGGATGCCTTTTTCCGTCCTTCAGGAAAGCTTCGAGTGCACGCGATGGGTAGCTTTAGCCAGCACTATGTCGTTCCGGCGGTCGGTCGATATCAGCAACTCTATCCGGATGTGCGTATAGAGCTTACGATAAATCAGCGCATGCCCGATCTTCTTGAGGAGGGGTACGACGTTTCTCTGGTCGCATCGACACGGCTGGAGGACTCTGGCCTGATTTCTCAGCGACTGGGAACCGCTTTCAGTATCGTCTGCGCCTCCCCGGAGTATCTCGCGAAGCACGGTGTTCCGCAGTGCCCTGCGGACCTCGTCGGTCATATCGGTCTGCAAATCGAAACGCCGGTCTATCGATCGAATTTGTGGAGCTTGCGTCGAATGGACGACGTGGAAAACATCGAATTAGGGCTGCCAATATTCAAGGTCAACGTGGCAGATGCCATGGTCGTCGCCGTCAAGACCGGACTTGGAATCGGCTTGCTTCCCGTTTATACGGCAATGGATGGTCTGTCATCCGGAGAACTGAAGCGGATTCTGCCCGACTACGTGTCTCAGGAAATGGACATATTCGCAATGTATCTTTCCCGCGAGTTTCTTGACGCAAAAATTCGAACGTGGATCGATTTTCTACGTGAGGAAATTCCGAAGAGGCTCTCGGACGATGTTGGGAAGCTCCGCTACGGGTTGTGATGCGATCGACGACGGAACACGTGCCAGCGCCGCCGGGCCCACTTCACCGAGTCGGCCGTAGCTTGAGAGCTCTTTGGTGAAGCAGGGGCATACAGCGTCAAACACCTTCAATAGCTATGGCAGTAGCTTCGCCGCCGCCGAGGCAAAGACTGGCGATGCCGCGTTTGAGCCCGCGTGCACGCAATGCATGAATTAGAGTCACGATGATACGGGCGCCAGATGCGCCGATGGGATGCCCAAGCGCACAGGCGCCGCCATTCACGTTGACCTTGTCGTGCGACAGATCGAGTTCGCGCATCGCCGCCATCACAGCTACCGCGAATGCTTCGTTGAACTCGAACAGGTCGACGTCCCGCAGATTCCAGCCAGTCTTGTCCGACAGCTTACGCACCGCACCAATAGGCGCTGTAGCAAAGAGGCTGGGCTTATCGGAATACGTAGCGTGCGCGACGATCATGGCCTTCGGTGTCAAGCCACGCCGCGCGGCCTCCGAGCGGCGCATCAATACCAATGCTGCTGCACCGTCCGAAATCGACGATGAGTTCGCTGCTGTCACCGTGCCACCGTCCCGGAATGCAGGCTTGAGGAGCGGGATCTTGTCACGCTTTGCTTTACCCGGCTGCTCGTCGACTGCGACCACGGTATCCGTCTTGCCCGCTCGCACGGTCACGGGTGCAATCTCCTCCCTGAAACTGCCGTCGGCGATGGCACGTTGCGCGCGCGTGAGCGATGTGATCGCGAATGCATCCTGTGCCTCACGTGTGAACTGAAAAGTTGCCGCGCAATCTTCGGCAAACGTGCCCATCAACCGACCCTTGTCGTACGCATCCTCGAGTCCGTCGAGTGCCATGTGGTCAAGCACCTGACCGTGGCCCATCCGGTAACCGCCGCGTGCCTTGGGCAGTAGATACGGTGCCTGCGTCATACTCTCCATGCCACCCGCGACTATCACATCCGCCGAATCCGCCAGCAGCAGATCGTGCGCCAGCATCACCGCCTTCATACCGGAACCGCACATCTTGTTGACCGTCGTCGCGCCTGCGGATAGTGGCAACCCCGCCTTAAGCGCTGCCTGCCGCGCCGGTGCCTGACCTTGGCCCGCTGGCAGTACGCAGCCAAAAATAATTTCATCGAGCTGCTCTGCCGGCACGCCAGCACGCTCAACCGCGGCGCGAATCGACACCGCGCCGAGATCGCTTGCACTGGCAGCCGTCAGATCACCCTGAAAGCCGCCCATCGGAGTGCGCGCTGCACTAACAATAACAATTGGATCGTTTGTCGTCATGATTCCGTTACCTCCAGTGTCAACGCGGTGCGATGCGCACGCGCAATTAAGACAGATTCTTTCGTTGTTTGGCATCGCGCTCTCTGCGATATCGCGCACAGGCGCCGCAAACTCCTCCGTCTACCTAGCGGCCATACGCATAGCGCCGTCGAGGCGGATGACCTCGCCGTTCAGGTATTCGTTCAAGAGGACGTGTTCCACCAGAGTGGCGTATTCCGCTGGCTTACCCATTCGGGCTGGAAACG
Organism: Caballeronia udeis; assembly: GCF_001544555.2. Lineage (GTDB taxonomy): Bacteria > Pseudomonadota > Gammaproteobacteria > Burkholderiales > Burkholderiaceae > Caballeronia > Caballeronia udeis. The sequence goes on along the minus strand of NZ_FCOK02000005.1, from coordinate 125,464 downwards.
GCACCGCTTTGCCCAACTCGACCTGTACCTCAGGGGGCATGCTGAGCAGCATCGGGGTTTCCATGATGCCTGGAGCAATTGTCATGACGCGGATGCCGTAGCGGGAGAGTTCTCGCGCAAGCGGTAACGTCATCGCGACTACGCCGCCCTTGGACGCGGCGTAGGCTGTTTGCCCCACCTGCCCTTCAAACGCGGCTACCGACGCTGTGCAGATGATGACGCCGCGCTCACCGGAGGCTTCTTGCGGGGAAGCGCTCATCATTTCCGCAGCAATGCGGATCATGTTGAAACTGCCAATCAGATTGACATTGATCGTCCGGGCGAACGAGTCCAGCTTGTGCGTTCCCTCACGGCCGATGACCTTTTCGGCGGGAGCAACGCCTGCACAATTGACGAGTCCCCGGAGGAGCCCCATCTCCATGGCCGCCGCGAAGGTTGCCCTCGCGCTCTGTTCGCTAGCGACGTCGGTGACAACGAATCGAGCATTGGACCCGAGCTTTTTGGCGACGACCTCACCCGCGTCGGGGTTGATATCCGCCACGACGACCTTGCCGCCCCGTCCGACGATCATGTTCGCAGTGGCTGCCCCCAAGCCAGAACCAGCCCCAGTCACTACAAAAACGTTGTCTTTGATCTGCACGTCCACTTCCTTTCAGAGGATACGAAGGTTAATGGGTCACCGGGCGAAGAAGCATCGCCGTACCGAACGCGTGAAAGATCCGCTCTTAACGAACCCTGGATGCTCTCGGCCGCGGTGAGAGGGGCGTACTGCGGGCTCAATGCGAGAAACGGGCCCATGCTGGCCAGTGCAGCGTGCGTCGTCCAATTGAATCAACTTGGGACTTCGTCAACGATGCGCGCCAAGATCCAACACAAATCAGACCCTGTCGGCGTGATGCTTCGCCGATGCATGCGATATGCGGGCTACTGATTGGCGTTTGGATTCGTTTCCCATGTGCGCCGCTAGTCCGAATAAAACGTTGTGAACGAATCAACCTCGGCTCTCTCTGTGACGAGGGAGTTTTCGATGCGCGAGGTATCCGAAAATCCAAGGCTCATGCCAACGAGAAACATTTCATTTGTCTTCAGCCCAAGTTGATCGGAAATGACCTCGTGGTACTTCATGAATGCCGCTTGAGGACACGTACTCAAGCCATGGGCGCGAGCGGCTACCATGATGTTTTGCAGAAACATGCCGTAATCGAGCAGGCTACCCTGCTGCAGGACGCGGTCGACGGTGAAGAACAGGCCAACTGGCGCGTCAAAGAACTGATAGTTGCGGCTGTGTTGCGCCTTCATGCGCTCCCTGTCGCCCTTTTCGATTCCAAGCATTCCATATAGCTTCCAGCCCACCGTTCGTTTTCTTTCAAGATACGGGGAGACCCATTCCCGAGGGTAATAATCCCATTCGTCCGTGCATACCTCGTCTGATTCAGAGTCACCCCTGATCCGCTGGATCGCGGCACAGATGCGATCTTTTGTATGTCCTGTGGCGACGTATACGCGCCAGGGCTGGATGTTGACGCCCGTGGCAGCGAAGCGCGCTACGTCCAATATCCGCTCCACAGTTTCTCGCGGAACGGGCGTGGGCAGAAACGCCCTGACGCTGCGACGCGAGAGGATGGCCCATTCGATCGCTGTGCGTAGCGCATCGGCGTCCATCGGTGGCTGTGTGTCACGTTGTTTCATCTCTCACTCCATCTGCCGCGTACGGCAGCGTTTCACTTGCAGACAAGAATATCCGGGCACGAAAGGACCTGTTGTCTTGAACATGACAATCGATACCCCATAGCGTTTCTCCGCGAATGGAAGGAATGTCTTGTTCGGGACAGTCTCGGGCCGGCGCGACATATAAATTGGATGTGCCATCGCGAGGTTTGAGCGCTCCTGTTCAGCGGTTGCCGCTACGCGGTGCTTTCGTCCCGAACACTTTGACATTGAGGCGAGGAGACATAACATGCCCAGCAACATCTACGACCGCGGTCTCGATCGAAACGATGCCAACCATGTGCCACTGACACCGCTGCACTCACTGGATCGGTGCGCCGAATTGTTTCCGGAACGTGTCGCTATCGTGCATGGCGCGATGCAGCAGACATGGGCGATGACGCGTAGCCGTTGTCGCCGGCTGGCCAGTGCGCTCTCCCGGCGAGGTGTCAAGCGCGGCGACACTGTATCGATCATTGCGCCTAATACCCCCGCCTTGGTGGAGGCACACTTCGGAGTGCCGCTGAGCGGAGCCGTGCTCAACACGATCAACTGCAGACTGGACGCCGATGGCATTCGGTTCATCCTGCTTCACGGGGAATGTAAGGTTCTTTTTGTGGATCGTGAGTTCGCGGCCCTTGCAGCGGACGCGCTTGAGCGTGTTCCAAACAGGCCGCTCGTGATTGACATCGCCGATCTGGAAGCCCCGCCGGGGGCTTCAATAGGCGCGCTCGATTATGAGCAATTGCTTGGGGAGGGTGACCCGGACTTCGAGGGCGTATGGCCTGCGGACGAATGGGAAGCTATTGCGTTGAACTATACGTCCGGAACGACTTCCGACCCGAAAGGAGTCGTAGTCAGCCACCGTAGTGCCTGCCTTATGAGTACTCTCCAGTTGATCGACTGGGGCGTGCCGCGCGGGCCTGTGTACCTCTGGATCCTCCCGATGTTTCACGCCAACGGATGGTGCTTTGCCTGGGCAATCACAGCAGCTGGTGGTACGCATGTCTGTCTGCGCAAAGTTAATGCCGCAGGGATATTCAAGGCCATCCACGAACACGGTGTCGATCATTTTTGTGCAGCGCCAATCGTCCTCGCCGCCCTGGCCGACACCCCTGCGAGCGAGCGTAGCCCGCTACCGCGCAGCGTTCGCGTGCGCACCGCGGGTTCACCGCCCCCGGCGACTGTCCTGAAATCTGTGAGCGAGCTGGGTTTCGAGGTCGAGCACGTCTACGGCATCACCGAAGCTTCAGGTACCCCGATCAGTTGCTTCATCCAGGCAGACTGGCTCACACTTGCCAACGAAGAGCAGGCACGCCTGAAGGCGCGGCAAGGTCATCGGACGTCCGGACTTGAAGCAATGCGGGTCGCGGACGCTGCCACTTTTGAGCCGGTTCCGGCGAACGGAAAGACAGAGGGAGAAATACTTCTGCGTGGCAATGTAGTAATGAAAGGCTATCTGAAGAACCAGGAGGCTACCCGAAGCGCCTTCGAGGGAGGCTGGTTCCACACAGGCGATATTGCCGTGGTGCATCCAGACGGATACATCCAGATCACGGACCGCTCCAAGGACGTAATCATTTCGGGTGGAGAAAATGTTTCGTCGGTAGAGGTGGAGGACATATTGCATCAACACCCGGCAGTACTCATCGCGGCAGTGGTGGCACAACCCGACGCGAAGTGGGGTGAAGTACCTTGTGCATTTGTCGAATTGAGACGAGGTATCAATGAACCTTCCGAACGTGAGCTTCTTACGTTCTGTCGCGAGCGACTCGCTCACTACAAGTGTCCTGTCAGGATCGTATACGGTGTCCTGCCGAAGACAGGAACAGGGAAAATTCAAAAGTATCGACTTCGGGCACTGGCCGGCAGCCGAGAGGCCATTACGAAGCTGTCTGGTGCATAGCCGCGGCTTTTGGATCCCCCTTCGGAATACGGGAGTGACCGTGGTTGTGCCGCGTGCGTGAGCAACATCTTGAGCGGCGTCTCACAGACACCCGACACTTACAATTGCGGCATGTCGTACAGCAGCAGGGTCATCAATCTTCAGAGTGCGCGAAGTCTTGAAGTCCTTGCAGATCGAGAATTCGAACTGAACCGTATTCGATCATCAATAGCCCCGCGTCAGCAAGGTCATGCAATGCCCGGTTCGTATTCTGCCTGGAAAGCCCGGACAGACGTCCAATTTCCTCTTGCGAAAGACCTCGCGTCGGATCAGTAGCGTTGAAGAGTTGCGGATTGAATAATTCAGCGAGACAGAAAGCGACTCTTGCGGACGCCTTATTCAAACGGAGGTTTGCAACCAGACCAACGTAGTACGCGCACCGTGCATTTAGCTGATCAATGACAAATCGACTGAACGAGTGGCTATTGTCAATCAGCCACTCAAACGTGCTACGTGGGATAAATGCGACTTCGCTGTCGCGCAGCGCTATCACCGCGTATGGTCGAGGCTCATCTTTCAATACAGATCCTTCCCCAAACCAGGAGCCCGCTGGTACGCCGGCGAACGTTGTGGACCGTCCTCCTTTGGAGACTGTATCGACTTTCACCAATCCTTCAATGACGCCAAGCCACTGATCCGCAGGATCACCTCTGTGACAGATCAGGGCACCAGCAGAATACGATCGCTGATAGGCATCCATATAGACGCGAGTGAGTTGCTCATCTGTCAAATTGGTTGACCAGGCAGAGCGTGATATGAAGCTCTGAAACTCAATGGACAGCGGCATGATGAGTTGAGGTCGAAAGAGTTGAAGGCACTAGTTTAAACATTTGTGGGGCGACGTCGATTGATGACGAAATTCTGTCGATGCAGGTGCAAGGATCCAACCCTGTGCAGTAGCAGAAGTAGCAACAGAAACAGAAACGAATGCGGTGTTATACGCGTGTTGTGGAAACAGTATCCTGCGCGCGTGGCGGCTTTTCCATGTCAGGGCATTTTCAACACGATCGATCGCCTACAATGTCTTTGCGGCCGTGCGCCGGACTCGCGACATAAGCATTGACTGTAGCGGGAACGTGTCTTGCGCGGCGGCTCCACGAAGCGGCGAACGCGCTGCTTCATAACGTCGTTGACCACGTCGACCAAGGGATAAACATCATGAGCATTTTTGGCACGATCCTGAGCAAGATCTTCCCTTCAAGCCATCCCGCGAATACAGCGCCTGCCGCCGATCCGGCCGCGCCTCCTGCGGCGGATCCAACCGCGGCGCCTGACGCTGCTGCAGCACCGGCCGCGGAACCCGTGGATGTCGAAGCAGTCCTGACCGCCATGCAGGCGAATACGTCGGAGCAATTGAACTGGAGGACATCCATTGTCGATTTGATGAAATTGCTCGGCCTCGACAGCAGCCTCGGTGCTCGCAAGGAACTGGCTGGCGAGCTGCACTATACCGGCGACACCAACGACTCCGCATCGATGAACATCTGGCTGCATAAAGCCGTGATGGAGCAGCTTGCGGCCAATGGCGGGAAGGTGCCTGACAGCTTGAAGGGCTAAGCTTCGCGTCGCCCCTGAGGCGACGGCTGGCACGCGTATGCGCTTGCATAGGTATGGCGTGCCAGCATGATCTCGCGGCTTTTAAATCTGCGCCGCGTCATGCTCCTGTCACATTGTTTTGAATGACACTGCTTGACGTGACTATCTTTCCAGCTTCAACGTCTTCCCGTATCCGGTCAGTTCCAGGTAACCGTGACCGAGTGTCTTGCCGTCACGACGCACCCATACCGCTCCCTCCCAATACACCGCGCCCGTCGACTGACTGGAGTCGAGTTCCTGATCGTCCATCAACGGGTCGAGTTGCCACGTGAGTGCGCCGGTCCTGACTGTCTCCGATACTGGATACGACGTGCCAGTGCGTGGCGAGCGCCACGTCCGGCGCGGCACGAAATCGACCTGATCCCCATCGAACGCAGTCACGCGCCCGCTTCCGTCACGAAGCGCCGCGTGTGACCAGACAGTCCCGCCGTTTTGTCCGCGCACCTTGAACGCCATCAACGCCGATCCGTCCGACAAATTGGCGCCTAGCCAGTCCCATCCCGCGGCATCGCTGCTAAGCACCGTGCTTGACCATTCGTGATCCAGCCACGCGGAGCCGGTCACTGCCGTACTAAGGCCGGCCTTGCCGCTCGTGTTGGAAGCACGCGTGACCTTGCCGCTCACGCGCAGTTGAGGTTCGCTGTAGTAGTAACTCGCTTGCTCGGCCAAGGGACCTTTGCGCGAGTAACCGTTGTCGCCTTGCAGCAGGGGTTCCTGAGTCGGCGTGAGCGACAGGTTCAGCGTGAAATCGGCGGCATTGACTGTGACGGTGTAGTGACCATCGGCTGCACGCACGAGATGCCAGGCGTCGAGCTTGACGTCGGTGTAATCCGTTTTTGCATAAGCGAGACCAAAACCCTGACGCGCAATCTTCTGGTCGTGCACAAGTCGTCCCAGTGAAGGCTCGCTGAGCGCCGCATGAGCGATGATCAACTGCGACGGCGCGAACGCACCCGGGTCCGCGGGATCATGTCCGGTCGCCGAGCGAAAGAACGTGATCTGGAAACCGAGCGGCTTGCCATCCGGTTGATTGAGCCAACCCGTTGCGTACCACCACTCGGTGCGAAAGGCCGGATGTGCGCCGGTATCCTGAGGAAAAACCAGCGGATGATCCGGCGTGACCGTGGCGAACTCCGCCGCCAGGGAGGGCGCGCTGATCATGCAGCAAGCGCACGCCATCATGGCCCATCGCCAGGCTCTGTTCAGACTCCTTGGAAGACCACGCATCACCAGTCCTCCTTCACTGCGCGCACGGCATCGAGCGACACCGCCTTGCGTCCCGCGACCACCGCTGTGGCACACGACGAGATCAGCATGACAAGGGCCACCGTGCTCACCATATGCCATGGGATATGCATCGACATGCTCCAGTGGAACGACTGCGGATTAACGACAAACACCAGGATCAGACTGATCGCCCAGCCCAGAATGAAACCTACCGCAATGCCGAGCGCAGTCAGCAAACCGGCTTCCGCCGCGAGGATCGCGAGCACCTGACGACGCGTCACGCCGACGTGCCGCAACATGCCGAACTCGCGCGCGCGAGCGAGTGTCTGCGCGGAGAACGTTGCCGCCACGCCGAACAACCCGATGACAATGGCCACCGCTTCCAGCAGATAAGTCACCGCGAAGCTCCGGTCGAAAATGGTCAGGGTCCGGGCACGGATCTCGCCGGGTTCGGCGAACTGCATCGCGGCGCCGAAGGGCAGTTTGCGCAGGCTGGCGATGAGGTCTTCCACGCTTGCACCGCGGTCCACGGTGAGGGCGGCGTCAGTGGCGCCCGTGTCTCCTGTCAGGCGCCGGTAGTCGGCAAGCCTTAGCGTGATCGCGCCCGTCTGGCGCACGTAATCGCGCCACACACCGGCTACGACGAACGTCCCGCCCTGTGTGCCGATAGACAACTTAAGCCTTTCTCCCAGCTTGTATCGATACAAGTCGACCATCGCTTCCGAGACCCATATGGGGGTCTCGCCAGCCTGCAGGGCGGACGGCGGAAGCACGGGGCCGGTCATCTGCATGGCGGCGCCGGGATCGGCTGCGTCGATGTCGCGCGCGAGCACGGCTACCGCCGGGCGCGCGGGGTCGAGCGTGAGATGCGACGTGCGGGTGAATGCGGCGTGCCTGATCCCGGGCGTCGCGGCTATTGCCGCTTGTTCCCCGGGACTCAGACTCGCTGTGTCGCCATTGGCCGCGACGCGAACATACAGGTCGGCTGACAGCAGGTGAGTCAGCCATTCATCGACGGAGACACGGAAGCTCGCGACCATGATGGCCATCGCGACAATCAGCGCAAAACTCGACAGAACCCCGCCCATGGCGATGGATGCCTGCCCAGGGGCATTCGCGAGGCGTGCGAGCGCCAGCGTCGCCACAGCGCGCGTACGGCGTTTCATACGCCATCGGCTGAGCAGGGTGAACACAATGGCCGTGCAACGCGGCATCAATGCGATACCGCCAACCAGCAGCAGCGCGACCGCAAGATAACCGAGGATGGGGACATCGAATAAGGGCGGCAAGAGCGCCAGTATTCCCGCGACGGCGAGGCAAACCACCGCCGGCCAGGGTGTTGCCAGCCGCGCCAGTGCGCCTTCTTCACTGCCGGCCTTAAGGGCAGCCGCCGGCCTTGCACGGGCTGCCTCCAGCGCCGGGACGAGACTGCCGAGCACGGACACGACGATACCCAGCGCAAGGAATAGGGCGGTCGCAACAGGCTCGAAACCGACATGAGGCTGCACGCCGGGAAAGTAGCCGCCGCCCAGGTCGCTGCCAAAAAAACGCAGCGCAATGGTCGACAGCGCGTAGCCCAGCGCGAGACCGAGCATGGAACCGAGTACCCCGAGCAGCGCGCCTTCCACGAGGATCTGGCGGAGAAGCTGGCCGCGCGTATAGCCCAATACGCGGAGCATTGCGAACTGCGCGCGGCGTCGGACGACCGCCAGCGCCTGGGTCGAAAACACCAGGAACGCGCCGGTGAAAAGCGCGACCAGCGCGAGCACGTTCATGTTGATGCGATACGCGCGAGAGAGGCGGTCGGTGCGGTTTTCATCGTCGCGCGTTTCAGCTACCACCAGTTGACTGCCAAGCCGCTCCTGCAACTCGCGCTTGAAGCGTTCCCGGTCAACACCGCGTTGTAGTTGCAAGTCGATGCGCGATAGTTTCCCCTCGAGTCCGAAACGCCACTGGGCGGCGGCAATATCCATCACCGCGACGCGTTGCCCCGGCCGCGTCCTGACCAAACCGCCGGCCACCCGAAAGCGCACGCTCGACGTCCCGCTAAGCAGCGCGATGTGCTCGCCGGGCGCCGCGTGAAGCCACTGCTGCGCAGCGGGCGAGAGGAAGATCGCGTCGTCGGAAAGCGTATCGAGAGGACGCTGCGCGGACGGCACGCCGATCAGCTCCGGCGTGATCCGGCTCGCCCTGAACACATCGATGCCAAGCACTTTCAACGAGGCGGTCTGGCCGGGCAAGGTGACGTCCAGGTCCAGCACGGGGCTGGCTAAAGCGACGCCCGGTGTTGTTGCAAGACGCGGATACCACTGTTCATCGAAGGTGGGCTGCGCGCCGCGGACCTGCAAGTCGGCCTCGCCGGAAAGACTCTTGGCGGCTGCGGAAAACTCGTTGAATGCCGCACTGTTGATGAGCTGCACGGCATAGCCGAGCGCCACGCCCAGCGCAATGGTTGCTATGGCGACAATCGCGCGCGCCGGATGACTGCGCCACTCCGCGCCGAGCAGCCAGCGTGCGAGGAGCCGGCCGCCTGCAATGCGTTGCGAGGGTTCGGTCACGCGCGCGCTCACTGATGCTCCCCAGCGGATTGCGCGGGTTGCGCGGCATGCAGCCCATGCTCGCTCAGGACAAGTATCCGGTCCGCGCTGGCGGCGGCCGCCATGGAGTGCGTCACCATGATCGCAGCGGCGCCGTTCGCCTTGATCTCCGCGCGGAACAACGAGAGTACTTCATGCGCGGTCTCGGGGTCCAGGTTGCCGGTGGGTTCATCGGCCAGGATCAGCGTCGGCCGATGCACAAGCGCGCGAGCGATTGCTACACGTTGCAGCTCTCCGCCCGATAGTTGCCGTGGGAAGTCGTCACCCCGTCCGCCCAGGCCCACGGCGTCCAGCAAGTCGAGCGCGCGAGCCGGCGGCGTGTTGTTGAGCAATAGCGGAAGCGCGACATTTTGAACCAGCGTCAGATGCGGCAGGACGTGAAATGCCTGGAACACGAAGCCGAGTTTTTGCCGCCGAAGGCGAGTGGCGGCGTTATCGTCGAGACTGGAGATTGACGTGCCGTCGATCAGCACGTCGCCGCTGTCGGCTTGATCGAGGCCCGCAATCAGGTTCAAAAGCGTCGACTTGCCAACGCCCGAGTCGCCCATGATCGCGACGAACTCCCCGGGATCGAGCGTGAAGTCGAGGCTGGCCAGCAGCACGCGGCCGGCGCCGTATGCCTTGCTCAAGCCGCGACATTCGAGTGCGGGGGGAGTGCCGTTATTGCGAAGGGTCATGAGGATCGGGTTGTCAGTGAGTGGAACTGGCCGGAGTCCTCCACTGTGACAGAGAAGTGCCGAACGCGTGCAGGGCGCGGCCACGCCGGAGTTCCCTCACGCGTCCGGTTTCATTCGTAATCCGAGAACCGCGACTCGGGCGCAGGCGGCGCAGGCAAGGGCGTATAGCCCGGAATGCTTGCACGGAATTGCTCGGACAAGCCATTGTCGATCTTCGTCAGCCCCTTGAGCTGAAGCTGCAACAGGACGCGAGTAGCGCTGCTGGCCGTGGTCGTTGAGGTGGCAATGTTCGTATACTTTTGCACCGCGAAGCTGAGCGCCCAGCAATCCGCGTTGTACTGAACGCCGAGCAATCCCGCCACCAGGCGATGAGCGACCATGTCGTAATTGGCCTGGCCCACAGCGTAAAGGTTGCGGCTCAGCGGCCATTGACCGGATGCCACGATCTGGTTTTCCGCCTCGTTGTCCAGGTCCTCGTCGGCACGGGTATAGCGATAAGCAAGGCTGACTACTTCCCGATCTCCCGGTTTCCAGGTGAAGCCGGAGGTACCCTGGTCAAGCTGGTTGCGCTGCTCGTCGTACTGGACCGCTTGCTCTGTCGTAAAGCCCGGGCCTATCTTGAGCGATGCGCCGACAATCACGTCGCTGCCGCGGATGTCGGTCACGGCCGCACCCGGCTCCAGCGTCACTTGCGGATTGGTGAAATAGTATTGTTGCGCCACGACGAAGCGAGCCCGTTCATCACCGGTCGCCTGGTTGATGAACCTGCTCGTGATGGCAGCCGTGACACGGTTCAGGTCGGCAACCCGGTCGCCGCCAACGAAGGTGTTGTCGGTGAAAATCTGGGCCAGTCCAAAGTCCTCTTCGCCCGTGTCGAAGATGGGTGCGAAGGTCTGGTTCCGGTAGGGCGTGTAGACGTAGTAGAGCCGCGGTTCCAGCGTCTGGATATAGTCCGTTCCGAACAGGCGAATGCTGCGTTCGAATATGAGCCCCGAGTCCACACTGAATGTGGGCACATTGAACGAAAAGCTCTTCGGCTGTCCCGTTGGCGCCGTGCTTCCGATCGAGGAGAGGTCGTAGGCTACGTAGTGCCACTGGACCTTCGGCGTGATGAACCATCCGGGTCCGGACAACGGATAGCTGACGTAGGGATTGAACGTAAAACGGCTGCCTTCCGTGGAGTCCGCCGTGGAAATGGTGAAGCGCGCGGCGTCGGCTTCGGCGCCGAAATCAAATCCGCCCAGGTTGTACTGATTGTATTTAACGTCCACTTCCGGCGCACGATTGTAGGGCGGCGACGTGCTGAATGATTGCCAGCGCTGCACCCGTGCCACCACCGACCATGGGCCGCTGTTGTACGTTACGCCGGCCTCCTGCTGGAAGATGTCCTGCCCATTGACCAGCGACGCGGTATTCGAAGCCAGGTCCGTTGTGACGTTGACGTCCGACACCTGCGAATAGTTGACATAGGCAGCCAACCCGTCGCCGAAGTTCTGGTTGTGCACGATGTTGATCGAATAGCGGTTGGTCTTGGTCAGGGCGTCGTTGGGCAGATACGCAATGGTCACCGAGCCCGAATAGGTAGGCGACAAATAGCGGTAATTCGTTGTCAGCATGGCGCCGCGCTTGGACATATAGCGCGGTGTCACCGTCAGGTCGTAGTTCGGCGCAATGTTGAAGTAATACGGGACGCTGAGGTCGAATCCATTCGTCGAACTCAGCGAGAAGGTCGGCGGGAGAAAGCCGCTCTGGCGAGCGTTGGACAACGGAAACGACAACCACGGACTCGCGAAGATGGGCACGCCTTGAAAGAACAGCACGCCATTGTGAGCAATGCCTTCGTTCGACCCCTGGTCCATATCGAAACTTGCCGCCTTGAGGTACCAGGCAGGATCGGTTTCGCACTGGCACGCGGTGTATGTGCCGTGATGCACGACTGAACGTTCGTTATCGATCAGGTCGATCCTGTCCGCGCTCCCCGATCCGCCCGTCAGTTTGAAGTGATAGGTCGGTGTGGCGATGGTGCCTTCGTTGGCCTCCACGTGCAGATGCGCTTCGGGCCCGACAAAGACGTCGTAGTTATCGACTATGCGCACATGGCCGTAGGCATCGGCCACATTGCGGTCGATGTCGTAGTGAACCGCGTCGCCTTTGACAAGAGTGGCGTCGCGTCGAAGCTCTCCATGACCCTTGAGGGACAGGTCGCGGTCCTCGTCGCCATCCGCCGAGTCGCCAATGCCGAACACGGACGGAGAGCCGTTTGCCGGCAACGGATGATCCGTTATTTGAGGTGCGACCCGCAGGCCCCAGGGCGGGTCGACCGGCTCCGCCTGAGCCGCCGCGCCGCTCAATTGCGCGCGTGCGAGCGAGGGTGTGAGGGACATGACGATCGCCGCTGCGACGGCGATATGACGCATGCGTGGCGCGAACCTGATGGGTGTTTCTACGGACGGCACGGGTTAGAACGACGTGCCGATCTGGAATTGGAACTTCTGGTATTGGTCTCCCGCGTGCCGCACGATCGGGAAACCGAGGTCCAGCTTGAGCGGCCCGATCGGGGATATCCACTCAAGTCCCGCACCATAGCTGTAACGCAAGCCGTTAGCGCCTACGCTGTTGCCCTCGTCGCCCCAGACGTTGCCGCCGTCGACAAAGGTAAACACGCGCAGCGTCCGGTCGTACCCGGTACCCGGCAACGGGACGGTCATTTCTATGTTCCCGACGATCATCTTCGACCCGCCGATAGGGTCGTTGGTGGTGGCGTCGCGGGGTCCAAGCGAACCGGACTCGTAGCCCAGCACGGAGCCAATACCGCCGCCATAGTAGTTCTTGAAGATCGGATAGGCGTCGCCGCGTATGCCGTGACCATAACCTGCCTGGAAATTCAGGCCGAGAATAAACCCTCTGGCGGGCGTGTAATAGTACTGGGCCTGGATATCTGATTTGTAGTACTGGGTATTTCCCGCGGGCGTTCCCAACTCACCGTTGGCCTGGAGAAAATAGCCCTTGCTCGGTATCAGCGCGCTGTCGCGTGCGTCGTGCGACCAGCCGACCGTCAGCGGAACGTTGTTCACCACGCGCCCGAACTCAGCCACATAGTCCAGGTAGCTTTGTGGCGTTGACGAGTCCGTGTTGAACCGGTCCTGCTCGAAACCGATGCCAAAATAGACCATGTCCGTTTCGGAGAAAGGTATGCCGAACTTCATGTCCGCGCCTACTGATGTAATCCGAAAACTCGTATCGCTGAAGTTGTAAAGCGGATATGTGGTTCTGTAATACACGTCAGTAATGCGCTTGATGCCGTCGATCGTAAAATACGGATCGGTTTGCGTCACCGACAAAGTCCGGTACGTCGTCGCGGTATTCACGTTCACCGCGAGCGTTGTTCCTGAGCCGAACACGTTGTCCTGCGACACCCCGGCCGACAGCACCACCTTGTCGCTCGAATCATAGCCGGCGCCCAGCGTGATCGCACCTGTAGGTTTCTCTTCCACCTTGACGTCTATGTCGACTTCATCGGTGGTGCCGGGAACGGGGACCGTGGTTATCTCCGTGTTCGTAAAATATCCCAGACGATCAATCCGTTCCTTCGAGACCTTCACGCGGTTGCTGTCGAACCATGAGCTTTCCATCTGCCGCATTTCACGACGTATCACCTCGTCGCGCGTCCGGGTGTTGCCTTCAATGCTCACGCGGCGCACATATACGCGGCGTCCCGGCTCGACCTGCAACGTCAACGCAACCGTATGGTGGACCTGGTCAATCTCCGGCTGGGCATTGACCTGCGCGAACGCGTAGCCATACTCCCCCAGCTTGTCGACCAGGCCCTGGGTGGTGGCTTGCAATTTTTCGGCCGAGAAACGCTCGCCCGCGCGGATCGCTACGAGCTTTTGCAACTCGGCGTTGCGATCGAGCAGGTTGCCGCCAAGCTGTATGCTGGAAATGGTGTACGGCTCACCCTCGTGAATGGTGACTGTCAAGTACATGTCCTTCTTGTCAGGCGAGATCGACACTTGCGTGGAGTCAATATTGAACTCCAGATATCCACGATTCAAGTAATACGAGCGCACCTTTTCCAGATCCCCCGTGAGCTTGTCCTTCGCGTAGAGATCGTTCTTCGTGTACCAGGAGAACCAGTTAGGCGTCGATAACTGCATCTCGTCGAGTAGCGTCGACGAGCTTGCAATGTGATTGCCCATGAAGTTGATCTGGCGGATCTTGGCGCTGGGACCTTCCGCTACCGAGAACAGGATGGAGACACGGTTACGGTCGATCGGCGTGACGGTCGTCGTCACCTCGGCGGCGTAATAACCGCGCGTCAGGTATTGGCGTTTCAGTTCCTGTTCGGCTTTGCTGACAAGCGCCTTGTCGTACGTGCTGCCTTGCGAAAGACCGACTGAATGCAAGGCCTTGGTGAGATTGTCCTTGTCGAACTCGTGAATGCCGGCAAAGTCGATCGACGAAACCGCAGCGCGTTCCTGTACTTTCACAATGACTACGTTCTCTTGCGTCTCGACCTGTACATCGTCGAAGAAGCCGGTTGCGTAGAGGGCACGAATGGTTTCCGACGCCTTGTCGTCCGAGAACACGTCGCCTCGTTTGAGCGGGACATAGGCGAACACCGAGCTGGGCTCGATGCGTTGCAGGCCCACTATCTGTATGTCCTTGATGACAAAACTGGCGGTCGCCGCATAGACGCTCGGCGCAAGGAACACGTTCAATGCAATGGCAACGGCTGAGTGAGCGGTGCGTAGGGTTCGGAAAGTTCGGAAGTTAAATTTCATTTGATGTACTTGACGAGCATATCGGCCCGAATGTGTTGCCTTGCTTTTCCGCGTCGTATCGGACGTGATCGGTGCCGTGCCTGGCCTGAACCTGCTGCTTCTGGCTGCTCAGGGACTGCGTTGCGCCAGCTGGTTACTGCAAGGGACCGCTCGCGTGCGTTGGAATCTGAACCAGCCGCGCTGCGGCTATCAACGCGTCGACCATGGGAGGGATTTGTTCGCGGGGAAGGCAAAAGGAAATGTCGGCGCCGCCCTGAAGGCGAAACGTCAGGACCAGGCTTTTGCCGTTGTCGATCGCGCCGAGTTCCCAGCCCTCGCAGCCCATCGCGAAGTTGATGTGCGGCGTGCGCTGGAGCATGTGCTCTGACTGCAGGATCGCGGCAGGAAGGACGGCGAGCAGTTCGCGGAATACCGAGTAGTGGAACGTCAGGGTCGACCGGTCGCTATGCACAACCATATGCTGGCCGTCGGGTTCCAGCTCGATGCGCTCGATGGAAGACACTCGCACGGGCTCATGTACGGACCCATGTATGGGCTCATGCGGATCGTTCCTTTCCACCGCTTCGACCGGAACCGGGCTTCTGTGGGGATCGAATTTTTCTTTCACTAGAGGCATATTTTGTAATCCTTATTATAGTGTAAGGTATTGAAGGGTGGACGGCGGCCTTGGCAAGGAGTTACCTTGCGGTTCCTTGAGGTTGTTCCTTGAAGCTGTTCCCTCAGTGAGCGCCTGACCTTACCGGGCGCTGCTTCCCCGCAAAGTGGCCGTATTCGCGCCGGTATTGCGAAAGAAAGCCGAGCGTTCCCGGCCCGCGGACATGGCCACGAGCATTTCCGAAAACAAAGGCGTTGAACTGGCTCGCAGAACTGCTGCAAGAACTTGTGCGGATAGGATGTGTTTCATCATGGTTGCTGCCCTCGCGTGCAAGTCGCTAGACGAGTCACTAAAGTAGCCTGCCCTATGACGCGGTGCGTTACGGCTTCGTTACCGCATTTCTCGCCGGAAATAGGGGGAGCATCAGAGGATCAGCGGAGCCGGGTGGAACGGGGACGCATGTCGGGTCGCCGCGCGGGCTTATGCCTAAAGCCTTCGTTCGCGTTTGTCATGATGCGCGAGCCGCGCTTTCTCTTGAGAGAAAAGCGTTCAGGACGGCATGCCTGATGGATGCAGCGGTCATGCCGGGAGACACAGGGAAATGCTTGGTGAGGATTTCGCGAGGCCTGCTTAAGCAGACAAGCTTAAGCACACAAGCAGTGGCTCAACGTCTTCAGGACGATCGCATGTTTATGTTTCATGTTGATTTAACTATAGAACGATTATGCTGTTGGACACTACGAACGTCAGCGCGTATTACCGGAGCGATGACGTCTTCTCCCCTTGTATGAAGCGTGGCTTGGCGGCGTTTTATGCGTCACCAGATTGTTCCAGAATGTTCCCCTTCATGACCGTAGGGTACGCGTCGGGCTATTGACCACGTCCCGCGCCTTGCGCGGCCGTTGCACGCGGGCACCCGCTCACGCCTTTCCACAAAACGCTTTGCGAGCATGCGGCATTCGCCCAGGCGAGCTGTCTTTCATAAATTATTGCGTTACGGGTTTGGCCGGATGCAACGCTTGGTAACGATGCTTGTTGTCCGCTGCCAACAGCCCTCGCAAATCGCTGCTGTTTAATGGTGCCCGTCTGACCGACGCACGTCGACGTCGATCAGTGCGCGCAGCGATGCACGTTTATCTGACGAGATCGCGGTGTTTGCAGCCCTTGGCAATTGGCCAGGCAGACCGCGTTGCTCAATCGTATTTTCGGAGAATTTGAAATGAAGAAATCCCTTCTTGCTCTCGGTGTCTTAGGCACCTTTGCCGGAGCGGCACACGCTCAGAACAGCGTGACCCTCTATGGCCTGATCGACGCGGGCATCACTTACACAAACAACCAGGACGGCAGCAAGAACGTTCAGGCAACCAGCGGCCAGGTTAACGGCAGCCGTTGGGGCCTGCGTGGCGCCGAAGACCTGGGTGGTGGTCTCAAGGCCATCTTCACGTTGGAAAATGGCTTTAATATCGACAGCGGCAAGTTGGGCCAGAATGGCCTGGAGTTCGGCCGTCAGGCGTTCGTCGGTTTGTCGAGTGACCAGGCAGGCGCCATCACCCTCGGCCGCCAGTACGACTCAATGGTCGACTATGTCGGCCCGCTCGCGCTGACGGGCACGCAGTTCGGCGGCACACAGGCGGCTCACCCGTTCGACAACGACAACCTCGACAACTCGTTCCGTATCGACAACTCGGTCAAGTACCAGAGCGTCAACTACGGCGGCTTCAAGTTCGGCGGCTTGTATGGTTTCTCGAACGCCGCAGGTGGTTTCTCGGACAACCGTGCATACAGCCTTGGCGCATCGTATAACTACGGTCCTTTGAGCGCCGCCGCCAGCTACATGCAGCTCAACAGTGCGGGCTCCACTTTGAACTCGTCCGGCGCGGTGAACTCCGACGCTACGTTTGCAGCGGGCCGTCAACGCACCTATGGCGCGGGCGTCAACTATGCGTTCGGCGCCGCAAACGTCGGCGTTGTGTTCTCGCAGACTCACCTGGACAACCTGACAGGTATTGGCGCGTCGGCTTCGGGTACGACAAACGGCATTGCGCTGGCAGGTGGCAGTGCGCGCTTTACCAACTATGAAGTGAACGGCCGCTACAACTTCACGCCTGCCTGGACGCTCTCGGGTGCCTACACGTTCACTAACGCAAGCCTTGACGGGGTAAGCCCGAAATACAATCAGGTGACCCTGCAGACGGCGTACGCGCTGTCCAAGCGTACCGACGTTTATCTGCAAGGCGTGTATCAGCACGTGAACGGTACGGGTGATTCGGGCCTGACCGCCGACATCAACGGGTTGACCGCCTCGTCGACCAATAGCCAGGTTGCTGCAACCATTGGCCTGCGTACCCGCTTCTAAGCGAACTTCCAAGCGAACATTTGAGCGGATGTATGCGGTCTTTGGCACGATGAGCCGGAAGACCGCGGCTTAGCGCGGTGCACTTGGCGGGAAGCTTTGACAAGCCGGGGAAGTCCTCCCGGCTTTTTCATTTTTGGTGCGCGGTTAACTGAAGACTGGACGGAAGAAGCTGCGCTCGTAGCTGACAATGCACCGCGTTTGTTCCGCATACTTGAATGCCGCCTGGCATTCGGGGTCACGCTGCGATTGCTGACGGTAGCCTTCATAGGCCGACAAGCTTGGAAACGAGAACAACGCCAGGGCAACATTGCTGGCGCCCTCCGACGGCAGGAAATAACCATGGTGCTGGCCACCGAATTTTTCGACCAGTGGAATCCACATCTTTCCGTAGGCCTCGAATTCGTCGAGTTTCGACGGGTCTATAACGTAGCGCAGGTAGCAGGTAATCATGGTGTGTCCGTTCAGGGAGAGAGGTTCGATCGGATAATATCGTGCCGGCCGGGAGCAAGCGCTTATCAAGGCGGGCGGTAAAGAAAACGAAGCCTGGAGTTAGCCAGATCCCTTTGGCGACTACGCGGCAAGGCTCAACGACGCGGCATGGGTGCGTCATGATTTCCCTGACCGGGATGCAATTGCGAATGCCCTTGACCGCCAGGCTTTCAAATATGAAAGAATGGATCCGGCTTGGCGCTGACTGGCCGTTCACGATGCATGGACCCAAGACATATCGCCAAGTGTTACGCGATAATGTCGGGCGGGTTAACGCTGAGCAGACCGTGTATCTGAAGCAAAGCAAACGCAGCGGGCACTTGCGCAAGGCCTTATGTAATCGCTGGATCTATCGGCGCTGAAACAGCGTCAATATCAACTATTGCACGTCGCTCAAGGCGATGTCGCCGGCGCCTTGGCGCTGCAAACCTGGGACTATCGATGAGCAACAGTTCGTTGCCAACATCCTCTGCCGCTCGCTGGCTGCCGTACATAGTCGCGGGAACGTTCTTCATGGAGTATCTGGATACCACGGTCATTGCAACCGCGTTGCCGCAGATGGCTCGTTCATTTGGTGTCGGCCCGAATGCGCTAAGCATCGGGATGACCGCCTACATGCTTGCGCTGGCGATCTTTATTCCGGTAAGCGGTTGGGTGGCGGACCGCGTTGGTTCACGAACGGTGTTCTTTAGCGCAATCGTCGTGTTCGTGATTGCTTCAGTGTTGTGCGGCTTGTCGAATTCAGTTGCAGAGTTCACGGCGGCGCGTTTGCTGCAGGGAGCGGGCGGCGCAATGATGGTCCCGGTAGGGCGGCTGATCGTGGTCCGCAGTACCGAGAAAAGCCGCCTCATGCAGGCCATCTCCACCATTACGTGGCCGGCTATTGCCGCACCGGTGATCGGGCCGCCCGTTGGCGGTTTCATCACCACGTACGCCTCATGGCGCTGGATATTCCTGTTGAACGTGCCGTTCGGAATCTGTGCGTTGATAGCGGTCGCCATGCTTGTGCCGAACCTGCGCGGCGCCGAGCGCAAGCCTCTGGACATAGTGGGCCTCGTGCTTAGCGGCGCGGCCCTGACCGCCATCCTCTACGGCGCCGAACTGGCCAGCCAGCCCGGCAGCAATCCGTGGATCGCGGGCAGCGTGGTACTGGCCGGCCTCGTGATTGGCTTTGCGGCGGTTCGTTATGCGGCGGGTCATCCGCATCCGTTGATCGACTTTTCGACGCTGAAGATTCCGACATATTCGGTGACGGTCCTGACCGGCTCGCTGACGCGTATCGGCATTGGCGCCGTGCCTTACTTGATGCCGCTGCTGTTCCAGATAGGTTTTGGTCTTTCCGCTTTCAAGTCGGGCCTGCTGCTGCTTGCCAGTGCGCTTGGCAACCTCGGCATGAAAGCGCTGACCACGCGGATCCTGCGGCGCTTCGGCTTCAGGTATGTGTCGATTGTCGCCGTGGCGACCGCGGGCATATTCACCATCATATGCGGCCTCCTTACGCCTTTGTCGCCGCTGGCTTTGGTGCTGATCGTGGTGTTTGTCTATGGCGTGGCGCGTTCCATGCAGTTTTCCTTGCTTGCCACCCTTGCTTATGCCGACGTGGGCGCCCCGCAAATGAGCGCCGCGAGCACGTTATGGAGTGCGGCTGCACAGATGACAATAGGACTGGGTATTGCATACGGAGCGGTGGCCTTGCGGGCCGCCGCGCTGCTTAACGGCGAGACGGCGAGCATGGAAGGCATGCATTTCACGCTCGACGATTTCCGGCTTGCGTTCCTGTTCGCCGGGTTGCTGACGCTGCTCTCCGTATGGGGCTACTTCAAGGTCGCCCGCGACGCCGGGCAAAGCGTGGGCGGAGGATCGATGCGGCAGAATGTGTCGCAGAGGGGCGGTTAGAACGCGAATGGGCCAGTTGAGGAAGAAGGCCTCGCAGTAGTCTCTTGAGATAGGCGCACAGCGAAGAATGATCTTGGGTATGGCGAACGAAACCGATACGCCCGCATGGTTGTCCGTGGCTTTCGCCGAGCGTGGGGTCCGGCGCTTCGGGCCGGGAGAGAGTAATCCGCGCATTGTCGAATATAACGGCCACACCAATCTGGTGGGCTATGACGACAAAATCTCATGGTGCTCGTCGTTCGTGAACTGGTGCCTTGCAAAAGCCGGGCATCGCGGCACGGGATCGGCCCTTGCGCGTTCGTGGCTTGAGTGGGGCCGGGTCCTCGGCGGGCCGGCTTACGGGTGCGTTGTTGTCTTGTCCCGCGACGATCCTGCTAGCTGGACCGGGCATGTCGGCTTTTATCTTCGCCACGACGCCGAAACCATTTACCTCTTCGGCGGCAATCAGCTTGGAGAAGTACGCGAGCTTGACTACCCGCTGGAGTCGGTGCTGGGCTACCGCTGGCCTGACTAAAACGCACATGAATCAATGTCCCGCTCACACGGGATCGTGACAGCACACGCAGATCTTGTTTCCGTCCGGGTCCCGAAAGTACGCACCGTAGTAATGCGGGTGATAGTGCGGCCGCAAGCCCGGCGGCCCATCGCACCGGCCTCCGTGCGACAGCGCAATGGCGTGGCAGAGATCAACGGTATCGCGGTCATGTGCCAGAAGGGCGGTCATTTGTCCGTTGCCGGGGCTGGCGGCGTTTCCATCGAATGGCGTTCCGATCAGGAACAAGGGGCGCGGCGCGTCGGCCGCGACCCAGCCTGCCCAGAGCTTGTCATCGTCGCGGAATTTCAATGGCAGCCCTAGCGCCTCCATGATCGGCGAGTAGAAACGGAAAGCGCGATCAAGGTCGGTGACGCCTACATGGACGTGTGAAAACATCTGGCCATCCCTTCTGATGGTGAGTGAGGGCGACTGGGCGCCGCAGCATCATAATCTGGCCAGTGCGGGCCGCTGGCAAGCCGTGGCGAAGCCCACCGGGCGTCGTGGCTTTGCCTTGGCCGGAACCGCGCTTGTTCAAGTACTCACCGGCTTCGTCGTTCGCACCAGAACAGCTTCCACACAGCCGAAAGCGATCAGCGGAGCGATAGCACCGGCAGGTCCGGCAATTTCGTAGCCAATTCTCGCGCAGACGTAAAGGAGAACCAGCATGCTTTGCATCATGCCGGGAGCGCCTGTTGCGCGATGCTGCGACCCATGGTGGTATCCGATCCAGAAAGCGAAACGCGTGGCGATCCAGACCACCGTGGTTGCGACGACCGCGCGCATTGCGTGTCCGTTGGCGCAGTAGAACGCCAGCGCGAATAGTCCGGGGATAAACAGCACCAGTTGTTCGAGCGTGTTCTGGAGATAGCGCAGGTTGATCGTCATGCGCCGTGTTTCATAACCCGACAACGGATCGATTGCCGGCGAACGCAAGCGTTCATGCGCAACGGCTTCAATGCCTGTGAGGAAACAGAACAGGATAGCGAAACAGCTGCATTTTAGAGCGAACACAAGTCGGGCGAGTGGCTCCTCCATGCCGCCAAGCGGCGGCATGAAGTAGTAAACGCCAAGCCACAACGCAATAGTGACAGGGAACGCTATTGCGACTTCCCAGATCAAGGTCGATTGATGCCGGCGGATCTCGCCGGCAGCTTCAGATTCAAGGGTTTTCTTCATGGTTGTCTCCCCGAGGCCGTGCGGCCGAAGTTGGCATAAGGCCTTTTGACGGCCCGTCAACGCGGCGGAACCCGCGGTCAGGCGGCGCGGGGCTCCAGCGTTTTGGCTCCAAGCCTTCACGCGGCGAGAGATTCCGGGGCAGGCCAGACTGCAACTAGCCGCTGCAGAGGACTTGTCGCGTTACGAGTACAGATTGCTTGAGACCGGCGCGCACTGGATATGGCCGGCGCCGCGCGGAAAATAGATCAGTGATCCTGAGCATATCGATTTGGGACAATGCGATAAACGCACCGGTGTCCACCAGCCAGAAGATGCTGCTCGCGCGTGGCGGCGGCATCGTCTCCCGCCACCTCCTGAAACAAGCGCAGCTCCGAGCGGCAAAACCCCTGGCAAGTTCGCGCTGCGGCGCAGATCGGGCAGTGGTCTTCAATCAGCAGCCAGTCATGGCCGTCGCGTTCCACCCGCGCCATGTAACCCTCGTCGGTGCGTAGCGCGGCAAGCCGTTTCAGCCGCTCCGGCAACGTCCTGCCGGCGCGCGCAGCCGCATAGAGCGCCCGCGAGTCCGCCTCGCGCTGCGCAATCAGACGATCCATTCCGTCCTCGCCGAATATCTGCCGGATCGACCCGATCAACTGCACGGTCAGCTGCGCATGGGTGTCCGGGAACCTGCGGTTGCCCGCCTCCGTCAGCGCCCAGTTCTGGCGCGGCCTGCCCACGCCCGCTATGGCCTCCTGCTGACCCTCGATCAAGCCCGACGCCGCCAGCTTCTGTACCTGCTGGCGGGCAGCCTCGGGGGTCATGTCGAAGGCTTGGGCCAGGGTCGCGGTAGACGCCTGCCCCTTCGTCTTGATGAAAAACAGAATGCGATCCGCAGTCGACAAACCACTTGAATTATCCAAGTTACGCCTTGTGTAATCTGAGGCGCCTGCTTAATATGCAAGCTAATGTTTTGATAATAGGCCTAAGCGGTCCTACTGTCGAGGTCGAGGAAAACCCATGCCTGTTGCCGATACACCCCATATCACCCCTGCCACCCAGAGGACCCATTCGACTGGCCAACCTCCGGTGGATCAGCCGGGCACCGCAGCCTGGAGCGACTTGCTGCGAGGCAGGACCGGTGTTCTGGCGCCGGGCCTTTTGGACGTTGTTGCCGCTGTGCGTCCTGCAAGCGCTGCTGGTGGTTGTTCGCAAGCTTCGCCGTGGCGCCTGCGCTAGTGGTCTTGGTGACTCGGCGAGTTACAAAGACGCGAGCGGCATACGAAGCTATGTAACCAAGCTCGTGAAATGCGCCAATTGCTGCATGCGCCAGCAAACCTTTCACTTGGCTTGGCAGCAAGGTTCACAAGGACTCCAATACGCGGGATATTCACCGCGTTCTTGCTTTAAAGGCCTGACACTGTATAAGCGTCAGGCCGGTGATCGACCGGTTGCGGATGCTGTCCTTACAGATGTTAATAAAGCAGTATTGGCAACCCGCTTATTTGCGGTCGATCGCCCTGGCGTCTTAAGTCCGCTATTCGTTCTTTGTAAATGTCACGTCATCGTTTGCAACGGAATGTATGTAATGTGAAGTGTGTCATCCACCGGCGGCAAACCTGCGTTAGACAGTGCGTGTCTTAGGTCGAAGCTAACCTGACAAACTGAAAACTACCGGAGGTTGCACCATGAAGGTAAGCTTGCGCCGAACCCATGCAGCCGTACTTTCTGCCATTGCATTGTTAGCGGTGGTCCCCATGCCGGGATGGGCTCAATCCGTCCCGTCGCCTACCGCTCCCGCAGCGTCTGTAATCGATCCCCCGGGCCGTGTCGCCCGTCTCAACTACTTCGACGGCAGCGTGACAATGGAACCGGCCGGTGCAACCGACTGGGCTTATGCGGAACTGAATCGTCCGCTCACCACCGGCGATCAGTTGTGGGCAGACACTGGCGCGCGAGGTGAACTGCACGTCGGCTCTACTGCGCTGCGGCTGAGTCAGCAGACCGCGTTGAACATTGTCGACATAGACGACAAGAACCTCCAGTTGAAGGTCACGCAGGGCGCGCTGTCCACACGCGTGAGAGCATTGCCCCCCGGGCAGACTGTTGAAATAGACACACCGAACGTCGCGATGCAGGCGTCGGGCCCGGGCGAATTTCGTGTAGACGTCGCACCCGACGGTAGTTCGACCACGGTGACGCTGCGAAGCGGCACCGCCAATCTTTATGGCGACGGCGGTGTATTTCAGATGACCGCGGGCCAGCAGATCACGTTCACCGGAGTGAATCTCCAGCAACAAGCCGGCGGACCAGCACCCGCTCCCGATGCCTTCGACCAATGGGTCATCAGCCGCGACCGTGCAGAAGATGCTTCGGCATCCGCACGATATGTATCGCGGGAAATTCCCGGTTACGAGGACCTGGATGCGAATGGTACGTGGCGCAGTGACCCGAACTACGGCGAAGTGTGGGTTCCGACCGTCGCGGTAACTGCGCAATGGGCGCCTTATCACCAGGGCCATTGGACCTGGATTGCGCCGTGGGGCTGGACGTGGATAGACGACGCTCCCTGGGGCTTCGCGCCGTTCCACTATGGCCGCTGGGCGTATCTGGGCAATGCCTGGGCATGGGTGCCCGGACCGGTTGTCGTCGCGCAGCCGGTGTATGCGCCGGCGCTCGTCGCGTTCGTTGGCGGCGGAGGCGGAGGGCACTGGGGTGTCGACCTGGCCATTGGCGGCGCCGTGGGCGTGGGGGTGGCCTGGTTTGCATTGGGACCGCACGAACCGTGGCATCCGGGCTCGGGTTATAGCCCGAGCTACTACAACCGGGTCAACAATGTGAACATCACGAATGTACACAACACGACCATCATCAACAACATCACGAACATTCACAACACCTATATCAACCAGCGAGTGCCTGGCGCTATTACGGCCGTGCCGGCGGATACGTTCGTGCATGGCCAGCAGGTGGCGCAGGCATCGCGCAGGCTGACAGCGCAACAAATCAGCGGCGCGCAGATCGGGGCAGGCACAGCCGCTATCGCACCGGTACGCGGCAGCTTCACGGGCGGGATGCGCACCGCTTCTGTAGGCGCGCCCGCGATGGCCATGCAACGTCAAGTCGTTGCTACCCGCGCACCGGTTGTTCCTGCCGCCTACCGCGACACGCTCGCGCAACACTTCGCCGGCAGCGGCGGGCGTGTTGCCGGCGCGGGTGAGCCGATCGTGCGCACGACCGTACCCGCAGCCTTCGTGCGTCCGCTGAACCGTGGTGCGTCCGCGGCGCCGTCGCCGCAAGGCTATCGGCTGGTGAACCGGGCGCAAGCCCGTCCTGTCGGAGCGCAAGGCGCGCCTGCCGGGAACGTTCAAGCGAATGCTCCGCGCGAAGAAGCGCGTGCGCCGCAAGCTGTGCGTCCTGCTGAACCTGTGCAGCAGCAGCGGGCACCTGTAGCCGCTGAAAATGGCGCGCCACGGCCGCCGGGCGAAAGCGCCGGCCACGAGCCTGCGGTCCATGCAGGGCGTCCGGCTCAGAACGAGCCGCAAGTCCCCCGGCAAGAGCAAGCCATGCGCGAGCCGAACGTTCAGCAACAGCATGCCGCGCCGGCAGCGGCGCCTCGTGCAGAGGAGCATGCGCGTCCGGTCGAGCCGCCGGTGTCTCATGTGGAAAGACCGCAGCAGGAAAGACCGCAGCAGGAAAGGCCACAGCAGGAAAGGCCACAGCAGGAAAGGCCACAGCAGGAAAGGCCACAGCAGGAAAGGCCACAGCCTGCGCGTCCGCCGGTTCACCAGGAAGCGCATCGGGCGGAGCCTCCGCGTCCTGAACCGCATCCGCCAGCACCCAAGGGTAATGAGCATCACGACGAGCATTCGAATTGAACGGATGATCTGCTGATGGCCAGGCAGCCGGTTTTATTCGCCTCAACGAGCATGACCGGCTGCCGTTCGCTGTACGCGTGTTGTGAAGCGAGGAAGGCGCCACGTGTGTCGCTAAACGCTAAGCGCGCTAAGTGCTTAGTGACAGTTAGCTAGCGACAGGCATCGAGTCGGTAAAAGCTTGCAGACAAACACCACGCGCAGCCCGATCAAGTTTTTTCCTGATCTCCAGTGCTAAAGGTTTTTTGTCGACCGGTCAAGCGCTGCGATAATCCCGGACTTCCTGTCAGGGCACCCGTCCTTGCCTTGCGGGACCCTCGTGTCAAACCCCGTTGCCACGCGAATAACCAGCCTTAATGATGGAAACCAGAGCCATGTCGACTGAAAACGCCCCCCATGAGCATGCGGTTGAGCATGCAGCGCATTCGGGTGATCCGCTATCCCGCTGGGTTGCCGTGTTCACCGCCATTCTCGCGGCGCTCGCGGGTCTTTTGCACTACGAGGAAGGGGTCTTGCAAACGCAGTCCCTGCTGTTCAAGAACGACGCCGTGCTGTTGCAAAGCAAGACCAGCGACGAATGGAACCTGTATCAGGCGCAATCCAGCAAGGGACATCTGATGGAGCTTGCCGCTGAATTGTCGGGCCCGGACAAGCAGGCGTACTACCGCGACCAGATCGCCAAATACGAGCTTAGGAAGAAAGAGATCCAGGCCAAGGCGCACGACATGGAAAAGCAGGTGGAAGAAGCGAACCTGCAATCCGAGCGCAAGGGGCATCCGCAACACATGTTCGGTCAGGCGCTCGCGTTACTCAACGTGGCCATTTCGCTTGCGGCAATCACATCGCTCACGGGCAGCCGCAAATTGTTTGTTGTTGCGGGCCTGGCGGGTGTCGCGGGTATCGGCGTGTCGATTCTCGGGTTCCTGAATATCTGAACCAGCGCACTTGTTCGCCTACCTGGCGTGGGGTTAGCTAGGCGCCCGGACACGTCGCGGCACGATGGTTCAGGCCTTCATGTTCAACGCTAAAGGCCGCTTTGACCTTGTCTTCGTTTTGCGTAATACGCAGCACGTAGATGCTGTCGTAATCCGTGCTCGCCCAATGAGGCACGCTCGCCGCGTCGCCGCCGGCGTCGCTGACAATCTTGCGGGCAAGCGCCTCGATAATCTTGTGTTCCCAAGCGACTACCACCAGGCTGCTTTTGTATTGTGGTGAGAGCAGGGTCGCATGCAGGTCGTCGGTCCTGGAAAATCCAATCGATGCGTTGACCGGCAGACCAAAATAAATCGCCGTCGGTTCGATCGTCGCCAGGGGGCGGACATAGTCATACTTCGTGCCGCTATCGTTCTTTTGCCTGGCCGGATCAGGCGCAAAAATGAAGTCCGGCTTGCCGTATTTACTTTCGATGACCCGAGGCAACGCGAGCGCACGGTTCAGCCCCTGGCAACTGAGCTGTCCGAGCCCGGCGGCGGGTTTTTCTCCGTGACGGACCATGACGATCGTTTCAACCGTGTCGCCGGCGGCGCAGGCCGGCATCGACGCAAGCACCGTGATGGCGAGCACCAGCGATAGAACGCCTGACGGCGGGCGGCTGCAATTTTTCATGAGTGGTTGGCCACGTTGCGTTTGAGCCGCGATTCTAGCAATTCCCGGCCCGGCATCCATCAGGCAACCAATCGCTCGTTATCGCTTCACTGCAAGATAAGCGCGGCTGAGGGTTGGCCGGCTATGCACCCACAATCTGGATGCGAGCCACGACGCCGGACGGTCACGCACTTCAAGCCGATAAATCGAGCGTTCGCCGGCTTCTTCAGTTCCGCGAATGTTGGGACCCATCTCGCACGTATAGAAGTGTCGGAAGCCGGCTTCGCGAGCGACTTGCCGGTAGTCGTCGTCGTAAAAGCCGTGGGGCCAGCAAAGGTGGTCGGATGCTTCGCCTATACGCGTCTCGAGCGCCGCCCGCGCAGTCAGGAGGTCGCGCCGCAGCGACGCACATTTCTCTTCGCGGTTGCGGGCGACCTTATCCCAGCGCACATGACTGTGCGTATGGCTGTGAAATTCGAACGTCCCGGCGCGACGCATCGCGTCGATCTCGGACCATCGCAGGATAGTGCGATCTGCTTCCCCGTTCTCGATAGCGAGATCACCTTCGTGATGACTGAGCAACTCAGGCAGCTCGCCGCCTGAGTGCGCGTGAACGCGCGGTGCTCCGTCGCCGGGCCAGCTCGTGACCAGGAAGCACAGCGCGGTAAAGTCGTGCCGCTGCAGCACCGGATGGGCATGCACCCAGTTGTCGAGATAACCGTCGTCGAAGGTCAGCACGATCGATTTGGCCGGCAACGACCCGCCGGCCAGATACGCGCTCAATTGCGCGGCCCCCACGGTCCGGTAACCCGCTTGCGCGAGATAAGCCATCTGGGCCGCAAAGCGTTCGGGCGAAACCGTGATCATTCCTGGCGACGTGCTGATGTGGTGATACATCAGAACCGGCACCGCATGCGCTTGCGCTTTCCCTCGCTCTCTCACGCGTGAAGCCGCCGTTCGCTGATGCCGCGCTCGTAGAAGTCGATGGTTTCGTCAGCCATGCCGTCGACCGTGAAGCTGGCGTCGGTCAGGAGACGTCCTGCCACGCCGAGTTGCGCACGCAGCCTCGGGTGGTCGATCAGGCGGGCAATGGCCGCTCGCAGCGCCTCGATGTCATGGGGCGGCACAAGCAGGCCGTTCACGCCGTGGGTGATCAGTTCCGGCACGCCATCGACGTTCGTGCCGATGACCGGCAAGCCCGCCGCCATCGCTTCAATATACGACTGCCCCAATGCTTCCTGATGCGTGGGCAGCACGAAGAAATCGCAGCCCCGCAGCACATTCGGAATGTCCGTGCGAAAGCCCAGCAGATGGACCCGATCGCTGATCCCGAACCCGTTGACAATATTCTTGATCTTGTCGAACCAGGGCCCGTCGCCGGCCATCACGACATGCAGGTTCGGACGTTCAGTGAGCATGGGCCGGACCGCATCGATCAGATCCTCATGGCCCTTTTTATCGCGCACGATGGCGACCATGCCCGCGATGATCGCGTCTGCGCCGAGCCCGAGTTCATCACGCAACGTGGAGTGCGAAAGCGCCGGCGGCTTGACGATGCCGTCATAGATGGTTTCAACGCGGCTCTTCGATACACCCGCTGAGATCAGGTACTCGCGCACATGCCGGCTCACTGCAATGACGCGATGCGGAATCCATGTGTAGGTGGCAAGCGAACTGATGGGCAGGGCGAGGTGGCGCGTGCGGACCACGAGCGGCGTGCCGGCGAGCCGCCCGGCAGTTCCCGCAACAATACTGTCATGGCCGCTATGCGTGTTGAGAACGTCGAACTTGCGGCGGGTCAGCAGCGACTTGACGGTCAACATGGACGATACGTCCGCGCCGCTTTTCATCCTCGCGTGGTGGACGGTGAAACCTTCCTCTTTCGCACGTAGGCCGAGGCGGGCACCAACAGGACAGACGACCTCCACAGCGTGGCCCCGGGCGCGCAATACGATCATTTCCTTGAGCGTCCTGTGCTCCTGGCCGCCCCAGCCGCCTGACGACTCGCTGTGCAATATGCGTAATGCTTTCATCTGTTCGCTGCTCCCCGACAATGCGTAAACATCCTGTAGTGGTCGTAATATATAGTAATAATCCGAGAAAAATGTAGTCGAATTCAAAAAAACTCGACGGCCGCGTAGACGTTACAAAGCCTTACCCGGACTACGCCTGACCAGACTGAATACGGGCAGAAATACAAACGTTTGCGGATTGTTCAGACGTTTATTCTGACGCCATCCTGATCGAATGGACGCATAAAGAGCGCAGGTAGCCCACGTGAATTAATTCGGAGTCAGAACGGAATTCCGCTGCCTGAGGAAGCTCAATCGAGGACACGGCTGTAAGCAATTGAACTTAGTGTTCTAGGAAAGGTCGTTGCGGCACCGTGAGGTTGGCCGGGCAAGGCGACGTCGGATCTGGATTCACACAGGCATATGCAATCAATATGGCAGTAGCCGATAGAATATATTTTACATTCCGACCAGCGCTTTGTACGCTGTGCGCTTTCCTGGTCGATCAAGTCGGAGCCCGGGAAAAATCACTTGGGCTTCTTGGCCTGACAGGAGCGTTGAATGTTTGAAGCCAGGCCGCATCACCTTCTATTGCGCATGGCGCTTGCAGCCATGTGCTGTGTTTCCGGCCCCCGCGTCTTCGCACATGAACTGGCGCTGCATCGCTCCTCGCCGGACAGTGCTCAGGCCATGGAGGTGTCGTCGACCGGTGATGGCGTGGTGGAAGACCTGCCTTTGCAAGGCGGAGGTTTCCAGCGGGTCATGTATTCCGCTGCCCGGCGCGAAACAAAAGGCATCATCGTGATGTTTCCGGGGGGCACCGGCGAGATCGACATAGAGAAGAGCGGGCGCGTCAAGAATGCGAAGAATTTCGTCGTGCGCTCGGACGATCTCTGGCGTGACCGGGGTTATGGGATCGTGCTGGTCGATGCGCTGGATCACCAGTCCATGCGAGGGCAGCGCAGTAGCGCCGCGTACGCAGAGGTAACGAAAAAGATCATTGAGTTTGCGCGTAGGCAGGCAAATGCCCCTGTATGGGTGCTCGGTACCAGCCAAGGTTCCATTGCCGCCGTGAACGCTGCATCCCATGCCGGAAGAACGCAGCTTGCCGGCCTGATACTGACCGAGTCCGTGTCCATTCTCGGTGGTTCTCACGAAACAGTTTTCGATGCACATCCCGACGATGTCCGCGTGCCTTCGCTTGTTGTCGCAAACGTGGATGACAGATGCAAGGTCGCACCGCCTTCCATGGCGCAGTCAATCGCGCGATCGATCCGCCGCGCTCCGACAACAGTCATGACCGTCAGCGGTGGCGAGCAACGTACCCAGGATGACTGCGGCTCCCTGACCCCGCACGGCTACTACGGAATAGAAGAAAAGGTAGTCAATGGCATTGTGGACTGGATGCAGCAAACGCAAAACCGGCCTTGATTTGAAGGGGTATCGGCAACGCAAGGTGAACGCACGCTGGGTCGCCGCGATTGCCCCAAACCGTAATCCGTGCTCCAGGTTTAACTTATGATTGAGGCCTTCAAAAAACAAAGTTGCCGGCCATGATCCCTGACGCTTCCCGTGATGACCAACCTGCGCTGACCGGTCCCACCATCGAGCTTCGTCCTCTGCGGTCATCGCATCAGGAGGCGCTGGTGGCCGCCGCGTCAGATGGTGAATTGTGGGCCATGACGGTGACGGTCGTTCCCGGTCCGGAGACCGCGGGGCAATACATTGCCACTGCGCTTGCAGGCCGGCAAGCGGGCACGGTGATGCCGTTTGTCATCGTTAAGTGCGAGACCGGACAGGTGGTGGGCAGCACCCGGTTCTGGAAGATCGATCGCGTTAATAGAAAGCTCGAAATTGGTCACTCCTGGCTGAGCGCCTCGGTGCAACGCTCGGGTGTCAACACGGAAGCGAAGTACCTTCTCCTGACCCACGCGTTCGAAGCCATGAACGCCGTGCGCGTTCAATTCACCACAGACGAGTTCAACGAAAAATCCCGGGCGGCGATCCTGCGGATTGGCGCAAAGCAGGAAGGCATTGTCCGTCACGAGCGCATCATGCCCGATGGCCGCAAGCGCAACTCGGTGCGGTTCAGCATCATTGATTCTGAGTGGCCGGAGGTAAAAGCATTACTGCAGCAGAAGATGCGCTTGAAATAAAACCTGACCGGCCGGCAGCAGATTATGCAGCGCAGCAAAATGCTTCGCCGTTAACCTCGTGTCATTCCGAAAGCCATATTAAATATGAAAGAAACTAGTAGGCTTTAATTAATATAACGATAATATTCAGCCACGTCAGCTTTTCAAAATTAATATCGCAAAGTGATTCGGTTATATTTACCCCAAATATTAACAAAAGGTAACGTCATACGATTCCAATCAGTTAAATAATGATTCGTTCGTTTTCGCGCACAAAATTGAGAGAAAAATTCTGTGTTTTCGCCACTTCTGGGATAGTGGCCGTTCAGTGCATAACGTGTGAGGAACTATTACTTATTTCCGAGTCTTTGCGAACGTTACACGGATGAAACGTTTTTTTGCGAATATAATTCGTCCATCCAAAGCGGACTGTAACTAATACCAGGCCGCTGAAAGAGGATTTCCATCTCAGAAGCATTGACTGATATGGAATTGATCGCTGCTTTCAACGCGCGAAACCTGCGCGAATGCTCCGCGGACGGATATCGCGGTGCAGCATTGACGCAGCTTGTTGTCTGGGATAACCCGTTGTTTCCACGGCATGACGTCTCCGGCCAGGGCGCGCGTTTCTGCGCCCTGCGAGTAGTCACGCGCGCGGCGCCAAGGCGACCGGAAGAGGTGAGCCGAAGCACGGATGGGTGAGGCTTGCCGTCATCCATCAGGGCTGTACCTCGTTTCGATTACATGGGCGTGATTTCAAATTTTATAAATAGGTATGCAAACGATTTAAGCGAAACCAACAATTGTTGCGTTGCTGAAGATGCAGCGTGCGGCGGCTGACGTCCGTTCCGTAGAGGTTGATGAAACCTTCGGGCGGGGGATAAGCACGCGCGCGGTCCAGCCGCAGCCGGACATGTGACAGCAGGACGATGTAGCCTGGCCGGATTCCTCGAAGCAAACCCAGTTTCCTGTCTTTGTGACCTTATCAAGACAGGCGGGATAAATTCGCCATTAATTAGGATGACAGACTATATGAAGCGCTATTTCATGTAATTAGCCGGTTCTCCAGACACGAGAGTCTTGGCCAACCGGGAACCCGCGAAGTCACGCGCGCGTTCGGCATTGACATGTCCAAGGGCGCCGTTCTTGCAGCACGACAGTGATCAGCACCATCCCCCCGGTCAAATCTCTTAGCTCCACAAAAAACGCGAACGCGGGACGACTCCGGTCGATCTTGTCGATCCTCGGGGAATACTTGTAGCGGTACAACAGGGACTATGATGAAATATTTAAGACTACTTCCGATTTCGGTCGCAACGACACTTGCTTTCCTGGGTGCCGGCAACGCCCAGGCGCAAAGCAGCACCATCACTGTCAGCGGCGTGAAATACACGTTCTGCGGGAGTGAGAATGACAACTGCACGTTTTCCGGCAAGGGTTCCGTGGTGTTTGGCTCGGTTCCGCCCAACTCGCCGACTACCATGTTGACCAGCCCGCGCACCTTCACGAACGGGGTCGGCTGTTATGTCGGCGCTGTCTCGCAGACCGATCCGGCTTACGGCTATGGAAAATCGTGCTGGGTCAGCCTGGCATCGACCACGAAGCCGGTGACGACTCCGCCGGCGACTACCACCCCGGTGA
The DNA here is from genome assembly GCF_001544555.2 of Caballeronia udeis. Lineage (GTDB taxonomy): Bacteria > Pseudomonadota > Gammaproteobacteria > Burkholderiales > Burkholderiaceae > Caballeronia > Caballeronia udeis. The sequence continues at coordinate 92,661 of NZ_FCOK02000005.1, read as the reverse complement.
CGACTCCGCCAGCGACCACCACCCCGGTGACGACTCCGCCGGCGACCACCACCCCGGTGACGACTCCGCCGGCGACCACCACCCCGGTGACGACTCCGCCGGCGACTACCACCCCGGTGACGACTCCGCCAGCTACCACGCCGCCCGCAACCACGCCGCCGGCTACCACGCCGACCCCGGCTGCTTCGGCCATTTCATGCGGCTCGCCTACACAAACGGCAGGCGGTAGCACTAATGGGTTGATCAGCGCCGATACACTGACAACCGACGGCATGCGGATCTTCCCGAATAACACGGCATTCAGCGTAGCGGTCACGACCAACGCGCCGAACGCGGACACGGTCATCTGGTCGATTGCCGACGCGAACGGCGCGATCAAGACGCAGGGCAGCTTCGCCGTGAAGTCCGGCGCGCAGACCGCCACGATGTCGTGCAAATCGACATGGTCGGGCTACGGCTCGATCACGGCCACGTTGCAGTCCAACGGCGGCACGTTGCCGAACCTGGGCACGCGTCCCATGGGCATTGCAACATTCGGCGTGTTGCCCAACCTCGCGTCTGTGCTTGGTACGGTCACGTATGCGCATCAGGACCAGCACCGTTTCGGCATGCAGGGTTTCAACGACAACATCAATGCGCTGCACGACCTCGGAATTTCCTGGACCATTGACGATCGCGAAGTGTCTGCCATGGAGCCGAATGGCCCCAACACCTATACGCCGAGCGTGAGCGACCTGGACCCGTTCTACAAGCAAAACCCCGATCAGATGCGCATTGTGCGTCTTGACGGACTGCCGGCATGGGATTCGAAGTCGGGTCAGTTCAACGACATGGCCTATGCGCCGTCGAACATGACCGAGTTCCAGAACTACATGGGCCGCGTGGGTACCGACACGAGTCTGATCCGTGCCGCGAACTATCCGAACCAGCAGAGCAACTACTACCAGGTGACGTGGGAACCAGGTTGGATGGACAGCAACGCGAATTTCGTCGCGATGTACAAGGCCGCTTATCAGGGCTTGCACTCGACCGATCCGAACGCCGTCGTGATGGGTCCGACCAACCCCTTCCCGGCCAATTGCCCCACCGCTTGCACGGGGGGTTACCTGCAAACCTATGGTGCAATGGGTTTGTGGAACTATGTCGACGCGATATCGACACATGGTTACTGGAACGCAGGAACCTATCCGGCGCATCCGCCTGAATTGCAGGACTCGGATCCGAACCCGGCTAACCAGGCCAACGCGCTCGACAACCAGGTGACCCAGTTGCGCGCCATCATGCAAGCCGGCAAGCCGAACATGAAACTGTTCGCCACCGAAGCGGGCACCAGCTACGATCCGGGCATCAACTACGGACCTACGTCACCGTCGCAGAACCAGTTGTTTGCTCAAGCGGCTGTTGGCGTGCGCTCGCACATCATCATGCTAGGCGGCGGCGCGCAAGTGACCACGCTGTTCTATGGTTCGGACTATCCGGGCGAAGTCGGCTACGGTACGTTCTTTGACCTGAACGACGCCCAGGGCGCGTACGGTGCATCGAACCTGTCACCGAAGCCCGAAGCACTGGCATTCGCCACGATGACCCGCGCACTCGACGGCACCAACACGCTTGGCCGCGTGACGGGTACGCCCGCCGGGACCTTTGCCTATGCGTTCCAGCAACTCGGTAACGGCAAGGTTGTGACGGCATTGTGGGCGCACAGCAATGCGCAATGGCCGGCATCGGGCGGACTGTATAGCCAGACCTACTCGACGACCTACTCGCTTCAGGTGGACGCTGCAGGCGCATCGGGCAACGTGACGGAGATCGACGGTTACGGCAATGTCAGCACGCTGCCCTATACCAACGGCAAAGTGACGCTGACGCTGACCGAAGTCCCGCAATACATCGTCTCGAGCAATGCGACGGTTGCCAAGGCCAACTCTACGGTTCCGGTTGGCTACACGGGTCAGTAACGCAAGTTGCAAGCACGCCTGATGGGCCGCTGCCAGCAAGAGCCGCCCGTTAGCAAAAAGCCAATGCCTCGCGGTTGAACGCGAGGCATTGGCTTTTATCGTTTCCGCTCAGGATCAGGTGAGCAGGCTTTCTGCCGGCACGTAGGTATAACCAAGGGCGCGCGCAACGGCCTTGTAGGTGACATGTCCCTCGCACACGTTCAAGCCGGCCCGCAGGTGTGAATCATGGGACAACGCGCGCCGCCAGCCTTTGTCCGCAATCGCCAGCGCGTGCCCGATCGTCGCGTTCGTGAGAGCGAAGGTCGAGGTTCGCGCCACCGCGCCCGGCATGTTGGCCACGCAGTAATGCACGACGTTGTCTACGACGAAAGTCGGATCGGTATGCGTGGTGGGCCGGGACGTCTCGAAGCAACCGCCCTGATCAATGGCGACGTCGACAACAACCGCGCCCGGCTTCATATGCGAAATCATGTCGCGGGTCACGAGCTTCGGCGCGGCGGCGCCGGGGATAAGCACGCCACCGATCAGGAGATCGGCGGCGTGCGTCGAATCCTCGATCGTCTGCGCGTTCGAGCACAGCGTGGTGACGCGGTTCCCGTAGATCAGGTCCAGTGCACGCAGACGATCGATGTTCTTGTCGATTATCGTCACGCGGGCGCCCATGCCCACCGCAATCTGCAACGCGTTGGTCCCGACCACGCCGGCACCGATGATCACCACATGCGCGGGGGCCACCCCGGGCACACCGCCAAGCAGCAACGCCATCCCTCCCTTCGATTTCTCCAGATGCGCCGCGCCTGCCTGGATCGACATGCGGCCAGCGACTTCGCTCATGGGAGCAAGCAGCGGCAAGCCGCCGCCCGGACCGGTGATGGTCTCGTAAGCAATGCATACCGCCTTGGAGTCGACTAGTGCGCGTGTCTGCTCCGGGTCGGGCGCCAGATGCAGGTACGTATAGAGAATTTGCCCCGCGCGCAGCATCGCGCATTCGGCGGGTTGGGGCTCCTTCACCTTGATGATCATCTCCGCACCCGCGAAGACCTCTTGCGCTGTGTCGACCACAGTGGCGCCCGCAGCCTTGTAGGCATCGTCCGATAAACCGATCTCCGCGCCCGCTGCTGTCTGGACGACAACTTCGTGCCCGTGGGACACCAGCTCACGAACCCCCGCGGGCGTCAGCCCGACCCGATATTCATGGTTCTTGATTTCTTTAGGCAGACCGACATGCATGATTGACTCTCCTCCAGAGAAGGCCAGTTGCCGGCGTCCGCGGCCATGGACGCCCGGGCGAACCCTTGCACGCGGATACCAGGCGTCTCCGCAGCCGCCAAGGGCGGTACTACTGCAAGCCAGGGCACCCGCCGCCGCATTGACGGTGTCCCATGCAAGATACTTTTGCGTCTTGCCGCGACGCTACTGCTGATCCAGGATACCGTCCAGTGTGATCGCAAACTGATGTCCCAGGACGATGAATGAGCCGGGGTTTTCCATGAGACATCCGGTGCGTTTCCTGTCCGCGCCGGTCCGCACGCAATGGCATTCGCGGCTTGCGTCTTCGAATCTTCCGGCACGACGAATTTCCGGCTAATCCGATCTGAGCGACCGTCGAACCCATGTTTTTGCTCTGGGACATTCATGGTTGCGACGCCGGATTCTTGCTGATTGAAAGCAAGGCGCGAGCCGACTCAGGGATCCAAACCCGTTGCGACGAGCAGGAAGAGAGGCACGGCATCACTCTCGCGATGCCGGTACCGTCAACGCCTCGCCCGTACGCGCATGTTGCGCATGCGCGAGGTGCTTAGTGGTCCATTGGACTGCCATGGCAAGGATTGCTGCCTCGATGAACGCAAGCGAAGCCGCTTGTCTGGGAAGGGTGAAAATAAGGCATAGGCAGAACGCGGCGAATGAAAACCGGCCAAGCACCATGCCGCGCAAAAGCGACACCACGAAGTCAGGGCCATGCGCCCGATGAGACGAGACAGAAAGCACGATCCCCAATAGCGGGAACACTGCAAGAAGACCGCTCCATTTCGGCCCAAGCGCAGACGACAGCGTGGTGACCGCGACGGTTAGCGCCGCGCCGGCAATCATGCGTCCGGTGAGATCGTTACGGCTAAGCGGGGCAACGCGGGCAATGGCATTGCTGCGAGGGAGAAACGTTTGTCCAAATGCGACGGCAATGAGTGCGGCTGCCATAGCCCAGGCTGGCGATGCCGGCATGGAAGCCAGGGCTATTGCCGCTACAAGCCAGCTTGCCAATCCAGCCGTCAGCGCAATGGGCCAGGACCGCGACCGGCAGGTCCATGCATAGGCGAAGTTGAATGCTTCGGAGGCGAGTATGGCGGACAGCGACAAGGTCGCCGCATGCGCTCCGAAAACCGGTCCGTGAGCCAGGACCAGCAGGAACAGGATAGGCCCGGCAACAAAGGGCAATCCTGCAAGCCAGCCGGCGATAGTGGGACCCCACCATTTACCCGACATGGAAACGACGAGGAGAAAGAGGGGGACCAGCGTCAGCTTTAGCGCGAGCATGGCAAGCCAGGCGGATTTAAAACCGGATCGTACACGAATTCGTCTTGGACTTAGCCGGAATAGAGGCGAGGTTTATCAAAGGGCCAAAGGGGCTTAGCGCACGCTGACAAATTGCTGCCCTCGTGCGCTAAGCCCGGCACCACGATAAACACACGGGCAAAGACTTGCCGCATCAAGCAGATGTGCGCGACCGGCAGGTATCCGTATTGGTTGCACGCATCGCTTGGCGGGATCGCTAGAAGAGGTGTTGAATCCCGGCGTATGCGCCGGACTGGCTGTGACCGGGGAGGGGGTTGTCGGTGCTGGTTGTATCGCCGAAGGAATTGGCGTTCAGGCCGAAGTTTGCATTGGCGCTGTTGCGGGTAGTCGCAATCTGGAAATCCAGCAAGGTGCGCTTGGTCAGGTTGTACGTGCCACCGATCGTATAGAGGGTCGCGTTGCCACCGCCATTGTTTGCATTGACGTGATACACCGCGGCAATGAGCGCCGCCGCCGGCGTAGCTTGCCAGGTCACACCGCCCCATTCCTGGCTGGTGGTCGTGATGCCACCCGACAAGGCGCCGGAAGTCGAATGAGATTGCTGATAAACCGCCTGGATCTTGAATTTCCCCAAAAACACATTGATGCCGCCAAAATATTCGCGGGAGAAATTGAAAACATCGTCCAGCGTTCCGTTAGCGGCGTCGCGCCATTCGTCGTAGATCGCGCGGATCTGGAAAACCGGCTGCGTATAGGTGAGCTGGATAGCGTCCGCGCGGCCTTGTCCGGTCGTGCCGTTACCGTTCCAGTTGGTCGCGTTGGAGAGCGCGTATTGCCCGCTGATATCGAAGCCGGCAATGGTCGGCGATTGATACGAGATGTTGTTGCTCGTGTGGTTCCAGTTACGACCGCGAACCAGCGATGCCGACGACCAGTTGCTTTGACCAAACGGATCGAAGTCCCAGACGCCGTTCGAGAGGAAAAGCTCCTTGCCGAGCAGCACGGTACCAAAGCGGTCGTTAGCAATTCCCACCGTGGCATACCGGTCGAACAGGCCATTGTTTGAAGGGCCTTGACCGGTCATGGTGTTGAATGCGCCTTCGAGGTGGAATACGGCCTTGTTGCCTCCTCCGAGATCTTCCACGCCCTTGATGCCCCAAAGACTCGTTCCCCAATCGCCGCTTTCCGCCCTGAAGCGGCTAGCGCTTCCGGTCGATGCGCCGGTCACGGGGTTTTGTCCCGTGGGTGCGCCGTTCACATATTCCACCCCGGCGTCTATTCGTCCATACAGGGTCACGCTGCTTTGAGCGCGCGCGGCCGTAGTGCCAGTAGCCAGAACCGACACCAGCGCAACGGCTGTGAGCTTGTTCATGTCTCCTCCAATAGTCAATTTTGACTGCGTCGCCGGTTCACCCGGCGTTTTTATCGCGCAGCCGTCGTCGTGTCTTGCGCATTTTATCCAGCTAACAACGGGTAAAAAAGCCCCGGATCTCTTGGGTAAATCCGGGGCCGGCCGTGGAGGCAGGGGGAGGACTTTCCCCCACGGAGAAAATAGTTATTAAGTTATTCAAACATCTGCTTCAGATAAATGCATTTGAAGAGAATAGTTATTTGTTGTGATACGAACAATCTCGCATGTTGGAATGGCAAGAAGCCTGACCGGCCCGCGGAGGACACCAAAATGCAGTCCTCGCAGATTGGGTAATCACGCATAGGCTTGTTGAGATGCGCCAAGCGCGCGAGCCCCATTGTGAAAGTCCGCCTGATAGCCGGTTTCGTCAATCAGGCAGCGGCCTTGAACACCCATGTTGCTGGACATCAAGGGACACTTTTCGAAGACCAGCGCGATCCAGTCAACAAACACGCGGACCTTGGGCGCCAGGTGACGATTGTGCGGATAGACCGCCGCGATAGGCATGGGACGCGGTTTCCACTGCGGCAGCACCTCGACCAGCTCGCCGGAACGCAGGTGCGGCAGCAGCATGAACTGGGGCGCCTGAACAATCCCGGCGCCCTTTACGCCGCACATCACGTAGGCTTCGGCGTCATTCACGGCTAGCGCACCCTGCATCTTGACCGCGGTCGTTGTCTGGTCGACAACAAAATTCATGTCCTTGATACGACCCGTCCTGTTGGAGAAATACTGTACCGCCAGGTGTTGCCGGAGGTCGTCCAGATTCGTCGGCTCGCCATGACGCCCGATATAAGCGGGGCTTGCTGCAGTCAGCGTCTGAAGCTCACCCAGACGTCGTGCGACCAGACTCGAGTCCTCCAGCTCACCAACGCGAATCGCACAATCCACTCCGTCCTGCACCAGGTCCACCGGCTTGTCTCCAAAGCCGACCATGAGGTCGATGTCGGGGAAGCGCTCCCGGAACTCGAGCAGCCGGGGCATCACGATCAACCTGCCGATAGATCCCGGCATGTCGATGCGAAGCTTGCCTTGCGGGCCCTTTCCGGAATTTGAAAGGGAGTCCTCAGTTTCATCGATCTCCGCAAGGATGCGAACGCAACGCTCGTAATATTGCGCGCCTTCGGGAGTCAGGTTCAACCGCCTCGTCGTGCGTTGCAGGAGGCGTACACGCAGGTGTGCCTCCAGGTTCTTGATGATCGTGGTGGTGGACGCGTGCGGCAGGCTCAGCGCATCTGCCGCACGGGAAAAACTGTTCATCTCCACGATCTTCGTGAATACCTGCATTGCCTGTAGCCGGTCCATGTTGTCTCACCTTCAGCGCTTTGCCGCACAGGCGGCAGCACGCTGTTCAAGCAGAAATGGGGAGGGTCGAAACGCGATTGTTCCGAGCGAGCGAATTGTGTTCTGGATTATAACCATTTATCAGAATTGCGCTGAAGTCCACAATCCGATCCATCGTAACTTTGGCGGAATGGCGCGAAGCGCGTCACACAGAACATGCAATTGACGAGCGATTCAACGCTCAGCATCGAAGACGTATCGATCACGGGTCATGCGCAGCTCATCAAGGTGCGCAGCTATCTTCCGGCTTCAAAAGGCGCGCTCTTGCCGATCATTATTTATTTCCACGGCGGTGGTTTTGTCCGCGGCTCGCCCGACGACGCGGAGATTGCCGCGGCGACGATCGCCCGCCATACGCAAGCGTGGGTGGTGTCGGTGGGTTACTCGCTGTCTCCCCGGTTTCCATTTCCTGCCGCGCTTGAAGATGGCTACCGCGCCACGCAATGGGCGGTGGCCAATGCGCGTGCACAAGGCGCGGATGCACGGCGCATGGGCGTGGCGGGTCACGATGCCGGCGGCAATCTTGCGACCTGTCTTGCAGCGGTTGCGCGGGATCGCGGCGAGTTCTCTTTTGCGGCGCAAGCGCTGCTCGCGCCTCTGCTTGATCCGAGCATGACGCGCATGGCCAACGAGGACGAGATTGTCGATCCGGATCTCGGCGCGAGCGAATGCGCGCAATGTTATCGAGCCTATTTGCCCAATGCATCGCAGTGGCTGCATCCGTACGCGGCCCCGATCGAATCGCGCCGGCTGGCTGGTTTGCCGCCGGCGCTGATCGCCAGTGCGCAACACGATCTGCTGCACGTTGAAGCCGAAAAGTATGCGGGCGAGCTGATTGCCGCAGGGGTGCCGACCGAGGTTACGCGGTATCGCAACGCTTCTCATCATGAGCTGGGGACACATCCGGCGGCGTTAGCCGATGTCGTGGCGTTCTTCCAGAAACGGTTGCCGCTCAAAGCGCACAGACGCTAAGCCCTCGTAGTGATTCATAAAAATTCATAGCGATTTAATCGGAGCAAAAAATGTCCATCACACGCAATCGGAAATACGCTGCGCTCGGCACAACGCTCGTCCTGGCCGGGGCGGGCGCATTGACGGTATTTCATGGCCACGGCGATTCGCCGGTCAGCTCGGCGGTTGCCGCGTCCAATGCGGCACCGCCGACGGAAGTCGATGTGGCTGCGGTTGTCGCCAGGTCGGTGACGGACTACCAGAGCTATTCCGGACGGCTGGAAGCGATCGATAAAGTGGAGATCCGGCCGCTTGTGCCGGGCACCATTGTCGCGGTGCGCTTCAAGGACGGTGCGTTGGTCAGGAAGGGCGACCCGCTGTTCACTATCGATCCGCGCCCTTACGTGGCGGAGGTGGACCGTGCGTCGGCGCAACTGGCTGCGGCCCAGGCGCGCAATGGCTATACCGCAACAGACGCCGCGCGTGCGGACCGCTTGCTGGTGGATAACGCCATTGCCAAGCGTGATTATGATCAGGCGCAAAACGCCGCGCGCGAGGCGCAGGCGAATTTGAAGGCCGCGCAAGCGGCGCTCGAAACAGCGCAGATCAATCTGGGCTACACGAATATTGTCGCGCCGGTATCGGGCCGCGTGTCGCGTGCCGAGATGACAGTGGGCAACATTGTCTCAACGGGTTCGAGCGCTCCGCTGCTTACCACGCTCGTTTCGGTCTCACCCATCTACGCATCGTTCGATGTCGACGAGCAAACGTATCTGCGCTATCTAAGCCACGACTCGCGGGCAAGCGTGCCGGTCTCGCTCGGGCTGGCGAACGAGGACGGCTACTCACGCGAAGGCAAGGTTGACTCGGTGGATAACCGCCTTGATGCCGGCTCGGGCACGATCCGTGTAAGAGCGCGATTCGACAACGGCGACGGCGCGTTGCTACCCGGTCTCTATGCACGCATCAAGGTGGGCGGCGGCGCTCCGCATCCGGCCGTGCTGATCGACGATGCCGCGATCGGCACCGACCAGGACAAGAAATTCGTGATGGTCGTGGATCACGACAACCGCGCGCAGTACCGCGAGGTGACGCTGGGTACGCAGAACGACGGCCTGCGCGTGATCGTCAAGGGCCTTCAGCCCGGTGAGCGGATTGTCATCAACGGCTTGCAGCGGGTGCGTCCGAACGAGGTCATCAAGCCGAACGCGGTGGTCATGTCCGGTACTTCCACACCGGTCAAGGACGCTTCATAGAGCGTGTGCTTCCAGGTAGCGCCACCGGCGCCACGCGAACGCTCATGCAGCCTCTCATGCAGACAAACAAACCATCATGAACATCTCCAGGTTTTTTATCGATCGCCCTATTTTTGCGGGCGTGTTGTCGACGATCATTCTGCTGGCCGGGGTGATCGCCATGTTCAACCTGCCGATCTCCGAGTATCCGGAAGTCGTGCCGCCGTCGGTGATCGTGAACGCGCAGTATCCGGGCGCCAATCCGAAGGTCATTGCCGAAACGGTCGCGTCGCCGCTGGAAGAGCAGATCAACGGCGTCGAGAACATGCTGTACATGCAGTCGCAAGCCAACAGCGACGGCAAGCTGACATTGACCGTGACGTTCAAGCTGGGCATGGACCCGGACAAGGCGCAGCAGCTTGTGCAGAACCGCGTCTCGCAGGCGCTGCCGCGTCTTCCCGACGACGTGCAGCGGCTCGGCGTGACGACCATCAAGTCGTCCCCGACGCTGACCATGGTCGTTCACCTGATCTCGCCCAGCGGCCGATACGACTCCACGTATCTGCGCAACTATGCGCTGATCAATGTGAAGGACAGGCTCGAACGGATCCAGGGCGTGGGGCAGGTCGACCTGTGGGGCTCAGGCGATTATTCGATGCGCGTGTGGCTCGATCCGCAGAAGGTCGCCGAGCGGGGCATGACGGCAACTGACATAGTCAACGCGATCCGTGAGCAGAACATCCAGGTGGCGGCGGGCGTGATCGGGTCGTCGCCGACCACGGCGAATGTACCGCTGCAATTGAACATCAATACGCAAGGACGCTTGCAGACCGAAGCGCAGTTCCAGGACATCGTGCTGAAGACTTCGCCTGACGGCGCTGTCACGCATTTGCGCGATGTAGCGCGTGTCGAGCTGGCCGCGTCCGACTATGCGCGGCGTTCGCTGCTTGACAACAAGTCCGCGGTCGCGCTGACGATCTTTCAACAGCCTGGCGCGAACTCGCTGCAAATATCGGATCAGGTCCGGCAGGCAATGAAGGAGATGCAAGTCGACATGCCGCCGGGCGTCCAATACTCGATCGTCTATGACCCCACCCAGTTCGTGCGCTCGAGCATTGACGCGGTAATTCATACGCTGATCGAGGCCGTTGCGCTGGTCGTGCTGGTGGTGATCGTGTTCCTGCAGACATGGCGTGCGTCGATCATTCCGTTGCTGGCGGTGCCGGTGTCGATCATCGGGACATTCTCGCTGCTGCTGGCGTTCGGATTTTCCATCAATGCGCTGTCGCTGTTCGGCATGGTGCTGGCGATCGGCATTGTGGTGGACGACGCGATCGTGGTGGTGGAGAACGTCGAGCGAAACATCTCGTCCGGACTTTCAGCACGGGATGCGACCTATCAGGCCATGCAGGAGGTGAGCGGACCGATCATCGCGATCGCGCTGACCCTGGTCGCCGTGTTCGTGCCGCTCGCGTTCATGTCGGGCCTGACAGGGCAGTTCTATAAGCAGTTTGCGATGACCATCGCCATTTCCACGGTGATCTCCGCGTTCAACTCGCTGACCTTGTCGCCGGCGCTGGCAGCACTGCTGCTGAAGGGACATGATCAACCAAAGGACTGGCTGACGCGCATCATGGATCGTGTGTTCGGCGGGTTCTTCAGGCTTTTCAACAAGGTGTTCCATCGCGGCGCTGAAAACTACAGCAAGGGCGTGGCGACCTTCGTCAATCGCAAGGCGGTGATCCTGGGTATCTACCTGGTCCTGCTGGGCGGCGCGGTGCTGATGGAGAAAATTGTCCCCGGTGGTTTCGTGCCGGCGCAGGACAAGCAATATCTCATTGGCATTGTCCAGTTGCCCAACGGCGCTTCGCTCGATCGTACGGAGGACGTTGTCCGCCAGATGGGCGAGATCAGCAAGAACGTCCCGGGCGCAATTTCCGCCGTGCAGTTTCCCGGCCTGTCGATCAACGGCTTTACCAACTCGTCCAGCGCGGCTGTCGTGTTTTTCGGGCTGACGCCGTTCGATGAACGTAAATCAAGTTCGATCACCGCCGGCGGCGTGGCAGCCGAACTCAACAAGCGGTTTTCCACGATCAAGGGCGCGTTTATGGCGGTGTTTCCACCGCCGCCGGTCCTGGGGCTGGGAACCTTGGGCGGCTTCAAACTGCAGATAGAAGATCACCAGGCGTTAGGCTATTCGGCGTTGAACGACGCGACGCAGGCGTTCATCAAACGCGCGGCGCAGACGCCTGAACTGGGACCTTCGTTCTCCAGCTATCAGATCAACGTGCCGCAACTGAATGTGGATCTGGACCGGGTCAAGGCGAAACAACTGGGGGTGTCGGTAACGGATGTGTTCAACACCATGCAGGTCTATCTTGGCTCGTTCTATGTGAATGACTTCAACAAGTTCGGCCGGGTGTACCAGGTGCGCGTGCAGGCAGATGCGCCGTTCCGTTCAAACACCGACGCGATTGGTCTGCTCAAGACCCGCAACGCCAACGGCGAAATGGTGCCGTTGTCCTCGCTCGTGAAGGTGACGCCGACGTTCGGGCCAGAGATGGTGGTGCGCTACAACGGCTACACCGCAGCCGATATCAACGGTGGCCCCGCACCCGGTTATTCGTCCGGTCAGGCACAGGCGGCGGTCGCGCGTATCGCAGCCGAGACGCTGCCACGCGGCTTCAAGTTCGAATGGACTGATCTCACGTACCAGCAGGAATTGGCGGGCAACGCGGCGCTTGTCGTATTCCCAATCAGCGTGCTGCTCGTGTATCTGGTACTGGCTGCTCTATACGAAAGCCTGACCTTGCCGTTGGCGGTGATCCTGATCGTGCCCATGAGTATTTTCTCTGCACTGCTGGGTGTCTGGCTGACTCACGGCGACAACAACATCTTTACGCAAATTGGCCTGATGGTGCTGGTCGGGTTGTCCGCCAAGAACGCGATTCTCATTGTGGAGTTTGCACGCGAGCTGGAGATGCAGGGACGGTCCATTGTCGAAGCGGCGATTGAGGCAAGCCGCCTGCGCCTGCGTCCTATCCTGATGACGTCTATCGCTTTCATCATGGGCGTGGTGCCGCTGGTGATGTCGTCAGGCGCTGGCTCGGAAATGCGCAAAGCCATGGGCATTGCCGTGTTCTTCGGCATGCTCGGCGTGACGCTCTTCGGGCTGCTGCTCACGCCGGTGTTCTATGTGGTGCTGCGCAAGCTTGCCGGCAACGAGCATGTAGTGGACAAGCACGGCTTGCATCCGCACATGCGCGGTATCGACGCATCGGTCGAGGCTTAACGGGCATTCAAGAGATATTCAATGAACATGACAAATACATACTTGAGCAACCGGGGTTGGGGATTGTCGGCATTGCTGCTGCTGGCGCTGGCGGGGTGCTCGCTTGCCCCGGTGTATGAAAAGCCCGATGTGAACGCCCCGGCCGCGTTCAAGGAAACACGGGTTCAATCGAGCGCTGCGGACGCCGGCACGTGGAAAACCGCGCAACCGTCGGATCATATTGCCCGCGGCCAATGGTGGATCATTTTCGATGACGCCACGCTGAACGATCTTGAGCAACAAGCACTGAACGCTAACCAGGACCTGAAAGCGGCGGTGGCGCGCGTGAAGTAATCGCGAGCCATTCAGCAAACGGCACGCTCCGGTTTGTTTCCATCGATAGACGCGGGTTTTGGGCCAACGCGGGAAAAGGTGACTCCCGCGTCGCTGCTTGAACCCGATGGCGTCAACGTGCCGTCACAGACGTTATGGCGCGCACAGGCCACGGCTTCCTATGAAGCCGATCTGTTCGGGCGGGTGTCCGATTCAGTGAAGGCTGCCGGTGCGGACGCCGAGCAAAGCGAGGCATTGCTTCGTTCCGCGCAGTTGGCTTTGCAAGCGGACGTGGCGCAGAACTATTTCAACTTGCGTGAACTGGATTCGGAGCTTGAGGTTTATACGCGAACCGTTGCACTCCGTGAACAAGCGCTTGAACTCGTGCAGCATCGCTTCAACGAAGGGGACATCAGCGAACTCGACGTGGCCCGGGCGCAGTCCGAACTCGCCACCGCTCGCTCCGACGCAATGACGGCGCAGCGGCTGCGTGCGTCCTCCGAGCACAGCCTTGCTGTTCTGCTGGGAAAGGCGCCTGCACAGTTCTCCATGGCGGCAAACCCGCTGGTGCCGGTGCAGATCCGCATTCCGCCCGGCTTGCCATCTTCACTGCTGGAACGCCGGCCGGACATTGCGGCCGCGGAACGCGCGATGGCCGCGGCCAATGCGCGGATCGGGGTGGCCAAGTCCGCCTACTTCCCGTCGTTGTCGCTCACGGGTGCGGCAGGAGTTGAATCCGCCACGCTCGGCGATCTCTTCAAATGGTCGAGCCGCGCTTTCCTGCTTGGACCGCTCGCCGGGACCGCGCTCACCGTGCCTCTCTTCGACGGAGGGCGGCGCAAGGGCAACCTCGCTAACGCTCGCGCCGTGTTCGAGGAGGACGCGGCGAACTACCGGCAGCAGGTGCTGGTTGCGTTCCAGGAGGTCGAGGACAACCTGTCGGACCTGCGCATCCTGGAGACGCAGACGCGCACGGAAGCAGAGGCCGTCAGCGCGTCCAATCGTGCCGCCACGATCTCCACGACGCAGTACACGGAAGGCGCCGTTAACTATCTCGACGTGATCGATGCGGAACGCACCGCGCTTCAGACGCAGCGGGCCGCAGTGCAATTGTCGGGTGTGCAGGCAGTCGCCACGGTTAACCTGATCCGGGCATTGGGCGGCGGGTGGGGCGGGGGTTCGGTCGATTCTGCAGCGGCAAACTCGTCCGGATCGAGCATCGCGCAGCGCTGATTGACGCTAAGTGCGCGCTAAGGCGAGTGCTTAAGCATAGCGACCGGTCATCACCCAAGGCGGGCGGGAATCACCGTTCGCCCGCCTGAGTATTTCTTGCGCCGCTAAAGAGAATTGAATCTGAACGAGCGGAGTCTCGCTTGACGCACGAGTCCCGCAACAATCAATAGAGGCACGCGAATGATCATTCGTTATGCCGTCGCAGAAGATTCGCGCAAAAAAAGACCCGGGGGCATGTAACCCATTGCCTGAAGTCGCCGAACTAGCATACAGGTCGCCCTTTATCATCCGACACCGCGACAGCGCTTGACGACGATTACAGATGCCTTTCCATGGGAAGCGTCAACAGATGGATATTAATTTTGGATGCACGATGTGCGGCAAGTGCTGCCAGGACCTCAAGCTGCCTTTGAGCGTCGACGAAGCGCTCACATGGCTTGAGCGCGGGGGCGATGTCCAGTTTCTCTGTGAAGCCGTTCCCTGGCCCGATGAGCCGCCTGCCGACAACCTGCAGGCACAGCTCAAGCGGCGCCGGTCGTTCGCTGCGTCCAGCGGCGAGTTGCCCGTGCGCGTTATCGTGATCCTGGCGGCATCGTTCGACGGTCCGTGTCCGAATTTGCAAGCGAACATGAGTTGTGCCGTGTATGAGCAACGCCCGACTGTCTGCCGCATCTATCCTGCGGAGATCAACCGGTTCATCGAGTTGAAGCCTGAGCAGAAGAAATGTCCGCCGGAAGCATGGGCGCCGGACAAGCCGCTTCTGATGAGCGAGCTGCGCGTGGTTGATGCCACGACGTACGAGCTGATCGCCAGATCACGGGCGGCAGACGTCAGCGACACCCCGACCAAAGCGCGCGCCTGCCTGGATCTGGATATAGATGCGGCAGCGTTGGCTAACGAGGGTCTGGTGGTCTACTCACCGCCCGGCGCCCTGACCATCGCCGCGTTGAAACGCGCTCGCGAAAGCGGCGATGCAAGCGAGCATGTGCTGCAGTGGAAGGTCGTGTCGAACCGTCGCGCAACGGTGGACACGCTTACGTCCATAGGCGCGGCAGGCGTCCATTATGTGAAGACGGATGCGCCCGCGTTCGATTACCTCGGCTTCTTTCCCGCGTCGCCTTGATCCACGATCAATGCCCGGACCGATCGATCGGGATGGGTCCGGGTTCATACGCAGGTTATAAGTCTAAGTCGCTTCCCGGACGGCACGCAGGAACTGCTGCGTGCGCTCGTGTTGCGGTGCGCCGAAGAACTGCTGCGGCGGCGCCTGCTCAATGATCTTGCCTTGCGAAAAGAAGCAGACGCGGTCCGCGAATTCCTTGGCGAATCCCATCTGGTGAGTCACCATCAGCATGGTGAGATCGTGCTCGCGGCCCAGCCTCCGAATCACGTTCAGCACTTCACCGCATAACTCGGGATCGAGCGCCGAGGTCACTTCGTCGAACAGCATCACTTTAGGCCGCATTGCCAACGCTCGCGCAATGGCCACGCGCTGTTGCTGTCCACCCGACAACTGCGACGGATAGTGATTGCACTTGTCGTCAAGCCCGACCATGGACAGCAGCTCGCGGCCTCGTTCGTTCGCATCGCGCTTTGACATGCCCAGCACCCGTAGCGGCGCTTCGATCGTATTTTGCAGCGCCGTCATATGCGGGAACAGGTTGAAGCTCTGGAACACCATGCCGATCTTGCGGCGCACTTCACGCACATGCCGGTCCGATGCGGGCACCAGCACGCCGTTGCGGCGCATGTGCGTGAGCGGCTCGCCTTCCACTTCAATCAGACCGTCGCTTAGCGGATCGAGTGTCATCAGCACGCGCAGCAGCGTGGATTTGCCTGACCCGCTTGGTCCGATGATCGCGACCTTCTCGTTGCGGGCGACCTCCAGATCAAGCGCGTCGAGCACGGTGAGCGAGCCGTATCGTTTCGTGACGCCGGCAAAGCGCACCATTGGCTGGATGTTGGGCGCAACAGCGTCTGCGCCGAGTGCGGGGTCTGGATCCCGTTTCATCTGCTTCTCCTGGAGTTCCATCAGCATGTCCCTGCCGGTTGTTCGGATAGAACACGCGTCATGGCAATCTCACGCGATGTTCGAGATGACGCACGCCCGAGGCGAACGTCACGCTGATCAATAAAAAGAACAGGCCGGTCATGGTGATCGGTTCGAGATAGCGGAACGTTTCCGAGCCGATGTTTTTCGCCTGCTGCATCAGCTCGACCACCGTGATGGCGGACAGCACGGGCGTGTCCTTGAACATGGCGACCAGATAATTCCCGAGCGCCGGAATGACCGGGCGGATTGCCTGTGGAAGAATGACGCCGCTATACGTGCGCCACGGCGACAGCGACAACGCGCAGGCCGCTTCCCACTGTCCGCGCGCCACGCCATTCAAGCCGGCCCGATAAACCTCGGACACGTAGCACGCGTAATGGACCGCAATGCCGATCGTGCCCGCGGTCAGTGCCGACATCGTGAGACCGTAGAGCGGCGCTACATAGAACAGCACATAGACCTGGATCAGCAGAGGTGTGCTGCGAATGAACTCGACAAAAAAGCCCGTCGCGCGCGCAAGCGGCGTGATGGTGCTGCGGCGCAGGATGGCGAGCACGAGTCCCAGCACCAAGGCAATCGCAAAACCGACCAGCGTGATGCCGATGGTGTACATGGACGCCCGCAGCAGCTCAGGCAGGATGTGCACTGCGTACTTGACGTCGAAGAAGGAATTCATTTCACTGTCCTCTGCGCGATTCCGTGACTGACGCGGCGTTCGAAATGACGCATGACGGTCACAACAATCTGCGCCATGACGAAATAGATCACCAGCGTCAGCGCGAAGATCTCAGCGGTCTTGAAGGTTGCTTCGTCGAGCTGGCGCGCGCGGAAGGTCAGGTCGGAGAGCGTGATCAACGAAACCAGCGACGTCCCCTTCAACAATTCGATCATCAGGTTCGTGGCGGGTGGCAGCGCGTTGATCATGGCTTGCGGCAGGACAATGCGCCGCATCCTGATCGACGCGGGCATGTTCAACGCCAGCGCCGCTTCATATTGGCCGCCTGGAACCGAACGCAGCGCACCGCGCAGGATTTCGGAGCCGTAGGCTCCGTAATGCAACCCCAGCCCGACGATGGCGACCGTGAACGGTTTCAGTTCGAGATTGAACGGCGGCAGGGGCAGCACGAAGAAAAACCAGAATAGCTGCACCAGTAGCGACGTCCCGCGAAATACCTCCACGTACACGTTGCCGATCCAGCGCAAGGCTCGCCACGCCGACGTGCGCAGGACAGTCGCCACGCCGGCCATTACGATGGCCAGCAAGATACCGGCCACGGCAATCTCGACGGTGACGAGCGTGCCCTTCATCAGGAGGGGCAGGAGTTCATGCAAGTCGCCCATGGCGTTCCTCGCTTAAATACTTGAGGCGGTGCGGGCCGGCACTTGCCGGCTCGTCAAACGAAGCCGGTCAGCCGCCGCAAAGCTCGGCGGCGGTCTTGTCCGGGAGGTTGCTTTTATCGAAGCCAAACGGGGCAACTGTCTTGAGATGATCCGGGGTACCGAGCCATGCCTTCAGTTGCTGGTTGACCGCGTCGCGCAGGTCCGTGTCTTCTGGTCGGAACGCCAGCGCGCCGTAGCCGGTGTGCTTGGGATCGTCAGTAAACTTCGGTATGGCTTCAACTGTCGGACCCGCCTTGGCCGCGAGTCCCTTCATGGTCAGCTCGGTGCCGGCGGCAGCGTCGGCGCGGCCCGCCCGCACGGCCTGCAACTGTGCGGTGGTATCGGGTACCTGCAGCAATTGCCCGTCCTTCACGCCGGAGTCGCGCGCGTAGCCCAACTCGACCGAGCCCGCCATGACAGCCAGTTTCGTGTCGGGGTTCTTGCCCACGTCAGTGTAGCTCTGCAGGTTCTTCGGATTGCCCTTCAAGGTCAGCAAGGTGTCCTGGATCTGGTATTGAGGATTCGCGAAGGCGACCTGCTTGCAGCGCTCAGGCGTGACGTACATGCCGGCTGCGATCACGTCGAAGCGGCCCGCGCGCAGTCCGGGAATGAGTGAACCCCACTCGGTCAGCACTGCATCGACCTTCTTGACGCCAAGCTTGGCGAACACCTTCTTCGCAATCTCGGGCGACTCACCGGTGACGGTGCCGTCCGGCGTGGTGTACGCAAAGGGGCTTTCGTTCGCGTAGCCAATGCGCACTTCCCCGGTGCGCTGAATGCGCTGCAAGGTTGTTTCGGCGTTCGCGGCCGCTGCATGGGCTACCAACCCCGCTGCCGCAGCAATGGACAGCGCCCCCAGCATTCCAGACACTCGTTTGAGTTTCATGTCGATCCGTTTCCGTAGCGTGGTTGATCGCGCCGCATCCGCACGGGCGCCAGTGGCGAAAAATGCTCGCAAACCCTTGGTTTTATTCCGGTTTCGAGGTCGCGTTACACCGCCATGAACGCAGCATACAAAGCCATATTTTTGTTCTAATTGCTCTAGGACAATAATTTTCGCGGTGGCTTCTGCGCCACTATAAGACCTATTGAACGGAGGCAAACGTGAACGAGCGGTGGCGTGACGCGGTGCGCACGGTGCATGGTGTCGAGTCGAAATACAAACGTCTGGTGAAAGCGATCGCGGAAGATATTGAAAGCGCGGCGCTGGGGTCAGGCGCGCGCCTGCCGCCGCAGCGCGAGGTCGCGTCAGACCTGGCTATCAGCGTGCAGACCGTGACGAACGCGTATAAGGAACTGGAGCGGCAAGGGCTGATCCGGTGCGAGGTCGGCAGAGGAAGCTTCGTCGCGGCACGCGTGACGGAGACCATGTCGAAGTACATGCTCGACACGGCCGAGCGCGAGGTCATCGACTTTTCGATCGCGCGGATCGTGCATACGCCGGAGCACGATGCCATGTGGCGCAAGGTGTGCGCGACCCTTGCGACGATCGACGACCAGCCGTGGATACGCGCGTTCCGGCCCATCGCAGGGTTTGAGCATCACAGGCAGGCGGGCGCCGCGTGGCTCGCCACGCTCAACATGCCGGCGAATCCCGAGACGCTGCTGGTCACCAACGGCGCCGCCCATGGCATCTTCCTCGCACTGGCGTCGTTCGTCGGCCCGGGCGACACCGTACTGTGCGAAAGCCTGACCGACCATGGCGTGATTGGCTCGGCCAATGTACTGGGCTTCACGCTCAAGGGGCTGGAGATCGACGAATACGGCATACGTCCCGAACATTTCGAAGAGATGTGCGACAGCGAGCGCATCAGCGCGCTGGTCTGCACCCCGACACTGAACAACCCCACGGTCGCCCTGATGCCGGATTCGCGGCGGCGCGCGATTGCTCGAATTGCCGAGCGTTATGGTGTGTACGTGATCGAGGACGACGTGTATGGCGCGCTGCCGGCCAAGGCCCAGACGCCTATCGCCAGCCTGATTCCAGAACTGTCGTTCTACTGCACGAGCATGACGAAGTCGGTGCTGACCGGTTTGCGGACCGGGTATCTCACCATGCCGCGACGCCTCGCGCTGCGAGCCGAAAGCGTACTGCGCGTCAGTAGCTGGATGGCGACTTCGCCCGTGGCCGAGGTTGCTACCCGCTGGATCATGGATGGGACCGCGCAACACCTGGTCCAGGTGCAGCGAGAGCGCCTGGGCGCCCGCCAGGCGATACTGCGCGAGGTGCTCGGCCGCTATGTACTGGGGAGTCATCCGCAGGCGTTGTCGGCGTGGTTGAAGGTGCCGGACTACTGGCAAGCGGACCGCGTCACGCGCGAGTTGCGCAACCGGAAGATCGCGGTGACATCGCCCGATCCGTTCCTCGTGCGCGGCGCCGAGAGACCGAACGCAGTGCGTCTGTGCGTGGGCGCCGAAGTGAGTGACCACACATTTAAAACCGCGCTTGAAACCATAGGCGAAGTGTTCGAGCAGTACCCGCATGTGCACGACTTCAATTGACCCGGGATCGAAGCCGGGCACTTGTTGTATCGATTGAACTAGGACATTAAAAAGCGCTTTTTAGGACATTAGACTCGATCGCATCCACTTCATCATGCGATCCCGTTCATGCCCGCTCTCTCGCTTGCCGATGTCTATCGCGCGCGTCGCCGCATTGAGCAGCATGTGACGCACACACCGCTGCTCGCGTCAGCGTCGCTGTCGCGGATCGCCGGTACAGACGTCCATCTGAAGCTCGAAACCATGCAGCCGACCGGCAGCTTCAAGCTGCGCGGGGCGACCAACGCGTTGGCCGGCCTCGCTGAGCGCGGCATCATGAAGGTGGTCACTGCATCGACGGGAAATCATGGCCGGGCCGTCGCCTATGCAGCGCGAACGCTCGGCATGGAGGCGGCCGTGTGCATGTCGGCGCTGGTGCCGACGAACAAGGTCGATGCCGTCAAGGCGCTCGGTGCGCGTGTCGTCATTGCGGGTAAGAGTCAGGACGAAGCGCAGGTGGAGGCGTTGCGTCTTGCCAGCGAAGAAGGCTTCGCATTCGTCCCGCCTTTCGACAACCTCAATGTGATTGCGGGCCAGGCGACTATTGGCCTGGAGATCATGGAGGCCTTGCCGGATACCGCATGCATAGTCGTGCCTTTGTCGGGCGGCGGCTTGTTCAGCGGCGTGGCGTTTGCTGCGAAGCGCATTCGTCCCGAGGTCGCGATGACCGGCGTAAGCATGGAACGCGGCGCCGCGATGCATGCGAGTCTCGCGGCGCGGCGGCCTGTGCTTGTTGACGAAGTAGAGACGCTTGCGGATTCACTGGGCGGCGGCATCGGCCTGGACAACGAACATACCTTCGCACTGACACAAGAGCTTGCCGACAGCATCGTGCTGCTGGACGAAGCGTCCATAGCACGGGGCATCGTGCATGCGTATCGCGAAGAACGGCTTGTGATCGAAGGGGCGGCTGCGGTGGGGATTGCCGCGCTGCTTGACGGACGTCTGGAGCTTAAGAGCGGTCCCGTCGTACTGGTCGTAAGCGGCGCGAATATCGATATCGGCTTGCATCGCCGGCTGATCCAGGAGGCTTGACATGTCCGCCATCACACTCCTCGGCGAGGCGCAGCTACGTGCGCTCGTGCCACTCGATCTCGCAGCAATCGACCAGGTTGAATCCGCGTTTCTTTCGCTTGCGACCGAGGCGGTGGCCATGCCGCCGGTCCTTCGTCTCGACCTTCCCGAGCATGCCGGTGAAGTCGATGTAAAGACTGCGTGGCTGCCGCGTTTCGATAGCTTCGCCATCAAGGTCAGCCCCGGTTTCTTCAACAACCCCGCGCTCGGGTTGCCGAGTCTCAATGGCCTCATGCTGGTGCTGTCCGCGCGTACGGGACTGACCGAGGCGGTACTGCTCGACAACGGTTATCTCACGGCGGTTCGTACGGCAGCGGCGGGCGCGGTTGCTGCGCGCTGGCTTGCCCGCAAGGACGCCAGGCGCGTGGCTGTGATCGGGGCGGGCGAGCAGGCACGCCTTCAGCTGGAGGCAGTGCGACTGGTCCGCGAGGTTGACCACGTCACTGTCTGGGCACGCGACATGGAGCGTGCGCGCAGCTTTGCGAAGGGTACGCGCGGCATTCGCTGCGAGGTCGCGGCCAGTGTGCATGAAGCGCTTGCGCTAGCCGATATCGCCATCACGACTACACCCAGCCGAAGTCCGCTAATACACGCTGAAGACCTGCACCCGGGTTTGCATGTCACCGCGATGGGATCGGACGCCGAGCACAAGAATGAGCTCGCACCGCCGGTTCTCGCTGCCGGGCGCTATGTCTGCGACCGTCTTCAGCAAACGCGCATTCTCGGCGAGCTTCACCACGCCATCGAGGCGGGTGTGGTTGCCGCGGATGCCAGCTTTGCGGAGCTGGGACACGTCATTGCGGGTAGTCGCCCGGGGCGCATGCATGACGGCGACATCACGATCTGCGACCTGACGGGCACCGGGGCACAGGACACAGCTATCGCAGCGCTGGCGCTGCAACGTGCGCATGCGCAAAACGCCGGAACCATTTTCAACAACGACGTGACGCTCTGAGAGGGGACGATGTCATTCATGACGCAACAAACACAAGAGCAAGCGAGAGGCGCACGCCTCCATTTCGAACAAAGCGAATTCGACGCACGCATTGCCAAGACGCGAAGAGCGATGCAAAAGGCCGGGATCGATCTGCTGATCGCCTCCGATCCAACGAACATGAACTGGCTCACCGGTTACGACGGCTGGTCATTCTATGTGCACCAGTGCGTGCTCCTGCCCATGGAAGGCGAACCGGTATGGTTTGGCCGTGGACAGGATGCGAACGGCGCCAGGCGTACCGCCTTCATGCAGCACGACCAGATAGTGGGTTACCCCGATCACTACGTTCAGTCACCGGTTCGGCATCCTATGGATTATCTGTCACGCGAAGTCATTGCTGCACGCGGCTGGGATAAATGCCGGATTGGCGTGGAGAAGGATAACTACTACTTCAGCGCGGCGGCGTACGCGTCGTTGACGCAGCATCTTCCGCACGCAACATGGGTCGACGCAACCTCCCTGGTCAACTGGCAGCGCGCGGTCAAGTCGCCTCGCGAGATCGAGTACATGCGGGTTGCCGCGCGGATTGTCGAGAAGATGCACGCACGCATTCTCGAGCGGGTCGAACCGGGCATGCGCAAGAGCGATCTTGTCGCGGAGATCTATTCTGCGGGCATCACGGGTGTGGAGGGCTATGGCGGCGACTATCCGGCGATCGTGCCTTTGCTGCCGACAGGGTCGGATGCCGCCGCGCCACACCTGACCTGGGATGACTCGGAGTTCACCTCGAACGCGGGAACGTTCTTCGAGGTCGCAGGCTGCTTCAGGCGGTATCACTGCCCGCAATCGCGCACGGTCTATCTTGGCCGCCCGCCGAAACATTTCATCGATGCGGAAAAAGCCGTGCTGGAAGGCATAGAAGCGGGACTCGCGGCAGCCAGGCCCGGCAATCTTTGCGAAGACATCGCCAACGCGTTTTTCGCGGTGCTGCGCAAATCCGGAATCGAGAAGGACAGCCGCTGCGGTTATCCGATCGGTGCGAGCTACCCGCCAGACTGGGGCGAACGCACGATGAGCCTGCGCCCGGGGGACAAGACGGTCCTCGAACCCGGCATGACGTTTCACTTCATGCCGGGGCTGTGGCTCGACGACTGGGGCCTGGAAATCACGGAGAGCATCCTGATTACGGGCACGGGCGTGGAGACGTTCTGCAACACGCCTCGTCAATTGTTCGTGAAGGAGTAGCAATGCGCGCGTCACCCATTACGCCGACGGTGGATTTCTCGGCCGCCGGCGAACAGCACGGGTTCCTCAAGCTGCCGTATTCCCGCGACGACTCAGCGTGGGGCGCCATCATGATTCCCATCACCGTGATCCAGCGCGGCGAGGGGCCGACCGTGCTCCTGACCGGTGGCAATCACGGCGACGAATACGAAGGGCCGATCGCGCTGTCCAAGCTTGCTTCAACGCTCAAGGCAGGCGATGTCACCGGACGCGTGATTGTTGTCCCCTTCATGAACTACCCGGCGTTCAAGGCCGGCACGCGCACCTCGTCGGTGGATTCCGGCAACCTCAACCGGAGTTTTCCCGGTAAGCCGGACGGCACGGTCACCGAGAAGATAGCGGATTATTTCCAGCGCCATTTGCTGCCTATCTCCGACTACGTACTCGATATTCACGCCGGTGGCCGCACGCTGGACTTCCTGCCGTTTGCAGCAATTCATGTCCTGGCCGACGCCCAGCAGCAGGTGCGGTGCGAAGCCGCGATGCGTGCGTTTGGCGCACCGTACTCCATGCGCATGCTTGAACTGGATAGCGTTGGACTGTTCGATTCCGCCGTGGAAGAAGCGGGGAAAGTATTCGTCTCCACCGAGCTGGGCGGCGGCGGAACGGCAACGGCTGCAAGCGTGGCGATTGCCGAGCGCGGTGTATATGGCTTCCTCGCGCATGCGGGTGTCATCGACCGGGAGGGCATATCGCCGCGCGACGACCTGCGGGGAAACAACCGCACGACGACCCTGCTGGACATGCCGGACGGCACTTGCTACACGACCAGCGAGCATAGCGGTCTGCTCGAAATGTGCCGTCATTTAGGGGACTTTGTTGAAGAAGGCGATGTGCTGGCTCGCGTCTACGACGCCACGCGTACGGGCGCCCCGGCGGTTGAATATGTGGCGCGCCGCAGCGGCTTGCTGGCCGCGCGGCACTTTCCGGGCCTGGTGCAGATCGGCGATACGGTCGCGGTGGTGGCCGATGTGGTGGAAGGTCATATTCCCGTGGTCATCTGACCGTGATCAAGCTCGACCGCTTCGACATCGCCATCCTGCGCATCCTGGCCCGCGATGGCCGCATCACGAAATCGCGGCTGGCCGAAGAGGTCAACCTGTCGATTTCTCCAGCGTGGGAACGCGTGCGCAAGCTGGAGGAGAGCGGTGTCATCAAGGGGTACAGGGCGGAACTCGATTGGGTGGGTGCGATCAAGGCGAGCCGGATCGTAGTGGAAGTGACACTCGCAAGACACACCGCGCACGACATGCGGCGCTTCGAGGAACGCGTGCTGGCCGCGCCGCAAGTTGTCCAGTGTTACGCGACGGGCGGCGGCGTGGACTATGTACTGCACGTGGTCTCGCCGGACATTGATCATTACCAGCGCTTCATCGACTCCTTGCTGAGGGATGAAATAGGAATCGAACGCTATTTCACGTACATCGTCACGAAGGTCGTGAAAAGCATGCCGGACAGCATTCCCGACTGGGACTAGACGAATATCGCGAGAAGGGCGCGCAGAACAGAAAAAACGCCACGCAAGGTGTACCACATCGAAAAAATCGCACGGCGGCAGGGAAGAAAATGGACGTCATACAGTGCAATCAGGAGCCTTTCATGTTGCTGGGTCATCCCGTCCTCTTCAAGTCGCTTTGTTATGTCGATGGCCGCTGGATTCATAGCGAGAGCGCATCAACAATCGCCGTGCAGAACCCTGCCGACCAGGAGGTGATCGGTCACGTGCCCATGCTCGGTCGCGCCCAAATAGAAGCAGCGGTTGGCGCCGCGCAGCGTGCATTCGAATCCTGGCGATGGGTGCCGCAAGAGCGCCGCAGCGCGATCCTGCTGCGCTGGCATGAACTGATCCTGCGTCATCAGCACGATCTGGCCGCCATTCTCTCGATGGAACAAGGCAAGCCTTTGGCGGAATCCAAAGGGGAAATCTCGTATGCGGCAAGCTTCGTCGAGTGGTACGCCAATGAAGCAAAACGCCTCTGCGGCCGCACGATTCCCACTCATATCAATGGCGCGCATCTCGGCACGGTGATGGAACCGGCCGGCGTTGCCGCGCTTATTACGCCGTGGAATTTCCCGGTTGCAATGATTACCCGCAAGGCCGCTGCCGCGCTTGCCGCGGGTTGCACGGTGATCGTCAAGCCCGCGCACGAAACGCCGTTTTCCGCGCTGGCGCTGGCGCAACTGGCGGAAGAAGCGGGTTTTCCCGCGGGCGTATTCAACGTCGTGCTGGGCGAGCCGCAAATGGCGATGGAAACACTGGTAAGCGATGTGCGCGTGCGCTCGGTCAGCTTCACCGGATCAACGCGTGTGGGCGGGCTCGTCGCGCGGGCGGCGGCCGAGTCCGGCATCAAGAAGCTTGCGCTGGAACTTGGGGGCAACGCGCCTTTCATCGTGACGGAAGACGCTGATCTCGATCAGGCCGTCAAGGTGGCGGTCGGTGCGAAGTTCCAGACCTCGGGGCAGGACTGTTGCGCGGCAAACCGCATCTTCGTGGCCGCGCCGCTGTACGAAAACTTCGTTGATCGATACACCGAGGCCGTGCGCGCGGTGAAGGTCGGTCCGGCTTTCGAGGCGGGCGTGGAGGTTGGCCCGCTGATGCATCAGGCGGCCTTCAATACTACCGCCGAGCGCGTGGCCGACGCCCGGGCGAAGGGCGCGCGCATCACCACCGGCGGACAGGCGCATGCGCTCGGCGGGTGGTTCTTCGAGCCCACCGTTGTAGCCGACGCCGCGCCTGGAATGCGTATCTACGATGAAGAGAACTTCGCCCCGACATCCGCCGTTTCGTCGTTCAACACGCTCGATGAAGTGGTTGCGAAAGCGAACGACACCGAACACGGTCTGGCTGCCTACATCTGCGCCACGCGCATGGACACGATCTTTCAACTGGTGCGCCGGCTCGATTTCGCGATGATCTCGGTCAACGGCGTCAAGTTCACCGGTGCGCCTATCCCCTTCGGCGGCATGAAGGCGTCGGGCCTCGGCCGTGAAGGCGGATCGGAGGGTTTCGAGCCGTTCGTCGAAACCAAATATTTTTGCCTCGGCAACCTCGGGCTGCCGCTGAGCGTCTGAGCGTCACAGCGTAATCAAATTCAGGGAGTAACTCATGGCACAGCAACTCGACCAACTGTTCAACGAAGACCGCGCACACTTCATGCATCCTTCGACCCACGCGCACGATCACGCAAGCGGCGCGCTGCCCGGCAAGATCATCCGGGGAGCTAAGGGTATCCGGATTGAAGATCACGAGGGCAAGAGCTACATAGACGCCTTCGCGGGTCTCTACTGCGTGAACATTGGCTATGGCCGCACCGAAGTGGCCGATGCGATCTACGAGCAAGCGAAAAAGCTGGCGTACTACCACACGTACGTGGGCCATTCCACCGACACCATCATCGAATTGTCGTCGCGGATTATCGACTGGGCGCCGGCGGGGATGAAGAAGGTTTATTACGGCATGTCCGGTTCGGACGCCAACGAAACGCAGATCAAGATTGTCTGGTACTACAACAACGTGCTGGGCCGCCCGAACAAGAAGAAGATCATTTCACGCCAGCGTGGTTATCACGGTTCGGGCATTGTCACGGGCAGCCTGACCGGTCTTCCGAGCTTCCATCAGCATTTCGATTTGCCGATCGATCGCGTGAAGCATACGGTCTGCCCGCACTGGTACCGGCAAGCGCCGGCGGGCATGGACGAAACGCAGTTTGTCGCGTATTGCGTGGAGGAACTCGAGAAGCTGATCGCGCATGAGGGCGCCGATACGATCGCTGCGTTCATAGGCGAACCGGTAATGGGGACAGGCGGTATCATCGCGCCTCCGGAGGGGTATTGGGCCGCGATCCAGCAGGTACTGAAGAAGCACGACATCCTGCTGATCTCCGATGAAGTGGTGTGCGGCTTCGGCCGGCTTGGGTCGAAGATGGGCGCGCAGCACTACGGCATGCAGCCGGACCTGATCACCGTCGCGAAGGGTCTTACGAGCGCCTACGCGCCGTTGTCGGGCGTGATTGTGGGCGAACGGGTGTGGGACGTGATCGAGAAGGGCTCACAGGAACATGGCGCCATGGGACACGGGTGGACTTATTCGGGCCACCCCATTTGCGCGGCTGCCGCTATTGCCAACCTGGACATTCTCGAGCGCGAGAACCTGACGCAGAACGCAGCCACTGTCGGCGCTTATCTCGGCGCGCAACTGCACGCCGCATTCGACCAGCATCCGCTGGTGGGCGAAGTGCGCCAGACCGGCATGCTGGCCGCGCTGGAATTCATGGCGGACAAGGCAGGCCGCCAGCCTTTCGACGCAGCGTTGAAGGTCGGGCCGAAGGTATCGGCAGCCGCATTGCGGCGCGGAGTGATCGCGAGGGCCATGCCGCACGGCGATATTCTCGGCTTTGCCCCGCCGCTGGTGACCACGCGGGCGGATGTGGACGAGATCGTCGGTATCGTGCGCGAAGCCGTGGATGAAGTCGCCACGCAGACGATCGCCTGACGTCACTTAGCGTCGTATCGCGCGCTCTTCCGGCATCGGAAAGTCAGGCCGCCCGCTTTGCCGGGCGGTTTTTTTCGGCTAGCGTTTTTCTCTCAATCCTCCGGATTGGCGATATCGTTGGCGACTATCTGTTCGCCGCGTGTGACCGCCGCCTCGCGCGCCTCTTCTCGCGAAGGGTAAGGTCCGAGCACCGGCGCTCCCTGGAACGGGAACAACAGCCGGCCGTCGGTTTTTCTAATAACCTTTAGTGTTCCTACAAACAATCCGCCGGCGTTGATCTGATAGGACGCGTACACCGCGAAGTCTTCAGGGCGCATACGTTTGCCTGCTTCCCGGATTTTTAGTTGACGCATGGACAGGACAATTTTTGCTTTTTTCATGGTATTGGATGTGTTGCGCCGGCTCGCCGAGCACGGCAATGTATTTCCCCGCGGCTCACGCCGAAGGCGGGCCGCTTGGATCATCCGGTTTACCGCTATCCTTTGCCAGCGCATCGCGGAATGCGGACAGCCGCTGCTGGTAATTTTCACCATCGCCATAGGCCAGGAACGCTTTAGTCCTTGGCGGCGCACCGAGCATCTTTCGAGCGTGCTTGATGGGACACCAGTACTGCTCGGTTCGCGCAGCAATTTCGGTACCGTAGGCAAGCAGGCCATTCGCGTACGCACAGTAGGCGCAATTGAACTTCTCAATGAAGTTCAGGTAGCTGAGGTGCCACCGGTCCAACACAATATAGTCCGAGCGCCTGACCTTGTTGATCCTGTACACAGGAAAGCAAAGGGCCTGATATAGGGTCAAGCCGAGATCGAGGAACAGCAACGGCACGATCAGCCCATAGATGACAGGCGCGACCACAACAGTAGGCGGTCGACTCTTGACGAACCAGTTCAGCAGGCTGGTCTTTGATCGCTGGTGCGCCTCCCTGACCGACTGGTCGAATCTGATCCGTTTTCCCTCCACGCGATAGAACAGGGGTATTTCCGCTTCATGCAAAACGGTCCTCAGCTCATCTTCCAGCCCGTTTATCTGCGCCATCAATTGCCGAACCTTCTCGTCCACATGACCTCCGTGGCAGTGAATACAACGAACGGGGGCCGGCCCGGGGCGCCAGCTCACATAAGCGGGGCCCAGCGCGTTCGTTGGTGAGTGCAATGGGCGCGAGGTTTCTCTCGCAACGCTTTCCCCGGCTAGCCTTGCTTCGTGTTACCAGACCACGAGCAAGAATCATTCCGAACAAGCGGGTGAGCGCAGTGTGAAAGTATCGGGCTTGTATAAAGGCGCGCCGACGCCGCTGAGCCTCAGCGAAGGCAATGTGCGCACGATGTCCGGGTCGTCGCGAACGCGACCGCCGGGAAGGCGCCGGCATCAGGGAGTGGTAGTGAGGTGGAGGTGAGCGGCGCAAAGACCGCATAACCAACGCTCACCAGGATTCAAAAATAGCAGCCCTGGTGCGCCGGTTTTGGTGTCGCGTCTGGTGCAGCTCTTTGCAGCTTCCTGACGTGACCCTCCTGCGCCGGATTTATCGATCCGGCACAGCAGTCGATTGCTGTTCGCGCTCAGGCAGCTTCGACGCGTGCCCGGGCGCGGAATGCAGTAGGTGACATGTTGAGGCGCTTGCGAAAGACCTTGGCTAGCCGTGCACCGCTGCCCATGCCGCTGCGTCGCGCGATCTTGTCGATGGGCAGATCGCTCTCCTTCAGCAACTGGCATGTACGGTTCAATCTGGCGCACAGCAGGTACTCGGAGGGTGTCATGCCCATCTCCTCCCGGAACCGTCTCAGGAAGTTGCGCTTGCTCATTGCCACGGCCCGCGCTGCGTCGGCGACCGAGATCAGGCGATCACAGTTCGCCGCCAGCCACTTTGCAGAAGCAATGACCTTCTCGTTGCCCCTTGGTGCAGGAACTGGGGACTCCCGATGAATTTGACCCGTCCCGTCATCCTGCTGGAAGCGTGCTGTCCAGGGCTGAAGAAATGCAGGGCTGGTGCCCGTGTCCGGCGATACGCCTGCCGGCGTCTTGCGCTGTTCCAGGCTGACCTGCGTGACGGCCGCCGGGTGCGAACCGGCTTGAGGTGCGAGCAGCAACCGCACGTGATAAACACGACCCTCCACGCCGTCCAGCGGCGGCATTTCATTGACCACGTGCAGCACGCCGGTGATCGTATCCGGCACGCTATCCGACGTACCGTTCGCGAAGTCCTGGAAAAACACGATGCCGACTTGCGCGGTTGCAGTGGCCCAGTTGTAGTCTGGTGCACCCCGGCCCAAACCCAACAGGTGCAGATTGCGTTCAGCGTCGCCCATACAGCCTCCTTGGCAGGAAGGATTGCTTTCTATCGAGGCGGTGGGAACCTGCCGCACCGCGCTTGCATACGATCTAATGGCCCTGGCTGAATTCGTTCCTTCCCTGATCGGCCTGACTTTTGTCGATCATGGGTGAAGCTGGCTTTTTCCTTATCAGAAGACAATTGAAGGATGTGTCTTCTAATTAAATTCCATTGATCCTGGAAATTAAAAATAGCGCGTATTGACGAGGAAAAATGTAATCCAGGAGTTATCTATGACTCAATTAGATGAAAATAAAAGCCGTCGTAAAGATAACTACGGGATTCAAGAAACTATTCATTAATTTCCGACTGTGCGCTATCGCACATTCGATCACTCTTTCCCCTTCGCGAGCGGCATTCCGGGTACCTTCGGGGCGCCCCGGACCGGGCACAGCAATATTCGCGATGATTCATTTTGGCTCCGCAAGCTTTGACGGGCGGTGCAGGATGGCGGGCAACAGGGCAGCCATCAGGCCACGACTCACTGCCGGGTTTCAGACAACCCTCAGACGATCAGGGCAGGAGAGCGAACCGTCCGCGCATCCGCAACGGGACATTCCGCTGAAGCAGCTCGATGTCGTCAAGCGACAGGTGGCAAGTCCGCAGATACAAAGAAACCTGTCATTCCTCTCAATAATACATTCTTTAAAATTGCGGCTCACCAATTTAAAGATATTTGACAAATTTCTTCACAATTTTCGAAACTTTGATGACAAAATTGCCATCGAATGTTGGTACTTAATCTTAATAAGATTAAGAAAACGGGCAAGAGGTGAGGCTGTGGCAAGGCTGACGTCATGAAGGACGTCAGCCCGGCTAAAAAGATCCGGACACCGAACGGATCGCGCAAACGTTTGACGTATACGTCGATACCCGTTGTGATATCGAGAAGGCTATAAAGACGGTAGTCAAACGCGGCGCTGCGGAGCTTGGCGCAAGTCGTTTATCGAAGTCGAACATGTGCCGGTTGCATGACGATGTCTAAGCTTCTCAACCAAGCTTCTCGCTTGAGCACGTCGTCATTGAAATGAAAAATGGTAGCGGTTGTTCCTCACGCGCCAACATCTTGTCCGCATCGGTCAAGCCCGTTGCGCCTTCATTTCCCCTGCGTATCATCAGAGGTGTCAAGCAACCCCAAAGGATTCGAATGGTGTGAATGCGAGCGCTTGCAAGGACGCGACCTTGCGCTCGTGCTCAGCGGTGGTTTTGACGGGACGATTCCAGGCAGTGTGTCAAGCGAGCGACCATTAGGCGCCAGGCGCCAGGTGTCGTTGCCCTGAACTTCCCGCACCGGATCCGCTGCCAGCCGCGAACGCGGCCAGTACCCGGGCCATGGTGATCCGGACCGGAACCCTGTTTGGAACCTTGGCGTTGGTGTGCTCAGCGCTTATCGCACGCTGCCGAGAATCGCTTTTCAGTTGATCAACATGCTCAATCAAGTCATCTGGCCGGAATTCTCCAGGCGATACGGGGAAAAGGCCGACCAGACCATGCGCAAACGATATCGCCATGGAACAGCGGCGCCGTCAGGCGGCGCGACCTTGCTCCATTTCGCGGAATCGTTCTTGAAGCGCTGGGAGGCTCACGGGAAGGTTGCTTGCGTCCCCGGGTTTCTCAATCTTCTCATGATTGTCATTGCGCGCCCGGAGTCCTGCCAGGTTGGCCTGAGCTTGTGTGTCGCGCTGCCGTTCGTCTGCCTCAGTGTGTCCTGGTCAAGCAAGGGCGCCGCGTTTCTCGGCAGCAAGCATGCCGGGATCAACGGCGCAACCGCCGCCACGATGCTTGCGCGCGGGGGGACACTTGCATATACAACTTCTTCACCGGAGGATTTTTCGATGAGCGCATGACCATGCGAACAACATTCCTGGCGTTTCAGTGAACGACATGCGTTCCCGTGTGAAGGACGCTTCGGCTATCTGTACCGACGATTCGAACGGCGTCATGACCGGGACCCTTTCATCGTTTAACAAGGTTGCGAACAAGCATGCAGATGCGACAACTTTCTTTCAAGTTCCCTAGCGTGACAGGCCTGGTCAGTCTTGGGCTGGTGCTCAATCTGTTCCTGATGCGCCCGGCTGCGCTCGGAGAGAGCTACACATCGATGGGGATCGCGCTCTCGGTGCCGCTCACCGGTTTGCATGTGCTGCACAACATGAAGAGGACGCGGTACTCCAACGCGGTTATCCGCTGGGACGTCGCAACCTTGCTTGGCTTGCTCGGACTCTACTGGCTGTACATTTGTCCGATCTCGATCGTCTTCGAGATGTCGCAGCTCGACTGGATGTTCAAGGAGTTCATCGCCACCATGGTCGTCGCGCTGGCTTATGGAGCGTTTCTTATCGATGAGGAAGCCAACCGCACGTTTTTCAGGACGTTGTGCACGGTCATAGCCGTCCTCGGACTGTCCAGCATGGTGACCGTCGCGCTCTCGAACCTGCTCGGGGGCAAGGAGTCGTTGTTCCTGTTCACTGTCGACGTGAAGGGCTATACCGAAGTCACGCTGCATCAGCAGACCACCACCGGCGCTGTCTACTTCCCGTTCTCCATGCTTTATGGCGACTTTGTTTCGGGCTCGGTGAAACTCGACCGCTATTGCGGGTTCTTTCGCGAGGCCGGGATCTATCAGGCAGTGGCCTGCTTTTGTCTCGCGTACGAGGCCTTCACACGGCGTTCGAAGATAGTCATGTTTGGTCTGGCCGGCGGGACGATCTGCGCGTTTTCGTCACTCGGGATCGCGTTGCTCGTGATGACCATGGGTACCATCGCCCTGTTCTCGGGGGGGCGTGTTCGTACATGGCGCGTGGTGCTGACCGCAGTGGTGATCGGCCTCGTTTATCCCGTGTCCATGTACACCCCTTATATTGGTCTGGAAGATAAGGCAGTGACGCACGGCTCGTCGTTGTCCGATCGCGAGGATTCGATCAGGCGGGGTCTTGACGATGTGCGTCGGAATCCGTTTGGCAATGGGCTCTATTCAAGCCTTGCCACGAACGACGGCATCTGCCTGATCGCCGAGTTGGGCATGATGGGCTTGTTTGGATTTGGCTGTCAGGTGCTCTTGTTGTCCGGCTTCAGGCTTGGGCCTGGCATGAACTGGAAGAAGGTCGCGGCATGTACCCCATTATTGATCACCGCGCTGATCTCGCAGCCGATCGCGGGGGCGCCGATGATGTATGTCATTGGCATGGTGTTCGTGCCCCGGATGATTCCGCGCAAGGCCAAGGAGCCGCGGAAAATTGCCGGCTTTCGCGGCTTTCGGGAATCGGTCAACCTGTTTGCGCCCTCAGTTGCGGCTCATCAGCCGGTCGAGAGCCCGATGCCTTCGCCGCCCGTGGTCAACACACCTGATGCCTTGATCACTTGACCACGTTCTGGCGGGCTGCGCTGTCCTTCGACAGGCGCAGCGGAACGGGGCAGTTTGCGATGGTGTTGCCGAACACCGTAGACGCCGCTACCGCATTGATACCCTGCGTGAAGCCTGCCACATAGTTGCCTGTGACCGTGGTGTCGATGGTGCCGGGGTCCGGCAGCAAAATACCGATCGTCTCGCCATGCGGAATCGACGCGGTTGATGTAAGCGATGCAAGCGATCCCTGCACATGATTGGCCATGATGACGGCGCGCATGGCGGGCCGTGCGTCGTGGCTCGCGCTTGGATCGACGCCGAACTGGATGCCGTTGTTGGCGGCGAGCGCAGTCACGACATTCGCACTCACCGTCACCGCGCCGCTGGCGTCCTCAATATGAAGTGTCCCGTTCGCGCTCGCCGTGTTCGACGTCACCGTATTCCCGTAGACCACCAGTTCTGTCACATGCGCCACGTTGAGAGGCAGATCGAGGTGCAGGTTCTTTGGCGTGATTGTGTTGCCTTCTATCACCACGTTCGAGCACATGACGTGCGGTGTATTCACGCCGATCGTTGCATCAATACAGGTGTTGCCGCGGATGTGAATGTGTTGCGAAGGTTTCCCGAGCGGCTGCTTGCGGACGTTTTTGTCCATGCCGTCCTGGTTGTTGACCTGGACGCCGTATGAGCAGCCCTCGAACTGGTTATCGAGCACGTAGAGGCCGTTGAGACCTGTACCGAGGACCCACAGCCCGAAGATGTTCGACTGCAGCTTCGACGGTTCCGTGGTGTGCGCCGTGACGCGATTGCGAAAGAAGCGCTGGTTCGAGGCGTCATTGCATCCGTTGACAACGCCCTGCATCGGATTGCGTCCGAGGTTGGACAAATCGAATGCGAGCTCCGTCACGAATGTATCGCTGCCGCCCCATTCGAAAGCGTAACTGTCCTTCTCGCTATTGACGGCCATGGTCAGCGTTGCGCCTTCGCCGATGGTCGAGACGTCGCGTGCATAGATGCTGCCATTGGCCTGATATCGATGGCCACGTAGAAATACCGTACGACTGCTTGTGGCGCGCACGTGTGCGTACATTGCGTTGAACGCGGCGGTGTCGTCGCTCATGCCGTCGGCTTTGGCACCGAACATCATGGGTGTAATGACCGGCGGTTCCCGCATGAGCGCGGCGTGCGAGAACGGCGTAATTCCAGCCGTGGCGGAGGCGGTGGATGCGGCAGACGCCAGCCGTCCAGCAGTGCCAGCCGCGCTCAACAGGGCGGCGTTGATCAGCAAGCGGCGTCGCGAACGTCCTGTAGGGTTCATTGAATGACCGGTGGGAGAAGCGGTCCCGGAAGCGTGCGGGACGAGGTACGAACAGGGAAACCCGATGTTAACGGATAACGTCCCTGAACGGCCGCTTCATTCAAGACGCCGCGCCTTCGGGAAGTGCCGTCAGTTGCGTGACCGGGGACAGGACGATCACCCCTAACTGGATCGCGAAGGCCACGCTCGACATCAGCAGGCACGCGCCCACGCCTGTCTGCGTCGCGAGGGCGGCGCCCAGCAGCGCGCCAACGGGACGCGCTCCATAGGTGGCGGTGCTCATGATGGCCGACACTCTGCCGAGCATGGCGTGGGGTGTGATCGCCTGGCGCAATGTGGTTGATCCGATCGTCCACAGCACCGGACCGGCGCCGAGCAAAAAGAAGCTCACGCAGGCCATCCATACGTCTGGCGAAAATAGTGTTGCGCTCATCAGCACCGATGCCAGGAAACCGCACAGAGGGCCGATCACCAGTGTCCGGCCGAAGGAAATCCGCCGGGACACTTCAGGCCCCGCCAGCGCACCGGCCACCATGCCCGCTCCGTAGGCTGCCAGGCTCATGCCGATCACCCATGACGACATATGCAGATGGCGGGCCGCGTAAGCCACGTAGACCGCTTGCAAGACGAAATAACCGAGGTTGAAGAAAACCGCGGTAAGGAGAATGGGGCGAAGCAGCGGGCCGCGGAATACGAAAGCCGCACCCTCGCGTACTTCGGCGAGGAAATGCCGCCCGGTCCTGGGAGGATGCGCCGAGATGGGCAACGCACACAGCAGCGCGACGGCGAGGGCCGACAGCATGGTCGCCAGCGCGTAGGCCCAGCCCGCCCCCACGGATCCTACGATCACCCCGCCTATTGCCGGGCCCGCCGAGTACGCCACGCTTCTCGCCAGCTCGATACGCCCGTTTGCTGCCGGCAACGCGGCGCGGGGCACGAGAGAGGGAACGAGCGAAGGCGCCGCGACGCTATAAGCGACCGTACCCGCCGCGCCGATAAAACCGCAGACAGCGAGCAGTGGGAGTGTGAGGAGGTGGGCTCCGATCAGCGCGAGGATCGTGATCATTGCCAGTACGCGAACGGCTTCTGCACTGGCCATGAGTCCGCGTCTGGAGTGACGGTCGGCATAGACGCCCATTGGTAACGAGAGCAGCAGGAAGGGGAGGGTCTGGGCGGTTTGCAGCAGGCCGGTTTGCGCAGCGCTTGCGCCTAGCAGGAACACTGCAACGAGCGGCGCGGCGGCAAGACTGATCTGTTCGGCGGACTGCGCCAGCAGATTCGACCATGCCAGACGATGGAATGCGGGCGGTAAGGAAATGCGCTGGTTTGGCGGGGGATGCATGACGTGAGGCTCCTTGGGAGGTGGCCTGATCATCATGCTGTGCCAAGGCGCGCGATACGCCCCGGATCTTGCGCTTACGTTCAGCTACGCCAACGGTTTCGTCATGGACGGCTAGTAGTAGTCGTCTTCCAACTGATGTCGTACCGCCAGGATCGTTACTGTATCTCTATCGTCAATTTCAAATAGCGCTAAATATCCGGATCTCCCGAAAGGGATGATCAGTTCCCGCAGAAAGGGAAGATTGGACTGTGCCTTTCGACAGGTAAAGGGTGAGGCGCGAAGCGTGGCAATGCCCTCGTAGACTGCGCGAAGAGCGCGCTCGGCCAGCGATACTTCCTGCGTATCGGGTGTGAGGATGAAGTCGTAAAGTCGTTCGAGATCTTCTGCGGCACTACCGGTAAAGCGTATTTCGAACGTCATCGGCGCGTCTTGCTCCGCGCCTTCGCGGCGTCTAGCCGCTTACTCAAGCGAGAAAGTACTTCCTCGGCGGAAATGTAGTCGCCGCTGCGTTTCGCGTCGTCACGAGACGCAAGTCCTCGTGCGACGAACTCACTATGATGCTGGCGACGGAGGATATTTTCGCGGATCGCCTGTTCGACAAAACCGGAGAGACTCTCACCTTCCTGCAAGACGCTTTCGGCGGCCTCGCGCAATTCTGGCTCGACCCTCACCGACGGGAAAGTAGCTGTTTTCATGATTCATGCTCCATGCATCGCAATTGCGATGCATTGTCGCCCTTTTTCAGTTTGAGCGCAAGGGATCACGATTCAGCGCTCCGCCCCCTCACGCTCGCCAAGGACGGCCACTGCTTAAAGCTTCCCGCGCCAGGGCACCAGCCGCCGCTCCAGTGCGCGCATACCGAGATCGAAAGTCCACGCGATCAATCCGATCAACACGATGCCCATCACCACGACATCGGTTCTGAGAAAGCTCGATGCGTTCAGCACCATTTGCCCAAGTCCGGCCGTTGCCGCCACCATCTCGGCCGCGACAAGCGTCGTCCACCCAAACCCGATAGCGATCCGCAAGCCCGTCAGGATCTCGGGCAACGCAGCCGGCAGAACAACAAAACGTACGACCTGTGCGAAGCTCCCGCCAAGCGAATACGCTGCGTTCACCTGTTCCGCGGTAGCGCTCCGGGCACCTGCCCGTGCCGCCATCGCAATCGGCGCGAAGCAGGCGAGATAGATCACGATCAGCTTCGCGGTTTCATCGATACCGAACCAGATCACGACCAGCGGTAAATAAGCGAGCGGCGGCAGGGGCCGGTAAAACTCCAACGGTGGATCGAGCAGGCCCCGTGCGATGCGGCTGACCCCCATCAGGATGCCGACAGGCACAGCCGTCACGCTCGCTAGCGCGAACGCGCCGAACACGCGGATGGCGCTCCACAACAAATGCTCGGACAGCGGCAGACCGCCTTGAATACGGCCATTCCACGCGTCGATGAATGCGCTCCACACCGCTTGCGGCGAGGGCAGGAAAAGCGGCGCCACCCAATGAAATGACGTTGCCGCCCACCATAGCGCGGCAATGGCGGCCACCGACAGCACACTCAGGACTGCAGTCGGGCCTTCGCCCGGAAGGCCACGCCGTGGCTTGCGGCGGCGCTGTACTTGAGACACGGTCACAGCAGGCGGCAGCGAGTCGATCGAACTCATCAACCCACCTCCTGCAGCGTAGCGTGCGATCCGTCGTGCAGTCGCCTAACCAGCCGCTCGCGCCATTCAATGAACGTGGGCGACGACTTCACCGCGCGTGCGTCGCGCGATTCGAGAAATTGCCGCGCAAACGGCAACGCGTGGCTTTCGGCAATGCGGCCGGGACCCGGCGTCATCAGGACCAGCCGCGTTGCGAGGAACAGCGCTTCTTCCACGCTATGCGTGATGAAGAAAATGGTCTTGCGGGTGCGGCCCCAGACATCGAGCACGAGTTCCTGCATGGTCTCGCGGGTGAGCGCGTCGAGCGCGCCCATGGGTTCATCCATCAGCAGCACCTGCGGATCGCTCGCAAGCGCGCGTGCTATCCCCACGCGTTGCTGCATGCCGCCCGAAAGCGCATACACCCGCGCGTTCGCGTGCTTTTCCAGGCCGACCAGGGCCAGCGTTTCGCGTGCTATCTCAAGACGCCGCGTCCGTCCGACGCCCTGAAAACGAAGTCCGAGCGCGACGTTGTCAATCACATTCAGCCAGGGCATCAGCGCATATTTCTGAAACACGACGCCGCGTTCGGCGCCGGGCCCGACGATCAGCTCACCATTCAGGCGCGCCTCGCCGGCAGTCGGATCGATGAAGCCTGCGAGGCAGTTCAGCAAGGTTGTCTTGCCGCATCCGGAGGCGCCGAGCGCAACCACGAACTCGCCGCTGTCGATCTGCAGGTCGACGCCCGCGAGGGCAGCCGTTGTCGCGCCCTCATAGGTCACGCCGAGGCCGCGAATGTCCAGCGTGCTCATCGCGATGCATGCTGTACGAAGCGTGGGTCGACACCGACCGAATAGTCGGGCAGCACGTTCTGGATCGTGCCTTGCGTCTTCAGGAAGGCTGCGGTGGCGGCCAGCGACTTCGCGGCGCCCGACTGAGCGCCGCCGCCAAGCCAGGCCGGTGAAGCCTGCTCGGTGACGGTCGGGAAGGCGTAAAGCGCAAGACTGGCGGGCACGTCGGCAGCGGTTGCCCCCGATTCCTGCGCCACGTCCTGAACCTGCTTCGACCCGGCTATCCAGGCAGATTTGTTGTCGCGATACTCAGCGTCGGTAGCGGCGAGCACCTTGACCAGGCCCGTGACGAACGCGCCGTTATCCTGCGCGAACTTGCGGCTGACGGCGAAACCGTCGAAGGTCGCCTTGCCGGTTTCCTTCGCGACTTCACCCGATGTAATCAGCACCTTGCCGTTCTTCTTGACCTTCGCCAGCACCGGGTCCCAGATATAGGTGGCGTCGATATCACCGCGTTCCCACGCCGCGGCCACTTCAGGCGGCCGCAGGTTCAGGATCTTTACAGTCGACGGATCGACCCCGGCGTTTTGCAACGCGACCAGCGCGTGGAAGTGAGAGGTGGAGACGAACGGCAGGCCGATCTTCTTGCCCTTGAGATCGCTTATCCTGGTCACGCCCGAGCCGTCGCGGGCAACGAGTGCTTCGGCGTCGTTGATGTTGTCGAGGATCCAGAACAGGGAAATATCCACGCCCTGCGAGAGGCCGGCCGCGATCGGGCTGGAACCGGCTTCACCCAGTTGGATCGACCCGGATGCGAGCGCGCGGATCACATCGGCGCCGCTTCCGAGCTTGCGATACGTCACCTTGTAGCCCGTCGCTTTTTCGACTGCGCCGCTCACCTGAGCGTAACGCCACGGTACGACCATGTCCTGATAGCCGATCACGACTTCACGCGACTGCGCATGAGCGGCGCTCGCGGCCACGGCGAAGAGTGCAAAGCCGGCGCACGCGCGCAGAGAGGAGAGAAAGCGTTTCATCGGAAGCCCCGGTTCAAGTGTGTCTTGTGGAAGGGTTTCGACTATAAGCAATCCGCGCTCAAGCGGTTAGAAGCATTCGTGCGTTGCAAATGACGTTGCTCAAGCGTTGCTTTGCACGTTGTGCTGGAAGTGCCAAGCCCGCTTTTTATGCGGTCCTCAGCCGCTTTTCAAATGTGCGCGTGAGCCACGAAATGGGATAGCAGTACGCGAAGAAGATCACGAGCGTCGCAACGTAGGTCAGCACGGTAAAGCTGCTGCGTGCAACCGTACTGCTGGCGATCTGCGCGGTGTCCAGCAGGTCGTGGATCCCGACCAGCGACGACAGCGCGGTGCCCATGGTGATGATGGCGTACACGTTCATCCACGGCGGCAACATACGGCGCACGCATTGCGGCACGACTATTTTCAGCAGGATCTGCCGGCGGGAGAACGCAAGCGAAGCAGCGGCTTCCCACTGCGCGGAAGGGATGGACGCCACCGCGCCGCGAAATACTTCCGCTATGTTTGCGCTCGCCGGCAGGGCGAGCCCAAGCATCACTTTGAGCCAGTCGGGAAACGGCACAATGGTGCCGAACGCATGGATCTCGAAGGGAAACACATAGGTGGTGAAATAGATCAGCACAAGCCACGGCGCATTGCGAAATGCGACAATCCACACTCTTGCCAGCCGCCCCGCGAATGTTTTCGACATCGCTAGCGCGCCCGCAAGCAGCCCAAGCACCGTCCCTATGAAAATCGCGCCAATGCTGATCAGCACGTTCATGGCGAAGCCGTGGAGCAGTGCCGGCGTCCATTCAACGAAGCGCGCCAGTGTCTCGCCACGCGAGCCGGCCTCGGGCGCGAGCGACCACAACGCGGCGCCCGCCGCGAGCACGCCAACAACGCCATAAATGCCCGGTGGCAAGCGCGTGATGGCGAGCTTGCCACCGGTGGAAGCCGAATCAGTAGCCATAGCCGGGAACCCTGTAACGGCGTTCGAGCCAGCGGCCGGCTAGCGTGACCAGCCAGGTGAGCGCGCCGAAGAAGGCGAGAATCAGCAGCA
This sequence comes from Caballeronia udeis, assembly GCF_001544555.2. Taxonomy (GTDB): domain Bacteria; phylum Pseudomonadota; class Gammaproteobacteria; order Burkholderiales; family Burkholderiaceae; genus Caballeronia; species Caballeronia udeis. Next base: position 51,811 of record NZ_FCOK02000005.1, on the reverse strand, counting down.
TCAACGCAAGCACATTGTCGCGCTGGGTCCAGATCATGATGGACTGGTAGGTCACGTCCCCCACCGCAATAGCCGATGCCACCGCAGAGGCTTTCACCAGTTCCACCATGTTGTTGACGAGCGCCGGCAGGGCCGCGCGCAACGCGAGCGGCAGCTCGATGCGCCAGAAACGTGTGGCACGGCTGAGCCCAAGCGAAGCCGCACCTTCCAGCGTTTGAGAAGGCAGTGCGTCGAAGCCTGCACGCAGCGCTTCTGCGTGAAATGCCGCCTTGTGCAGTGACAATACAAGCACGACCCAGAAGAAGGGCTTGAACGGGTTATCAATACCGCGCGCATGCAGCCATTGCGTGATCAGCATGTTCAGCACGAGAAACGCGCAGTAGAGCTGCACCAGCGTGGGCGTGTTGCGGGTGACTTCAATAAAACCGCGCGCCAGCCCGGAGACCAGCCGGTTGCGGCCGCGCAGTGCGAGCAGCAACACGAGCCCGGCAACGGCGCTGGCTGTCATGGTCGAGACAATGATCTCGATGCTCACGCCCAGGCCCTGAACGAATGGCACGCGCTCGTAGTCGTCGAGCAGGAAACGGTAGTCAAGCCCAAGACGCGCTGTCGCCATGATGAAGCCGTGCAGCAGCGTGTCCATGCTAGTTCTCCGCAGGCAATTGACGATGCCACTCGGCTAGCGCGGGCGAGGGCGGGTTGAGGCCGTTCTTCGCTTCGGTCGCGATAAACCAGCCGTTGCGATGCAGGTCGCGCACGAACGTATCCAGCTTCGCGGCGGTGTCGTGCTCGCCTTGACGCACCCAGATCACCGACGGCGCAGGCTCTATCTCCGGTTGCAGTGGACGGTAGTCACGCCACTCCGGGTCGCTCTGCAATAACGGATAAAGCAGCGGTGCAGCGTCATGGACGGCCGCGACGCAACTCCCGCCGCGCAACGCGAGCAATGACTGGGACGAGCCTGGGAAGGCCCGCGGAATCGCGCCGTAGCGTTCCACTATGGGGCGAATATAACTACTGCCTTGAGAGATGCACACCGGCTTGCCGCGCAAGTCTTCCCAGCGCGTAATACCGCTGGTTTTAAGGGTGATTGCCGTGCCGCCGACCCGGTAATAGGGTGTCGCTACGTGGTCCAGTATCTCGCCGCGCTGGGCGTTGTATTCCATGTTCGCGATCAGGATGTCGACCTTGCCCTGCTGAAGAAACTGGACCCGCGTGGAAGGCAACACGGACACCAGTTGCACCTTCGCGCCCAGTCTTTTACCGAGTTCGTTAGCCAGGTCTACATTGAAACCGCGGGGTTGTTGGGTCGCGGGATCGAGCGAACCGAATGGACTGCCGCCGATCAACACCCCCACCGTGAGTTCATGGCGGGAGTTGATTTTGTCGAGGGTGGCATCCGCGTGTGCGGCAAAGGACGCGGTCATGGCCGATGCCAGCGCAATGAGAGCAATCAGGCGGCGGAGGTTCGTCAGGATCATGGAGATGAAAACGGCAGGAGAGCCAGACAGAATAGGTAATTGCCGGTGCATCGCCAAGGAAGCGAATCTGCTAAGCAAATCACCGCGTGGTGGATTAAGGCCTCAAAAAAACGCACGCGAGGGTTTGGTGCGTCGTTAGCAAGCGGGCTGCTATCTATTCGACGAATGCTTGGTTATCGAAAAGGGGCATGGTTCTTAGAATCTTCGCTCCAGCATGCTTTCGTGCGCTTGAGAAGGAAACCCGCGATGACACAGTTGATTCTTTCGAAACATGCGGTCAGCGCTCCTGTAACAACACCTGAAGAGGTCGTATGAATCGACTTGCGCTTGCGCTCGACCCGCTTCAGGATGCGTCGGCGCTTGCGTATGCACCGTCGCGCCAGGGTGCCGCAGGGAGTGCCGATCCCGTGCTGGTTTCATTGCGCGATGTCCACCTCTCCTACGGCCCGGTGCACGTGCTCAAGGGTATCGACCTGAGCGTGCGGCGAGGCGAAGCCGTCTCCATCATCGGGCCTTCGGGCTCGGGCAAGTCAACGCTTTTACGTGTCATCAACGGCCTCATCGCGCCGCAGCAGGGCGACGTGCACGTGGATGGAATCGATGTCCGCGCGCAGCGCACCGACGCGCAGAAAATCGCGCTGCGCAAGCACATCGGCTTTGTGTTCCAGCAGTACAACCTGTTCCCGCACCTGAACGTGCTCGCCAACCTGACCATTGCGCCGATGAGCGCGCTCGGGCGCTCTCGCGCCGAAGCCGAGCACGACGCGCACGCGCTGCTGGCGAAGGTGCGGCTGGCTGACAAGGCCCATGCGTATCCGGGCGAGCTGTCCGGAGGCCAGCAGCAGCGTGTCGCTATTGCACGAACGCTTGCCATGCGCCCCGACCTGATTCTCTTCGACGAAGTGACCTCTGCGCTCGATCCGGAAACGGTGGGCGAAGTGCTTACAGTGATTGGCGAACTGGTGGATGACGGCCAGACCTGTGTGCTGGTCACGCATGAAATGCGCTTCGCCGAAGACGTGAGCGACGAAGTGTTTTTCACCGAGGGCGGCGTGATTGTCGAGCACGGCGCGCCGTCGCAGATTTTCAGCGCCCCTGAGAACGAACGCACGCGCCTGTTTCTGCAACGCGCACGCGGCGAGGACCGGCGCGCACTGCGCAAACGCTCGCGAAGCGGTGCCGCTCTGGCTTTGGCCACCCCCTGATTCTTGCAAAACTACTACGAACCTATCCTGACATGACCGCAACCTCCATACCCGATCAGATTGGCGAACGCCAGGCCGCTGTTACCGCATTGCTGGACCATGTACGTCATATTGTGGAGAAGCAGGGCGTGACGCGGGCCGCGCTCGATGCCATCAGCAATCATCTGCAGGCGCTTGCCGCGGATCACGCCGAGTTGTTCTCCGCCGCAGATTTCCCGCCGCCGCAAGCGGGCAGCGGGGACACGTCGACACGATACCGGCTGAATCCCGGCGAGGACGGGTTCGCGCTTTATCTCAACTCGCTGCTGCCCGGCAAGACCACGATTCCGCATAACCACGATACATGGGCGGTCATCGCTGCACTTGAGGGCGAGGAACTGAACCGTGTCTATAACCGTACAGACGACGGTGCCGACCCCGAACGCGCCACACTCGATCTCGACCGTGAAGTCGTGGTGCGTCCGGGCACACCGATCGCGTTTCTGCCCGAAGACATTCACAGCATCCATGTAACGGGTGAAAGACCCACGCTGCATTTCCATCTCTACGGGCGGCCGCTGGAAACACTTTCCGGCCGGCTCGGCTATGAACTCGATACAGGACGTGTGGTGCGCTACAACACAACCCACATGCATCGCGGCACGCAGGCGGTTGGCTGATGAATGCCCCAGTGCAGCACAAAGCGACGCGCCTGATGCGCGCCGGTGCGCCGGCGTTTGTTGATGGCACTGCGCCAGTCAACGTGCCGGTCGAACGCACGAGCACGGTGCGTTTCGAAAGCACCTCGAGCCAGGCGGCGCTGCATAAACGGCGCGACGCGGGGGAGGCGGTCAGCACCTATGGGCGGCATGGCACGCAAACGCACCGGGCGCTTGAAGCGGCCATCGGCGAACTGGAAGGGGCGCGTGACGTGCTGCTTGCCCCGTCAGGTCTGTCCGCAATCTCACTGGTGTTCATCGGCTTGTTGTCGCCGGGCGATCACGTGCTCGTGCACGACGGCGTTTATGGGCCCGTGCGTGAACGGATCGAACCGCTGCTGACGCGGCTGGGTGTTGCCTTCAGCTATTTCAGCGCGGCGGACGGCTTGCCGCATAAGCTGCTTCAGGCCAACACGCGCCTGATCTATGCAGAGTCGCCGAGTTCGTTCCTGTACGAGATTGTCGATCTCCCGGCGCTTGCGGATTTTGCTCACGAGCAAGGGGTCCTGCTCGCCGCCGACAACACGTGGGGCGCGGGCTTGCTCTATCAACCGCTGGCGCTGGGCGCGGATATCTCCATCCAGGCCGTCACAAAGTATCTGGGCGGACATTCGGACCTGATGCAGGGCGCGGTATCGACCGCGGATGCAGCAATCGGGCAGCGCTTGAGAGAGGCTCACGACGCACTGGGCTTGAGCGTCAGCGCCGACGACGCCTACCTTGCATTGCGCGGCATCCGTACGCTGCCCGTACGCCTCGCGCAACACGCGCGCGGCGCGTTTGCCGTGGCGTCCTATCTGCAACGCGTACGCCAGGTCACGCGCGTTTTCCATCCGGCGTTGGCCACGGATCCCGGACACGCATTGTGGTCGCGTGATTTCCACGGCGCGAACGGGCTGGTCTCGTTCGCCTTGCGTGATGCCGATACCAGCCTCGCTGCCGCTTTCATCGACGCGTTGCGGCTATTCAGCCTTGGCGCGTCATGGGGCGGTTATGAAAGCCTCGCGCTGATCGCCCCGCCGCGGCGCTTGCGCACACATAGCTACTGGCAGGGACAGGAAGCCGTGATCCGGTTGCATATCGGGCTGGAAGACGCGGACGATCTCATTCTCGACCTCGCACAGGCATTTCGCAGCGTGCTGTCCTGAATCGCTGCCCACCTCTCATTGCGACCCTGCTCAAATGACCTCAATCCGAAACGATGTGGCTGATGTGCCTTTCGTCGATGCCTCCACTGTCCGCGCATGGCTCAATGACGAAGCCGAAATCGCCTTGCTCGATGTCCGCGAAGCCGGGCAGTTCGGCGAAGGGCATCCGTTCTTCGCGACCCCGTTGCCCTACAGCCGGCTGGAAATAGACGCGCCGCGACTGGTGCCGGGACCCGGCACACGGATCGTCCTGCTTGACGATGGCGAATACGCCGATAGCACAAGTATTGCGGTACTCGCGGCACGGCGCCTGAGCGCGCTCGGTTACACCAAAGTCTCTGTGCTGCACGATGGCGCACGCGGCTGGCTGGCCGCGGGTTATACGCTGTTTAAAGGCGTGAACCTGCCATCGAAGACCTTTGGCGAACTCGTCGAGCACGCGCATGGGACGCCGCATCTTTCGCCGGAGGAGCTTGCGGTTCTGATCGAAAAAGGACAGGCTCATGCGTTGTTCGATGGACGCACGCTCGATGAACATCGAAAGATGACGATCCCTGGTGCTGTTCCCGTGCCGAACGGAGAACTGGCATACCGGATCGGAACGCTTGTAGCCGACCCTGCGACGCCGATCGTGATTCATTGCGCCGGCCGCACGCGCAGCATTATTGGCGCGCAGACCTTGCGCAATCTGGGTGTGCCGAATCCGGTGATTGCGCTGGAGAATGGCACGCAAGGCTGGGCGCTCGCGGGGCTCAAGCTCGAACATGGCAGCGAGCGCCGCTACCCGGAGGTCTTGGACGAAGCATCGGTTGCCGAGGCGCGCACGCGTGCGGCTACGCTTGCTGCGCGCTTGGGCGTTGCGACGCTCGACGCTTCGGCTGCGCAGGAATGGCTTGCTGATCCAGATCGGACGACCTTTCTGATCGATGTCCGCACGCCGGAAGAGTTTGCGCGCGACGGTCTGCCGAGCGCCATCCACGCACCGGGAGGGCAATTGGTACAGGCAACTGACCAGACCATTGGCGTGCGGCGTGCCCGCGTGCTGCTGGTTGATTACGACGGCGTACGTGCTCCCGTGATTGCTACGTGGCTCGTACAGCTAGGCTTTAAAGCCGCTTTGGTCGATGCCCTCAATGCAACTACGCTACACGTTGGCAAGCGGGTTGCACCGGTGCAATCATCCTTGCCGCTGCTCGATACAGCGGCGCTGCGCGAGGCGGCGACGGGCCATGTGCTGCTGCTCGATTTGCGATCGAGCGCGGCTTACCGGCGGGAACATGCTGCTGGTGCGCACTGGTCGATTCGTCCGCAACTCGCCAGGACGCTGGCGGCGCTCAAAGCCGCCCCGGGCGACACGCTGCTGTTATTCGCCGATGAACCGGCGGTTGCGAACATCGCGGCTACCGACCTGCGCGGGTGGGGTTTCACCTCGCTGTATCTCGCGGCCAACGGCATCGACACCTGGAAAAAAGCGGGCCTGCCCGTGGTGTCTACGCCCGATCTTCCTGCCGATGCGGCGCACATCGACTACCTGTTTTTTGTTCACGACCGCCACGATGGCAACCTCGACGCCGCCCGCCAGTATCTGGATTGGGAAACAGGTCTGATCGCGCAGTGCGCGCCGGACGAGCTCGCTGTTTTCCGTATCGATACACCCGCTACAGAAAGTCCCAGCCAATGAAATTTCGCTTCACCACCTTATTGAGCTTTACCCTGACTGTGCTTGCACTCTCGCAAGGCGCTCACGCCGACGCCACCCTCGACCGGATCAAGTCACGCGGCACGCTGACGGTCGGGGTCGTGCTCGACGGCACCTACGGTTCACTCGACCCGCAGACCCGCAAGCCTGTCGGCTACAACGTCGAACTTGCCCAGGACCTTGCTAAACGCCTCGGCGTAAAGTTTGAAGCCGTGGAAGTCACGCCGCCGAACCGGGTGCAATTCCTTCAGCAAGGCAAGGTTGATGCGCTGATCGCGAGCATGCAATACACGAAGGAGCGCGACGAGATATTGAGTTATGTGCCCACGCCGTTCGAGGAGATCGGCGGCTCGGCGATGGTTCACAAGGGGGCGGGTATTCACAACTGGAGCGATCTCCGCGGCAAGCCGGTTTGCGTTTCGCAAGGCAGCAACTACACGCGTCCGCTGATTGAACAATACGGGGCACAGGTCAGGGGTTTCAAGGGCATGCCCGAAGCGCTGCTGGCGCTGCGCGGCGGGACTTGCGTGGCGTCGGTTCATGTGACGCCCGGCATTCAGGCGCGGCTCGCCAGTACCTCCGGCGAATGGCAGGACTACGAGTCGCCAATGCCTGATCAACTGATCCCATCGCCTTCGGTAATTTGGGTGCGCAAGGGCGAGACAGACACGGTCGCGGCATTCGACAAGATCGTGAAGGAGTGGCACCGGAGCAGTTTTCTCATCGATGAGGGCAACAAGTGGCATATGCCGCCCTCAAAGCAATTGCTCGCGTGGCATCAGGAGTATTCGTCGAAATGAGTGCAGGGCCAAGGGCCGGTCGCGCTGCACCGGCCTTTCAAACCCGCTTAGAACCTGGCTCGAATGCCGCTGAAGATTGCGACTTGCCGGTTGGTCGATGACGCCGTTCCCGCATCCGCAATAGCGGCGATCTTGCTATAGCCGCTGCCCACGCGGGTAGATGCATCGCCGGAGGCCAGTTGATACACGCCTGACAGATACAACTCGGTCCGCTTCGAGAGCGCGTAGTCCAGGCCCAGCGTGAACTGATGCCAGCGCGGCTTGAGCGTGGCGCCGCCGGTTCCCGGCAGTCCGTTGGCGCGGCCGTCTGTGAATGTGTACACGCCGATCAGCGTGGTGGCGCTCGTTAACAGGTAACGCAGGTTGGCGTCGTAGTTGTTGAACTTGCGCGACGAGCCGTCGTTGTAGTCGAGTTGCGTATGGCTGAATGCGAAGCCCGCAGTGGCCTTGCCGATTGCATAGTTTGCTCCGCCCACTGCTATTTGTTGGCGCGCTACGCCGCCGTTGAGTCCGTAGAAGAGCGCGCCGCTGTAGTCGTCCCCGGTGGTCGTGGTCGCACCTCCCACTGCGCCGCTGGTATTCGACGTACTGTCCGGATGATTCAGCACGACATACCCGGCGCCTGCCGAAAGCGGACCCGCTACGTAGTTCGCTGAAACGCCCCACGCGCGGTTATTGCTGAAGCCCTGGCCGGTGCCGTTGTTTGCTTGATTGCTGAACGCGTACAGCGTATCGAGCGTAAATCCGGAGAATGAGTCGCTGCGGAACTTGACAGCGTTGTTGACGCGGAAGGTTTGGTTCAGGTTGTCGTTGTCGCCTACGTGCGTGGCGGGGGACCAGAAGCCTGAGCCCGCATATTGCGCAACGAGATCGGCCAGCGGTTCGTACTGGCGTCCTAGCGTGACCGTGCCTATGCCGGTCTTGGTCAGACCCACGAACGCTTGCCGGCCAAACTCCCGGCCGCCTTGCCCCAGCGTGCCGTCGTTAGGGCGAAAGCCGTTCTCCAACGTGAAGACCGCGGCGAGGCCACCGCCCAGGTCTTCGGTGCCCTTGAGGCCCCAGCGGCTGCCGCTCAGCTTGCCGCTGGTCTGCTGGAAGTTCTTCGCGCCCTTCTGGTTGTTGGTGTAGGCAATCCCGGCATCGACTATTCCATATAGCGTGACCGAGTTCTGCGCCTGCGACATTCCAGGCGTGATAACAAGCATGCCGGCAGCGCCCGCGAGTACGGCTCGTTTCATTGTTGTCCTCTTGTTCCAGGTGGTTTTAACGAATCTTTCGGATCCCTATATTAGGGTTTGGCGACGCTGGAATGAACGATGAATTTAAACTTCGTAATGCATATGATCTTGATTTGTAATGTACTGACGCCGTGATTTGAAAATAAGATGTAAGCGCCGCTTCCCTGGTCGATGTGTTCCGCAAAAAGCGTCTAAGCAAAGTTGAATTGCTTGGTTGCCAGCACGCGTATCCCTTTTCAATATCTCGGCCATCTCTCCCTTTCCTGATCGACCTCACGCAATGACAACCACCTCTAATCCCGATGCAAACGCGCTCGAAGCGCTGCGCCTGTCAGGTCCCGACCCGGATAACTGGGTGCCGGACCGGGCGGGTATCGACCACAACGTCGTGATCGTCGGCGGTGGACAGACCGGCGCCGCATTCGCTTTCGCGCTGCGGCGCGCGGGTATTGGCAAGGTGTCGGTGATCGATGCGGCAACTGACGAAGCGGGTGCCGGCGTATGGCTCAACCGGGCGCGCATGAACAAACTGCGTACACCGAAGACGCTCATAGGGCCGGAGCTCAGCGTCGCGGGATTGAGCTTTCAGGCATGGTTCGAAGCGCGCTGGGGAGCCGCGGCGTATGCGGATATCGATCGGATTCCCCGCGCGCGCTGGGCCGAGTATCTCGGGTGGTATCGCCACTTCCTGAAGATCCCGGTTCGCTATGGCACACGTCTCACGCGGATAGAACCGGTGGACTCGCACTTCCGTTTGCGTCTGCTGAACGCCGCCGGTCACGAGCATGTAGAGACGGCACGCAAGGTCGTCCTGTGCAACGGAGTCGCCGGCAACGGCGCTGCGCAGGTACCGCCTGTGCTGCACGAGAACCTGCCGCGCACGCTTTACGCGCATACCTCGGAGGCTATCGATTTCAAGGCGCTGCGGAATAAAACGGTAGCGGTGATCGGCGGTGCGGCGTCTGCCTTCAACGCGGCCGCTACGGCACTCGAAGCGGGCGCCGCGCAGGTGCATCTCTTTGTGCGTCGTGACGCGGTTCCCGCCGCGCCTATTACGCGTACTAGAGCGTATCCGGGTGCGTACGACAACTACCCGCAGTTACCGGACGCTTTCCGCTGGCGTCAGGCGTTGCGCTTCCGGAAGGCAGGCTCCACGCCGCCGGTCGATGCCGTTGAACGCGTGACGAAGCATCCGAACTTCCATCTGCATCTTGGCGCGGCCTGGAGCCACGCCAGCGTGGAGGGTGGGCGTATTGCAGCGCGGGTGGGCAACGAGCAGTTCCAGTTCGACTTTGCAATCGCGGGTACGGGCTACCTTGTCGACCCGGCTGTGCGCCCCGAGCTCTCAGCGGTATCGAAGGACATTCTTTTGTGGCGCGACCGGTACGTTCCCGAGGATCACGAGCGCGACGACTATCTCGGCGCTCATCCGTATCTCGGCGCGGCGCACGAATATCTGGAGAAGATCCCTGGAACAGCGCCTCATTTAGCGAACCTTCACGTGTACAACCCTGCGGGTCTTGTCAGCTTCGGCGTGCCGGTAGGCGACGTGCCAAGCATGAAGCGCGATATTCCGGCGGTGGTGAGCCGGATCAGCCGCGATCTTTTTCTTGCCGATCTCGATCGTCACGAAGTCCGCCTGAACGCAGACGTGCCTCCGGATTTCAACGAGACGCTCTACGCGCATAGCGTGTGGCAAGGCGAGAAGGCCGGCATCGCCTAACAATCATGCAATCGATAAAGCGCGTGAGCTCATAAACATATCGCAAACGAATAATTGTTAAGAGACCGAAGCGTCGCTAGTCTTGGCGTTTGTAGCAATGTAACGCGCTGCGGAAACCCCGGGCTCCAATGCTGTGCACGGAGCTTCTTTCAACGTAACGAGGACCTTCCCCATCATGTCCGGCACTCCTCATTTCGATTCAGCCTCCGGACACCCCGGCGTCGGCTTCCAGCCGCAAGCGGCGGGTATCCGGACGCAACCGGCCCGCGTAAGCGCGGCGTCTTCGAGCGAGACGAGCAGGAGCCTGCTGCCGGCGTGGCTGGCCGCGCTCGCGTGGCTTGTCAGCGCAGGTCTGACGCACTGGTGGCCTGACGCCGGTGACTGGCCCTACACCAGTCATCTTCTGGTCCTCAAGCTGGTGCTCGCGGCGACCGCGCTGCTGATAGGCGTGACGGCCCGCAGAAGCCTCCTGGCGCGTCAGCCCGATACGTCTCCATCACGCGCCGAACGATGGCTCGCGGCCATGCCCTGGCTCGTCGCGCTCGCGGTGGGTGTGACGGCCTGGGAAGTACTCACTGCGAAACTCGAATGGCTGCCGCGGCCGTTTTTTGCCCCGCCGCAATCGCTGATCGCCGTTTTTTTCGATGATTTCCCGCGCCTTGGTTCAAGCATCGCCCATTCATTCGGATTGCTTGCTTACGGTTATGTGATCGGAGCCGTGGTGGGCTTTGTGACGGGAGTCGGCATCGGCTGGTCGCGAGTGGTGGGGTACTGGCTGCATCCGGTATTGAGACTGATCGGTCCATTGCCCGCCACCGCCTGGTTGCCGCTGGCGTTCTTTTTCTTTCCGTCGAGCTTCAGCGCCAGTGTGTTCCTGATCGCGCTCGCCACCGGCTTCCCCGTGGCCGTGCTCACGTGGTCGGGCGTGGCCGGGGTCAACAGCGCGTTCTACGACATCGCCCGCACGCTCGGTGCACGGCCCGGTTTCCTGATCCTGAAGGTTGCGATACCGGCCGCGTTGCCGTCTGTGTTCGTCGGGCTTTTCATGGGACTGGGCGCGTCGTTTTCCGTGCTGATCGTGGCGGAGATGATGGGCGTCAAGGCAGGGCTCGGCTGGTATTTGCAATGGGCGCAGGGATGGGCGGCTTATTCGAACATGTACGCCGCGTTGCTGGTGATGGCGCTGATGTGCTCCGGGCTGATCACGTTGCTGTTCCGCTTTAGAGACCGGTTACTCGCCTGGCAGAAGGGGTTGTTGAAATGGTAAGCACGCAAGGCATCGCGCAAGCAGCACAGCCGGCATTCAAGGCCGCGGCAACCGGTGCGCGTATCGACGTCAGCGACGTCAGCCACCGGTTCTCGCTGCACGGTGCAGCGCTGCCGGTTCTCGACGACGTCAGCTTCTCGGTCGCCCCGGGTGAGTTCGTCGCGTTGCTAGGGCCGAGCGGTTGCGGCAAGTCGACCCTGCTCCGACTCGTTGCCGGACTCGATGCTCCCGCGGTTGGCACGGTGTCGTCGAACGGGGTCGCCATACGCGGTCCGGACCCGTCGCGGGTCGTGGTGTTCCAGGACCCGACCTTGTATCCGTGGCGCACGGTGCGCGCCAATGTCGGCCTTGGCCCGGAGGCGCAGCGAAGGCGCAGGCGGTTTCCGTGGAGCCGGGACCGGTCGGTCGAGCCTCTTCCGGCAGGGGAGCGTTCGGCGGAACAACGCATCGACGCCGCGTTGCAACTGGTCGGCCTGACGGACTTTGAAGCGGCGTATCCGCATCAGTTGTCCGGGGGCATGGCGCAGCGTGTTGCGCTGGCGCGCGCGCTTGTCAACGATCCCGAGTTGCTTGTACTCGATGAGCCCTTTGGCAAGCTGGACTCTCTTACGCGGCTGCGCATGCAGGGAGAGCTGGTGAAGTTGTGGCTGGATGCGCGTTTCTCCGTCCTGCTTGTGACACACGATGTGGAAGAGGCGTTGTTCCTCGCGAACCGGGTGATCGTTTTCAGCGAGCGTCCGGCGCGCGTGACGGCGGAAGTGCGCAATGACGCGCCGTATCCGCGTCATCGCGACGACCCCAGGCTGGTTGAACTCAGGCGCGAAGTGCTTGCGTTACTCGGTCTGGTTGCTTGAGGGGGCGGGTGCGTTGGCAACTCAATTACCCGACCGGAACACGTAGACAAGCCAACAATAACGAACGACCTGTGGAGAATGTTTGATGAATCGTCCTGATGCCGACGGTGGCGAGAGAGCCGCCGTGCCGGAGAATATTTCGCGCCGCGCGTGGCTGCGCAAGACTGCGTGGACCGCTGGGGCTGCGGCACTTGGCGGGGCGTCGTTTGGCCTTGCCGGACTGCCTGCGCGTGCCGACGACAGCACGTTGAAACAGTTGAAGTTATCGTGGAACGCCGGATCGATTTGTACGGCGCCGGTACCGGTGGCGGTCAAGCAAGGCTTCTTTGCCAAGCGTGGCCTGGACGTTGAGCTGATCAACTTCGCCGGGTCGACGGACCAGTTGCTCGAAGCCATTGCGACCGGCAAGTCGGATGCCGGTGTTGGCATGGCGCTGCGGTGGATCAAGCCGCTGGAACAGGGCTTCGACGTCAAGCTTACTGCCGGCATTCACGGCGGCTGCATGCGCCTGCTCGCGACGCGCAGTTCGGGAATTGTCGATCTGCCGGGCTTGCGCGGCAAGATTGTGGGGGTGAGTGACATGGCCAGCCCCACCAAGAACTTCTTTGCTATCACGCTGAAAAAGATCGGCATTGATCCGGACAGCGAGGTTCGCTGGAGGCAGTACCCCGCCAACCTGCTGGGCGAGGCGTTGAAGAAGGGCGAGGTCCACGCGATTGCGGACGGAGACCCGACCATCTGGCTGCTGCGGGAATCGGATCATCTGTACGAGGTCTCCAATAACCTGTGCGGCGAGTATCAGACGCGGGTGTGCTGCGTGCTCGGCGTGCGTGGGACACTGGTGAGGAAGGATCGCGCGGCGGCCCAGGCGTTGACGCAGGCTTTGCTCGACGCAACGGAATGGACTGCGAACCATCCCGCGGAAGCAGCGACGATCTTTGCGCAGTACGCACCGCAAGCGGACGTGGCCCAGTTGACGGCCATGCTCAAGAGCCATACGGATCATCATCATCCGACCGGCGACGCGTTCAAGAAGGAAATCGCGCTGTACGCGGACGATTTGAAGACCGTGGGCGTGTTGAACGGCAGCACGGATTCGGCCCACTTCGCTAACCGGGTGTTTTCCGATGTGCTGGTTTAGAGCAGTCCACCGCTTCTAAACCTTCACCCCCCGCACCAGCCTGGCCAGAAGCCGGACCAAAGGCTCGAACAATTCCGCCGATGTATTCCCATACCCAAGCACGAGGCCGTTGTCCTCGGGCTTGGACTGCAGCGCAAAACTGGATAACGGAGCGGGGGCTATACCGTGCTGCCGGGCTGCGTCGGCAATCTCGCGGTCGGGGTAACACGCCGGCAGCCGTACCGTTAAGTGCAAGCCGCAATACCCGCCTTCAATCACATGCATCATCGGCAAGTGGCGGGTCAGCGCTTCTCTCAACGCGTGCTGCCTGTCGCGGTACAAACGCCGCATGCGGCCCAGATGCCGGCTGAACTGGCCGCTTTCAATGAACTCGGCCAGTGCAAGCTGTTCATGACGGTGGCCGCCTCGCAGCATGTCGTCCAGAGGCATGCGCATCTGCGCCACCAGTGTTTCCGGCAGCACAAGAAACCCCAGGCGTAACGACGGAAACATCGTCTTGCTGAACGTGCCCACGTACAGCACGGGCGCCTGCGCTACCAAACCCTGCATGGCGCCAATAGGCTCGCCGGCGTGGCGGAATTCGCTGTCGTAGTCGTCTTCGATGATCCACGTCCCATGGTGCTGTGCCTTCGCGATCAGCTCAAGGCGCCGCGCGACAGTCAGCACCGCGCCCGCGGGATACTGATGCGAAGGCGTGGTGTAGATCAGCCGTGGCGGCTGCGTCTTCCAGTCGTTTTCATCGGCGATCAGGCCATCGGCATCAACGCGCATGGGCACCATGTGCAGGTCGCCCGCGCGCATGGCCGCCTTCGCTCCGCGATAACCCGGATCTTCGATCCACGCCGTATCGCCGGCATTGGTCAGCAAACGCACGCAGAGCGAGAGCGCTTCCTGCGCGCCCTCGGTGATGACCACCTGAGCCGGATCGCATCGCACACCCCGGGCGATGCCCAGATGCCGGGCAATGGACGCACGCAGCGCCGGCTCACCCGGAGGATCACCGTAACCGAGAGCCGATGGCCCCGCGTTTCGAATCGCACGGTCGATCGCACGGCGCCACGCAGCCAGCGGGAAATGCGACAAGGCCGGCACACCAGGGCGCAATGCAGCAACCCCATCGGCCGGCGGCGCGGAGGCTTGAATGCCCGTCAGCCGCTGCGAGGTGGCCGGCGCCGCCAGCGCCTGGCGCTTGCCGCGCGGTGGCGCCGGGCGCGACAGCGTCGCTACCCGGGTGCCTTGCCGGTCAGGTTGCACATATCCCTCTGCCGCCAGCAGGTCGTAGGCGGCGGTCACCGTGTTACGGGAAATCGACAGCGCCTCGGCCAGCGCGCGCGACCCAGGGAGGCGGCTGCCCGGCGCGAGGTGGCCGCCGAGGATCGCCTCCTTGAAGCGATGGTGCAACTGGCGTTGCATGGGCGCCGCGCCGGGCCCTTTGGCGAGCGGCGCCTCGAGCAGGGTCTGCGGCACAGGCGAGGAAGCAGCGGTAGTCATGAGGATCATGAGCGGAATGGGGAGGAGCACGCCAGCAGGCGAAGCCACGAGCGTGGAGCCATGAAAAACATGGAATGTGGCACTTTTTAAGGTTCCATGATGCGCGTACGTTAGCACATGCTTTGCCCGCGTTTTGCGTGAACCCCTGCTTTATGTCCCACCCTGTGTCCCCGCCCCATGCTGCAAGGAACCGTTATGCCCAGCACCCTGAATCAGTATCAGCAACCCGTTGGCGAGTCCGTGCCCCACTGGACCGCGCGCGTGCATCCGCCGCGCAATCCCGTCGAAGGGCAGTATTGCCGGCTGGAGCCGCTCGAGCCGCACCACGCAGCGGACCTCTTCGCCGCCTATAGCGAAGCCCCGGATGGCCGTGACTGGACCTACATGCCGGTCGGCCCATTCGACGATGCCGCGAGCTATCGCGAGTTTGTCGAACGTGCCGCGGTGAGTCCCGATCCCCAGCACTATGCGGTCATCGACCTGAAGAGGGGAACTGCAATCGGCACCCTCGCGCTGATGCGGATCGACCGGGCCAATGGCGTTATTGAAGTGGGCAGCGTGGCGTTCTCGCCGCTGCTCAAACGCACGCCGGTCTCAACGGAAGCCCAGTACCTGTTGATGAAACATGCATTCGATGAACTCGGCTACCGCCGTTACGAATGGAAGTGCGATGCATTGAACGCACCCTCGCGGCAAGCGGCGGCGCGGCTCGGTTTTCAGTTCGAAGGCATCTTCCGCCAGGCCGTGCTCTACAAGGGGCGAACACGGGATACCGCGTGGTTTTCCGTCATCGACAGCGAATGGCCCACGGTACGCGCCGCATTCGAACAATGGCTCGCGCCGGAGAACTTCGATGAGCAAGGGCAGCAGCGCAAGTCGCTGACCGACCTGCGCGCTCAGCTCTCCAAGGCAGGCTAGGCCAGGTTTTTCTACTGCGGCTTTTGCGGGTTCCCGTTTGTAATCTTTGTTGGTATCGTGCGCGGTGACCTGGCGCCCCGTTTTAAACGGGACGCCAGGTCACCGCTGCATCAGCGCTCTCTCGCTCCCCTCATTTATTCAGCAACGGACATTCAACAATGAAATTCGATCGTCTAGCCCAGTCGCTTCTCGCGGCGGCGCTCGCCCTTTGCTATGCCGGGGCCCAAGCCGCTTCGCAAGCCCCCGTTGCCGCCGAGAACGGCATGGTCGTCACAGCCCAGCATCTCGCCACGCGCATTGGCGTCGACGTGCTCAAGGACGGCGGCAACGCAGTCGACGCGGCCGTTGCTGTCGGCTACGCACTCGCCGTGGTTTACCCTGCGGCCGGCAACATCGGCGGCGGCGGTTTCATGACGATCCAGCTCGCCGACGGCCGCCGGACCTTCCTCGACTTCCGCGAAAAAGCACCGCTGGCCGCCACCGCGAACATGTACCTGGACAAGGACGGCAACGTGATCCCGGGCCTGAGCACCAAGGGCTACCTGGCGGTCGGCGTGCCGGGTACGGTGTCCGGCATGGAAATGGCGCTGACGAAATACGGCACGATGAAGCGCGCCGATCTCATCGCCCCGGCAATCAAATACGCTCAGGAAGGCTTCGTGCTCGACCAGGGCGACGTCGATATCCTCGGGACCGCCACGGACGACTTCAAGAAGGACCCGAACGGCTCCGGCTCGATCTTCCTGAACCACGGCGAGCCGTTCCAGGTGGGCCAGCGGCTCGTGCAAAGAGACCTGGCGAAGACCCTGCGCGAGATCAGCACCAAGGGTCCCGACGGTTTCTATAAAGGCTGGGTAGCCCATGCGCTGGTCTCTTCAACGCAAACCGGCAAGGGCATCATCACGCAGGCCGACCTCGACCAGTACAAGACGCGCGAACTCGCGCCGATCGAGTGCGATTATCGCGGTTACCACGTGGTCTCGGCGCCGCCGCCGAGCTCGGGCGGAGTCGCTATCTGCGAGATCATGAATATCCTCGAGGATTATCCGATGCAAAGCCTCGGCTTCCGTTCAGCCCAGGCCATGCAGTACCAGATCGAGGCAATGCGCCACGCTTATGTGGACCGCAACAGCTATCTGGGTGACCCCGATTTCGTGAAAAACCCGCTGGACCGTCTGCTCGACAAGGACTATGCGGCCAAGATCCGCGCTGCAATCGATCCGCATAAGGCGGGGGTGTCGCAGGAAATCAAGCCGGGCGTGGCTCCTCATGAAGGCACGAACACCACCCACTATTCGATCGTCGACAAATGGGGCAACGCGGTTTCGGTGACCTATACGCTTAATGACTGGTTCGGCTCGGGCGTGATGGCGAACAAGACGGGCGTGATGCTCAACGACGAGATGGACGACTTCACGTCGAAGGTCGGTGTGCCGAACATGTACGGGCTGGTGCAGGGCGAGGCCAACGCTATTGGCCCGGGCCGGCGTCCGTTGTCGTCCATGAGCCCGACGATTGTCACGAAGGACGGCAAGACCGTGATGGTGGTCGGTACGCCGGGCGGCAGCCGCATCATTACCGCTACGCTCCTGACCATGCTTAACGTGATCGACTACGGCATGAACATTCAGGAAGCTGTGGATGCACCGCGTTTTCATCAGCAATGGCTGCCGGAAACGACGAATCTCGAACGCTTCACGCTGAGCCCCGACACGCAGAAGATCCTGGAAGGATGGGGTCAGAAGTTCTCGGGTCCGCAACCGGCCAACCACGTAGCGGCAATTCTGGTGGGCGCGCCGTCGCTGGGCGGCAAGCCGGTCGGCAAGAATCGTTTCTATGGCGCGAACGATCCGCGTCGTAACTCGGGACTCGCGCTCGGCTATTGATGCACGCGAAGCCGTGCCGGCGAGTGTTTGATTATCGCCGGCACGGTTCGGGCTTGTTGGCGTCGCGGCTGCCGGCCACGACGCCTATTTACCTCTTCAGTCATTCGCTGCTGGTCCACTCCACGTCCGCACCGACCGAGCGCAGGTTCTCCACGAAGCGCGGGTGTGCACGGCGGATCGGAAGTGCATTGATGATCTCCGAACGCCCCTTGATGCTCGCCGCGACCATCAGCAGCGCGATCGCCACGCGGATGATGTACGGGCTCTCCACTTTCGCGGGACTCAACGGCAGGCCGCCGAACGTGATCAGCCGGTGCGGGTCCGACAGGAACACGTGCGCGCCGAACTTCGACAGCTCGACCGACCACCCCATTGCGCCGTCATAGACCTTGTTCCAGAACATGGCGCTGCCTTCGGCTTTCACGCCGAGTGCGATGAAGATGGGCAGCAGGTCGACCGGCAGATACGGCCAGGGCGCGGCTTCCACCTTGGTGAGGATATTTTGCGTGAACGGCCGGCGCACGCGCAATGGACCGTCCTGGAACGCGCGCGACCAGCCGTTCTTATGCTCTACATTCACCCCGAACTTCGCGAAGGTCCGGTCGATCAGCGGGAACTGGTCGGGGGCGGTATTCCTCACCGCGATGTTGCCGCCGGTGATCGCCCCGAGCGCGAGGAAGGTCGCGATTTCATGGAAGTCCTCGCTGAAGCGAAACTCGCCGCCGCTCAGCTTGCGGCCGCCCGTGACGCTCAGACGCGACGTGCCAATGCCATCGATTTCCACGCCTAGCAGCGCGAGGAAACGGCAAAACTCCTGTACGTGCGGTTCCGACGCCGCGTTCACCAGCGTCGACGTACCGTTCGCCGCTGCCGCGCAGAGCGCGAAGTTCTCGGTGGTAGTGACCGAGGCATAGTCCAGCCAGTGATGATTCGCGGTCATCTGTGTAGCGGCCCGCACGATCAGCGAGTCGGTCGTGCGCTCGACCTTTGCCCCAAAACGTTCGAATACCTCCACATGCGGATCGATTTCCCGAACCCCCAGCGTGCAGCCCTTGACGTCGTTTTCCAGCCGCGCCACGCCGAACCGCGCGAGCAAGGGCGGCACGAGCATGATGGAAGAGCGCATTTCCTCGGGCAGATGATGCGCGACGGGGTCGAAGGTCGTTGCGTGATGATGCAGGTCGAGGATGCCGGTGGAAAAGTCCATCGACACGTTGCTGCCGAGCGTACGGAAAATCTCGAGGATCTTTTTGACGTCGGTGATTTCAGGGACGCCGATAAGGCGCAGCGGCTGATCGGTCAGCAGCGTGGCGCAAAGGATGGGGAGGACAGCGTTTTTGTTGGCGGACGGCGTGATTTCCCCGCGTAGGGCGACGCCGCCATGTACGATCAGATTCGACATGTTCGCAAGAGGCTCGTGGAAGAAGCGAGGGAATAATGATGCCACCGTGCAGTGCGCATAGGCGGTAGGTGTGGCTAATTTATCACGGCGCCAAGGGGCCCGATCCATTGGGCTTAGCGGTTGCCGCAAGAGACTCCAGCCTGGAATTTATAGTCAAGGCCAACGGAAACCCCCATGATTCTTCCGCCTGCATGAATGCGTCAGGCATCGAGCGATGTCTTAGGGAGACTTCGGCGCTCGATTCGATTGCGCAACTGGCCCGCGACCAGAGCACCAACGACCAGTGACACATAGAGCATCAGGAGATCGTGACGCCAGGCATCCAGCGCGACCTGATGTACGAGCAGCTTCGGATCGGGCGCAGGGAGGATGGGACGCATCTTCTCGACGGCCCGGGTCATGTGAAGAAAACCGGCCGCAGACAGCAGCGGCAATCCAGCGAGCACCGCGATCAGCGCGGGTTTTGCGCGGCGCACGGGATCGTAGTGGCCAAAACCTATCCAGAGTCCGAGACAGCCGTGTACCCAGCCCGGCGCGAGCAGCGCAAGTTGCAGCCCCTGCGTGCCGCTTGAGATCAGCGTGATCACGATCTTTTCATAGTTCGGTTCGAAGCCGTAGAGCGAGGCGGCAAGACGGGTTGCAACCACATGGCGGATGAGCAGGAGAGGCAGGCTCAGTCCCGCCCAGATGCGGATCCATTCGGTAGCCGGCAGCACCCAGCGGCGGCGTCCGTAGATCGTGCGCAGCGCCAGCGAAAAATGAAGCGCGGCCGAACCATAGAGCAAGATCGTGCCGGGCGTGCTGTGCCATAGCCTGATGGCAAGCGTGAGACCGTGTCCCGCCAGATCCAGCGACCAGATTCCGAGCGCGTGATTGACCAGATGGAGGAAAAGATAGGTCAGCAGCACCACGCCCGATCCAATCTGCACATGACGCAAGATCGATTGCATCTCCATTCCTCTTGATGTCGAACGCGGACGGGGTTTCATTAAATAACGACTTCAGCCAGACGCGCAGGGATCGGGAAAAGTATTTACGCGCACGCGTGTACATCCAACCTGAAAGTAAGACCTGCGGCCGGGCGGTTTTATTCCCGCTCTCTGGACATCGATAAAAAGAGGTGCCTTGAGATTGACGGGGTGAGGGGAATAAACCGCACTTGGCCGTAGTTATATGAGTGTGCGTCTGACTGATTTATCCAGGACCTTGAGATCCTTACATTATCTCAGACGCCACAATCCGATGCATTCAATTCAGTGAATATGATCGGTATTCCTAAGTTAATGAAATGGAGAGTGTCATGAAATACCTCACGTTAGCGGTTGCTGGTGCGCTGATCGCCGTCGCTTCGCAGGTCTATGCAGGGGAGTACGACACGGCCAAGGGGACGCCGGGCGATAACAGCACCATGGCGTCCCAAGCGGATTCGGCGCCCACGCAGCCGGCAGCACCAATGAAGAGCAACGCTGCGCCCGTTGGGAAGACCCGCGCGGAGGTCTACGATGAACTGATGCGCGCCAAGCAGGATGGGTCGCTCGACCGCTTGAACGCGCTTTACGGCGGTGGCTGAGCCGACGTTCCCGGCAGGTCGGACACGAGCTTGCACCCGGCCTTTTCCCGGGTACAAGGCTCGCGGAATATTTCGGTATGCGGATGAGCGCCGTCGTGTTTGTCGGCACCGGCCAGCAGTATTGGCATGAAGGAGACGGAGATGAACATCGCCGAGAAGTCCTTGCGTTACCTCGTCGAAAAATGGCTGGCGCCCACCCCTGCGATGCGGATCCACGTGGTTCAATTCGGCCGCATGAGTCTGGACAAGAGACGCTACGTGCGCATCGAGGCCTCGGCACCAACAGGCTCGCGCGCAATCTTTTTCTTTCGCCACGACGACGGTAGCTGGTGCGTGTTCCCTCCTGCCATCTCACGGCCAGCAATGATGAGTTATCGGCTTGCAGCGTAAGAAGAAGGTGGAAGGATCATTCAGTGAAGCGAGCACGGCGGCGCGTGTGAATCATCAGGAAATCTCACGGATGCCGCTCTGATCCCGAGAGGATTTAGCCAGGGAAAGCACAACCGTGTGTTTTTTCACGACCCTTGCCTTGTCCGGTCCAGCAACACCGCCATGCGGGTGCGGGCGAATGCGGGGTCGATCGGGAGATCGTCGAAGAGCAGGCGATAGATGAGCGGCGCGACCACCTGATCCATCACCGCATGCACATCGGGTGGCGTTTCGCCTCGTTCGGCGGCCCGGTCCAGGATCATCTGGATCTGCGAGCGCGTGATGGCCGCGCACTGACAGGCGGGGCTGCGGGGATCGTTGCTTGCCAGCACGTCGCGTGTCATGGCGCGGCCGGGCGCCGACGACATCTCTTCCTGATACCCCTGCGCCCACGTTTCCAGATCGCTTCGCAGGGTGCCCGTGTCAGCCGGGCCGTTATCCGGATGAAAACGCTGCAGGGCGACATCGGCGAGAAGAGTCGGCAGGTCACCCCAGCGCCGGTAGATAGTCGACGGCGTCACCCCCGCGCGCGCCGCGACTTGCGGCACGGTGAGTTCCTCGCGCGGCATTTCGTCCAGCAACGTCCTGACTGCATGATGCACGGACTCCTGCACCCGCGCGCTCCGTCCACCGGGTCGCAACCCTTCTCTTGCTGCCATTGCCTGTCTCTCTCCGCCTTGTTCGTTCGTATCGATGAAATCCGCTAAAAGCTAAAAATTTGCATTAACGAAGAACAACGCGCACAATTCGCTAAAGCAATTATTTTGCGTTTATTTTCCGGAGTGTGCAATGGCCTTCAATACTGCCCCTCGTTTCACCCCTGACAGGACACGCCATGCGCTGCCGCTTTATGCGTTCATCGCGGCCATGTTCTTTGGCGCGTCGAGCGCGCCGACACCGCTTTACCGGCTGTATCAGGAGGCATGGGGGTTCTCGTCGGCCACGCTGACGCTGGTATTCGCCGTCTACGCATTCAGCCTCCTGGCCGCGCTGCTGACGACCGGGTCGCTCTCGGATCACATTGGCCGGCGTCCGGCGATCATGGGCGGTGTGGCGCTCGAGGTCGTGGCCATGCTCGTTTTCGCCGGCGCCCACAGCGTCCAGATGCTGATCCTGGCGCGTGTGCTCCAGGGTTTTGCGACCGGTACGGCCACGAGCGCGCTGGGTGCGGCGATTCTGGATGCAAGCCGCACGCGCGGTTCGCTGGTCAACACGCTTTCGCCAATGCTCGGCATGGGGGTGGGCGCGCTTGGCACGAGCTTGCTGGTCGACTATGCGCCCGCGCCCATGCGGCTTGTGTACGTGTTGCTGGCCGTGGGGTTCGTGCTTCAGGCAGTGGGCGTGTGGATGCTGCCGGAGACGGTGAGCCGGAGCCCGGGGACGCTCGCTTCGCTGGTGCCGCGCGTGCGGGTGCCTCGTGCAGCGCGGGCTGCGATGTTGCGCATTGCACCGGTCAACGTTGCGGTATGGGCGCTGGGCGGGTTCTATCTGTCGTTGGGGCCGACGCTGGCGCGTGCTGTGACAGGCGACAACGACGTCATGACGGGCGGCTGGGTCGTATTCGCTCTGACGGGTGGGGGCCTGGTTGCCGTGTTGCTGTTGCGCGCGTTGAGCACGCCCCGGTTGCTGATGACGGGTGCGGTGGTGCTTGCAACCGGATTGCTGGTGACGCTGGCCGGGGTGCACGCGGGCAATGCCGCGATCTTTTTTGCCGGAACCATCCTGGCGGGCATGGGCTTTGGCTCGGCGTTTCAGGGCGCATTGCGCTCGGTCTTGCCGCTGGCCGAAGCGCACGAACGAGCGGGGCTGATGGCGGCGTTCTACGTGCTGAGTTATCTGGCGTTCAGCGTGCCGGCGATCATCGCGGGGACCATGGCCCATGTCGTCGGTTTGCGCCTGACTACCGATGTATACGGAATCACGATGGTGGCGCTGGCGGGGATGACCGTTGTCGCCAGTTCGCTGGAAAGCCGCCAGCGGATGGTCGGAGGCTGACGAACCACCATCGATGCATCATCTGCGCGCGCGTCCGGGACTGAACCAATAGGCGAGTGCTCCAACAGCGAGCGGCACCGCCGTCACGACAAAGAGCCTTGAATAGAGGTCGGCATTCGATACGCCCGTCAATCGTGCCTCCTCTGCTATCGAGCCGAAGATGCTGCTTGCCAGCGCCACACCCAAAAATACGAGGCTGTTCAGCAAGCCCAACCCAAGCCCCAGTTTGCCCGGCGCAATGATCGCCCGTGCTTGTGACATGACCAGCGGATGAATGCAGCCTACGGACAACAACAGGCAGATCGCAGCAATGCTGATAACCGGGCTTCGCTGCGGCATCGCCGCAAGCACGAGCGCCGCGACGACGCCGGTCACCTGCCAGCCGAGAGACAACCGCTTGGGAGACCATCGCCGTACCAGGAACGGGATACAGAACGATGCGCCTATGCCCGCGATACTCGTGACGGTCATTGCGTTGCCGCGCGCTATGACGTCGAAACCGAATACGTCGGCCAGATACGGTCCGCCCCAGGACGTGCGAAACGTTCCGCCCACCGACATCGCCAGGCAAACCGGCATCAAGGTCCACAAGTCGCTCGTGCGGGCGGGAGTCATTACCCCTCCCGGCGATGGTTGCGATTGCGGCGCGTCAGGCGAAGGCTTTTCGTCTCGTCGACGCACGAAGAAGACAACGCCGAGCGTTGCCAGCAGCATCAGCATGGCCGACAACGCCATGATGGAACGCCAGCCAAAATTTGCTGTCGCCCAGCTTAGCGGGAACGCCGCCAGCAGTCCCCCGGACATGCCAATAGCGCCCGCGGTGGTGATCGAGCGTACATCGCGCGGTCCCGCGCCATGACGCAGAACATGATTCAGCAGTCCCATGAAGACTGGCGCGCAACCCAGTCCGATCCCGGCCTGCGCGATGATGGCGAGACGCGGGTCGGTCGTCACCGATACAATCGCGGCGCTCAGCGTGCCCACGCTCATCAGGACTGCTGTGGGATAACGCACGCCGTACCGGTCGAACATAAATCCAACCGGAATTTGTGCGGCGGCGAAGACAAGAAAAAACGCTCCGGAGAACCAGCCGAACATCTGCGGAGTGAAATGAAAATCCCCGATGAGCTGTGTCGAAATCACGGCTACATAGCTGCGGAAAAACTGGCTCAATACATAGCTGAACGTCAGTGCCCACAAACCGTAGTCGATTGATCGCCCGGACGCGCGGCCAAGCGAATTGCCCGGAATATCGGTCATCGGCTCAACGCGAAAGCGATTGCTTACGCGTTGTAGCCGCTGTACTCACCAGAGCCGGGCTGGCGAGGTGCATCGCCTGGCCACTGTCCTTCTTCATGATCTCGCGCGGTGTCAGTCCCAGCAGCCGGTTCATCCAGTGCGCCATGTGACTCTGATGGGAAAAGCCCGTTTCCAGCGCTACCTGGGCGGCGCTGAGCTTGCCTTGCAACAGCAACGCCTTCGCGCGTTCAACGCGGCGCTGCACCACGTATCGATGCACCGGCACGCCAAGCGTCTCGCGAAAGAGCACCTTGAAATGCGGCACGCTGAGCTGGGCCAGCGCGGCAAGTTCATCGAGCATCAGCCGCTGGTCCAGATTGCTTTCAATGAAGTCGATCACGCTCGTAGCCGTTCTCAGCGCCAACGTACGCCTCTTGCCGTCGAGCGTGGCGATGCTGGCGCCGGCGCCATTGCCGGCCAGCCGGACCACCATGGCTGTGCAGAGGCTTTCTGCAAAAAGCGGATCGGACGCGTCGCCGGCGTCGAGTTCGGCCTGCAGCGCCCACGCCAGATGCTGAAAACGCGGATCGCGCATCTGCAGTTGCGGACGGATCTCGGCAACGCCCGATTTCAGTTCCAACTGTTCCAGCGTCTTGCGCGTGAACGACTCGCTGATCCAGATGCTGAGGATCGTGCAATCCGATTCGTCGGTCCATTGGCCTTCGAGTCCCGCGGGGATCACGTCGGCGTCGCCATGCGCCTGAACGCGTGCATAGCGGCGTTGCTCGCACATGCAGCGCGCCATCACCGGCGCGCCGACATGCACACCGACGCGGTGATGCGCCATGGCCGGAATCCGGTGCGTGCCCGCCGAAATACCGAGCAGCGCCGCACCGAAGCCATTCCAGCCCCGACCGCTGCTGGAGCGCAAATTGACGCGGGAGCCCGAAGGCGGCATGGGCAATGGTGTCATGGCATTCATGGCAAGTCCTCGCTGGGCGGCAAGCGGACATTGTGCTGGGTTTTTCGCCAAGCTGCTCGATGTTGTACCGGGGCGGCGCCGTGAGCCCAGCCGTCTTACGGCGGCGCCGCGAAACCATCATCCGTATCTGCGCATGTCGATCCGTCCTTGCGCGCCAGGAACGTTCAAGCTCCCTACGATGACAACATGCCAAGCCAACAAGGAGTCGAATGTGTTCGTGATATTCGGAGCATCAGGCAAAGTAGGACGCGTGAGCGCTGCATCGCTTCGCAATGCAGGGCATGCGGTCAGGGCCGTGGTACGAAACGAAGCCCAGGGCGAGCTCCTCGCGCGGATGGGCTGCGAGATCGCGCTTGCCGATCTGACGAACCCGGTATCGGTTGCAAGAGCCATGGAGGGTGCGGATGCAGTACAGATCCTCTGTCCGGTCCCGATGGGTGACGCACAGCCCGGCAGCACGATGCGTCGCATGATTGAAGTCGCAGCCGATGCACTGCGCGCCAATCCGCCCCCTCATGTACTCGCGCTGTCCGACTATGGCGCGGAACTGGATCAAGGTACGGGCATCACCTTGCTCTTCCATATCCTTGAAAAACAGTTGCAGGCAGCGGTTCAAAACCTCACATTGTTGCGCGCAGCAGAACATATGCAGAACTGGGCACGCGTGATACCTGTTGCACTGGCAACGGGTAAGTTGCCGAGCCTGCATCATCCGTTGAGCAAGAGCATTCCCACGGTCGCGGCGCAGGACGTGGGGCAGCTCGCGGCAGAACTGCTGGCGGGGGAGCCGCGCGGGATAGTCAGCATTGAAGGTCCGCGACGAGTCTCTGTGCTCGATGTCGCCCGCGCGTTCAGCAATGTGAGCAGGCGTGAGGTCAGTGCGTACGAAGTACCACGCGATGAATGGCCGGCCATGCTGCTGCGCGCCGGCCTTGGCGCGGACCATGCACAGCTCATTATCGATCTCTACGATACCCACAACGCGGGCCGCATTGACGTGGAAGAGGGAATCGGCGAGCGGCGTTTCGGGACCACCGAACTCGCCGAGGTCATGGCTTCGATGCTGCCTGACAACGCAGCGCTGGTTAACTAAATGCGCCGCTCAACACGGAAGAAAGCGACGCGCTTCCGATCTTCGCCGACGGTATCCGCAAGCCATGCACGCCGGATGACGCGTGCATGGCTGTTCGTTATCATCGGCCTTGCCGGACTCGTTGGCGGCTACCGGTTCCAGTGCTTATTAAGCGCACTCCCCGACAGCAACGACGACTTCATTTTCTTCTGATCATTTAAGTCCGGCACGCCTCGCTCACAGGTCCAGTACGACGGTTGACTCCTCACCCGAACCCATCCTCGCGGGGATTGCGCTGCATATCAACGCATGTCCCGCCGGGATGTCCCCCTCGCACGGCACGGGGTACGTCACGTCTCCCGACAGCACCCGCGTCGCGCACGTACCGCACACACCGGACCGGCAATTCGATGCAACCGGGACGCCGTTCGCCTCCGCAAAATCCAGCAGGCTTCCGTCTTCCGGGGACCATTGCGCGTCGCGATGCGTACGCATGAACGCGACCTTCGATGACCGCTCAGGGGCACGGGGAGCAACAGGTTTAGCGACACTCAATGTCGGCGCAGCGCTTGCTGTCCGCTTGACACTTGCCAGTCCGAACGCCTCGAAAAGAATCCGGTCGTCGGCGATGTTGAGCGAGCGCAAGCCGCTGTACATGTCCTGCATGAACGAGCCGGGGCCGCACAGGTAAAAATCGTAATCGCCAAACGGCAACACGCTCTTGAGGTACGCAATATCAACCCGTCCGGCGGATGACTTCGCTCCGTGATTAACATCAGCCTCGCTCGCGCGCAGATGCACCGACAGATTCGAATGCGCCTGCTCAGCAGCCTTGAGTTCGTCGGCGAATGGATGTTCTTCGGACCGGCGAGCACCGTGGATGAAATGAATGTGCTCGGGCTTTGCACGTCCGCTCTTGTCGGCAAGCAAGCTGTTCAGCATCGCGATCATCGGCGTGATGCCAATACCGGCAGATAGCAGGACCACCGCGCGGCCACTCGTACGTTCAAGGACGAAGGCCCCGCCCGGCGCCTTGGCCTCGATCTCCATCCCTGCCTCGACATGCTCGTGCAGCCATGTCGACGCCGCACCCTCGCGCTTTACCGTGATCCGATAGTGGCGGTCATTATGGGCATCGGAGAGGGTATAGGTTCTTATCAACGGTGCTGCGAGCCCTGGAACGTGCAACCGGATCGGCAGGAACTGGCCGGGCTCGTAGGCAGGAAGCGTCGATCCATCAGTGGCTTGAAAATAAAACGACCGCACGCCGGGGGCTTCGTCGCTGACCTTGATGACCTTCAAGTTGCGCCACGCGTTCGTTGCCGCTTGCGTGATCTTCGACTCATTCCAGCTTCCGAGCTTCGCAAGCTGCGGTGCATATTGCACGCCCGACCAACGCATGGGCAAAGCACGCACCGTGCGACGTACCTCACGCACACGCCAGCGGATCAAGCGCTCGGCGCCGTCGAATGAATCGAGTTCCGGCCCTTGCCAAATGATCTCGGCATCCACGGCCAGATACAGCAGATCGCCGCTGTCGAAGTCGATCACGAGCAAGCCCGCGCGCGGATCGTGCATCAGGTTGCCGATGGTGTTGAAGAACAGGTTGCCACTGAAATCCGGCGTGGTCAGCGTCCTGTCATCGTCGATGCGAATAAACCCGGGCTTGCCGCCACGATGCGATACGTCGGCACCGCGTCCCATTCCCGCTTCGCTCGATGTGTTCGCACTGGCGACGAAGAACGTATCGGCCCGCGCAAGCAACGCGCGGTCGGCATCGTTCAGACGATTTGAAACAACCGGCGGTTCCGAGCCTGCTTCCGACCCTTCTCCTACGCCAAATTCGACAAGGGTACGGCTCTGGATGTACTTGGCGCAGTTGCCGAAGCTCTGGCTGACCGCAACCGTGATCGCCTCGCCGTCGATGGCGGTGATGACACCATTCACACGATTGCGCCGGCGGGTGGCGGGCTGAATGCCGAGTCCACCGATGACCGATCCGACCTGCCACGTTTGGCCAAGAGGATCGCCTGCCAGGCTACGTCCGGCTATACGCAGCGTGTGTTCATCCGGCGTCGAGATAAAACCCGGCGCGCCGATTCGCAACGTGGCCCACGGCTGCCCCGTTTCATCCACTCCACCGAGCACCATGAACGGCTGTTCCGCAAAGAACCTGCGATGCTGCTCGGGCATGTAGTCGCGAATCCCGCGACGCGCGTCGACGTTCATCCGCTCGCGGACCCCCGCGCGTTCCTGCGCGGCGAGTTCACCGGCATGGAACGGTGATTCCACAGCACGCCAGCCCGAAGGCGGCGCGGCAACAGGAGCGGGCGCAAGAGCGGACATGATGTTCTCGATATGGAACACGAGCGTGTGCTGCAAGGAGTGTTACGTGGCCTCGGCGAGCAAACCGGCCTTCGTCACGGGCATTGGAACGAAACGCGGCAGCGCCTCGACGCGCTTCAACCACGCGCGCAAATGCGGGTACGGTTCAAGCGAGATGCCGCCTTCGGGCGCATGAGCGATGTACGAATAAGCGGCGATATCCGCAATGGTCGGTGTCTGCCCGACCGCGAACGGCTTGTCGCGGAACTCGGGATCGATGACCGCGAACAGGTCTTCCGCCATCTTCCTGGCTGTCGCGTAGTCCTTCGGTGCACCGAACACCGTGACCAGTCGCGCGGCACAAGGGCCATACGCGATCTTTCCCGCCGCCAAAGACAACCAGCGTTGCACCGCTGCCGCGCCCACAGGATCGCCCGGCAGCCACGACGCATCGCCGTATTTGCTCGCGAGATAGACAAGGATCGCGTTGGAGTCGGCCACGACAATATTGCCGTCTTCGATCACCGGTACTTCGCCGAACGGATTCAGTGCCAGATGCGCCGGCTTGCGGTTGTCCCCGGCTTTCATGTTGAGCTCGATCGTGGTGAACGGCAGATCGAGCAGCGTCAGGAAAAGCTTCGCCCGATGCCCATGCCCGGACAGCAGCGTGGTGTGGAGACGGATGGGCTGGAGAGGCTTGGGCAGTGTAGGCATGATGGACTCTGAAAGGTTTGAACCGGTGTTCCGATGAAGTCAGCATATAGCTCTGCACAGCGCACGAGAAGACGGATAATGATGGTTAGACAATCCTCTTAAAGTGGACAATCCCATGACGAGCCTGAGCGCTGTTAACCTTAACCGGCTGGTGGTTTTCGCGGCGGTGGTCGAGGCAGGTTCGCTGACGGCCGCGGCCGACCGTCTCGGGATCGCGAAGACCATGGTGAGCACGCACATGCAGCGTCTGGAAGCCGAGGTCGGCGCGACCCTGCTCGTGCGCACCACGCGCCGGGTCAGCATGACGGAGGCGGGCAGGACGTTCTACGAAGCAAGCCGGCAGATCCTGAGCGCGGCCGAGGACGCGATTTCCGCTTTGGCGCAGGAGTCGGGCGTGCTGCGGGGAACGCTGCGGGTCGCCACGCCTATCGACTATGGAGCGAGTGTCGTGGCGCCCACGCTCGTCGCGCTGCAGCAACGCCATCCGGAGCTCAGGATTGAACTCGTCTCGGCCGACCGTCAAGTGGACCTGGTCGCAGAAGGGGTCGATGTCGCGATCCGGCTTGGGCGGCTGGCGGATTCGAGTCATCGCGCGGTGAAGATCGGCGGTTTCGTCAAATGGCTCGTTGCGAGTCCCGGATTTGTCGCCCATTGGGGCAAGCCGACTACGCTCGAGGCGGTTGCGAAATTGCCCTTCGTCGGCATGTCCGCTTTACAGAAGCCGCTGGTTGCGCCGCTCGAAAGCACGCGTGGCGGGAAGCGGACTGTGCGTTTCAGCGGGGGTTTTTTCGCCGACACCGCACCCACGTGCCGCGCGGCAACGCTGGCCGGCGGCGGCGTGGCTTACCTGACGAATTTTTCGATCGGAGAGGATGTGGCGGCGGGACGGCTGGTGCGCTTGCTGCCGGCGTGGTCATCGCCGCCCGCTGGCATTCACGCTATCTTTCCGTCGGCACGTTATCCGGCGCCGAAGGTGCGCGTGTTCATCGATGCGCTCAAGGCTCATCTCGAAGCGAAAGGCGGGTAGGTTGATACGCCGTGAGCGCTCGAGTGTTTACACCGCTCCTGGTCCTGCGCCAATCTGCCAGACGTAGACGGGTTCTTTCTGGTTGATCGACCAGTCGCCAACGAGTTTGGCCTTGTACACGATCGGGTTATGCGACGAGACTGCGCGTGCATTGCGCCAATGACGATCAAGCGCCTTGCCCCCGCCAATAGCCGACGCACCCAGCGCGTCGAAAAGATGAGTCGAGGCGCGCAACGCAAGCTCCGTCACCACGATCTGTCCTTTAGCCGACTCTATTTCAGCCTCGATATTGAAGCGTTTTTCAGCGTCGATATCATCGGCAAAATGCGCTTCATACGCCCGCTGTGCCGGTTCCGTCGCGCGCAACGCAATGGCTTCCGCGGCATACGCCCAGGCCGCAATCTCCCCGACCACTTGCTGAATCTGGACGTCCTGGCTGACATGCGGCGCATTGCCGTGGCTATAGATGCGCTTGCGTGCACGCACTTCGGCGGCCGCGTCGAGTTCAGCTGCCCGGGCGATGCCGGCCAGCGCCGCCAGATGGAACAATTGATAGAACGCGGTCTGATACTTAAAGCGCCGCGCGAAATCGACGATATGTCCCGGTTCGACCACCGCGTCCTTGAACACCGTGGTGCCGCTGCCCGTGGTGCGCTGACCGAAACCGTCCCAGTCGTCGCTTAACGTCACGCCCGGTTGCTGCGCGGCCACCGCGACAACCACGTCGCTGCCGTCTTCAGCGCGCTGCGCATAGACATCGATCCAGTCCGCGAAAATGCTGCCCGTGCTGTAGAACTTCTCGCCGTTCAGGACCCAGCGGTCGCCCTGCTTGGCTACTCTGGTGACGACGCTGCCCAATGCGACGTTGCCAACTTCAGTCCACGCATTGCCGAACAGGTCGCCGCGTACGAAGCGCGCAAACCACTGGTCGCGTTCGGCGCCGGCGGGTGCGTTGACTACGTCTTCGACGAAGGCAAAGTGGCCACGCAATGCCTGCGGCAGGTTCGAATCGGCGGCGCCGAGTTCGATCAGCAAACGGAACAATTGCTTGATGGAGACACCTGCGCCGCCATGCGATACCGGCACACGCAGCGCACCGAAGCCCGCTTGCTTGAGCTCCACGATCTGGTCGTAGGGCAGGGTCCTTTGCTGGTCGCGTTCAACGGCACCAGCAGCAATGCGTTCGAAGATGGGCCTGAAGCGGCTGGCGACACTGTCGTAATCCGCTCCAACCGATAGCGCGACAGGCGGCAGTTGTGTCATGGCGAAAATCCTTGGGTGCGATTAAGGAGACGTTGAGGGCAAGCTGGCGCGAGCGCGCAGGTTTCTCAATCTAGCCCATCGACTCCATTCGCGTTAGATCGTTTTGCGCAATGCTTATCGATCCGGTGCGCATCACGGTCAACGTCGAGTTGCGTTATTGCAGCTTGTTCAAGCCGGCCGCCGCGCAATTAATTGATAAGTATTCCTTTTCATATTGAAATTACCTGATTCAATACCTTACCGCGACTGAATCATTTTCAGCCCCGGATCAGCCCTGGAAGGTCGGTCGTGCTCCCCTGATACCGAGTGTTTTTGTCCAGTTGACGCGTGGACATTGCATGCTAGAATAATCCTCAATTAAAACATATATTCCATAATTAAGGAATATAATGCAGGAGACGCTCTGGCGCGAAGCGCTGAATCGGCGGATCAAATCTTCAAGACTTGAACCGCATGCGAGACGGTTATCTCTGTCGCGGCGCTCATATTCACTTGGGGGCCCTCAGTCATCATCCAGGAGGCAAGCAATGAGCAAAGTTCGAAATCTCGGAGTTCATGCATCGCAGTCGCGACGTGTCTGGCTCAAAAGCGTGAGCGCGCTGGCAGCCATGTCGGCCATGGGTTCGCTCACAGTAGCTCGCTCCGCTCAGGCGGCGAGCGGGGCGAGCCTTGCCACCAAAGCGCGCACGACTGAGCCGCTATTCGCCTATGTCGGCACCTACACGCCGAACGGCCTTGGCATTCATCGCTTCCAGGTGGACCCGAGCACCGGCAAGCTTGATCCGCTTGAGCCGCTGCGTGGCATCGAGAATCCGAGCTGCCTCGTTGTCGACCGGCAACAGCGTTTCCTGTTTGCCGTGAGTGAGGTGAAGAACTACAACGGCACCACGAACGGTTCGGTCAGCAGCTATGCAATCGAACACGGCGCCGGTTCCTTGCATCTGATCAACACGGTCAATTCGCAAGGCGCCGGACCGGTTTATCTGAGCTTGCATCCGAACGGCCGCTTCTTGCTGGTTGCAAACTACAACAGCGGAAGCATCGCGGTTTTTCCGGTGGCGAGCGACGGCGTGTTGGGTGAAGCATGTTCCGTGCAACAGCCACAGGCGCCTGCAGGTGCGCAACACGCTGCAGAAGGCGTTCCCGGAAGCTTCGCGGTCAGCGACCACGACGGTTCGCATGCGCACAATATCGTGTCTTCGCCGGACGGGCGATTTGTGATTTCGACTGACCTTGGCGTTGATCGCACCTATATCTGGAAGTTCGATGAAACCACTGGCGCGCTGTCGCCGAATGACCCGCCGTTTGTCGCCGCTTCTGCAGGAGCGGGGCCGCGGCATGTGGTGTTTCATCCGAGCGGCCGTTACCTGTACGAAGTCACCGAGGAAGCGTCGACCCTCGTCTGCTACGCCTATGACAGTGCGCGCGGCGTGCTGACGCAGTTGCAATCCGTCTCGACGTTGCCGGCCGCCTACCAGGGCACGAGCTTCGCATCCGAACTCCTGCTTTCACATGACGGCCGCTTTATCTATGTGGCGAACCGTCTTCATGACACGATCGTGCAGTTTCGCGTGGGCACGGACGGACGTCTGACGCGCATTGGCGAAACGCCGACCGGTGGCGACTATCCCCGGGTGATCAAGTTTGATCCGTCGGGCCGGTTCCTGTATTCACTGAATCAACGCAGCGATCACATCGCGATCTTTGCCGTCGATGCCCCCAGTGGCAAGCTGCGATTTACGGGAACCTACGTGGCGGTTGGCAGCCCGTCGGATATCGCTTTCGCGTCCCCGGCCATCACAGGAAAGTAGCACTCAACGCGCCGCCCGGACGGGAGCTCTCCAAGCTTCGGCACCTCCGTCATGCAAGGCCCGGCGGCGCGCGGGCAACGCGGGCGGAAGGCGAAACTCAGCAGGCGATCTTATGTGGCGGGCCCGCAGGCGTGACGAACTCTGGAGAGGAGGGCATTACCTTTTCCGAACCACAGCGGTCGAAGCGCGCTTGACCAACACAGGGTCGGCGGTCCTAACAACGGGAGCCACATCCGGCGTATTGGCGATGAGCTTTAGCAACAGTTCGACGCTTTGCTCGGCCATTTCGGCGGTCGGAATGGCAACCGTGGTGAGTGACGGTCTGGACTGACTTGCCAACTCAATGTTGGTTACGCTGACAATGGAAACGTCATCTGGAACATTCAATCCGAGCGAAGCCGCCGCGTTCAGCGCTCCCAGTGCGGGAAGATCGTTTGAAACGAACAAAGCCGTCAGGTCCGGGCGTGCGGATAACAAGTCGAGCGCGGCGTCGAAGCCGCTTTGAAACGAGTCGGTACAGAACCGTGCGTCCGCCAGGACGTGCTTGACCTTTCGCGCGCGCAGGGCATCGCGAAACCCTTGATAGCGGCCACCATGAATGCCGTTTTTCGCGCTGCCGACAAGCGCACCGATGCGCCGGTGCCCAAGTTCCAGCAAGTGATCCGTTGCGATAAAGCCGGCCTTGTGGGAGTCAAAGGCAACGCATGGGACCCCCGGTGGATCGTCTGGAAGTTCCCAGATCGAAATCACCACGGGCGTACCCGTCGCCTGAATGGCTTTCAATTCGTCGATACGAAGATCGCCGTTGTTCGCAACCAGAATGCCGTCCGATAATGAACCCGCGACATCCGCAAGAAACCGTGTTCCGCCATCCGGTTCATAATCAGTATTGCAAACCAATAGAAAACGGCCGTGCCTACGGGCAGCGTTGTTCGCCTGCAGCGTGAACTCCGGATAGAACGGGTTTGTGATGCAACCCAGCATGAGCGCAAGCGTGGGTGCGCGACGTTCGACCAGTGCGCGGGCGTTCAGATTTGGCCGGTACCCTTGTGCGGCCACGACCTTTAATACCCGCTCACGCGTCGCGTCACCCACTCGGCCGCGGTCTCGCAGTACGTTGGTTACCGTTGTGGGAGTCACGCCCGCCAACGCCGCGACCTCCTTGATCGTCGCCATCAACCTTTCCCGCTTAACCATTCCATTTCCCGAAATCTGCAGTGAACATCGCTTACGGTTACCTCTAATGCCGTACCAGACGTTGATGTTACCAACGCTTTCGGTTGGCCGACGGAACCTATTGTGCTAAAAAAATTCTTGCCAATCGTACCGCACGCTGCTAATTTCCATCTGCACAACCACGTTGATCAACATTTCTGACGGCCCCCGGCCGTATTTTTAGCGAAAGTTGATTTAACGTTAAACCAAAAAAATCGGAGACGCGGTGGCAGCGATATCTTTGCAGGGCATCTCGAAGGCGTTCGGAGAGCATGCGCCGGTGCTTCGGGATGTAAATCTCGAGATTGCGCGGGACGAGTTCTGCGTCTTCCTTGGACCGTCCGGCTGCGGAAAATCCACTCTGCTGCGCATTATTGCCGGGTTGGAGGACCCAAGCGCCGGAGAGATTTCGATCGGCGGCCGCGTCGTGAACACCGTACCGCCGGCAAAACGCGGCGTAGCGATGGTGTTTCAAAGCTATGCCTTGTTCCCGCACATGACGGTCGCCGAGAACATGAGCTTTGGGCTAAGGCTGGCCAAGCTGCCGGCGCCGGAGGTAGAGCGCAAGGTACAGGAAGCAGCGAAGATCCTGGAGCTCGGACCCTTGCTGAATCGCAAGCCCGCGGCGTTGTCCGGCGGTCAGCGGCAGCGCGCGGCGATTGGCCGGGCTATTGTGCGCGAGCCGGGTGTCTTCCTGTTCGACGAACCCCTTTCGAATCTCGATGCGACCTTGCGCGGCCAGACTCGTGTCGAAATTGCGCGGATCCATCGCCGCTTCAGTGAGGCGAGCACCGTCTATGTGACGCACGACCAGGTTGAAGCCATGACCCTGGCCGACAAGATCGTATTGCTCAATGTCAGCCGGGACGCGTCGGCATCTGGAAGCATCGCCCAGGTTGGCACGCCGATGGATCTGTATCTGCGGCCGAACAGCCGCTTTGTAGCGGGTTTCATCGGCTCGCCCCAGATGAATTTCCTGCCGGCGACAGTCAGCAAGTCAGAAGAGGGGAGCACGACCGTAACGCTCGGGGCGTCCCGCGAAGACGTCCGGGTCAAGCGGACAGGCGCGCGCCTGACGCCCGGACAGGCGGTGACGCTTGGCGTGCGGCCGGAGCACATCACGCTGCTCGCTTCGGGCGAGCCGGAAGGGGATGAGCTGGGACGCGCTCGCTCGAAACTGACTCGCACCGTGTCGCTCGTCGAGCGGCTTGGCGAGCAAAGTTATCTCCATTGCAATGAGGCGGGCGGCGCCACGCTTCTGGTCAAGCTGCAGGGCAATACGCTGTTGCGTTCCGGCGAAGTGATTCACCTTGCACCGGACCCCGCTTCGTGCCACCTCTTTACCGAAGAAGGCCACGCCGTCTGAGCGGGCTCATATAAACATCAGGAGACAAATCATGAAAAACCGATTCCGCTTGTCGTTGCTTTGCGCAGCACTGAGCTTCGCCGCCACCGTTCATGCCGGTACGCTGACTATCAATATGGCGTTCAAAGGGGCGAATCAGCGCGCATTCTGGGAGACCACGGTAGCCGAATTCGAAAAGGCCAATCCTGACGTCAAGGTCAAGATAGCCTACATCGAGGAAGAGGCCTACAAGGTCCAGTTGCCCGGCTGGCTGATTTCCGAGGCGCCGGATATTGTCAGGTGGCGTGAAGGCGAGCGGATGCGTTACTACGTCGAGCGCGGCTTGCTGGAGGACCTCTCACCGGACTGGCAAAAGAACGGCTGGAATACGAGCTTTGCCTCCCTGAAAGAACCTTCGTCGTATCAAGGCAAACAGTACGCATTGCCGACGGACTACTTCTCCTGGGGTGTTTTCTACAGAAAGGACCTGTTCGCGAAGGCGGGGATTCAGGGTGAGCCCAAGACGTGGGCTGAATTCCTCGACGACTGCAAGAAGCTCAAAGCGGCCGGCATTGCTCCGATCGCCGTTGGCGGGCGCGATTCGTGGCCGCTCGCCGCCTGGTTTGACTACCTCGATCTGCGCATCAACGGCTATGCATTTCATATGCAACTCATGGACGGAAAAATCCCTTATACCGATGCGCGCGTTAAAAAGGTGTACGAAGCGTGGAAGGTGCTGATCGACAACAAATATTTTGTCGATAATGGGCTTTCCTACACGCTCGATTCCGCTCAACCCCTGCTGATTCAGGGGCAGGCGGCAATGATGCTGATGGGCTCGTTCATCTCCGCCGGCCTGCCCGATACGGTCAAGACGGAGACGGGATATTTCCAGTTCCCGGTTGTCGACCCCAAGATTCCTGTGGCTGAAGATGGCTCTGCGGACTGCCTCAACATTCCAGCTAAAGCGAAGAATAAAGCTGATGCACGACGCTTCATCGCGTTTGTCGGTACGCCCGAGATCGAAGGACGTCTTGCCAAGGCATTCGGGTCGTTGCCGGCCAACAATCAAGCGACGGTGTCGGACGATCCGTTTACCAAGAAGGGGTTCGAGATCCTGTCGAATACCAAAGGCGGCATTGCCCAGTTCTACGATCGCGACATGACCAAGGAAATGGCAGACGAAGGCATGAAGGGCATGCAGCGGTTCTTCAGCGACCCGTCCAAGCTCGATCAGGTACTGGCGCACCTCGAAGAGACGCGCTTGCGTATCTACAAAAAATGATACGCGACTACCTGGCGCCGTTGCGCACCGGGAAGGGGATCGCTTAATCAACGTTTAGCCAATGTAGCGCGCCTCGGCGCGCATTACCGAGCTTCGTCATGTCCGCATCCATCAGTGCGTCTCCACTCGCGCGCCGCCGCCGGCGCGCGGCGCTGCTGTTCCTCGCGCCCGCTTGTGCGATGTTCTTGATCTATGTGATCTACCCGATCTTCAGCAGCATCGTGCTGAGTTTTTACGATTGGGATGGGGTAGGAGCGAGAACCTTTGTGGGGCTCGCGAACTACCGCGAATTGCTGCACTCCGACACGTTCTCCACGGCGTTGCTTAACAACGTTATCTGGCTCGTCCTGCTGTTGCTGGCGCCGCCAATCGGATTGCTGCTTGCGCTTTATTTGAATCAGAAGGTACGCGGCATCCGGATAGTAAAGTCATTGTTCTTTGCGCCGTTCGTTGTGTCGGGTGTTGTCATCGGGCTTGTCTTCAGCTGGTTCTACGACCCCTCGTTCGGTTTGCTGAAGGTACTGATCGGGCACGGTGTACCCGTGCTCGGCGACGAGCATATGGCCACGCCCGGGATTATTGTTGCCGCGCTCTGGGTGCAGATTCCGTTCTGCATGATCCTGTTCCTGACGAGCCTGACCGGGATCAATCCCGAGGTCATCGAGGCCGGACGGCTGGAAGGCGCCCGTGGCTGGACCCTGCTTTGGCACGTGGTGCTGCCCCAGTTGCGCCCGGCGACCTTCATGGCGATCACGCTGACCGTCATAGGGGCGTTACGGAGCTTCGACCTGATTTCCGTCATGACGGGCGGCGGGCCCTTCGACAGTTCGACCGTCCTTGCTTACTTCATGTACGACCAGGCAATCAAGTACTTCCGTTACGGCTACTCAGCCGCGATCGCGGTCGTGCTGTTCCTCATCATGCTGGTCTTCATCGTCTATCAGTTGCGGCGCTTGCTTCGCTCGGACAACTGATTCAGGAGCATCCCATGTATCCCTTACCCGTCGCCAGCTGGAAACCATCAAACCGGGTGCTGTACAAAATTTCCTTACCCGTCGCCCTGATCATCTGGCTGTTGCCCTTGTTGGCCGTGCTGCTCACTTCCATCCGCTCCTCCGATGAATTGATGCAGGGCAACTACTGGGGGTGGCCGCACGAGTTCGCCGCGTTCCAGAACTACCGGACCGTGCTGGTCGATTCGCCGATGCTCCACTACGCGTGGAACAGTTGCCTCATTACGTTCCCGTCGGTGTTCGGTGCGATTGTACTTTCCGCCATGGCCGGTTTCGCTTTGGCTACCTATCCGTTCAAAGGCAGCGCGGCCGTCCTGGCCACCTTCGTCGCGGGCAACTTCGTGCCGATCCAGATTCTGATGATCCCGGTACGCGATCTGACTTTGAAGCTCGGACTATTCAACACGGTCGGCGGGCTCATCCTGTTTCATCTTTCTTTTCAGACGGGCTTTTGCACTTTGTTTTTGCGCAATTTCATCAAGGAGTTGCCATACGAACTCGTGGAAGCGGCCCGGGTGGAAGGCGCCACGGAATGGCAACTGTTCTACAAGATCGTGCTGCCGTTGATCCGGCCCGCGCTTGCCGCGCTCGCAGTCCTCGTCTTCACGTTCGTGTGGAATGACTATTTCTGGGCGTTGTGTCTCACACAGGGCGACGACGCGGCGCCGCTGACGGTCGGGGTCGCTGCGTTGAAAGGGCAGTGGACCACTTCCTGGAACCTCGTCTCGGCAGGTTCGTTGCTGGCAGCGCTGCCGTCCGTCGCGATCTTCTTCGCGATGCAAAAGCACTTTGTAACGGGACTCACGTTCGGCGCTACCAAGGGCTGAATTCCTCCACTGCGGGCCGGGTGTGTTTGCGTCCGGCACTTGTCATTCATCATTCAAACCAGGAAACGTTTATGAAGGTCGGTGTTGATTACTATCCGGAGCATTGGGAGCGGGCGATCTGGGAAGAGGATGCAGCGCGCATGCAAGCCGCAGGCATCACGCTCGTGCGGCTTGCAGAATTCGCTTGGTCACGTCTGGAGCCAACTGAAGGGCAATTCGACTTTGCGTGGCTCGATGATGCTATCGATACGCTCGGACAGCATGACATCCAGGTGGTTATCGGTACGCCCACCGCGACGCCGCCTAATTGGCTGGTAGCGAAATGTCCGGACGTCCTGCCGCTGGACAACAAGCGTCAGCCGGTCTATCCCGGCGTGCGCTTGCATCGCTGCTACAACAGTCCGTCGTTGCGCCGGTACACGCAGATCATTGTTGAAAAAATGGCGGGGCACTACGGCAAGAATCCGCACGTCATTGGATGGCAAACCGACAACGAGATGATCGGCAACGACAGTCACAGCGACGCCGCCATCAGCGACTTTCGTCTTTGGCTGCAGAAGAAATACGGCAACCTCGAAACGATGAACCGGGCATGGGGCACGGTTGTTTGGAGCGGCGAGTACAGCGACTGGTCCCAGGTGAGCACGCCGCTGGGCGGCTCACCTCATATGAACCCGTCCTATCTGCTAGATTACAAGCGATTTTGTTCGGACTCCGTGGCAGATTTCAACCGCTTCCAGGCGCGCATCATTCGGGAAAATTGCAGCAGGCAGTTCATCACGCATAACCTGTGGGGTTATCCGGTCGTCAACGACTACTACGACCTGTTCGACAGCATGGATTTCGCATCGGTCGATTATTACCCGAGCACCGATCTCGCCAACGACAGCAAGTCGCGCGTCTATCACGGCGCCCTTACGCTCGATCTCACGCGCGGCCTGAAACAAAAGAACTTCTGGGTGATGGAGCAATTGAGCGGCACGCCGGGTTGCTGGCATCCCATGTCGCGAACGCCCTATCCGGGGATGATCCGCGCGCACGCGTGGCAAAGTGTTTCGCGTGGGGCTGATGCGATCGTTCAGTTTCGATGGCGGACCGCTCGCATTGGCGCCGAACAGTTCTGGCATGGATTGCACGATCATCATGGCAAACCGGGGCGGCGCTTCGACGAGTTCGCCCGCTTCAGCGAAGAAGCACGACGGTTGTCGCCTCTGCTGGATGGAACGACCGTGGTCAATGACGTCGCGATCCTGTTCTCGCACGATCAGCTCAATGCACTGACGATTCAGCCGCAGTCCGACGGATTCGAATATCTGGCCAACCTCAAGCAAATACATCGGGCTTTCCTCCGGCTTGGTGTCGGTACCGATGTGATCAACTGGACCTCCGATATCCATCAATACAAGCTGGTCGTAGCGCCGTTCCTGTTTCTTGTCAACGACGCCATCGTCAAGACGCTGACCGACTACGTTGCGGGAGGTGGAACGCTGATCCTGACGTCCCGGACCGGCGTCAAGAACATGAATAACGTGTGTCTGCCGACGCAGCTTCCCGGACCATTGAGCGAGCTTGCCGGCGTGCTGGTCGATGAGTATGACCCGGTGGGTCATGACACGCAGTTCGTCTCGCTCGCTGAAGACAGTACGTTCGAATGCGCGCAGTGGTGCGATGTCCTCACACCGACTACGGCCGGAACAGTGGGCACATACGCGAGCGAGTTCTTTGCGGGCCGCTCAGCCGTGACGAGAAACCGCTTCGGCAAGGGGGAGACCTACTATCTTGGCACGGTGCTTAAGGACGACGGGTACAAGGCGTGGTTTGAGGGGATTTTGACCGGCCTGAATGTCCCGTTGATGCCGCATCTCCCGGCGGGAGTCGAAGTTTCCGCTCGGACTGACGGCGA
Source organism: Caballeronia udeis (assembly GCF_001544555.2). GTDB lineage: Bacteria > Pseudomonadota > Gammaproteobacteria > Burkholderiales > Burkholderiaceae > Caballeronia > Caballeronia udeis. Next base: position 10,845 of record NZ_FCOK02000005.1, on the reverse strand, counting down.
GCGACGTCTTTTGTTCGTGCTCAACCTGACCAGGAGCGAGCAGGTCGTTGAACTGCCGGAGGGTGATTATCTAAGCGTGCTGAGTCAGCTTGCCGCGCCGAAGTATCTGGTGCTTGAGGCCATGGGAGTTGAGATCCTGCAATCGGTCGTCAGGATCTAACGCGGTGTCTCGCCCCGGCAACCCCGCCGGCTTTGTCAACTTCAAAACGTTGGTTCGAAAGGATTCGCGACGCCGCGCGCGGTCTCTGTATCGTATTTGCGGATGGGTTAGCCGTTTTGTAAAGACCCGAGCACTGGGTGGCGTAGCTCCCGGGTACGAGCCTAACGTACTAGAACAGGACGTCGATACCAACCGTGACGGCTGTCTGACTGGGCGTGCCCGCCGGGTTCAGGGTGCTGACTACCGCGTGCTTATACGACGTGTAATCGACTTCGCTGTAGAGCGTGGTGCGCTTCGACAGCAGATACGCGAGCGAAATGATCGATATTCCGCGGCGGCTGGCCTTGTCATTCGATACAGTGGTCTGATAGTAGCCGCCATCGAAAACGATGGCCGGGGTGATGGTCCAGGCGAGACCGCCGAAGGCGTTGTTGGTCACCTGGTGCGGACCCACCGGATTCTGCAGATCCTCGGACATGAAGCCGCCCGACACGCGTACCGGGCCGATCCGGTAACCGGCGCCGCCCATGTAATAACTATCGCCAATGTAGGTCGTGCCGGTCAGTATGCTGCGATGCCCGTACACGCCGCCGAAGCTCACCGGGCCCGCGTCATAACTCGCGCCGACTGAGCGCGTCGCCCCGCTGCTGAAATCGCCGGCTACGCCGCCGAGCGAATTGTCTGCTTCGAACAGCAAGGGTCCAAAGACGTTCTTGTACTTGATGTCGTTATTGTTACGCGTGCCGTCCGAGGCAGTGGTCAACGGCAGGATCGGCGTGAAGTGGAAACCGAATGGATCGTAGATACCAATGATGTCGTGCGAAATTGTGTACTGGCGCCCGAGGTCGATCGACCCGTATTTCGAATTTCCGATGCCGACGAACGCCTGCCGGTTGAATTCTATGCCGGTGGTGTTGTCGTATTGTCCGTTGCCGAGGTTGAAGCCGTTCTCCAGCTGGAAGTGCGCGTTCCAGCCATCACCCAGGTCTTCCTTCCCCAGGAAGCCGAGCTTGTTCGAACTGTAGTAGCCGTTCGAATTCATCGTGAGCACGGTGCCGCCGCCTTTTACCGTATTCGTCTGGTAACGGATGCCGCCGTCTACCGTACCGTATATCTGGACGCTCGTTTGCGCATGTGCAGACATTGCGCCCAGCGTTCCGGCCGCAGCCGACAATCCAAATCCAATGGTTCTCCAAACCCTTTTTTTCATAATATGTCTCCGATTTAATGTCTTATAGGTGAAACGCCCGGTGACGGCAGGGACTAGCTATAAATTTCGTATCACTAAATAAATGTACTGTTTTCAAACTCCGGTTATGGGCTTCGGGCCGAGGCGGCAACGGTCGTTCGTCTGCGCCGCCGGCCTCCGCGCATCTGTTGTCAGTTTCCTGCCTGAGCGCTGCTCGTCTGGCTGAGGCGCCCGGGCGGCGGGTCCACCTGCTTGAAGCCGGTTTTCAGTTCATGGCGTAGCGCGACGCGATCGAGCGCCTTTTCCCAGTTCGCCACCACGATGGTCGCCACGCTATTGCCGACTATGTTTGTGAACACGAATGCGCTGGACATCGCCTTGTGAATGCCGAGAATCAAGGCGATCGATTCGACCGGAATCGTGTTCGATGCGGCAAGCGTCGCTGCCAGCACGGCAATTGCCGCGCCGGACACGCCGGCCGCGCCCTTGGACGTGAGCAGCAGGACGGCGAGCAGTACCACCTGGTCGTGCCAGGTCATCGGCGTGTTGGTGGCCTGAGCGAGAAACACGGCGGCTGCGGCGAAATACAGGCACGTGCCGTCGTGATTGAACGAGTACGCTGTCGGCAGGACCAGACCCACCACCGATTTTTCGCAGCCGAGCCGTTCCAGCTTGTCGATCAGTTGCGGGAAAACTGTCTCCGACGAACTCGTGCCGATCACGAGCAGCAGTTCCGCACCAATGTAACGCATCAGGCGCAGCAGACTGAAGCCGTTGACCTTCGCGATCGGCCAGAGGATCAGCAAGATGAAGAGCGCGCAGGTCAGGTAGAACTCGATGACGAGTTTGCCGAGCGAGAGCAGCGTGCCGAAGCCGAACTTGCTGACAGTGAAGGCGATCGCACCGAAGGCGGCGAGCGGCGCGATCTTCATCGTCAGGCCGATGATCCAGAAGAGCGAACCTGATACCGCATCGATCAGCTTTAACGCCGGCTGTGCACGCTCGCCGATTGCGGCCAGGCCAAACGCAAACAGCACCGAGAAGAAAAGCACCTGCAGCACGTCGCCGCCGGCGAATGCACTGATCGCCGTGTGCGGAATCACATTCAGCAGAAATCCGCTCGTGGTGACGACGTGGTGCGCTTGCTCGACGTACGCATCGACGGCGGCGGAGTGCACGCTGTGCATGTCCACGTTCATGCCGACACCCGGCTTGAGCAGGTTGATGACCACGAGGCCCAGCACCAGCGCGAGCGAGGTCACCACTTCAAAATAGACGAGCGCCTTGATCGCCACGCGGCCAACCTTCTTGAAGTCGTTGGCGCCCGCGATGCCGCTGCACACGGTGCAGAAGATGATCGGCCCTATCAGCATCTGGATGACGCGGATGAATGCGTCGCCGACGGGCTGCAGATTGATGCCGAACTTCGGGAAGCAGTAACCCGTGACAATGCCCAGTGCCATACCGGCCAGTACCTGGAAGGACAGGTCGCGGTAGAACGGTTGACGTGCCTTGGGTTTAGCGGCGGCGGATTTCCCGGGCAAGCTCATGGTGTCTCCTAGTCAAGCGGCGGCGAATTCGGGTTCGCTCAAAAATGGTGAAACGCACGGATGCAGCTCTAGCGCGCGGCGTCGCCCAGGATGGCGAGACTGTCGGCGAAGATTTCGTCGACACTCAGCTTACGCGGCAGCAGTTGCTGTTGCTCGCAGAACGCAAGGGTTTCCTCGAGCGGGCCGCGCAGCGCCTCGTATCCGGACAGTAGCTTGTCCGGCCTGCCGGTGTTCTCCGCAGCGACTGATGCCTTGCCGCGGCACAGCAGGTCATACACCGCGCGCACGGCTTGCGGCTGTGCATCGGCCAGCGCCTTCGTTACCACGACAACATGATTGATCGGGACGTAATGATGGAGGGCATACCACGCACGGTCGGCGGCGGCCGCATTGGCGATCAGCGGTTCGAGGCCCGGCTCGTCTGGCAAATCGTTGCCGAGGATGACGGCATCGAGTTCGCCCGCGCGCAGCATCGGCAACAATTGTTTGCCGGGTTCGGCGCGGTGCACGAACGGCGGGTCGCGATATTCCTCCAGATGCGCGCCTTCGATCGTGATCCAATCGACCTGATCGAGCGGTACGCCGTAGGTCTGCGCGAGAATGGCGCGCACCCACATGCCGGTGGTCTGCGTGTAGGCACGTACGCCGACTTTCTTGCCCGCGAGGCTGCCGGCATCGAGCTTGCCTCGCTGGGCATTATAAATAATGCAGCCCTGCTGGAAGCGCGCGGCGACGACGGCCGGCAACAGCACGACTGGCTTGCCGTAAGCTTTCGCCTGCAGATACGTGACGATCGCCAATTCGCTGATGTCGTATGCCTGACGGCGCGCCATCGGTGCGAATGCACGGTGAATCGGTTCGACGTCCTCAAATATCAATTCGACGGCAGGATCGGTCAGTTCGCCGGCTTTCAGGGCTCGCGTATGAGGATAGGTGTGCAGTGCAATCTTCAGGTGCAGCGGTTGCGTAGAGGTGCTCAAGGTCGTGTGTTCCTGTTTCATTCCAGACGGATGCATCAAGCACGGTTCAAGCGGCGAGCGCTGGATAAATCGTGCTGGCGGTACGGCCGAAGATCGCTTCGCGAGCGTCGGCGGGCAGCATCGAAAGACTCTCGCGGGCATCGCTGAGCAGTTGCGGCAGCGCGCCTTCGGCAGCCGGGAAATTCGAGCCCCATGCGATGCGATGTGCGCCGAATGCGTCGAGCACGCGCGGGAAGAAAGCAGCAGGTGTTGAAGCGCCGCGTGCGGCTTCGGCGATCGTACGGTTCGTGAGTTTCAGATACACACCGCCATGCGACGCGAGGCTGAAGAGCGGTGAGGCCGTTTCGTACGGCGGACCGCCGGCGAGGTCGGGCCGTGCAAGGTGATCGAGCAACACCCGGATCTCCGGAAAGCGCGCGAGCATGTTCAGGAGCGCAGGAATGCCTTGCGCGGTCATCTGCAGGCAGATCGACACGTGATGGCGCTGCGCGTATTCCCATACCGGAAACGAGCGCTCGTCGTCGAGCCAGCCCGCCTGGCCGGGCATCGTGCTGCCGGTTGTGAAAAGGCGCAGCCCGGAGAGGCCTGCATCGAGCCAGCGCTGCACCTGCGTGACGGCGTCGCTTGCCAGCACGTCGACCGAGAACACGCCTGCGAAACGCCCGGGGTGGCTGCGTACCGCTTCGACCACATAACTATTGTCGTTGCCATAGACCGTCGAGGCCTGCACGACCACCGCACGGTCAATGCCGGCTTCATCCATCGACGTGAGCAGGCCTTCGAAGCTGACGGGGCGCTTTGCCGACCATTCCGACTGGTGACCACCGACCGGCGCGAGAGGATAGCGTTGTTTATCCGGGGAAATTGCATGAGTGTGCGTGTCGATGACGACGGGCATGTACCGGCTCCTGACTGCAAACTTATTGATCGAATGGGCGTTACTGTAAGTGAGATGTAGCCGGAGTCCTTAATATGAAGTTCGCCGAAAGGCATAAATTTTGGTTAAGCTAAGGGTTTTCACATAGCAATTCCGGAGAATCGATGGGTGGAGTAGGGGGTACGTCATCGGATGACGATCTGACGCGATTAAGGCGTCTCTTCCTGTTCGATGCAGTGTGCGAAGCAGGTGGGATAGGACAGGCGGCAGTCCGCGCGGGGCGCACGCAGCCTGCGGTGAGCCTCGCCATCAGCAAGCTGGAAGCGAGTTTCGGCGGTCAGCTGTTCGAGCGCGGCTTCGGCGGCAGCGAACTGACGGCGGAGGGCGTGATCCTGCAACGGCGCGTGCGTCGCATGCTCGACCAGATGGAGCGTGCGGTGGCGAGCCTGACGGGCCAATCGGCGGCATCGAACGCGGGCAAGATTTGCCGCCACCTGACCGATACGCAGGTGCGCTGCCACATCGCGATTGCAAACGCGGGATCGGCGGCAGAGGCCGCACAGTCATTGGGCATTTCGCAGCCGGCCGTGCATCGGGCGGCGCGTCAGATCGAGCAGAACGTCGGGATGTCGCTCTACCGGCGGCGTGTGCACAGCGTGTCGGCGAACCCCGCTGGCATTGAATTCGCGCGTTGTCTGAGTCTGGCGCTCTACGAGATCGCGCAGGCGAGCGAGGATCTGGCGTACGCCCGTGGGCAGCTCACCGGCAAAGTGGCGATCGGCGTCTTGCCGTTGCTGCCGCCACGCCTCGTCGCGCGCGCCATCCAGCGGCTGCGCGAGCGCTATCCTGCTGCACGCGTCACGGTCGATGAAGGCTCCCACGCACGGCTGCTGCGCGAACTACGTACCGGCGCGATCGATATCATCATTGGCGGGCTGCGCGAGCCTCGCCTCATGGGGTCCGTGCAAGAGACGGAACTGTTCGCCGATCCTTACGTGGTTGCAGTACGCAAGGGGCATCGGTTGGCCGGGCAGAAATCCATCGCGGCTCACGACCTTGCCGGTTACGACTGGGTCGTGCCACAGCGCAATGTGCCGCGACGCGCGGTGATCGATTCGATCTTCGCCCGGCTGCAGGTCAAGCCACCGCTGGTGGTCGAGACCAGCTCGCTCGCCATGATGATAGCGATGCTGGTGGAAAGCGATTGCATCACACTCCTGTCGCGTGCGCTGATTCGCGAAGCCTCTCCGGGAAGCGAGATGGTCGCGTTGGAACTGGTGACGCCTGAGGCGAGCCGGGCAGTCGGGTACACCTTGCGTACCGACTGGCTCGGCACCGCCGTCCAGCAGGCATTCGTCGAGCATCTGCGTGAGGAATGCGCGTCCCGGCTCTGAGTGCAGGAGGGTGGTTGCCGGAGTTCCTGGTTCGGCTGGCTTCGGACCTTCGGCACGAGTGTATAGGTCGTCCACAATCGGAAATTGCCGCCATCAGGACGCCTGAGTTACCAGGTAAGTGCACAATTCCGCGTCATCAAGGGTAACGGGGGGAACGTTGTGAGGCGCTGGACGTTCGGTGAAGTTCATGAGCGAGCGCATCGGCCAGCGAGATCCTGCCGGGCCGCATTTAGAGCATCATCGCGGGATCGGCGCTCCTGGCGCCAGCAAACGATGCAAATCGGTCCACGGTACGGTCACTTCGAGAATGCCGGATGCTATTGCATCTGCCTCACCGGGGTTGAACGAAACAAGAAGGCCCTCCTTGGTGAAGGACCACGCCGTCGGATCTCGCACGTCCTTGCTGATTCCGTCGGCAAAGAAGGGGGAGACGTTCAATTCCCGCGAGGCACGATCACGTAAGAAGGCCTCCCATCCGCTATCCGGTGTGAACAAGTCCTCCGTCTTGAGGCGATGCAGGGTTGGCTTGAGCAAGTAGGAAATGTTGCTCATGGTCACGGAAGCCGCTCCCGCAGCGCATTGCTCAGTGTGGAACATCTCGACGTTAATGAAATGCGGCGTCGCTGACTGGACCCTGAAACCCACAAACTGGTCGCTGGACGTTTCGGCGTCTCCGAAACACCAATTTGCTCGCGCTGTCGCGGCCGATCGGACTATCGCACCATTCCATTGTTCTGCTATCGGGGAAATCGGATGATCGATTCTTGGCAGGCCCGTGTGCTGTTCCAAAGGCATGCCGGTGACTTCTTGTTTCCCGATTGACGTGTAATGGTCAATTCGGCTGAACACGAAGGGACCAATGGAAGTGGCGGCGCTGCGCAGATCGTCGAGCCGGTCAGCGTATTGCCGTCGCAGGCAGGAGGCGGGGTTTTCATCCCTCTTGTTATCAAGACACAGGACTTTCACGACTTTGCGCCACTGTTCCTGCCCGGTGCGCAGGATCATTTTTCCCGGGTCGGAAAGTAATGGCAGGGCCGCACCGTAGCGCTGCGCCATCGCTGCGTCCTGAGCCGATAGCTTCGGATCGGCGCAGACCGTTTTCTCGAAACGGGTTCTGGCGTTGCCGCAGTCAAAGCTTGCTGCCGTCGCGATTGATGGCGCCAAACAGGCAACGGACAGGCTGACGATCATTAAGTAACGTCCCTGCCGGGCCTGGTGTCGCTGGTTTGCGAAGTGGCCTATCAATGTTTGTCGGATAGCGATCAGGCGCCGACGGACCCATCGCTTCACTGAACAGCAAGGGTTGGAATGCGGACACTCAACGCGCGACATCTGCAGCATGGTGGTCGGCCGTAGGTGGATAGAGTGATGCGGCGGCCGGCAAAGTTGTGCGCCTCCGGGTTATTGACACGCGTTGGCGATGTCGGCGCGGCAGGACTATTGGTCGTCGCTCAGGCCACTCGGAACGCCGTAGTGCGAACCATCGTATTCCATTGTAAAGCTGGCCCGTCTGGCGGCCTTGTCCTTGCTTGCACATTGTTCCCCGGCCACCGTGTGGGTCGTGTCGACTGTCTTTTCGCTGACAAGTAGCATTGCATAACCGCCGCGGCCCGCTGGACCGACCGATATTGCGCGGGACGTATCGGAGAACTGGCCGGCGCAGTTGCCGTCCCAATCTCCCGTGCTTTGTCGCGTCGTTAGATTGCTGAGCACCCGTCGAAGCTTGCGCTCGTCGATGACATAAAGACTGAGCGTCGTATCCGCGAAGGGATTTACTCGCGACGAGTTTTGGAAGCTCTTCCTTACGCCAAAGGCAAGTTCCTGAGGCGTAAGCCGCCAAGGCGCGGTGTCGAGAGCAATGCTCTGCAGGCCTATCGCATCGGACGTAATGGCGGAGGGTTCGTAACTGTGAGCGATGACCGCTCCCGTCTTGCTGTCCGCCACCAGCACCTCGACATCATAGACAGTCTCATCGGTTGTCCCGCCTTTCTGGGGCAACGGCAACACGGCAAGCGTTTGCGCCGGATTCGCGGGCCAAACCTTGCAAGCGGCATTGTCGGCGTCGACAGCGCGGCCGGGTTGCAGCGTGTGAGCCCACTCGGTAAAGCGTTCTTTGCAGTCCGCGTGTGCGAGAAGGGGCAAGCATAAGAAAGCCAATGCAACGAGAGTGCGCATGGGTATGTGGCCGGAGGTTGTGGTGGACGTGAGCGATGCGCTGCCGCGGGAATTCTACAAGATCAGGCAGACTTAGGGGCGCGATACGCCGTAGTGACGCTACCGTTCACTCTGTGAACCTTAGGTTCGGGTGATTTTCAAGAGCGGATCCGGGCCGCCTTATGCCGTTCGCATCTTGAAGGAGAGCGGGGCAGTCGGACCCAGCGCCGGACCTGGTTCGGCCACCTTCTGACGTTCATTGACGCCGTCGCTCGGACATTCGAAAGTTGGTTTCAAGGCAGAAAGCGGCCCTTCGTTGAACGATGCCATCCGGTGGGCCATCGGTGCGGACTCAACCGGTGGATGCAACACACCAAGACTGCGTGAGCAGAAGGAGTGCTGCAAATAAAGCAGCGAAGTGGGTCCGTCGCGTCAGGAAAAACCGCTCAGGATCGGATAAATAATTGGCAGGACAAAGGACGTCAGAATGCCGTTCAGGCCCATCCCGAGGCCTGCAAATGCGCCGGCTTCTTCACTTATCTGCAACGCACGAGCAGTGCCGATTCCATGGGATGCGACGCCCAGTGCGAACCCTCCCAGGTCATGCCTCGACACGTGAATCAACCTCAAAAGGCCGCTGCCAATCACCGCGCCAGTGATGCCGGTCATGATCACAAGGACGGCCGTCAGCGACGGCAACCCGCCGATTTTCTCGGAAATACGGATAGCAATTCCTGCCGTCACGCTCTTCGGAGCAATAGTGGCAAGTATTTGACCCGTGGCTCCCAGAAGCCTTGGGATTAGAACGGCCGATGAGATGCCCGTCGCACAGCCCGCCACAAGTGCGCCAGCCAACTGTGGGGCTAGCCGGCGCAATTTAGGCAATTGTCGGTGCATCGGTATAGCGAGCGCGACGATTGCCGGTCCGAGCAAAAATTGAATGGGCTGGGCGCTTCGCATGTAGGTGACATACGATGTGTTCGATTCACGCAAGGCAAATATCAAAAGCGCTACTGCAATTAACACGGGATTCGCGAGCGCACTTTTTCCTAGCGAACCGTGGACGACCTGCGCGATTGCGTACGCGAGGAACGTGAGGGTCAGCCAAAGAAGCGGTGTTGCTCCGAGAAATTCCCACGCGGACGCGATGTTCTGATGAACGTTCACGGCGTATCAACCTTCTCAATGTCGGCAGCCGCAGGCGCCGTGTTTCCGTCGGCATGGAGCGGCGATGCAAACGATGTTGTCAGCGGTGCAAGCGGTGCAGCGCGCGGGGGCCATAAAGCGCACAAGCCTTGGCCGACAAGCGCGGCAACGACGATTGTTAGCGCCGTACACACAACAACGGACACGGCTATCGGGAGCAGGTCATGAGCCACGCGGCCGGCAAAGACCATGATGCCGACTCCTGCTGGAACGAACAAAAGAGGCAGAATCCTAAGCAGGGCAAGAGCGTCGCTCTCAATGGCGGATGAAAGGCCGGGGCGGAGACTCAGGGAAGCTAACAACAGGATCATCCCTATAACCGCGCCGGGAATCGGCAGGTTCCCGGCGTAGGCTATTAATTCGCCAAGGCACTGGTAGGCGAGAAGGACAGCGAACGTTTTGGTCATCGGTTCACCTTCGATTCGGACGCGCACACGTTGAGCCACCGGCGAAGCACGACAAAGTGGGCGCAAATCGTCACACCAGAACTTGTTCACCCGTTGGCATTAGTCATCATTGCGGTGAGCAAAAAGCGTCGGGCATCCCGTGCATCTGCTCACTGCCCGCCGTAGAGCACGTTCAAGCGATCCAGCGTGCCGTCCTTCTGGGCGCGCTGCAATTCCTGATAGACCTCCGCGCGAGTCTTGCCAACGTGGGCACCGCTCATGCTGCTGCCCTCGGGCGTGCCGCCGACTGCGTCAGACGTCATAGATGCGTTGCTGCCGGTTGCCGTACTTGCGGTGCCAGCGTCGTCGCCCGCATGGGCCAGCGTGGTGCACAACGCCAATGCGGCTATAGGAATCAAAGTCAGAGTTTTCATCATATTCTCCAGCATGGTGTATGACGTGCCCGACGCCGATCGAATCATGCAGTTGGCGCCGGGATTTCGTGCCGCTTCGAAAGGCATTGAAGCTTCTTGCAAGGACTCGGCACGCTCTTGCAATACCAGGGCAGAATTTCCTTTATTCGCGAGTTATCTGCTTTTTGTATCGCGACCGCTCCAGGATAGAACCCGGGCATCCAACCAGGATCTATTTTCATCCCCTGCAATTTACTTCCTTGGTGTTTATGAGAGTTCTGCTGGTCGTTCCAGTTGGAACGATATTGGAATCATTTTTTGTGATCTGTAAGCAGAATGTCGGTGTAGCGCACGCAACCCAGCTCAAGGCTCTGTCTGGATGGGCGAGTCCTATTTCCCACGGCAAATCCATAGAGCCAGGACAGTGCGGAATTCAGAACTACAACGGTTCAATGGATATTGGTGTTCACGGCAGCGACTCCCATGGAGCTTTTGGGTTGCGCCTGCCCCTCCCGCCCAAGGATTGCGGCTCGCCG